>NZ_JBLWVT010000002.1:0-557533 GCF_048268305.1 Pseudodonghicola sp.
GGGAGTCGAACCCCTCTTTTCAGGTTGAAAACCTGACGTCCTAACCGATAGACGAACGGGCCACGCTGTGGTGAGCGGTTCTTTATGCAATCGCGCGGACCCCCGCAAGATAGAATCTGCGCGGGGGAACAGATTTTTCGCTCAGGCCTCGGCGGCGTCCTCGAGGCGGAGCTGAACGCTCTGCCGGCCGCCCCAGGTGTTGATCTCCAGCCGCCCGGCCAGGTGGAACCGGGCGCCGCCATGGGTCTCGAGCCGCGGGCCCAGATCGGTGTCGAAGGCGCCGAAGGCGATGGCGTCGAGCCGGCCCTCCATTCCATCCGACAGCGACAGTTTCAGGTGGCTGGCGCCGACCCGCTTGGCATAGCGAATCTGCATGTCGGGCAGGGCGAAGCGGGGGGCAGGGGCGCCGGCGCCATAGGGGCCCGCGCGCTCCAGCTCCTCGATCAGCGGCACATTGGCGGCGCCCGGCATCAGCAGGCCGTCGAGCTTGAGGTCGGCCGGCCCCAGGACGCCGGCGCCCTGCCGCTCCATCAGCTCTGCCAGCCGCGCCATGGCCGGTTCCAGCTGGTCGCGCGCCACCGTCAGCCCGGCCGCCATCTTGTGGCCACCGCCCTTGATCAGCAGCCCCTCGGTCGCCAGCCGGTGAATCGCGGCGCCCAGATCGATGCCCGAGACCGAGCGGCCCGAGCCCTTGCCCTCGTCGCCATCGAGGCCGATCACCACGGCGGGGCGATTGGCGGCCTCCTTCAGCCGCGAGGCGACGATGCCGACGACGCCCGGGTGCCAGCCTTCGCCGGCGGCCCAGACCAGCGGCGCGTCGAGCCCGCGTTCCTCGGCCTGTTCCATCGCGGCGGCGCGCACCGCCTCTTCGATCTCGCGCCGCTCGGTGTTGAGCTGGTCCAGCCGTTCGGCCAGCGCCTGCGCCTCGATCGGGTCCTCGGTGGCGAGCAGCCGGGCGCCCAGATCGGCCTTGCCGATGCGGCCGCCGGCATTGACGCGCGGCCCCAGCAGAAAGCCGAGGTGATAGGTATTGGGGGCGGCATCCATCCGCGCCACATCGGCCAGCGCCACCAGCCCGGGGCGCTGGCGCTGCGCCATCACCCGCAGGCCCTGGCGCACCAGCGCCCGGTTGGCGCCGATCAGCTGGGCGACATCGGCGACGGTCGCCAGTGCCACCAGATCCAGCATCGCCATCAGGTCGGGGCCGGGGGCCTGGCCGCCTTCGCGCAATTGCCGGCGCACCTCGACCAGCATCAGGAAGACCACGCCGGCGGCGCAGAGATAGCCCAGATCGCCATCCTCGTCCTGCCGGTTGGGGTTCACCACCGCCAGGGCGGGGGGCAGGGTCTCGCCCCCCAGGTGGTGGTCCAGCACGATGACATCGGCGCCCTTGGCCGCGGCGATCGGCTCGTGGCTCAGCGTGCCACAGTCGACGCAGACGATCAGATCGTGACGGGCGGCCAGATCGCGCATCGCGGGTTCGTTGGGGCCATAGCCTTCGTCGATCCGGTCGGGAATATAGAGTGTCGGGGTCAGCCCCATCTGCCTGAGCCAGATCAGCAGCAGCGCGGCAGAGCTGCCGCCGTCGACGTCGTAATCGGCGAAGATGGCGATCCGCTGGCGTCCGCGCACCGCGGCAACAAAGCGATGGGCGGCCTTTTCCATGTCGCGCAGGCGGCGGGGGTCGGGCAGCAGATCCTTAAGTTGGGGGGTCAGGAAACCCTGGGCCTCCTCCTGCGGCACGCCGCGGCGGGCCAGCACCTGGGCGACCGGGCGGGGCAGGCCGGTGATCTGGGCCATGGCCTCGGCGGCGCGGTCGGTCTCCACATCCGGCCCGATCCAGCGTCGCCCGGTCAAGGACCGTTCCACCCCCAGAAATGCCATATGTCCCGCCCTTCGTCCTGCCGTTTCGCGGCCGGTGCCGCAATCCTGCGCTGGATAGGACATTTCGCGCCGGGAGGGGAGGTCAAAATATCCCGCGCCGGTGCGGTGGCCTCAGCGCAGCAGGCGGCTGCGCTGGGTCTCGCTCAGCTTGTCGAGATTGTTCAGATCGAAAGCCCCGGTGCGGAACAGTTGCACCACGTGGATCTGGGCGTCTTGCAGATGTTCGCGCAGTTCGGCGCGCAGCCGGGCGGGATCGCGGGCGCGCAGCGCCTCGATCAGCGGGTCATGCGACCGGGCGATTTCCTCGGGGTCGTCATAGAGCTGGCCGACCAGGGCGATACCGGCCCGCATCTCGGCGGCGATCTGGTCGAACAGCCGCAGGATTCGGGAGTTTCCGCCCAATTCGCAGAGCATGCGGTGAAAGGCGAAATCCTGCACCACCTGTTCCTGGGTCTGGCCCTCGTCCGCCAGATCGTAGAGCTTTTGCACCTGCGCCTCGAGACGGTTGAAATCCGCCTCGGTCATGCGGGCGACAGCGGCGTCTGCGGCGTGCAGCTCCAGGCATTCGCGCAGGTCATAGACCTCTTTCAACTCGTCGGCGTCATAGGCGTGGACGAAGAAGCCGCGACGCGGATGGGACACGATAAGTCCCTGACTTTCCAGCAGCCTCAGGCCTTCACGCACCGGTGCGCGGGAGGTGCCGAGCTCGCGCGCCAGCCGGGCATCGGCAACTTTCTCGCCGGGGCGCAGCCGGCCGTCGCCAATGGCGCGCAGCACCTGATCCGCGACCCGGCTGGCCAGATCTGCGGGTTGCAGGGTTTCGAAAATCTGCTGCTCCGGGGATAGGTCTTCGCTCATTCCTGCCGTCACTCCTTGGATAAAACTGGCCCGCGCGGCGCCTCCTCTGCGCCCCGGCCAATACCTCTAACGTGGCTTTGCCCGTTTCGGGGGCAATAAATGGCTTGTCGTACGGTTTCCAGCAAATCTTGCTTTGCGTCGATTGTCGACAGTTGAAATGAAAAACTTGTCGTCCTAGCCTCGACTCACCGCGACAGAGTGCCGCTCCCCCCGGGGGCGGCAGGACAGGAGACAGGAATGGTACTGCAAGAGCGCATCTCTACCGCTCATCCTCAGGAACGTGTGGAACTTGCCGCCGCTTATCGGCTGATCGCCGAGTTCGGCATGGATGACAGCATTTTCACGCATATCTCGGCCAAGGCCCCGAAAAGCGAAGGGGATCATGCCTTTCTGATCAACCCCTACGGGCTGCGGTTCGACGAGGTGACCGCCGGAAATCTGGCTGTCATCGACATCAACGGTGATATTCTGAACGACCCCTACGGGGCGGGCATCAACAAGGCCGGTTTTACCATCCATTCGGCGATTCACGCGGCGCGGCCCGATGTCGCCTGCGTGCTGCATACCCATACGGTCGCCGGTGTGGCCGTCGCCTCGATGAAAGAGGGGTTGCTGCCGCTGAACCAGTGGTCGGCGCCCTTCTTCAACCGGCTGGCCTATCACGACTATGAGGGGATCGCGCTGAACCTCGAGGAGCGCGCCCGAATCGTCGCCGATCTCGGCGACAAATCGGCGATGATCCTGCGCAACCACGGGCTGCTGACCTGCGGCCGTTCCGTCGGCGAGGCGTTCCGGGCGATGATGGATCTGGAACGCGCCTGCCGGGCCCAGATCGCAGTGATGAGCAGCCGGCAGACGCCGAACCAGCTGTCCGACGAGCTGGCCGAACATACCGCGCGGCAGGAAGAGGGCTGGGCGGAGCAGCATCAGGCCGCCGGCAAACCGGACGCGGAATGGACCGCCTATCTGCGCCTGTGCAAGAAGCGCCATCCGGATTTCGATCAGTGATGGACATGTCCCGCAAACCCCTGATCCCGGTCGTCGCCCTGTCAGAGGTGTTCGATCTGGCCACCATCTTCGCGGATGACGGGCGGTCGGGGCTGCAAATCCTGCGTCCTGAACAGATCGACGATCCGGCCGCGGTCGAATTCGCCTTGGCCTGGCGACCGGCGGACGATGCTTTCGACGCCTTTCCCAATATCCGGCTGGTCTCCTCCATCGCCGCCGGGGTCGACAGCATCATCGCCTGCCCGTCGCTGCCTGAGACGGCGGTGGTCTCGCGCATCCGCGACGAGGCGCAGGCGCAGATGATGGCGGGATTCGCGGCCTGGAACGTGGTCTGGCATCATCGCCGGATCGGCGACTATGTGAAGAACCAGACGACCCGCACCTGGGAGCGCAGCTTTCGCCCCGCCCTGCCGGGGCAGGTGACGGTCGGGGTTCTGGGCTTTGGCCTGATGGGGCGGATGTGCGCCCGGGCGATCGCCGCGATGGGCTATCGCGTGCTGGCGGCGCGGCGTTCCACTGGTGCGGCCGAGGTCGAACCGGGGGTCGAGGTGATCTCGGGCCCCGCGGCACTGACCGAGGTCGCGGCGCAGGCGCAGATCCTGGTCAACGTGCTGCCGCTGACCGAGGAGACCCGCGATTTCCTCAACCGCGATTTCTTCGCGCGGATGCCCGAGGGCGCGAGCCTGGTGCAGATCGGCCGGGGCGAGCATCTGGTCGAGGCCGATTTCCTCGAGGCGCTCGATCAGGGGCGGATCGCCTCGGCGACGGTCGATGTCTTCCGGCAGGAACCCCTGTCGCCCGACCATCCGTTCTGGGCGCGTCCCGAAATCCTGATCACGCCGCACAAGGCCTCGGATTCCACCCGCGACGAGATCCTACGGCAACTGGCGGAAAACTGCATCGCGATCAGCGAGGGGCGCGCGCCGCCCGGCGCGGTCGATCTGACTGCGGGCTACTGAGGATGCCCGCCCAGGCCGGACATTCCGGACCCTCCCAGACATGCTTTCATCGAAAGGTTCGCACATGACCACCCCCACCCGCATTCTCACCAACGGCAAGATTTGGTGTGGCCTGAAGGAAGGCTTCGCCGAGGCGCTCGCCATCGAGGGCGACAAGGTGCTTGCCACCGGCACCGCTGACGAGATCGCCGCCCTGGCCGGGCCCGAGACCGATATCATCGACCTGGGCGGCAAATTCGCCGTTCCGGGGCTGAACGACGCGCATATGCACCTCTATCTTTACGGCCTGAACCTGCTGCAGGTGGACCTGCGGCCGCACGCCGGGGTGCGCAGCATTCAGGCGCTGCTGGATCGGGTGAAGGCGGCGGCCGAACAATTGCCGCCGGGTGCCTGGATCATCGGGCGCGGTTACGATCACGACAAGCTGACCGAACTGCGCCACCCCCATATGAAGGAACTGGACGCGGTCGCGCCGAACAACCCGGTGATGCTGTCGCGCGCCTGCGGCCATGCGGCGGTCGCCAACACGCTGGCGTTGCAGGCCGGCGGCATCGGGCACAATACGCCGCAACCCTATGGTGGCCATATCGGCCGTGACGATCAGGGTATGTTGAGCGGCCTGCTGCTGGAAAACGCCCGGGTGCCGGTGTCGCGCGCCCAGCCGCAGCCCACGGTGGACGATCTGGTCAACGCCATCGAACGCGGTGGTCAGGAACTCCTGAAACTCGGCGTCACCTCGGTGATGGAGGCCGCCATCGGCATGGGCATCGGCGAGGGCGAGCTTGACGCCTATATGAAGGCGAACGAGACCGGCCGCCTGCCGGTGCGTGTTGCCGGCACGCTGATGGGCGATCTGGAGCGCAACATTCTGGATTACGCCTATGGCAAGGGGCTGGTGACCGGGGTCGGCGACAACATGTTCCGCATCGGGCCGGTGAAGATCTTCACCGACGGCTCGATCGGCGGCTATTCCGCCTGGATGTCTGAGCCCTATTACAAGCAGCCCGACAATTACGGCGTGCCCTGTCTCAACCAGGAACAGACCGACGAGCTGGTGATGAAGGCCCACAAGATGGGCTATCAGATGGCGCCCCACGCCATCGGCGATGCGGCGATCGGCATGGTGCTTGCGGCCTATGAAAAGGCCTATGCCGCCGAGCCGGCCGAGGATCGCCGCCACCGGATCGAACATTGCGGCTGGCATACGCCGGCGCAGCTCGAACAGATGAAGGCGATGAAGGTGATCCCGGCGGGCCAGCCCTCGTTCCTCTATTTCTTCGGCGACGGCTATTTCATGTGCATGGGCCCGGACAAGCCGAAGAAGAGCTATCCGTTCAAGACCTGGCTCGAGTCCGGCCTGCATCCCTCGGGCTCGACCGACTGCCCGGTGACCGAGCCCGATCCGCTGCCCGCGCTCTATGGCATGATCGCGCGCAAGTCCGACACCGGCCAGTCGCTGGGCGAGGATGAACGGCTGAGCGTCGCCGAGGCGCTGCACTGCTATACCTATGAAAGCGCCTATGGCGTCCATGACGAGAAGATCAAGGGCCGGCTGGTCCCCGGACAGCTCGCCGATATCGCGGTCTTCGACACCAACTTCTTCGACGTGGACCCCGAGGCGATCCTCGACGCCAAATGTCAGATGACGATCCTCGGCGGTGAAGTCGTCTACAGCCGCGGAGACGCTGCCTGATGCTGCGCACCATCATCGACCGTCTGCTTCTGTCGATCCCGGTGCTCTTCGGGGTGCTGTTGTTCGGCTTCCTGCTGTTGCAGCTTGTCCCGGGCGATCCGGCCCGGGTGGTGGCGGGCCCTACCGCCACGCCCGAAGTGGTGGCCCAGATCCGCGAGGAGATGGGGCTCGACCGGCCGGTTCTGGTCCAGTTCTGGGCCTATATCGAGCGGATTGCCCACGGCGACATGGGGCGGTCGATGATCTCGAACAAGACGGTGACCGAGGAATTGGGCGCCGCCATCGGCCCGACGGTGGAACTGATGCTGGCCAGCCTGGTCTGGTCGGTGCCGATCGGCATCGCCATGGGCACGCTGGCCGCGGTGCTGCGCGGATCGCTCGCCGATCGGATGGTGATGGGGCTGTCGGTGGCGGGCGTGTCGCTGCCAATCTTCTTCATCAGCCTGCTGCTGATCCAGTACCTTGGCGTGGTCTGGCCGATCTTCCCCTTCATCGGCAGGCCGGGCCCCTGGTATACCGCCCAGGGCTTCATGGCGCTGTTCCTGCCGGCGCTGTCGCTGGGGCTGATCCTGATCGGCCCGGTGGCGCGGATGACCCGGTCGTCGGTGCTCGAGGTGCTCAAGCTTGACCATGTGCGCACCGCGCGGGCCAAGGGGCTGTCGGAAATCCGCGTGGTGTTGAAACACGGGCTCAGGAACGCGCTGATCCCGGTGATCACCCTGATCGGCCTGCAGGCGGGCTATCTGCTGGGCGGCGCCGTGGTGACCGAGACGATTTTTTCCTGGCCCGGCCTCGGCCGGCTGGTGGTGGGGGCGATCCTGTCGTCCGATTTCACCGTGGCGCAGGGGGCGGTTCTGCTCTTCGCGCTGGGGTTCATCACCATCAACCTGATCATCGACGTTCTCTATTCCATTCTTGATCCGAGGGTACGCAAATGACCTTGGCCGTGACCGATCCCGAAGACATCACCGCCGCGACCGAAGAGGGAACGGCCACCGCCGCGCCGCCGGCACGCGCTCATTGGTTCCGTCGTCTGCTGCGCGACCGCGCCGCGGCGCTGGCGCTGATCACCTTGACCGCGATCATCCTCGGCGCGCTCTTCGCCCCGCTTCTAGCGCCCTTCGATCCGGCGTCGAACTCGCGGTCTATCATGACGCCGCCGGCCTGGAGCGACATGGGCGAGGCCGACCATCTGCTGGGCACCGACGGGCAGGGGCGGGATATCCTGTCGCGGCTGCTCTATGGCACCCGGCTGACCCTGCTGATCGGCTTTGTCGCCGTCGGCATCGGAGGCGCCATCGGCTCGCTGATCGGGCTGCTGTCGGCCTTCTACGCCCGGCTGGACCCCTGGGTGATGCGGGGCATCGACGTCCTGCTGTCCTTCCCGGCCATCCTGCTGGGCCTCGCCCTGGTGGCGGTGATGGGGCAGGGGATCGTGCCGGTGATCATCGCGCTCGCGGTCTCCTCGGTGCCCGATTGCGCCCGGATCGCCCGCGGCATCGCCATCGGCGTGATGAAGCAGGAGTTCATCGAGGCCGGCCGCGCCGTGGGCCTGTCGGACCTCGCGCTTTTCAACCGCTATCTGCTGCGCAACTGCATCTCCTCGATCATGATCTTCATCTCGCTGCGCTTCGGCCAGATCGTGCTGATCGGCGCGACGCTGTCCTTCCTGGGGCTCGGAGCCCGGCCGCCGGCGGCCGAGCTTGGGATGATGGCCTCGCAGGGGCGGGAGTTCCTGCTGTTCGCGCCGCATATCGCGGTGATCCCCTCGGTTCTGATTTTCGTCATCGTGCTGTCGGCGAATGTCGCCGGCGATGCGCTGCGGGACGTGCTCGACCCGCGCCTGCAGGCCTGATCCGCGCGAGCGGGCCGGGCCAAACAATAAAACCAAACGACCAACAAGGAGACGACTTCACATGATTCCCTTCACCCAGACCTCCTTCCGCAGCCGGGTCCGGCTCGGGCTGGCGGCGCTTGTCACCGCCGTGGCCCTGCCCGCCGCCGCGCAGGAAGTCACCATCATCCGCGAGCTCGACTCGAACCACTACGATCCGCCCCGCACCGCCGCCCTTGCCGGCTCGGAAGTGCTGTTCATGCTGGCCGACACCATCGTGGGCCTGGCCGAGGACATGAAGACCATCGAACCCCTTCTGGCGTCGAGCTGGACGGTCTCGGACGATGGTCTGATCTATACTTTCAAGATCCGCGACGACGTCACCTTCTGCGACGGCAAGAAGATGACCGCCGATGACGTGGCCTATTCGCTGAACCGCTGGCTCGATCCGGAAACCAAGTCGCCGGTGAGTTGGCGGATGGGCGACGTCAAGTCGATCACCGCGCCGGATGCCACCACCGTGGTCTACGAGCTGAACGCGCCGCATTCCGAGCTGCTCTATCAACTGGCGCAGAGCTTCGGTTCGATCGTCGACAAGGATACGGTCGAGAAGCTCGGCAAGGATTTCGGCGTGACCGGCTTCAACGGCACCGGCCCGTTCTGCTGGGAAAGCTGGACGCCGCGCGACAAGATGGTGATGACCCGCCACGAGGATTATCACTGGGGTCCGGCGAACTATGAGAACAAGGGCCCCGCACAGGTCGAGAAGATCACCTGGCAGGTGGTGCCCGAGGCCGCGACCCGCACCGTTGCACTGATGACCGGTCAGGGCCAGATCAGCCCCTATGTGCCCTTCATCGGCGTCGACAAGCTGCGCAAGGCGCCGACCGTCACGGTGGTGGAATCGGACGAAGCCTTCTGGACCAACTACATCGGTTTCAAGATCGACAAGGAAGGGGTTGATGATCCGCGGGTCCGGCAGGCCATCAACTGGGCGGTCGATCAGGCCGCCATGGCCGAGGATCTGTTCTTCGGCGAGGTGCAGCCGGCTTATTCCTATGTCTCGAAAGGGGCACTGGATTACGATCCCAAGGTCGAACCCCTGCTGCAGAAATACGATCCTGAAAAGGCGGCGCAACTGCTGGACGAGGCGGGCTGGAAGCTGAACGCGGACGGCAAGCGCGAAAAGGACGGCAAGCTGCTGCAACCGGTGGTCTACTCCTTCACCGGCGCCTGGCAGCAGGTGGTGGAATCGGTTCAGGCCTATCTGCTGAAAGTCGGGATCGACATGCAGATCCAGCCGTTCGACGCAACTGTCGCCTGGGGCAAGCTGGCGACCCAGGAATTCGACATGTTCACCATGGGCTTCCCCTATATCTCGGCCGGGGACGCGCTGAACCTCTATTTCCGCTCGTCGAACATGCCGTCGCCGAACCGGATGAACTGGAACGATCCGGAAACCGATAAGCTGCTTTATGAAGGCTCCATCGCCGTCAGTGACGAGGTTCGGGCGAAGGATTACGGCATCGTGCAGGAGAAGGTGACCGAGGCCGCCGTCTGGCTGCCGATCTATCACAAGCCGATGCAGATCGCCTATTCGAAGAAGCTCAAGCCCTTCACCGCCCATAACATCTATGGGGCCGGTCTCTATAAGGGGCTGCAGATCGGCTATCTCGACTGATTGCCGTGACGTCCCCGGAGAGGATCCGGGGGCGTCCGAGACCTCAGACCGTGGCCGGCTTTCCCGGCCCGGTCCCGTCTGATCACCCGTCTCCCGACACCTCCAAGACCCACCCGAGGAGCGCGCCGCGCATGTCCGATACGCCCCAATCCCCCGTCACCGTGATCCGCAACGCCGCCTATATCGTGGCCTGGGACGATCTCGCCCAGAGCCATCGGTTGATCGAAAACCAGGATCTCGCCTTTGCCGGCGATCGAATCCTGCAGGTCGGCGGCCAATGGATCGGCCCCGTGACCGAGGAGATCGACGGTCGCGACCGGCTGGTCTGCCCCGGGCTGATCGACATCCATTCGCATCCCTCCTCCGAACCGATGAACAAGGGGATGCTGGACGAGCTGGGCTCGCCCGGCCTCAGGATGTCGTCGCTTTACGAATTCATGCCGCTGTTCCGCCCCGATCTGGTGGGCACCCATGCGGCATCCAAGGTCGCCTTCAGCGAATTGGCGCTGTCCGGGGTGACCACCATCGTCGATCTCTCCGTCGCCTATGAGGGCTGGGTCGATATCCTCGCCGCCTCGGGCCTGCGCGCCGTGGCCGCGCCGATGTATCGGTCTGCCCGTTGGTTCACCAAGACCGGCTATTCGGTAGACTATGACTGGGCCGCGGACGATGGTCGCGCCGCCATGGCCGAAGCGCTTGAGGTCATCGACACCGCCACCGCCCACCCCTCGGGGCGGCTGTCGGGGATGATCGCGCCCGCCCAGATCGACACCTGTTCCGCCGCGCTGATCCAGGACAGCTTCGCCGAGGCGCAGGCGCGCGGCATCCCGATGCAGATCCATGCCGCCCAGAGCATGGTCGAGTTCAACGAGATCACCGCCCGCCACGGTCGCACGCCGATCGAATGGCTCAATGACTTGGGCGTGCTGAAACCCGGGCTGATCATCGGCCACGGCATCTTTCTGAATGATCACCCCTGGGCCGGCTGGCCGGGGTCGAGCGATTTCACGCGGCTCGCCGCCTCGGGCGCGGCGGTGGCGCATTGCCCGACGGTGTTCCAGCGTCGTGGCGTCGCCATGCGCAGCTTCGGTCGTTATCTGCGCGGCGGCATCCCGATGGGGATCGGCACCGATACCTATCCCCACAACATGCTTGAGGAAATCCGCCACGCATTGATCAATTCGCGGCTGATGTCGGGCGATGTCTATGACATCCGCGCCGCCGACGCCTTCAACGCTGCCACCATCGGTGGCGCGGCGATCCTCGGGATGCCGGATATCGGCAAGCTCGCGCCGGGCATGAAGGCAGACCTCTTCCTCGCCGATACCAAACACCGGGCGATGCGGCCGCTGCGCGACCCGCTGAATTCGCTGATCTATGTCGCCGGCGAACGCGCCGTCACCGATACCTTCGTCGACGGCCGGGCGCTGGTGCGCGCGGGTGCCGCGCTGGCCTTCGACATCGACGCCGAGCTTGACGGGCTGGAGGCGGCGCAACGCCGCGCCGAGGCGCAGTTCCGCGAGCTGGATTTCCGCCATCGCAGCCATGATCAGGCCGCGCCCATCACCTATGCAAAAGGGAAAGACGCATGAGCCCCGCAAGCCAGGCCAAGGATGCCCCGCTGCTGGAGGTGAAAGACCTCCAGATCGAATTCAAGACCGAAGGCGGCGTGTTTCGCGCCGTCGACGGGGTCAGCTTCTCGGTCCGGCGCGGCGCGACCCTGGGCGTGGTGGGGGAAAGCGGTTGCGGCAAGTCGGTGACCTCGCTGGGCATCATGGGGCTGATCCCGACCCCGCCCGGCCGCTATGCCGGCGGCGAGGTGCTGTTCGAGGGGCGCGATCTGTTGAAAATGTCGGCGAAGGAACGTCGCGGCCTGCGCGGCAGCCGCATGGGGATGATCTTCCAGGAACCGATGACCTCGCTCAATCCGGTCTATACCATCGGCGACCAGATCATCGAAAGCCTGCGGGCGCATCGCCGGATCAGCCACAAGGAGGCGCGCGAGCGCGCCGTCGAACTGCTCGACCTGGTGCGGCTGCCGTCGCCGTCGAAACGGGTGGACGATTTCCCGCACCAGCTGTCCGGTGGGCAGCGGCAGCGGGTGATGATCGCGCTGGCGCTGGCCAATGACCCCGACCTGCTGATCGCCGATGAGCCGACCACCGCGCTCGATGTGACGATCCAGGCGCAGATCCTCGATCTGATGCGCGACCTGTCGGCCCGCACCGGCGCCGCCATCGTGCTGATCACCCATGACCTTGGCGTGGTGGCCGAGACCTGCGACGAGGTGGTGGTGATGTATGCCGGCAAGGTGGTCGAGCGCGCCTCGGCCCGCGATCTGTTCCAGGCGCCGATGCACCCCTATACGCTGGGGCTGATGGCCGCGGTGCCTCGGCTCGACGAAAAGGGCAGCCGGCTGGAGACCATCCCCGGATCGGTGCCGCCGCCCTGGGCGATGCCCAAGGGCTGCCGCTTCGCCTCGCGCTGCCCGCTGGCGACCCAGCAATGCCGCGCCGAACAACCGCCGCTGCGCGCGATCGACGGGGACCGGCTGGTCGCCTGCTGGCGTGCGCCCATCGAGGAGATCGCCGCATGAAACCCCTGGTTCTGGAAGTCAAAGGCCTGACCAAGCATTTCCCCTTGGGGGCGGGCATGTTCCGCAAGGCTGTGAATGTGGTGCAGGCGGTCTCGGATGTCTCCTTCACCGTCGCCGCCGGTGAAACGCTGGCGATCGTCGGCGAATCCGGTTGCGGCAAGTCCACCACCGGTCGCGCCGTCATGCGGCTGATCGAACCCACCGCCGGGTCGGTCAAGCTGGACGGCGAGGAGATCACCGAATTGTCCCCCGGCCGGTTGCAGGCGACCCGGCGCAACATGCAGATGGTGTTCCAGGATCCCTTCGGGTCGCTGAACCCGCGCATGACGGTGCGCGAGACGTTGATGGAGCCGATCCTGCTGCATGGCGTCGCCTCGGGCGAGCGGGCCAAGCATTGGGTCGACGAGCTGTTGAAGACGGTGGGCCTGGCGGAACATCACGCCGACCGTTATCCGCATGAATTCTCCGGCGGTCAGCGGCAGCGGATCTGCATCGCCCGCGCCCTGTCGACCCGGCCGCGGCTGATCGTCTGCGACGAACCGGTCTCGGCGCTCGACGTCTCGGTGCAGGCGCAGATCGTCAACCTGTTGCAGGATCTGCAGGCGCAGCTTGGGCTGGCCTATGTCTTCATCAGCCACGACCTGTCGGTGGTGCGCCATATCGCCGACCGGGTGGCGGTGATGTATCTGGGCCGGATCGTCGAACAGGCGCCGGCCGAGCAGCTCTTCGCCGATCCGCGCCATCCCTATACCCGTGCGCTGATCACCGCCGCGCCGCGCCCGGTGCCAGGGCTGCGTGCCGCGACCGAGGCGCCGGAGGGCGATGCGCCTTCGGCGCTGAACCCGCCATCGGGCTGTGCCTTCCATCCGCGTTGCCCGCTGGCGAGCGACATCTGCAAGCAGACCCGCCCCGAGCTGACGGCGGTGGGCGAGGGCGAGACGCTGGTCGCCTGCCATCACGCCGACGCGCCCGCACCGGTGGCGCTGGAACCGGCGCCGCCGGCCTCGGCCACGCTTGCCGCGCGGTTGTCGGTTCTGGCCGCCGCCCGTGCCGCGGCCGAGGTCGGGGCCGAGGGCTAGGGATCATCGGCGTCTCGCATCCTTCCCCCCGCCGGGGGGAGGAAAGACCCGCCTGAGGCCGCTCAGGCGGGGAGGCGGCGATCGCGGATCATCTGGATGACCCATGCGGTCGATTGTTCGATGTCGGTCCGGATGTGATCTTCGAGCAGATTGGCGTCGCCGCCCTGCAACGCGGCGAGAATGCGGGCGTGATTGTCGCGCCCGACGCCCACACTGCCATAATCGGGATAGATGACATTGAGATAGGAGCCCATTTTCAACCAGCAGGTTTCGATGATCTTCAGTAGGGCAGGCATATTGGCGGCCTCGTAGAGCCCGAAGTGGAACTGCCAGTTGAGCTGCATCAGCTTGGCATGTTCCTTCTCTTTGTCGGTCTTGGCGAATTGGCTGTTGATCTCGCTCAGCCGGTCGAAGTCCTTGGGGGCGAGATTGGGCATCGCCTCGCGCGCGGCCAGCCCTTCCAGGCGGATGCGGATCAGGGACAATTCGCGAATGCGGGGCTCGTCCAGGCTGGGCACGAAGACCGTGCCATTGGCGCCACTTTCCAGAACCCCCTCGGCCATCAGGTTGTAAAGCGCTTCGCGTGCCGGGGTCAGGCTGACGTTGAGCGCATTTGCAACCGCCCGAATCGTGAGCTTTTCGCCCGGCCGGAATCGCCCGTCCATCAGCGCGGAGCGCAGTTCCTCGCGCACAATGGCACCGAGCGTTTCCTTGCGGGCAACGGGGGCAATACTGTCAAGCGCCGACGACATGAAGACCTCAATAGTTGTGTTTTTGTTATGTCATACAATTAATGGTGTTCACAGGGAAAAGGCTTTGGCGGTCGACTGACCCGGCGTCCGCTGGCTTGCCGTCTCCCACGGTCGCAGGCGTGCAATCGGCCCGGACGCGGGCCGCCTGGAACCGGCGGGCGGGCGCGGTGATCCTGGTCGCGTGCCGCCGGGTGAGGGGACGAGCCGATCGAGATGCAGGGTAACCTCGGGCCCGACCGTCGGGCCGGCCCTCCCGATCTCCCAGACAGGTGGGCCGCCCGCCGTCTGCCGCCGGCGCGGAGTTGGCCCTGCTTGACATCTCCCCGTTGCGGGCGTTGATTGCGCCACAGACAGGGGCGTCCGTGCATGCGGGCTGAGAAGAACCCTCCGAACCTGAACCAGATCATGCTGGCGTAGGGAGTCTGCAAGCCGGTCAGCCGATCCCGCGCGGGATCTTGCGCCGTCTTCGCTCTCCTCGCCTGGGCACAAGGCGAGACGGATGGACGAGACCGGGCTATATCTGCGCGACATGCGGGCCGAGGCGCCGCTGATCCACAATATCACCAATTTCGTGGCGATGAATATCATGGCCAATGTGCTGTTGGCCGCTGGCGCCTCGCCCGCCATGGTCCATGCGCGGGAGGAGGCGGCGGAATTCGCCGCCTTGGCGCGGGCGCTGACGGTCAATATCGGCACCATTGATCCCGCCTGGGCCGAGGCGATGTTGGACTGCGCCGGAGTGATGGCCGATCTGGGGCGTCCCTGGGTCTTCGACCCGGTGGGGGTGGGGGCGACGCGGTTCCGTCAGGACCTGTCGGTCCGGCTGCTCGACCTGCGCCCAACCGTGGTGCGCGGCAATGCCTCGGAAATCTTGGCGCTGGCCGGGCTCGGTGGCGGTGGCCGTGGGGTTGACGCCGGCGACAGCGTCGCCGCGGCGGAAACGGCGGCGCGCGCTCTGGCGCTGCGGACCGGCTCGGTCGTCGCGGTGTCCGGCCCGGTCGATTTCGTCACCGACGGCAGCCGGGCGTTGCGGGTGGCGAATGGCCATGCGCTGATGCCAAAGGTCACGGCGCTGGGCTGTTCGCTGAACGGGGTGATCGCGGCCTTTTGCGTCGGTCACCCGGCACCTGAGGCGACTGCGGCGGCGCTGGCCTTCTACGGTCTGGCGGGAGAGGTCGCGGGGCAGGGCGCGCAGGGGCCGGGCAGCTTCCAGGTGGCCTTCCTCGATGCGCTGCACGCCCTGACGCCCGAGGCGGTGAGCGCGGGCGCGAAGGTGACCGTGGCATGATCGGGCGCACCATCGGGCCAGTCTATGTCGTCACCGACCCCGAGGGGCCGATCCCGGTGATCGACCAGGCGCGGGCCGCCGCCCGGGGCGGCGCCTGGGCGGTGCAACTGCGCGACAAGCATGCCTCGGATGCCGAGCTGCACGCGCTGGCCGTCGCCCTATTGCCCGAGATGGAGGCGTTCGGCGTGCGGCTGATCATCAACGACCGGCTGGAGGTGGCGCTGAGCGCCGGGGCGCATGGCCTCCATATCGGGCAGGGCGATGGCGATCCCCGGCTGGTCCGGCAACGGCTGGGGCCCGATCCGATCCTCGGGCTCTCCATCGAGACGGTGGCGCAGGCGGGTCATGTGCCGGCGGGGGTCGATTACATCGGTGCCGGCCCGGTGCGCGCCACCGCGACCAAGCCTGACCATGCCCTGCCCATCGGCATGGGGGGGCTGGCGCAGATCGTCGCCGCCGTCTCTGTGCCCACCGTTGCCATCGGCGGGCTCGGGCTGGGCGATGCGGCGGCGTTGCAAGCGGCGGGGGCGGTCGGGTTGGCGGGGGTCACCGCGGGGACCCGGGCCCCCGACCCGCAGGCCGCGACCCGTGCCCTTTTTGATGAATGGAGCCGCGCATGATCCCCAATATCCTTTCCATTGCCGGGTCCGACCCTTCGGGCGGGGCGGGCATCCAGGCCGATATCAAGGCGATTTCGGCCAATGGTGGCTATGCGATGGCGGCGCTGACTGCCTTGACGGCGCAGAACACCTGCGGGGTCAGCGCCGTCGATCCGGTGCGCCCCGAGATGATCCGCGACCAGATCGCGATGATCCGCCAGGACATCCGCATCGACGCGGTCAAGATCGGCATGTTGGGCTCCGCCCCGATCATCGCCGCCGTCGCCGGCGCGCTGGAAGGGTTGGACGCCCCCATCGTGCTCGACCCGGTGATGGTGGCGAAAAGCGGCGATCGCCTGCTGGCGGCCGAGGCGGTGGCGGCGCTGGGCCGGCTGCTGCCCCGGGCGCGGGTGATCACCCCGAACCTGCCCGAGGCCGCCGATCTGCTGGGCCGCCCCGAGGCCACCAATCGGGCCGAGATGGAGGAACAGGCGCGCGCGCTGCTGGCGCTGGGGCCTCAGGCGGTGCTGCTGAAGGGCGGGCATCTGGCGGCTGAGGACTGCCCCGATCTGCTGGTCGAGGGAGAGGTCTGCCATTGGATCACCGGGCCGCGCCATGCCACCGCCAACACCCATGGCACCGGCTGCACCCTGTCGTCGGCACTGGCCTGCTGGCTGGGGCACGGCCTGCCGCTGGTGCAGGCGGTCGAGCGCGCCAAGGCCTATGTCGCCGGCGCCATCGCTGCGGCTGACCAATTGCAGGTGGGCCATGGCCATGGCCCCACCAATCACTTCTTCACTCTCGCCGAAAGGGCCGAGCCATGATCAAACCGCTTCAGGACCAGACCGTCCTTGTCACCGGCGCCGGCCGCGGCCTTGGCGCCGCGATCGCCCGTGCCTTTGCGCGCGAAGGCGCCCGGGTCGCCATCAACTATCGCAACAGCGACGCCGCCGCCCGGGCGCTGGCCGAGGAACTGGGGCCGCGCGCCCAGGCTTTCCGCGCCGATGTCACCCGGCCGGAAGAGGTCGCCGGGATGGTCGCGGCGATCACCGACAGCCTTGGGGCGCCGGACGTGCTGGTGCATAACGCGCTGGCCGATTTCTCCTTCAACGGCGAGGCGCGCGCGCATCTCGACCAGTTGAGCTGGGCTGAGATCGCGCGGCAGACCGAAACCGCTGTCGGCGGGGCGCTCAACTGCCTGCAGGCGCTGCGCGGTCACTTCGCGGCGCAGGCCTATGGGCGGGTTGTCACCATCGGCACCAATCTGGTGCAAAACCCGGTGGTGCCCTATCACGATTACACCACCGCCAAGGCGGCGCTGCTGGGCTTTACCCGCACCGCCGCGAAGGAACTGGGGCCCCTGGGCGTAACGGTCAACATGGTGTCGGGCGGGCTGCTGCGCACCACTGACGCCAGCGCCGCCACGCCCGAGGCGGTTTTCGACATCATCGCCAGCCAGACGCCGCTGGGGCAGGTGACGACGCCGCAGGAATTGGCCGATGCGGTGCTGTTCTTCGCCTCGCCCTGGGCACGGGCGGTCACCGGGCAGAACCTGGTGGTCGATGGTGGGCTGGTCTTCGACTGAGGCTTGCCGGAAACGGGCCGGGACCATAGGCGCCCCGGCCCGTCACCTTACAGATATTTGGTCGGGATGACGGTGGTGAACTTCAGTTCCTCCATCGAAATCATCGAATTGACCTGGCTGAAATCCAGTCGCTCGATCATCCGCTTGTAGACCGCGTCATAGGTCGCCATGTCCGGCACCACGACCTTGAGGATGTAATCCACCGTCCCGGTCAGCCGATAGGCTTCGAGGATTTCCGGGATCTCGTCGATCAGCGCCCGGAACCGGTTCAGCCAGTCGATTTCGTGCCGGGGGGTGCTGACGCCGATGAAGACGGTCAGCGGCACATTGGCGCGGTTCTGGTCGACCAGAGCGACACGCCGCTTGATCAGCCCGGCCTCCTCCATCCGCTTGATGCGGCGCCAGCACGGGGTGGCCGACAGCCCCACCGCCTCGGAAATCGCCTGGATCGGAGTGTCGCTGTCCTGCTGCAACATCTCCAGGATACGCTGGTCGATCTCGTCGAAGGTGATGCTCTCGGCCGGTTTGGTGCCGGTCTTGCGGGGCTTCGGATCTGTCATGTGGGGACGAATTCCACGATGACGCCGGCGGCATGTTCCGGTCCGGCGGCGATGCCGGCGGCGGTCTTCAAGGGCGTGATGCCGGCCTTGTCCAGACAGGCCTTGGCCGCCTCGATGTCGGCGACCTTGATGCGCAGGGCGGTCAGCGCGCCGCGGGTGGTCGCCGCCAGATCGGCACCCGGATAGGTCTCGGCCATCTTCGCCGGGCTCATCAGCACGAGCGGCGCCGACTTGTCGCCGGTGGTGACGGTGAAGACCCCGTCAGCCTCGGTGACCGCACCCTTGGCCCAGAGCCGGGCAAAGCCCGCCGCATCCTCGGCCGGGGTATCGGACATCGCCAGGATGGCGCCCAGGCCGCAGGCGGTGTTGGCATGGGTCAGCAGTTCGGGGATCCAGACGGTGTCGCGGGTCTTGTGCTCGCACATGAAGACCATGCCCAGCGGCACCTGGTCGGCGGTGAAGGAGACGGTCGAGAAGGCGGCGACGCCTTCGCTGCCGTCGGGCAGCGGCACCGGACGCGAGAAGCTGCCAAGCCCTTCGGTGGTGATCCCCAGATCGGCCAGCGCCTTGGCGGCGGCCTCGGCATCGTCGATGCGGCAGGCGATGGCATGCAGCCCCTGGCCGACCCGCTCCAGCGTGGCGCGGCGTGCGGCGTTCAGCTCGGTCGGTTTCAGGATGCCCAGCAGTTCGAAATAATCCTGCGGGAACATGATGGTGTAATTCGCCGTCCCCTTGGATTCCGAATGGGTGCCGCGCGGCGACAGGGTGAAGCCGAGCGCGGCGAATTGTTTGGCGGCATCATCAAGATCGTTAACGAGCGCGAAGCAGTGATCAATACCTTTGACCGGATGGGTCATGTGATGTCTCCTGTTGGGGCAGGCTCAGCGGCGGACCGGAGCCAGGACGATTTCGTGGACGGCGACATTGGGATTCATCCGCGCCACGTAGAGCGCGGTTTCGGCCATGTCCTCGGGCTGGATCATCGCGGGCAGGCGGGCGGAATCGAAGCCCGGACGTCGGGTCAGCAGCGGCGTCGCCACCTCGGCCGGGCAAAGCGCGGTCGATCGGATGCCGTTCACCCCCTCCTGATCGTTCAGGCTGGCCGACAGATCGCTCAGCGCGTGTTTCGAGGCGCCATAGGCCACGCCCCCCACGGCGGAATGGAACCGGCCGGCCCAGCTCGAGGTATGGATCATGATGCCGTCCTGCTGGGCGCGCATCGCCGGCAGGCAGGCGGCGATCACGTTCAGCGCGCCGGTGACGTTGATCTCAAAGACCTTGTCCCAGCTTTCCCAGTCCAAATCTTCCCAGCGGCGCTTGGGAATGTTGAGCCCGGCGTTGTTGCATAGCACATGCAGGCCGCCGCCCCAGGCGACGATTTCCTGCGCCGCCGCGGCCATGCCGGTCCGGTCGGTCACATCGCCCGGCACGATCAGCGATTGCGCCGCCTCGGGCAGCGAGGCTGCGACCTCTTCCAGATTGTCACGAGTGCGGCCGGTCAAGGCCACGCCATAGCCCGCACTGGCGAAGGTCCGCGCCATCGCGGCCCCGATTCCAGAGCCCGCGCCGGTGATCCAAACAATCTTTTTCAAGTGAAAACTCCCTTGATCCCCCTGATGTTTTGAATTTGTATCCCAATTAATGATCTCTTCCTAGTTGAATTTTCTAATTAGGAACAGAATTTTGGTATTCCGTGTTGACATCACTTGTTCGTGCGTCGCACTTTACCTACGCACCAAGGGACAAGGCCCTGCGGGGTGTGAACCGACCGGGAGAAACCAGACATGAAGCAAAATCTCAGAGCACTGGGCCTCGCCCTGGCGACGGCGGGGGTAGTTGGCTCCGCTGCGACCATGGCACAGGCCGAGGATGTGCAAAAGGGTGGCACCGCAGTCATCCACATGATTTCCGAACAGCGCATCCTGAACCCCGCGCTGCGGGCCTCGACCGGGGTCTACAATATCACCGGCAAGATCATGGAGCCGCTGATCGACAAGTCCTATGAGGGCTATGTGCCGGTGCTGGCGACCGAGTGGTCTTCCACCGACGACGGTCTGCACATCACCCTCAAGCTGCGCGAAGGCGTGAACTGGCATGATGGCAAGCCCTTCACCTGCGACGACGTGGCCTTCAGCGCCATCGAGCTGTGGAAGAAGCTGCTGAACTATTCCTCGGCGCTGCAGGCCAATCTGGAGACGGTCGACTGCCCCGATCCGCATACCGCCGTCTTCAACTATTCCAAGCCGATGCCGATGGAGCTGTTCCTGGCGGCGATGCCCGATCTCGGCCATCCGGTGCCCAAGCATCTCTATGAGGGCACCGACATCCTGAAGAACAAGTACAACACCGCTCCCGTTGGCACCGGCCCCTTCAAGTTCGTCGAATACGAACGCGGCCAATATGTCATGGCGGTGAAGAACGAGGATTACTGGCGCAAGGGCTATCCCTATCTGGACCGGATCGTCTGGCGCTTCATCAAGGACAAATCCGCCGCCGCTGCGGCTCTGGAAGCGGGCGAGGTGCAGGAGTCGGGCTTTATCGGCGTGTCGATGGCCGATGTCGAACGGCTGTCCAAGGACGACCGCTTTGACGTGGGCACCCAGGGTTATGAGAACAACGTCGCCCATTCGACCGTCGAGTTCAACCACCGCAACCCGATCCTGGCCGACCTGAAGGTGCGTCAGGCGATGTATCACGGTCTCGACATCGACTATGCGATCAAGACCATCATGCGCGGCTATGCCAAGCCGGGCCGGGGTCCGATCCCCAGCGCGGATACCGCCAATTACACCGATGACGTGCCGACCTATGCCTATGATCCGGAACTGGCCAAGAAGATGCTCGACGAGGCCGGCTATCCGGTGAAGGAGGACGGCTATCGCTTCCACCTGCGCCACCGTCCGGCGCCCTGGGGCGAATACACCCAGCTCTGGGCCGAATATTACGCCCAGGCGATGAAGGAGATCGGCATCGACGTCGAGATCCTGACCAACGACGCTCCGGGCTTTCTGAACGGCGTCTATCGCGACCATGATTTCGACACCGCCAACGGCTGGCACCAGTTCCGCTCCGACCCGGCCGTGTCGACCATGGTCTGGCTGCGCTCGGGTCAGCCGGAAGGCACCCCCTGGACCAACCAGTTCGGCTGGAAGGATGAGGTGATGGACCAGATGATCGACGACGCCGCCTCTGAGCTTGATCCCGCGAAGCGCGCCGAGATGTATCACGCCATCCAGCGCCGCGAGATGGAAGAGCTGCCGGTGATCTTCGCCATCGAGCATCCCTTCATCTCGGTCACCTCGAAGAAGCTGCACAACCACCACAACACCCCGCGGTGGAACTCCTCGAGCTGGTACGACCTCTGGATCGAACAGTAACCTGACCCTGCGGACGGGCACCCCGGTGGTGCCCGTCCTTTCTGTCCCGCGAAGGACCGCCCTCCCATGAAAATCCCCCTCCCTCCGATCCTGATCTATGCGCTGCGCCGCCTGCTGCAGGCCGTGCCCGTGATCATCCTGATCATGATCGGCACCTTCCTGCTGTTGAAACTCGCCCCCGGCGACACCGTCGATGCGCTGGTCGGCGACATGGGTGGCGCCGATGCCGCCTTCATCGCGCGGCTGCGCGCCGAATACGGGCTCGATCAACCGATCTGGGTGCAGCTCTGGCGGTATATGGCCAAGCTCGCGACCTTCGATTTCGGCTGGTCCTTCGTCTATGAACAACCGGTCTCGACCGTCCTGCTGGACCGGCTCGGCACCACGCTGATGCTGATGGCGACCTCGCTCAGCATCGCCTTCACCGCCGGCGTCGTGCTGGGCGCCATCGCCGCCCGCCGGGTCTATTCGGCGACCGACAATATCATCTCGATCCTCGGGCTGGTGTTCTATGCCACCCCGTCGTTCTTCCTGTCGCTGATGATGATGCTGCTGTTCTCGGTCAAACTGGGCTGGCTGCCGGTCGGCGGCATCAAGACCGTCGCCGGTTTCTATACCGGCTGGGACCATGTGGTCGATGTCGCCAGGCATCTGGTCATGCCCACCGCCGCGCTGTCGCTGATCTATCTCTCCTTCTACCTGCGGCTGATGCGCGCCTCGGTGCTCGAGGTGGCGGATCTGGATTACGTCCGCACCGCCCGCGCCAAGGGGGCAGGGGAGGTGCGGCTGATGATCCATCACATCATGCGCAACGCGCTCTTGCCGGTGGTGACGCTGCTGGGCCTGCAATTCTCCACCGTTCTCGGCGGCTCCGTCGTGGTCGAGACCATCTTCACCCTGCCGGGGCTGGGGCAGCTTGCCTATCAGTCTGTGGTGCAACGCGACATGAACACGCTGATGGGGATCATCTTCCTCTGCGCCCTGATCGTCGTCGTCGTGAATTTCCTCACCGACCTGCTCTATGCACGTCTCGACAGCCGGATCGAACTCGCATGACCTCGCTCGACACCGATCTCTCCCCCGCCGAGCCGCCCCGGCTGGTGGTATTCTGGCGCCGCTACCGGCGCAACCGTGCGGCCCTGCTGGGGCTCGTCATCTTCGCCGTCGTCGTGCTGATGGCGCTGACCGCAGGTCTTGTCGATCCCGGCGACCCGCTGCGCCGCGCCGGCGCGCCGCTGACGCCGCCCTTCGTCGACTGGGCGACGCCGCTGGGCACCGACCAGCTTGGCCGTGACGTGCTGTCCGGCGTGTTCTATGGCGCCCGCATCTCGCTTCTGATCGGGGTGGTCGCCACCCTGGTCGCGATCGCCATCGGTGTCGTCATCGGCGCGCTTGCCGGCTATTTCGGCGGCTGGGTCGATGACCTGCTGATGCGGGTGACCGAGGCGTTCCAGACCATCCCGAACTTCGTGCTGCTGTTGACGCTGGTGGCGATCATGGGGTCGAAGATCGAATGGATCACCCTGGCCATCGGCATCGTCAGCTGGACCGCACCCGCCCGCATGGTCCGGGCCGAGTTCATGTCGCTCAGGGGCCGCGAATTCGTCGATGCGGCGCGCAACCTCGGGGTGTCGAACACCGCCATCATCTTCAAGGAAATCCTGCCCAACGCGCTGCCGCCCATCGTGGTCTATGCCTCGGTGATCATGGCGCTGTCGATCCTGCTGGAAAGCGCGCTGGCCTTCCTGGCGCTGGGCGATCCCAACTATGCCAGCTGGGGCAACATGATCGGCCAGGGTCGCGCTGTGCTGCGCTCCGCCCCTTACTGCGCCGTCATCCCCGGCATCGCCATCGTCCTGACCGTGCTCTCCTTCTCGCTGCTGGGCGAGGGGCTGAATGACGCGCTGAACCCGAGGCAGAAGAAACAATGACCGACACGCCTCCCATCCTGCAAATCCGCGACCTCAAGATCGCCCTGCCCAAGGGGGCCGACCGCCCCTTTGCGCTGGAAGGGCTCGACCTGACCATCGAACCGGGCGAGATCGTCTGCCTCGTCGGTGAATCCGGCTCCGGCAAGTCGCTTTGTGCCGGTGCCATCATGCGGCTCTTGCCGGAACCCCATGTCCATGTCGCCGGCGGCGCCATCCGCTTCATGGGCCAGGAGCTTCTGGGCAAGACCGAAACCGAGATGCGGGCGATCCGCGGCGAGGATATCGCCATGATTTTCCAGGAGCCGATGACCGCGCTCAACCCGCAGAAAACCGTGGGTTGGCAGCTCGACGAGGTGCTGCGGCTGCACACCAGGATGAACCGCGCCGAACGCAGGGCCCGCGCCATCGAGATGCTGGAACGCGTGCATATCCCCGATCCGGCCTCGGCCTATAACGCCTATCCGCACCAGGTGTCTGGCGGGCAGCGGCAGCGGGTGGTGATCGCCATGGCGCTGATGCTGTCGCCGAAGCTGATCATCGCCGACGAGCCGACCACCGCGCTCGACGTGACCACCCAGTTGCAGATCCTCAAGCTGATCCGCGAGCTGCAGGAGCAGGAGGGCGCGGGCGTTCTCTTCATCACCCACGACTTCGGTGTGGTGGCCGAGATCGCCGACAAGGTCGCGGTCCTGTGCAAGGGCGAGATGGTCGAACAGGGCCCGGCGTCAGAGGTGCTGAACAACCCGCAGCACGCCTATACCCGCGCCCTGATCGGGGCGGTGCCGGCGCTGACGCCGCCACCGGTGAAACCCGTCACCCAGGCGCCGGTGGTGCTGAAGGGCACCGGGCTGAAAAAGACCTTCGCCGCGCGCGGCGGTCTGCTGTCGGGCAAGCGCAAGGCGGTTGTCGCGGTCAAGGATCTGACCTTTCAGTTGCACCGGGGCGAAACGCTCGGCGTGGTGGGGGAATCCGGGTCGGGCAAGACCACGGTGTCGCGCATCGTTACCCGCCTGCTGGAATGCGATGCCGGCAAGGTGGAACTGGACGGCAAGGATCTGCTGGCCTGTTCGCCGCGGGAGCTGCGCGCGATGCGCAAGCATATCCAGATGGTGTTCCAGGATCCGATGGCCTCGCTCAACCCGCGCAAGCGGGTGGTCGATCTGATCGCCCAGGGGCCGATCGTCCATGGCACCGATCCCGACAAGGCGCGCGCCGATGCCCGCCGCCTGCTGGAACTGGTCGAACTGTCGCCCGCCGCCGCCACCCGTTTCCCGCATGAATTCTCGGGCGGGCAGCGGCAGCGGATCGGCATCGCCCGGGCGCTCGCGCTTGAACCGAAGGTGATCGTGG
Organism: Pseudodonghicola sp.; assembly: GCF_048268305.1. NCBI lineage: Bacteria > Pseudomonadati > Pseudomonadota > Alphaproteobacteria > Rhodobacterales > Paracoccaceae > Pseudodonghicola > Pseudodonghicola sp. Next base: position 25,035 of record NZ_JBLWVT010000002.1, read on the forward strand.
CGGATGAACCCGTCTCGGCGCTCGACGTTTCGGTGCAGGCGCAGGTGCTGAAATTGCTGGCCGATCTGCGCGACCGGCTGAACCTGTCGCTGTTGTTCGTCACCCACGATCTGCGGGTCGCGGCGCAGCTTTGCGACCGGATCATCGTCATGCAGAAGGGCGAGATCGTCGAAAGCGGGCTGACGGCCGAGGTCTTCGCCAATCCGCAGCACCCCTATACGCAGAATTTGCTGTCTTCCATCCCCGGACGCGACTGGACTCCTCCATCGTTCCGCACGGATGCCGCCTGAGGTTTGTACATGTCACTGGAATTCAAAGATATTCGTGGTGCCCTGATCGGCGAAGGCACCGCCATTCCCGGCCCCTTCGGGCCGCGTGCGTTGCTTTATGCCGATTACGTCGCCTCGGGCCGCGCGCTCGCCTTCATCGAGGATGCGATCCGCACCCATGTGTTGCCCTACTATGGCAATACCCATACCGAGACCTCCTTCACCGGCAGGCGCACCACGCAGCTGCGCGAAATGGCGCGCGAGGCGGTGCGCGCGGCGGTCGACGCGGATGACAACCACGCGGTGATCTTCACCGGGGCCGGGGCGACCGGCGCGGTCGACAAGCTGGTGCGGGCGCTGGCGATGATGGGGCTGGAGCAGGGGGCGGTGGTCTTCGTCGGCCCCTATGAGCATCATTCGAACGATCTGCCTTGGCGCGAAAGCGGCGCCACCGTCGTCCGGGTGCCGCTGAACGAGGGGGGGAGCATCTGTCTTGAGACGCTGGAGCGCAAGCTGGCGACCCATGCGGATGCGCCGCTGAAGATCGGCGCCTTCTCGGCCGCTTCCAACGTCACCGGGGTGCTGACCGACCTGCGCGCCATCGCGCGTCTGATGCATGCCCATGGTGGTCTCTGCATCGCCGATTTCGCCGCCGCCGCGCCCTATGTGCCGATCCGCCTGGCCGAAACCGCGCCGGGCGCCGCTGACCGGATCGACGCCGCGGTGCTGTCGCCGCACAAATATCCCGGCGGCCCCGGCGCCTCGGGCGTGCTGGTGGCCGATCGCGGCTTTTTCGCCGGTGCGCGCCCGACGATGGTGGGCGGCGGCACGGTGACCTATGTCACCGCCGAGGGGCATTCCTATGTCACCGATCCAGAACATCGGGAGGAGGGGGGCACGCCCGCCATCGTCGACAACATCCGCGCCGGCATGGTGATGCAGCTCAAGCGCGACATGGACGAGGCGCGGGTGGCGGCGCGGGAAACCACGCTGACCCGCCGTCTGGAAGATGCCCTGCGCGCCATTCCGGGGGTTGAGTTGCTGGGCCCGCGCAACGTGCCGCGTCTGGGCATTTTCTCGTTCAATATCAGGGTGAAGGGGCGGCTTCTTCATCATAACTACGTGGTCGCGCTGTTGAATGATCTGTTCGGCATCCAGGCGCGGGGCGGCTGTTCCTGCGCCGGGCCTTACGGTCATGCGCTGCTGCGGATCGACGGCGCCACCAGTGCGCGGCATGAAGAGGCAGTGCATCACGGCCATACCGCCTTCCGGCCCGGCTGGGCGCGGCTGGGGGTGAACTGGTTCTTCGAGGATGCGGATGTCGATCACATCGCCGCCGCGATCCGCTTCATCGCCGAACATGGGCTTGAGATGCTGCCGCATTACCGGCTGGACCCGACCGAGGGCGTCTGGCGCGCCCGTCCACCGGTCGAGGATGCGCCGCCCTCTTGCCTGTCGGCGCTCTGGTCCGGCGCGGCCGAGATGGACTGCCCGCTGCCCGACTTTGACGCCTGCCTGGCCCAGGCTGCGGCCCTGGCCGGGGCCGCCGCCGGCCTGTCGCCCGCCGATCCGCTTGACCTGCCCGCCGAAGAAGAGGCGCTGCGCTGGTTCTGGCTGCCGCATGAGGCCGCCGCCCTGACAGAAGAAGGAGCCGCCTGATGGGCGAAGCTGTCGAATTCCCGAAATCGCTCTGGGCCGCCACCGCGCCGGAGCGTGCTGTCACGGCCCCGCTCAAGGGCACCGAGGAGACTGATGTCGCGGTGATCGGCGCCGGTTTCACCGGGCTTTCCGCCGCGATCGAGGCGGCCAAGCGCGGCCATGCGGTGACGCTGCTGGAGGGCAAGGCCGCCGGTTGGGGCGCCTCGGGGCGCAACAATGGCCAGGTGATCCCGATCCTGACCAGCGCCGAGCCTGACGTCTGGGTCAGCCGCTATGGCGAGGCCGGCAGGCGGATGGTCAATCTGATCGGCAATTCCGGCGATGTGCTGTTCAACCTGGTGCGCGAATTCGACATGCAGGCCGAGGCGGAGCAGGCAGGCTGGTTCCAGCCGGCGCATACCCCTGGCCGGGTGAAACTGTCGCAAAAGCGGGTCGACGCCTGGCAGCGGTTCGGTTTCCCGGCCGAGCTGAAGGACGCCAGCGAGACGGCAGAGATCCTCGGCACTGATTTCTGGTATGGCGGCATGTACAACCGCACCGGCGGCCATGTGAACCCGCTGGCCTTGGCGCGCGAGATGGCGCGCGCGGCCGAGGGGCTGGGCGTGGTGATCCACGAACAATCCCCGGTCCAGAGCTTTGTCCGCGAGGGCGCCCAATGGGTGATCCGCACCCCTGGCGGCACACTGAAGGCCCGTGCGCTGATCCTTGCCACCAACGCCTATACCGGGGAATTGGCGCCGAAGCTCGCCCCCCGGATCGCCCATTCCATCGTTCCGGTGCTGAGCTGGCAGATGGCGACCCAGCCGGTGAGCGACAATCTGCGCGCCAAGATCCTGCCGGGACGGCAGGCGGTGTCGGACACGCGCGGAGATCTGCGTTTCTTCCGCTATGACGCCCGTAACCGGCTGATCACCGGCGGCGCGGTGATGGGGAATTTCAATGTCGCCAACCGGGTCCGCCAGAAGGCCGCCCGCAATCTGGCCGAGGCGTTTCCCGATCTGGGCCTGCCCGAGATGACCCACGTCTGGTCGGGCTTCATCGGCATGAACTGGGACCGCTTCCCGCGCGTGCACAAGCTGGGTCCGGACGGCTGGGCCTGGATCGGCTGCAACGGGCGCGGCGTGGCGCTTGGCACCTCTCTGGGTCGCGAATTGGCGCGCGCGGTGACCGGCGTGGCGGAACAGGAACTGGCCCTGCCGGTGACCGAGCCGCATCCCTTCCCGCTGCACGGGATCGTGCGTCGGGTCGCCCCCACCTATCTTGCCTGGCTGAAACGCCAGGACCACAAGGAACTGAACCTCTGACAGGAGACCTACTCATGGCTGAAACCGAAGGCATGGATCTCAACGATATCCCGATCCTCCTGCGCCGCAAGATCGAGGCGATGATCCTGAAACACGTGCTTGACGTGATCACCGAACGTTCGGGCCGCGAGGAGGCCGAGGCGGTGATCGGCGCCGCCTGTTCGAAATCCGCCATCGAACAGGGCCAGATGCTGGCCGAGGCGCTGGGGCATGCCCCGGACCTGACCGATTTCGCCGCCATCCAGCCGGCCTGGACCCGCGAGGACGCGCTCAGGATCGAGATGCTGGAAGCCTCCGAGGAGAAGATGGATTTCAACGTCACCCGCTGCCGCTATGCCGAGATGTATCGCGACATGGGGATCGGCGATATCGGCCATCTGCTGTCCTGCAACCGCGATGGCGATTTCTGTATCGGCTATAACCCGGAGATCGAGATGACCCGCACCCAGACCATCATGAAGGGCGCACCCTATTGCGATTTCCGTTACCGCATGAAGAAGGAGGCCTGATCCATGGCCGTTGAGAACTGGGTCGCCAAGGAGGTCGCCACGCTGACCGAATTCCGCCGCGACCTGCACCAGAACCCCGAACTGCTCTATGACGTCACCCGCACTGCCCAGACCGTCGCCGAGGCGCTGCGCGCCGCCGGGGTGGACGAGGTGCACGAGGGCATCGGCAAGACCGGCGTGGTCGGCGTGATCCGCGGGCAGAGCGATACCTCGGGCCGCACCATCGGGCTGCGCGCCGACATGGACGCACTGCCGATCAAGGAAGAGACCGGCAAGCCCTGGGCCTCGCAGATCGAGGGCAAGATGCATGCCTGCGGCCATGACGGGCATACCACCATGCTGCTCGGCGCCGCCAAGCACCTGGCCGAGAGCCGCGCCTTCGACGGCACGGTGATCGTGATCTTCCAGCCCGCCGAAGAGGGCGGCGCCGGGGCGCGGGCGATGATCGAGGACGGCTTGTTCAAACGCTGGCCCTGTGACGAGGTTTACGGCATGCACAACCGGCCGAACCTGCCGCTCGGCCAATTCACCATCGCGCCGGGGCCGATCATGGGCTCGGTCGACGAGGTGAAGATCACCATCACCGGTCGCGGCGGCCATGCGGCGCGCCCGGAACAGACGCTCGACCCGCTGCCGATGGCGGCGGCGCTGCTGCAGGCGGTGCAGACGCTGATTTCGCGCAACAAGGATCCGATCGACAGCGCGGTGATCTCGCTCTGCACCATCCACGCCGGCAATGCCTTCAACGTCATTCCGCAGGCGGTGGAGATGACCGGCACCGTGCGCACCCTGCGCGAAGAGGTGCGCGACATGGTGGAAACCCGGATGCGGGCGATGGTCGAACATATCGCCTTGGCCTTTGGCGGCGAGGGCAAGCTGGAGTATACCCGGCATTACCCGGTGACGGTGAACCACGAGCGCGAAACCGAGCTGGCGGCCAAGGCGGCGCAGGAGGTTGCGGGCGTCGAGAACGTGCATCTCGACATGCCGCAAACCCTGGGGGGCGAGGATTTCTCCTTCATGCTCAACGAGGTGCCGGGCGCGATGATCAACGTCGGCAACGGCCCCTCGGCCGGTCTGCATCACCCGATGTACGACTTCAACGACGAGGTGATCGCCTGGGGCTGTTCCTATTGGACCACGCTGGTCCGCCAGCGGCTGCCGCAAGCGTGACGTTGGCGCGGCGCGGCCGTCGGGGTCGCGCCGCCTGTCGCTTCTGGGCCGGCGGCCGCTGTCTCGGTCGCTTTGGCGCATCTTGAATGTCATTGGCGCGCATTGCTGGTTTCGCGATGGCCTGGCTTCCGTAGATTGGGGCCGAGCAATCGAAGGGAGATGCGGCCATGAAGCGCATTCTGATCACCGGTGCCGCCAGCGGCTTCGGCAAGGGGCTGGCCCTGGCCCTGGCCGCCAAAGGGCACCACGTTATCGCCGCCGTGCAATACCCGCAGCAGCGGACCGAGCTTTTGGCCGAGGCCTGGGCGGCTAATGTCGAGATGGAGATCATCAAGCTCGACATCACCAATCCGCAAGATCGCGCCCGCGCCTTCACCCATGAGATCGACATTCTGGTCAACAACGCTGGCCAGATGCAGGCCGGGCCGGTGGCGGAAATGCCGATGGAGCGGGTGCGCGAGAATTTCGAGGTCAACGTCTTCGGCACTTTGGCGATGATCCAGGGATTCGTTCCGCAGATGGCGGCGCGCCGTGCCGGCAAGATCGTCACCGTCACCTCGATGGGCGGGCTGATCACCGTGCCCTTCGCCGCCGTCTATACCGCCACCAAACACGCGCTCGAAGGGCTGATCGAGGGGCTCAGGACCGAGCTGGCCGAGACCGGGATCGAATTCTGCACCGCCAATCCAGGGATCTTCGGCACCGGTTTCAACGACCGCGGCGCCGAAACGGCGCTGGAATGGTTCGATCCCAAGACCTCGTTGTCGAAATCGCCGATGCTGACGATGTTCGACATGATCGGCGGGGCCGAGCCGATGCCCGGCCAGCTTGATCCGCAGATCATGGTCGACGCGCTGGTCGACATCTGCGAAGCCGAGAACACCAAGTTCCGCAACGTGGTGCCCGCCGAAACCGAGGCCTGGATCAAAATGATGCAGAAACAGGCCTGGATCGCGCATCGGAACGATCCGATCTATCTTGATCCAACGGCGGGGTAAGACGATGACTGAACGGTTTCATCTCGGCCCGGGAACGCTGGCCTATGCGCGGGCGCTGGGGTTCGATATCCCGGCTGGCGGCCATCGGTCGCTGGCGCTGGAGCCGCGCGTCTATTACGGGCTTTTCGCGGCGGCCGAGCCGATGGCGGCCGATCTTTATCAGGGGGTGCTCGATCATTTCGGTTTCGAAACGCTCGATCCCGCGCTGCTGATCGGCCTGTGCAGTGAAAACCTGGCGTCGGCGGCGCTGCGGATCGCGCAGTACAAGCCGCTGATCGGGCCGCTTGGCCTTGACGTCGGTCAGGATAACGGCGGGCTGCAGCTTCGCTTCAGCTGGCCGGAACCGCTGCCGGTGCCGCCGTTGCTGCTGGCGATCGAGACGCTGTTCTGGGTGGCGCTGGCGCGGCGCGGGCCGGTCGTGCCGCAGCCTGCGCTGACGGTGACCTTGCCGGCCTTGCCGCCGGAACGGGGGCTTTTCGAGCAGATCATCGGGACAAGGGTGATGCTGGGGGCGCGGCAGGAAATCGGGTTCTCGGCCCGGGCGGCCTCTGCCCCCTTCTCGTCGCGGCGCGACGATCTGGTCGAGGTGCTGCAACGCAGCCTTTGCGTTGTGGCGACCGACCGCAGTTTCATCACCGCATTGCGCCAGGCGCTGACCTCGGCCTTGCCGGCCGGGCGTGCCACCATCGGCACCATCGCCTCGGACTTGGGGATGAGCCGGCGCACCCTGCAGCGACGGCTGGGCGAGGCTGGCACCAGCTTTCGGCAGGAGCTGACGGCAGTGCGCGCCGCGCTCGATGCGCAGCTCATCGAGGCGCGCGGCCATTCCTCGGCCGAGGCGGCCTTTCTGTTGGGGTTTCGGGACGTGAATTCGCTCTACCGCGCGCGCAAGAGCTGGGACGGCGCCGCCATCCGCGACAAGGCGGCCGCGGAATGACCGCGCTGTCTCGGCGCTTCACCGATGCGCGGGGCGTTCGGCGGTTGCCAGTTTGTTGGTCGGACCACGACCGGGACAGGGGTGGCGCGAATTTTCCGGCGCGGGGATCGGCGCCTTTGGTATAGGTCTGGGGCAGATCGGCATCGCGGGCCGGATTCGGTGAGGATCAGCACCGCGATGGCGTCCGAGACACCATAAGGAAGCCCTGTCATGACCCCGCAGCACAGCCCCGCCCATGATCCCCGCGGACCCTTCGGCCCCCAGGGCGGCCCGATCCAGGTGTTCTACATGCCACCCGAGGCGAAGCGGCGGCCGACGATCTCCCATGCCGAGGGGGTCTATATGTGGGACACCGAGGGCAAGCGCTATTTCGATGCGACCTCGGGGCCGGTGGTCAGCAATATCGGCCATGGCGACAAGGCGGTTCTGGCGGCGATGGCCGAGCAGGCGGCGAAGGTCTGTTTCGCCTCGCGCGCCCTGTTCGAGAACGAGCCGAATATCCTGCTGGCCGATCTGGTGGCGCGACTGGCGGGGCCGGGGCTTGACCGTGCCTTCGTGGTCTCCGGCGGATCGGAGGCGACCGAGGCGGCGATCAAGCTGGCGCGGCAATATGCCGTCGCCCGGGGCGAGCCCGGGCGCTGGAAGGTGCTCGGCCGTGATCCCGGCTATCACGGGGCGACGCTGGGGGCGGCCTCGGTGACCGGCGATCCCGAGACCGACGCGATCTTCGGCCCGGTGATGCAGGTGATGCCGCGAGTGCCCGCACCCTTCACCTATCGGTTGCCTGACAATCACGACGCCGACAGTTATGCCCGCGCCTGCGCCCGCGCGCTGGAGGAGGTCATCCTGGAAGAGGGGCCGGAAACCGTGCTGGCCTTCATCATGGAGCCGGTGGGTGGGCTGGCCACGGGGGCGCTGGTGGCACCCGATCACTATTACACCGCGGTGCGCGAGATCTGCAGCCGCCACGGCGTCCTGCTGATCTTTGACGAGGTGATGAGCGGGGCAGGGCGCACCGGGACTTTCCTGGCCGCCGATCATTGGCCCGATGCGCGGCCCGACATGGTGACGCTCGCCAAGGGGGTGGCAGCGGGCTATACGCCGCTGGGCATGGCGCTGGCCCCGAAAGAGATGGTCGATACCGTGGTCGCCGCCGGTGGCTTTCTGCATGGGCATACCTATTGCGCCAATCCGCTGTCCTGCGCGGTGGGTCATGCGGTGCTGACCCAGGTGGTCGAACGGGATCTGATCGGTAACGCCCGCCATATCGGCGCCCTGCTGCGTCAGCGATTGCTGGCGCTGATGGCGGACAGCCCGGTGGTGGGCGATGTTCGCGGGCTGGGGCTGTTGCAGGCGATCGAGATCGTCGCCGACAAGGGCAGCAAGGCGATCTTTCCGCCCGAGCGCAATGCCATCGGCCGGATTGTCGAACTTGGGATGGAGCGGGGGCTGCTGCTCTACTCCCGGCGCACCGCCAAGGGCCGCTATGGCGAATGGCTGATGATCACCCCGCCGCTGACCCTGACCGAGGCCGAGCTGGACGAGATGATCGAGCTGCTGCGCGACACGCTCGCCGCCTTCGCGGTCGAAACCGGCGCCTGACCCGCCACCAGCAGGCGCCGCACCTGGTCGACCACCCGGCTTGCGGCCGGGGGCAGTTGCAGCCCCTTCAGGGTGACCAGATAGGCCTCGCGCTGAAGCGGCAGCCAATCCTGCTGCAGCGGGCGGAGGCCGGCGGTATCCTCTGCCGACAGGGCGTTGCGGGCCAAGAGGGTGATCAGGTCGCTGCGGCGCAACATCGCGCAGGTGGCGAAAAGCGAACTGGTCTGAACCCGGGCCGACGGCGGCGTCTCGCCGGCCTCGGCGTAAAGGCGGTTCAGCTCGCCCTGCAACCGTGTGCTCATCCGCGGCAGGATCCAGCCATAGGGCGCCAGATCGGCCAAGCGTCGCGGCGGCCGCTGGTGTAGCGGGTGATCCTCGCGGGTGACGATCACCAGATCGTCGACCAGCAGCCGGTGGAAGGCGAGATCGGGATCAAGCGCCGTGGCGTGCCGGTCGGAGCGGACCCAGCCCAGCAGCGCGCAATCGATCTCGCGCGTCTTGATCCAGTCGCAAAGCTCCTGCGTGGTGCCCTCGCGGATGGTATAGCGCACCTCGGGCTGCACTGGCTCCAGCGCGACAAGCGCGTCGGGAAGCGTGCGGGTCAGGAAGGAGGGGCCGGCGCCGATCCGGACGTGGCCGGTCAGCCCCGACCGCATCTCTGACATCAGCTCCTGCGTCTCGGCGACCTCGGCCAGGATTGCCTCGGCGCGGCGGCGCAGGGCGGTGCCGGCATCGGTCAGCGCGATCCCCCGGCCGTTGCGGATATAGAGCTGCACGCAGAGATCGGCCTGCAGTTTGGCCATGGTCTTGGACAGCGCCGGTTGCGAGATCCCCAGCGTCTCGGCCGCCTGGGACAGGTTCATATGCTCGACCACGGCGAGAAAGCAGCGCAGGTGCTGAAGGTTCATATCATAGCCGCTTGGTTATGGATTTTGGGGTCCACGGCCATTGTTCCATAGCCTTTGATCACTTCCAATAGGGGGCATGGCCCTGCCGATGGCGCGGCCGCCGATCTGTTGGTCCCGCATCCCGGAGGTATTGATGAGCGAACTTCACTGGCAACCGGCCTGGCGGCTGAGAGAGCGGATCATCGCGGGCGAGATCACCGCCGAAGAGGTGACGCGGCATCTGCTCGACCGGATCGGGCGGCTTGATGGGAACTTGCACGCCTTTCTCACCCTGGCCGGCGATCAGGCCATCGACGAGGCGCGGGCGGTCGATCGCGCCCTGGCGGCGGGGCAGGTGCCGGGTCCTCTGGCCGGGGTGCCGGTGACGATCAAGGATCAGTTCTTTACCCGCGGGTTGCGCACCACCGGCGGATCGCTGACGTTGAAGGATCACATTCCCGATCACGACAGCATCTATGCCGAACGGATCCGGGCCAGCGGCGGCATCATCCTGGGCAAGACCAATACGCCGGAATTCGGCATGTATTGGCGCACCGTCGGCCATCTGGGCGAGGAATGCCGCAACCCCTGGGACAGCCGCCGCACCTCGGGCGGGTCGAGCGGCGGCGCCGCGGCGGCGCTGGCGGCGGGGTTCGGGCCGCTCGCCATCGGCAGCGATGCGGGCGGCTCGATCCGGTTGCCCTCGGCGCAATGCGGCACCTTCGGGTTGCTGCCCAGCCTCGGCCGGGTGCCGCGCCATGGCGGCTTTGGCTCGACGCTGTTCTTCTCGGCCATCGGGCCGATGGCGCGCGACGTGCGCGATGCGGCGACGCTGTTGCAGGTGATCGCGGCGCCGATGCGGGGCGATCCCTTCTGCCGCACCGATCCGGCGCCCGACTATCTGGCCGGGCTGGAGCAGGGGATCGCGGGCCTGCGGGTCGCCTGGTGGGACAATCGCGCCGCCGCCGATTTCGCCGACCCCGAGGTGTTGCGGGTGGTGCGCGCCGCTGCCGAGCGGGTCACGGATTTCGGTGCGATCCTGCAAGAGGCGCCGGTGGTCCTGGAAACCGACGGGATCGACGAGGCCTGGAAAGTGCTGGATTTCGTCGACCGTCAGGCCAATCTGGGCGAGGCGCTGATGCAGGATGCCGAGCGGGCGGCAGAGCTGACGCCCTATGCGCGCACCCGTTTCGAATGGGCGGCGGGGGTGAGCGGGGTGGACTATTCCCGGGCGCTGCTGCGCCGGGCGCAGTTCATCCGCCATATGGACGAGCTTTTCGCGGAAACCGATCTGATCCTGGCGCCCAGCATCGGCATCACCTCGCCGGTGATCGACCCGAACGATCTGACCCTGCGGATCCCCGCGCTGGTGTCCTATACGCTGCCGGTGAATGTCGCGGGCTATTGCGCCGCGAGCCTGCCTTGCGGCTTTGTCGGCGGTCTTCCGGTCGGCCTTCAGATCATCGGCCGCCCGAATGAAGAGGCGCTGGTCCTGCGGGCCAGCCGCCAGTTCGAAAAGGCGCTGAATTGGGCGGCGCGGCATCCCCAGCTTTGACGCATGGTGCTGCGGCAGGCGGCGTTTCCCGCCTGCCGCAACGGATCGCTCAGCGATAGGGATAGCCGGCCTTTTCCATCACGGCGGCGTATTTCTTGAAGGCCTCGACCACGCGCTTCGGGCGGTCGCCCTGCGCCGCGACCTCGTCCCAGAAGCCTTCGGCGTCCTTGACCACGGTGGCCCATTCCGCCGGCGGGATCGAGGTCAGCTCCATCTTGTCGCCCTCGACGCGCAGCTTGGCCTCGCCGCCCCAGTACCAGACATCGCGATAGTAATGCGATTGGTCGATGGTGATCTTGAACAGTTCCTGCAGGTGCGGCGGCACCTTCTCCCAGCTCTTGGTATTGGCGAAATAGGAGCCGAACCAGGCGCCGGTGATCGAGTTGGTCAGCGCATAGTTGCAGATATCGGCCCAGCCGACCTCATAGGCTTCGGTAAACCCGCACCAGGCCACACCGTCAAGCTCTCCGGTCTGCAGCGCCACCTCGACGTCATCCCACGGGATGGTGACCGGGATCAGACCATAGCGCGACAGGAACTTGCCGGCGGTCGGCACGCCGAAGACGCGCTTGCCCTTCATGTCGGCCAGGCTGCGGATCGGATCCTTGGTGAAGATGTGCAGCGGATCCCAGGCGCCAGTCGACAGCCAGGTCACATTGTCGACCTCGTCATAGGCTTCCTGCCAGATCTCCTGCAGGCCGTAGTATTTGAACAGCGCCGGCACATCGAGCGAATAGCGGGTGGCAAAGGGGAAATAGCCGCCGAAGACCGCGATATCGACCGGCGCGTTCATCGAGGCCTCATCCGACTGAACCGCGTCGATCACCCCCGATTGCAGCGCCCGGAACAGCTCGCCCGTCGGTACGAGCTGGTCGGCGTAATAGAGTTCGATCTCCATCTCGCCGTTGGCGGCGGTGTTGAAGGCCTCGATCTGCGGCTTGATCACATGGGCGCCGAGCGGCGCACCGGAATAGGTCTGCAGCCGCCACTTGATCGGGCTGGTCTGCGCCACCACCGCCGGTGCGGCCAGGGTCGAGGCCGCGCCGATGGCGGAACCGGCAAGGAATTTCCGGCGCGATGTCAGGATTTTCTCTGACGGCGATTTCTTGGAACTATCAGTCATGAAAGACCTCACTGTCGGATGGTTATGATTGGTCGAGGTGATCAGTTCCGCACAGTCTCGGGCAGCCAGAGGGCGATCTGCGGGAACAGCATTACCAGCGCGATGGTCAGCGTCATCATGGCGACGAAGGGCCAGATCGACCGGTAGATGTCGGGAAGGGTGATTTCCTTGGGCGCCATGGCGCGCATCAGGAAGAGGTTATAGCCGAAGGGCGGGGTGATATAGGCGATCTGGCAGGTCATGGTATAGAGCACCCCGAACCAGATCAGCTGGGTGCTGCCGCTGCCGAAGCCCAGATCCAGCGTCTTGACCAGCGGCACGTAAAGCGGCGCCACGATCACCAGCATGGCGGTGTCGTCCAGGAACATCCCCATCACGATGAACGAGAGCTGCATCATGATGATCACCTGCCAGGGGCCAAGCTCCCAGCGGTTCAGGAACAGGTTCTCGATTGCGCGCACCGCGCCGATGCCGTCGAAGACCGCCCCGAAGGCCAGCGCCGCCAGGATCAGCCAGAGGAACATGGAGGAAACCCCGAGCGTCTTGCGCGCGGTCTCGTTCATCAGCTTCCAGGTGAACCGCCGCTTGGCGATCGCCGCCAGCGTCGCCGCTGTCGCCCCCACGGCCGAGCTTTCGACCAGGCTGGTATAGCCCATGATGAACAGCCCGGTCATCGCGAAGAAGATCAGGAAGGGGATGATGCCGGCGCGCAGAAGCTTCAGCTTCTCGGACAACGGCATGTTCATCTCCTCGTCCGACACCACCGGGGCGAGCGAGGGGTTCAACTTGGCGCGGATCAGCACATAGAGGATGAACATGCCCGCCATCAGCAGCCCGGGGACCACCCCGGCGAGCCAGAGCTGCGACACCGGCTGGCGCGCGATCATGCCGTAAAGCACCATCACCACCGAGGGGGGCACCAAGATGCCCAGCGACGATCCGCCCTGCACCACGCCGGTGATCAGCGCCTTATCATAGCCACGCCGCAGCATCTCGGGCAGGGCGATGGTGGCACCGATCGCCATGCCGGCGACCGACAGCCCGTTCATCGCCGAGATGATCACCATCAGAAAGATCGTCCCGATGGCAAGCCCGCCGCCGACCCGGCCGAACCAGACATGCAGCATCTTGTAGAGATCTTCGGCGATCCCGGCCTCGGACAGCACATAGCCCATGTAGATGAACAGGGGCAGCGTCAGCATCGGGAACCAGTTGAACAGCTTGAAGGCCGCCGAGAAGGGGATCTCGATCCCACCGGTGCCATAGAGCAGCAGCACCATGGCCGAGCCGACGAAACCGATGGCGCCGAACACGCGCTGGCCGGTCAGAAGCAGCACCATCATGGTGCCGAACATGGTGAGCGCGATCAGTTCCGGGCTCATTCCAGGGCCTCCCCGCGCAGCACGGCGGCGTGTTTGAAGAATTCCGAAATGGTTTGCAGGATCATCAGCACGATGCAGGCGACCATCAGCGACTTGATCGGGATCATCGAGGGGTTCCACATCGAGAACCGCCGCTCATGGGTCTGGATCGCGTATTCGAGCGAGGAGACCGAGCCGATCAGCAGCACCACCAGATAGAACAGAAGGCAAGCCGAGGTGATCATGTCGAGCCGGTGCTTGCCGCGCTCCGACAGCTTCTCGAACAGCAGATCCATGCGCACATGGTCGCCGTCCTTCATCGTCTTGGCGCCGCCCATGAAATAATAGGCCGCCAGGGTGAACTGGGCCGCCTCGATGCACCAGTGCAGCGGGATGTCGATGACATTGCGCGTCACCGCATCCAGCAGCAGGATCCCCACCATCAGGAAGATCAGATACATGGCGACCACCCCGACATAGTCGGATATCCGGTCGATGATACGCACATAGGCCTGGATCGCTTTCGGCATCCTGTCCTTCGCCTTTCGTTTATGTCCCTCAGGGCATCGCGACGCCCGCCGCGCCCAGGGCGCGGACAAGCTCCGGATCCGGTTGCTTTGCCCCCAGCAGCGTTTGAAACTCGTCCAGCCGGCAAACATGAAACGCGGCGCGCCGGCCGATTTTTGACGGGGCGGTCAAAAAAGTGACGGCCCGCGAATATCTGATCATGTTGCGGGCGATTTCGGCCTCGTCGGGGTCGGCGTCGGTCACCCCGGCTTGCGGGTCGATCCCGGCCAGCGTCAGGATCGCGTGATCGGCGCGAAAGCGGCCGATCTGTTCGATCACCATCGGCCCCACCGTCTGGCTATTGCCGCGGGTGAAGGCACCGCCCAGCAGGAACACCCGGGTCTTGCCGCCCTGCGACAGGCTTTCGGCATTGGCCAGCGAATTGGTGATCACCGTCAGCCCGTCGATCTCGCGCAGCACCGGGCAGGCCAGCAGCGTCGTCGATCCGGTGTCGAGAAAGATCGTCTCGCCCGGTTGGACGAGCAGGGGCAGCTTGGCGGCGATCGCCTCCTTGGCCTCGCGCTCCTCTTCCATCCGCGCCTCGAAGGAGGCCTCGACATGCAGCCTTTGCCGCTCCGACAGCGACCGGGCGCCGCCATGGACCTTGCGCAGCCGCCCCTCGTCTTCAAGCCGGGTCAGGTCGCGACGCACGGTTTCGACCGAGACGTCGAAGCGTTCGGACAGGGCATCGACGCTCAATTCTCCCGCCTGAGCGACGAGAGAGACAATCTCTTCCCTGCGATCCTTGCTTTTCAAAACCGACATCCGGGTCTCCTGTTCGGGTCTATTCGCCCAATGATCGGGCATCAGGTCAAACATAATGTGACCGTTCGGGCAATATTTTTCGCAATAGTTGACTGATCGGGCAAAATTTGATCAGGGAACAGGCAGAGCTGTTCGCAATGGAAGGCAGAGCCCATGCAGACCCCCTATGACATCGCGGTGATCGGCGCCGGGGTGATCGGTTGCGCCATCGCGCGGCGGCTCACGCTCGACGGCGCGCGCGTCGTGGTGCTGGAAAAGGCGCCCGACATTCTGGACGGGGCGTCCAAGGCCAATTCGGCGATTTTGCACACCGGTTTTGATGCGCCCGAAGGATCGCTGGAATTGCGTTGCGTGCAGGAGGGCTATCGCGAATACGAAGCGATCCGCAGCCAGTTGAACCTGCCGCTCGACCGCTGCGGCGCGCTGGTGCTGGCCTGGAGCGAGGAGCAGGAGGCGCGGCTGCCGGCGCTGATCGCCCAAGCCCATGCCAATGGCGTCGATGATGTCGCGCCGCTGTCGCGGGCCGAGACGCTGGCGCTGGAGCCGAACCTGGCCCCCAGCCTGCGCGCCGCCTTCCGGGTGCCGCGCGAAAGCCTGATCGACCCATGGTCGGCGCCGCATGCCTATCTGTTGCAGGCGCTGCTGAACGGGGCTGAGCTGCGGCGCGATTGCGCTGTCACCGGCGGGGGCTTCGACGGGCAGCTCTGGCGGCTGGAGACCGCACAGGGGGCGATCAATGCCCGCTATGTCATCAATGCCGCCGGCCTCTATGGCGACCGGATCGACGCGCTGTTGCTGGGGTCGACCGCCTTCACCATCCGCCCGCGCAAGGGGCAGTTCGTGGTCTATGACAAATCCGCCGCCCGGCTGGCCCGCCATATCCTGCTGCCGGTGCCGACCGACAAGACCAAGGGCATCGTGGTCTGCCGCACCATCTGGGGCAACCTGCTGGTCGGCCCCACCGCCGAGGATCAGGATGATCGCACCACCGCCGATCTCGACACGCCGACGCTGGAGATGCTGAAGCAGAAGGGGGCCGAGATTCTGCCGGCCCTGGCGGGGGAGGAGGTGACGACGATCTATGCCGGTCTGCGTCCCGCCTGCGAATACAAGGATTATCAGATCAAGGCGCATGAGGGCCGCAACATGGTGACGGTGGGGGCGATCCGGTCGACCGGGCTCAGCTCCTCGCTCGGGACGGCGGCGCATGTGGCGCGGCTGGTGGCCGGGCTGGGGTTCGGCGCGACGCCGCTGGAGACGCCGGAGGTGCCCCATATGGCGATGCTCGCCGAGGAGGAGGCGCGCGACTGGCAATGCTCCGGCAATGGCGGCATGCTCTGCCATTGCGAACGCGTCACCCTGCGCGAGGCCGAAGCCGCGCTGACAGGTCCGCTCGCCCCCAACAGCTTCGCCGGGTTCAAACGCCGCACCCGCGCCACCATGGGCCGCTGCCAGGGCTTTTATTGCGGTCAGGCGGTGCAGGATCTGCTGAACGGGAGGGCCAAGGCATGAGTGCATTGCCCGATATCTGCGACGTGCTGATCGTCGGTGCCGGCCCGGCGGGCCTGTCGGCGGCGAAGGAGCTGAAGCTGCGGGGCGTCGCTTCGGTCCAGGTGATCGAGCGCGAGGCCGAAGCGGGCGGCATTCCGCGCCATTGCCTGCATTCGCCCTATGGCATGCGCGAATGGGGCCGGGTGATGTCCGGCCCCGCCTATGCCCGCCGCCTGGTGGCCGAGGCCAAGGCCGCCGGGGCCGATATCCACACTGCCACCACGGTCACCGCCCTGTTGCCCGGCGGCGTGGTCGAACTGTCGACGGCCGAGGGGCTGCGCAGGATCGCCGCTCGGGCGGTTCTCTTGGCCATGGGCGCGCGGGAAACCCCGCGGGCGGCGCGGCTGATCGGCGGCACCAAGCCCGGCGGGGTGATGAATACCGCCACGCTGCAGGAATTCGCCGCCTTTTCTCATCACCGCCCGTTCCGGCGCCCGGTGGTGCTGGGGAGCGAGCTGGTCTCCTTCTCGGCCCTTCTGACCTGCCGCAGTCTGGGGATCAGGCCGGTGGCGTTGATCGAACCCGGGGCGCGGATCACCGCCCGGGCGCCGATGGCGGCGCTGCCGCCACTGCTGGGCGTGCCGCTCTGGCGCAACACGCAGGTACTGGCGATCCACGGGCAATCGCAGGTCAGCGGCATCACGGTGGAAAGCGGCGGCAAGACGCGTGAGGTCGCTTGCGACGGGGTGATCGTCACCGGCGGCTTTCGGCCGGAAAACGCGCTCTTGCGCGCCGCAGGTCTGGCGGTGGACCCCGGCAGCCTCGGCCCCGAGATCGACCAGTTCGGTCGCCTCTCCGATCCCAGCTATTTCGCCGCCGGCAACCTGCTGCGCGGGATCGAGACCGCCGGCTGGTGTGGTCGTGAAGGGCGCCGGGTGGCGCGGGCCATCGCGCAGGCGCTGGCGGGGCAATTGCCCGACCCGGCATTGGCGCGGTCGATTGCGCCGGGTGCTGGCCCGCTGGCCTTCGCCCTGCCGCAACGGCTGGTGCCCGGTGGGCCGGCTCCGGCCTTCGACCGGCTGCAGGCGCGGCTGAGTGTGCCATATCGCGGGCAGGTTTCGCTGGGGGGCGAAACCGCCCATATCGCCTCGCGTCCGGAACGGCGTATCCTGCTGAAACTGCCCGAGACCTGAGCCCCCGCTGATGAAGATCCTGTCCATCGACCAGAGCACCACCTCGACCTCGGCCTTCCTGTTCTCGGACGGGGCCGAGCCGGAGCTGCTGTTCGCCCGCGATCACCGCCAGATCTATCCGCGCGACGGCTGGGTCGAACATGATCCGGCCGAACTGCTGGCCAACCTGCGTGCGGCGCTGGCTGCGGGGCGCGCGGCGGGGGCCGAGGCCTGGGGGATCGCCAATCAGGGTGAAAGCTGCCTGGCCTGGGACGGCGAGACCAAGGCGCCGATCTCGCCGGTGATCGTCTGGCAGGACCGGCGCACCGAGATGGAGTGTGCCACCCTGGTCGCTGCCGGGCAGGGGGCGCTTCTGCGCGACCGGGCCGGGCTGTTGCTGTCGCCCTATTTCTCGGCCTCCAAGCTCGGCTGGTGCCTGCGGAACCTGCCCGAGGCGCGGGCGCTGTTGGCTGAGGGCCGGCTGCGGCTGGGCACCACCGACGCCTTCTTTCGCGATGTGCTGACCGGGCGGTTCGAAACCGATGTCGCCACCGCCTCGCGCACCGCGCTGATGAACCTGCGGAGCCTTGAGTGGGATCCCGATCTCTGCGCCCTGTTCGGCGTACCGATGGGCTGCCTGCCCAGGATCACCGATTGCAATGGTGATCTGGGTCGGGCCGAGGGCCTGCCGCTCTGCGCCAGCATCGTCGACCAGCAGGCGGCGCTGTTCGGCCATGGCCTGCGCCGGGCGGGGGAGACCAAGATCACCGTCGGCACCGGCGCCTTTGCCCTGACCCTGACGGGAGAGACGCCGCCCGCCGCCGACAGCGCCGCGCTGCCCACCGTCGCCTGGCGCCTGGCGGGCGAGGCCGCGCAATATGCGCTCGATGGTGGGGTGTTCACCGCCTCCTCCGCGCTGAACTGGGCGCGGGGGCTGGGGTTGTTCGACAGCTATGCCGAGCTTGACGCTCTCGGCGATACCCCGATGATCGACCGTGGCCTGGTCTTCGTGCCGGCGCTTTCCGGGCTTGGTTGCCCGCATTGGGATGCCGAGGCCAAGGGCGGCTGGCTGGGGCTGACCCTGAACACCAGCGCCCACCAGATGGTGCAGGCGGTCCTTGAGGGCATCGCCCTGCGCATCGCCGAGGTCCTGACCGAGATCGAGGCGCAATGTCCGATCAGCGGCCCGATCGGGCTGGACGGCGGGGTGACGCAGAACCGCTGGTTCTGCCAGTTCCTGGCCGATGTGACCGGCAAGCCCTTCGCGCTGTCGGGCTACGCCGATCGCACTGCCCTGGGGGCGGCGCAGCTGGTGGCGCTCTCTGGCGGCGACGCGCTGGAGGTCGCGCTGGACCGGACGCTCATCGCGCCGGGGCGGGATGGCCGCGCGGCAAATGCCCGGTTCGGGCTGGCCCGTCAGCTTGTCCAGGGCTGGAAAGGCGCCTGCTGAGCCCGGCTGATCCCCGGCTGTCATGGTGATTTTCCCGGCGGAAAGGCGGCGCAGGCTCCATGCGCGGCGATGCGATGGCAGGGCGGATGTGTCCTGTGGCGGGCAGGCCGGCAAACCTTCTCGCCGTCAATACCGCCGCCGCCTTTCAATTGCGATTTCTCGATTGTGCTGGCGGTTGGCGGAGGCGGATGCGCCCGGCGCGATCCCTTCATCCGTGGTGAAGATTCAGAGTTGATCTCAATTTAAAATCCAATAGTGTATTCACTATTGGAGTGAGGGGGCCTGTTTCGAACTTCAGAACCTTGTTGGCCGTCAGCGCGCCTGTGGCCTTCCGGCTGCGCCCGCTGTGATCCCGCGCGCGAGGATGGCGCAGCGCAGCCATGCCGGGCGTCAGCTCGAAATCCCCCCGTTTCCTTGAAACGACGCAGACCGCCATGGAAGGAGCCCGCCGATGACATTGATGCCGGTCGATCTCAACGACAAATACGACCTGAACAAAACCCGGGTCTATATCACCGGGACGCAGGCGCTGATCCGCCTGTGCCTGACCCAGAGCTGGCTGGACCGCAAGGCCGGGTTGAACACCGCCGGTTACGTGACCGGCTATCGCGGCTCGCCGCTTGGCGGGCTCGATGCACAATTCCCGCGCGCGGCCAAGCAGCTTGCTGCCGCGCAGGTGATCTTCGAACCCGGGTTGAACGAGGATCTGGCTGCCACCGCGCTCTGGGGCAGCCAGCAGGCCGAGATGCGGGGCGAGGGGAAATACGACGGTGTCTTCGGAATGTGGTACGGGAAGGGGCCGGGGGTGGACCGCACCGGCGACGTGTTCCGCCACGCCAATCTGGCGGGCAGTTCCTCGAACGGCGGGGTGCTGGTGCTGATGGGGGACGATCATACCTGCGAAAGCTCCACCACCTGCCACCAGAGCGAATACGCGCTGATGGACGCGATGATCCCGGTGCTGAACCCCGCCAACCTGCAGGAAATCCTGGATTATGGCCTGCATGGCTGGGCGCTGTCGCGCTATGCCGGCACCTGGGCCGGGCTGAAGCTGGTCAAGGACAACGTGGAATCCACCGCCTCGATCGTGGCGGACCCGGCGGCCTTCCGGTCGGTCCTGCCGGTGGATCATGAGTTGCCCGAGGGTGGGTTGAACATCCGTCCCGGCGACATGCCGCAGGATCAGGAGGTGCGGCTGCACCGGCACAAGCTGAACGCGGTGCGCGCCTATGTCCGCGCCAACGGGCTCGACCGGGTGATCCTGTCGGGCGGCGCCAAGCCCCGGATCGGCATCGTATCGACCGGCAAATCCTATATGGATGTGCTCTCGGCTCTGGCCGAGCTCGGGATCAATCAGGCACGGGCCGAGGCGCTTGGCCTGTCGCTTTACAAGGTCGCCATGCCCTGGCCGCTGGAGCCGCGGGGGATTGCGGAGTTCGCCAAGGGGCTCGATCAGCTCATCGTGGTGGAGGAAAAGCGCGGGCTGATGGAGGATCAGATCCGGTCGCAGCTCTTCGGGTTGGAGGGCGCGCCGGGTTCGATCATCGGCAAGCAGGACGAGACGGGGGCGACGCTGTTTCAGGCGGAGCTGGCGCTGAACCCGATGCAGATCGCCGAGGCCGTGGGGCTCCGGCTGGCCGCCACCACCGGCGACGCCGAGGTCGCCGCCCATACCGCATCGGTGCGTGACCGTCTGGGGGCGGACCGCGAAAGCCTCGCCATCCAGCGCAAGCCCTATTTCTGCGCCGGTTGCCCGCATAACACCTCGACCCGTCTGCCCGAGGGCGCGCGCGGTTATGCCGGGATCGGCTGCCATTGGATGAGCCAGATGATGGGCCGCAACGTTGACGGTTATACCCATATGGGCGGTGAGGGCGCCAACTGGATCGGAGAGGCGCATTTCTCCACCCGCAAGCATATGTTCCAGAACCTGGGCGACGGCACATATAACCATTCGGGCCTGATGGCGATCCGGGCGGCGGTCGCGGCCAAGACCACGATCACCTACAAGATCCTCTTTAATGACACCGTCGCGATGACCGGCGGGCAGGATCACGAGGGCGAACTGAGCCCGCATCGCATCGCCGCCGAGGTCAAGGCGGCCGGCGTGACGCGGCTGGCCTTCATGTCGGACCGGCCGGATCTCTATACCGCCGCGGACTTCCCGCCGGGCACCAGCATCGACCACCGTGACGATCTGATCCGGGTGCAGAAGGAGCTGGCGCAGATCGACGGCGTCACCGTGCTGCTTTACGAACAGACCTGCGCCGCAGAAAAGCGCCGCCGTCGCAAGCGCGGCAAGATGGAGGACCCCGACCGCCGGGTCTTTATCAACCCCGCCGTCTGCGAAGGCTGCGGCGATTGCGGAGTGAAATCCAACTGCGTCGCGGTGCTGCCGCTGGAAACCGAATTCGGACGCAAGCGGACCATCGACCAGTCGGCCTGCAACAAGGATTTCTCCTGCGTCAAAGGTTTCTGCCCTTCCTTCGTGTCTGTCATGGGTGGCAGGCTGCGCAAACCCAAGGCGCAGGGGGGAGAGCTGCCGCCGCTGGCCGAGCCAAAGCGCCTGGTCGGGCTGGATCATCCCTTTGCCATCGCCCTGACCGGGGTGGGGGGCACCGGGGTTGTCACCATCGGCGCGCTTCTGGGGATGGCCGCGCATGTCGAGGGCAGGGGCTGCGGCATCATCGACATGACCGGCATGGCACAGAAGGGCGGCGCCGTGACCTCGCATATCATGCTGGCCGAGGATCCGGCGCAGATCGGTGCCATCCGTATCCCGCCGGGCAAGGCCGATCTGGTGCTGGGCTGCGATCTGGTGGTCAGCGCCTCGGATCAACTGGTCAAGATGGTCAAACCGGGCGAGGCGCATCTGGTGGTCAACACCCATGAGATGATGACCGGCGATTTCACCCGCGACGCCGATTTCCGCCTGCCGGTGACCCTGATGGAGGCGCGGCTGAAGGCGGCGGTGCCCGCAGGCGCCTCGGTCTTCGTCAACGCCACCCGGCTGGGGACTGCGCTGATGGGCGACAGCATCGCCGCCAACCTCTTCATGCTGGGGGTGGCCTATCAGAAGGGGCTGATCCCGCTGTCGGCGGACGCGATCGAACAGGCGATCGAATTGAACGGCGCCGCGATCCCCTTCAACCTGCAAAGCTTTGCCTGGGGCCGGATGTGGGTGCAGGACCGCGACTATGTCGAAAGCCGGGGGAAGGTGGCGCCGGTGATCCACCCCGAGGAACAGCCGCTGGACGAGCTGATCGCCCATCGCGTCGCCGATCTGACCGCCTATCAGAACGCCCGCTATGCCGCGCGCTACAAGGCGCTGGTGGATCGGGTGGCGGCGGCCGATCCGCGCGGCGACAAGACGCTGACCCGGGCGGTGGCGCGGGCGGCGTACAAGCTGATGGCCTATAAGGATGAATACGAGGTCGGCCGGCTTTACAGCGATGGCCGTTTCGCCAGGGCGCTGGCCGAGCAGTTCGAGGGGGATTTCACCCTGAAGCTGCATTTGGCGCCACCGATCTTCAGCAAGCGCGACGCGGACACCGGCCATCTGCTGAAACGCGACTTCGGTCCCTGGGTGCTCAAGCTGATGCCGCTTCTGGCGCGGATGAAGTGGCTGCGGGGCACCGCGCTGGACCTCTTCGGCAAGACCGAGGAGCGCCGGATGGAGCGCGCCCTGATCGAGGAGTATTTCCAGACGGTGGACCGCATCCTGACCGACCTGTCACAGGCCGATTACAGCCGCGCCGTGGCGCTGGCCGCCCTGCCTGAGCAGATCCGCGGTTTCGGTCATGTGAAGGAAGCCAATGCCGCCACCGCCGCCCGGACGCGGGCGGAGCTGCTGGCGCATCTCAAGGCCGGACCGGCCCCCGTCCGCAGGGCCAGCTAAGGCCGCAAGAGCCGGGCCGGGGCGAGGATTTCATGATCCTCGGCCCGGTACCGCATCCCCATCGGCCGTTCCGCCGCCTGGCCCAGCATGGCGATGCGATAGCTGAGCCGCCCCCTGGGCGGGGCAGTTCCCTCTCCCTCGCAATGACCCTGGCAAGAGATTTGGTAGGGGTGGCTCTAAAATCATATAAGCACTCAAAAGTGTATTCACTTATGAAGTGCATTGTGTATCATTTGTGAAGGCCGGGTGACGTGAACGCCCGCGAATCAAGAAACAGGGAATGGGAAAATGAAAAGAACGACGCTTCTTGCGGCGACGGTGTCGCTGATCGCTCTGGCCGGGGCGGCGCTTGCCGAACCGCTGAAAATCGGCGCTGTGCTGCCGCTGTCGGGATCAAGCGCCACCGCCGGCGAGGACCAGCGCCGCGGCCTTGAGCTGGCGGTCGAGGAAATCAACGCCGCCGGTGGCGTGCTGGGCGAGCCGGTGCAGACGATGATCGAGGATTCCGGCGCCCGGGTGCCCTCGGCGCTCGATGCCGCCAAGAAACTGGTGACGGTCGATGGCGTGCCGGTAGTGATCGGCGAATATTCCTCGGGCATCACCATCCCGGTGGCGACCTATCTGGTGCAGGAAGGCCGCGTTCACGTGAACATCGGGTCCAGCTCGGGCAAGGTGCGCGACATCGGCGAGGGCAGCTATAGCGTGATCGGCCTTGATAACGTGTCGAGCGCCTATGCCGCCCAGGATCTTTATGACCTCGGCTATCGCCGGGTCGCGGTGATCACCCCGAACAACGCCTTCGGCCAGGGCGCCGCCGGCGAATTCGAGAAGGCCTTCAAGGCTCTGGGGGGCGAGGAGGTCAACACCGTCCTCTATACCGAGGGGCAGACCTCCTATCGCCGCGAATTGCAGCAGATGGACCGCACCAAGCCCGACGCCTATTTCTATTCGGCCTATGGCAAGGATGCCGCCACCATCAACCGCGAAGCCTATGAGCTGGGGCTGAACCAGACCCAATGGTACGCCGGCTATATGTCGATGTGCACCTCGGACAGCGAACCGACCTATGTCGAGGGGCAGATCGGTTATGATCTGAACTTCATCGGCGAGGATGGTCAGGCTTACGAGGCCGCCTATCAGCAGCGGTATGGCGAATCCTTCGTCACCAGCTTTTCGGGCTATGCCTATGACGCGGCGAAGCTGATCATGAAGGCGGCGGAAAAGGCGGGCTCCACCGACCCCGCGGCGCTGCGCGCGGCGCTGACCGAGATCGGCAGCGCCGGCTTTGACGGCGCCACCGGCCAGATCACCCTTGATGCGGATCGTCAGCGCAGCAAGCAGCCTTACCTGAAACAGAAGATCGTCGACGGCAAGGCGCAGACGCGCTGATCCTCCCGGGCCGCCGGGGTGATCTTCCCCACTCTGGCGGCCTTCTCCGATGACCCCCGCACCGCCGCCGTTCCGGCCGGGTGGCAAGCCCCCGGAGCGCGCCAGGTTCCTGCTGGAGGATTGATCCCCGTGCTACAGTTTCTCGTGGACGCCATGCTCCGCGCTGTCGATCTGGCCCTGATCGCCGTCGCGCTGAGCTGCGTCTATTCGCTGATCCGCTTTCCCAATGTCGCGCTGGTCCAATATGCGACCACCGGCGCGCTCATCGCGCTGGGGCTGCAGGGCATCGGCCTGCCGCTGGCGCTCGCCATCCTGCTGTCCTGCCTGATCACCGGCCTGTTGGCCGTGGCGATCAGCGTTCTCATCTTTGAAAAGCTTCTCGAAATCAGCCCGCCGATCGCGATGATCGGCTCGCTCGCGGTGTCGATGATCTTCACTGCCGCCTTCCTGGTCACCGTGGGGGCGCGGCCGAAACGGTTCGATCTGGACATCATGCCGCCGCTGCGCTGGGCGGGGCTGAGCGTGACGCCGATGCAGCTTGTCTCGGTCGGGCTGACGGTGGGAGCGATCGCGCTGTTTGCGCTTCTGCTGTTCCGCACCGGGTTGGGCCGGTCGATGCGCGCCACCTCGACCAACCGGGTGTTGGCCGAGGCGACGGGGATCCCCACGCGCAAGGTCACCAATGCGGTGATCGTGCTGTCGGGGATGTTGGCGGCGCTGGGCGGCATCAGTATTTCGCTCAAGGGCGAGATGAGCGCGCAGCTCGGTTTCGATCTGCTGCTGCCGGTCTTCGCCGCGGCGATCCTCGGCGGCCTGGGCAATGCGCTTGGCGCGGTGCTGGGCGCGGTGATCATCGCGGTGGCGGAAACCTTCGTCACCAACGTGAACTTCGGCTGGCTCACCTCGCAGGAGTTCTTCTTCCTGCCGGCCAGCTTCGCCACCGTCGTCTCCTTCGGCCTGCTGGTGGTGATCTTGCTGTTTCGTCCCTTGGGTCTTCTGGTGAGCGAGGTGAAACGTGTCTGATTTTCTCATCCATGTGTCGATCATGGCGAGCCTTTACGCCGTGCTCGCGCTCAGCCTGAACATGCAGCTCGGCATCGCCGGTCTGGTGAACTTCGGCCAGATCCTGCTGTTCGGGGCAGGGGCCTATGGCGCCGCCTTCGCCTTCAGCAAGGAATTGGGCCTGATGGGTGGCATTGCCGCCGGCCTGGTGCTGGCCGTGGCGGTGGGGCTGCTCTTTGCCCGGTTGGGTCGTGATCTGGGCGGCGATTATTGGGGCATCGCCACGCTGGCGGTGGCCGAGGCCTGCCGCCTGCTGCTGCAAGAGGGCGGCGACCTGACCGGCGGCGCCCAGGGCATCAGCGGGCTGCGGCCACTCTTCGAAACCGGCTCGCGCCGCGAGGCCGCGCTGCTGACGCTCGGCGCTTGCCTCGCGCTGCTCGCGGTGGCCTATTGGCTCTGCCGCAGCCTGACCAACAGCCGCTATGGTCTGTCGTTGAAGATCCTGCGCGAAGAACCGCAGCTCGCGGTATCGCTGGGATATAACCCCAACCGTCTGCGCACTCAGGTGCTGGTGCTGTCCGCCGCGATCGCCGCCATGGGCGGGGTGATCTTCGCCCATTACATCTCCTTCGTCGGACCGGACCAGTTGGTCGCCTCTGAGACCTTCCTGATCTGGGCCATGGTCATCGTCGGCGGTGTCGGCAACCACCTGGGCGTGATCCTGGGCGCGGTGCTGATGCAGTTTCTCTTTGCCTTCGTGCCCTTCGCCAAGGATCTGCTGGGCCTGCCGTCGGATTATGTCGCGGCGATGCGGTTGATGCTGGTGGGCGGCGGCCTGCTGATCTTCCTGCTCTGGCGTCCCCAGGGGCTGGTTCCCGAACCTATCGGAGGGGGGCGTCATGGCTGCTGAAATCCTGAAAATCTCGAATGTGGCCAAGGCCTTCGGGGCGCATAAGGTGCTCAAGGACGTCTGCTTTTCCGTCGGCAAGGGGGAAATCGTTGGCCTGCTGGGGCCCAACGGGTCGGGCAAGAGCACGCTGTTGTCGGTGATCTCGGGCTTTCTGCCCGCCGATGCGGGCAGCGTCAGTTTCGAGGGGCGCGAGATGCTGGGCCGGCCCGCCCACAAGGTGGCACAAGAGGGGCTGATGCGGACCTTTCAACTGCCGTCCATGCCGCATCGGATGACCCCGCGCGAGCTGATCGCCGCCGGCGCGCGCAGCCGGCTGGGGCTGAAGGGCGTGCTGGGTCGCGCCGCGCTGCATGGCGCCGAGGTCGAGGCGGTGATCCGCCGCTTCGCGCTCGATCCGGTGGCCGACATTCCGGCCAGCGCGCTATCGGGCGGGCAGAAAAAGCTGCTGTCCATCGCGGTGGCGCTGCAGGGCAAGCCGCGGCTTTTGTGCCTGGATGAGCCGACCGCCGGGGTGCATCCGAACCTGCGGGCGCGGATGGTCGATATCCTGAAGGAGGTCGCCGCCAGCGGCGTCACCATCCTGATCGTGGAACACGACATGCATTTCGTCCGTGGTCTCTGCGACCGCTGCGTGGTGCTGGATGCCGGCGCGATCATCGCCGACTGCCTGCCCGAGGCGCTGACCGAGAACGAACAGGTTGTCGAAGCCTATCTGGGCAAAGCCAAAGTGGGGATTGCCGCATGATCCGGATCGAAAACGTCACCGCCGGCTATGGCGACGGGCCGAATATCCTGCACGGGATCGACCTGCAGGCCGACGGGCGCGAGATCGTCACCATCCTGGGTCCGAACGGCTGCGGCAAGTCCACGCTGCTGAAGTGCATCGCCGGTTTCGTCAAGCCGCGCGGCGGCAGGGTGGTGCTGAACGGCACCGACCTGACGCCGGTGCCGGCGAACGAGAAGGTGCGCAAGCATCGCATGGGCTTCGTGCCGCAAAGCGACAACATCTTTCGCACCCTGACGGTGGCCGAGAACATCCTGATGGGCGCCCGCTTCCTGCCCAAGGCCGAACGCGCGGCGGCGGTGGAGCGCCAGTTCCTGGCCTATCCCTCGCTCGCGGCCAAGGCGTCGCGCAAGGCCTCGGCGCTGTCGGGGGGCGAACGGCAACTGCTGTCGCTCGCCCGGGCGCTGGTGGCCGAACCCACGGTGCTGCTGCTTGATGAACCCTCGGCGGGGCTGTCTCCGGCCATGGTGCACGAGGTCTTCGGTGCCATCGCCGAGATCCGCGACCGCAGCGGCATGTGCATCGTGATGGTCGAGCAGAACGCTTTCGAGGCGCTTGGCGTCGCGGACCGCGCCTATGTTCTGGCGCTGGGGCAGGTCGCGCTCGAGGGCCGCGCCGCCGATCTGCTGGCCGATCCGGCCATGCGTCATCTCTATCTTGGCGGCGCGCCTGAAACCGTTGCCGTCCCAGCCTGAAGGAGTGTTTATGCTGCAGGATCTGCCCCCCCCCGACGTCCATCTGTCGGATATCCCCTATGACACCGACGCCGGCATCGGCGCGCGCGCCAATATCGGCCTCCTGGTGCTGCAGACGGACCAGACCATCGAGGACGAGTTCCGCCACATCCTGCCCGATGGCGTCGCGCTCTATCATTCCCGCCTGAAATCGCCGACCGAGATCGAACCGGCGAAGCTGCGGCTGATGGAGCAGGAAATCCCCGGCGCGACCGAACTCTTGCCGAGCATTCCCTTCGCGGCGGTGGGCTTCGGCTGCACCTCGGGCGCGCTGGTGATCGGCGAGCCGCAGGTCGCCGCACGGGTGCATGAGGTGCTGCCCGGGACCCGGGTGACCGATCCGGTGACCGCCGCCGTGGCGGCGCTGAAGGCGCTCAAGGCCGAACGGGTGGCGCTGCTCACCCCCTATCTGCCGGAAATCACCGCCTCATTGCGCGACCAGTTCCAGGCGCGAGGACTGAACATTCCGGTGACTGGCACCTTCAACCAACCCGACGATTATGTGGTGGCGGTGATCACGCCCGAGGCGATCAAGGCGGCGATCCTCGAACTCGGGCGTTCCGATCAGGTCGACGCGGTCTTTGTCTCCTGCACCTCGATGCGGGTGGCGCGGATCGTGGCCGAGATCGAGACCGAACTGGGCAAGCCGATCACCTCGTCGAACCACGCGCTGGCCTGGCACATGCTGCGGCAGGCGGGGATCAGCGATGCGATGCCACAGCACGGGCGGCTGTTCGAGACGGTCTGAAACGACAATCGCCGGCGCAAGGGGCGCCGGCGATCTCGAGTTGGGTAAAGACTGGGGAAGGGGGCTGGATCCGCGGCCGCCCGTTTCCCCGCTTATCCGAAGAAGATCCGCGCCAGCCCTTCCTTGGTCACCTCCACCGCATGTTCCGAACTCATCACGATATGGGTGCGCAGGATCTCGGCGCCCTCGGGATCGCCGCGCTTCAGACATTCGAGAACCGCGGCATGTTCGTCATAGGTCTTGTTGCAGCGGGTGGGATTTTCCAGGTCGATGCGCCGGAAAAACCGCAGCTTGGCATTCACGTCGCGCAGCGCTGTGGTGATGTGCGGATTGCCGGCCATTTCAGTGATGGCGATGTGAAACGCCTCGTCGGCCTCGCCCAATTGTTCGGAATTCTGGGTGGTGCTGGTCTGCTCGGTCCAAAGCCGCTCGGCTTCGGCGATCTGCTCGGGCGTGGCGCGCTGACAGGCCAGCCGGTAGGCGCCGCATTCGATCAGCGCGCGGTATTCGTAGATCTGGCGCACGTCCTCGGGGGTGATTTCGCGCGCATAGAAGCCACGGTTGGGCACGAAGGTCACGAATTCCTCATGCACCAGCCGACTCAGCGCTTGCCGCACCGGGGTGCGCGACACGTTGAATTTCTGAGCAAGTTCAACTTCATTGACCCGCTCGCCAGGGCGGAAACGGTATTCGACCGCCATCTCCTTGACCTGGCGATAGACCTTTTCCACCACGTCCGCAGCCCGCTTCGGGGTGCCCGCCTTGGTGGGGTTCGCGGCTTTGGCCGTCGCCATCGGTATCCTCCGCAATGATTGCCCGGGATCATGCTCGCAGAGACGGCAGACGTCTTCTGGAACCCGGCGTCCCTGAAACTACCGTCCCCGAAAAGCCGGCGCAAACTGAAAATTGCATTGTGTATACACTTGTGGATTGTTAGCGTGATTAAAGAAAATCCAACTGGAGGGAATCATGACCGAACTCACCCACGTCAACCCCGGTGCCCGCATGTCCGGCGCCGTCGTCTATAATGGTGTCGCCTATCTGGCGGGTCAGGTGGCCCTGGGCGCCCCCGGCGCCAGTGTGGCCGATCAGACCAAGAACATCCTCGACCTGCTGGACGACACGATGGCGAAGGCCGGCACCGACAAATCCAGGATCCTCGCCGCTTCGATCTGGCTGTCCGACATCTCCACCTTCGACGAGATGAATGCCGTCTGGGACGCCTGGGTCGCCGATGTGACCGC
This sequence comes from Pseudodonghicola sp., assembly GCF_048268305.1. Classification (NCBI taxonomy): domain Bacteria; kingdom Pseudomonadati; phylum Pseudomonadota; class Alphaproteobacteria; order Rhodobacterales; family Paracoccaceae; genus Pseudodonghicola; species Pseudodonghicola sp. The sequence continues at coordinate 54,566 of NZ_JBLWVT010000002.1, forward strand.
CCCCGCCCGCGCCACTGTCGAGGCAAAGCTCGCCGCGCCGCAATTCACCGTCGAGATCGCGCTGACCGTCGCCGCCTGATCGACCGGGGCGCCCTGAGGGAAGGAGTTTCGCAAATGCATGTGCTGGTGCTTGGGGCCGGGGTGGTCGGTGTGACCACGGCCTATGAATTGGCCAAGGACGGTCATGAGGTCACGGTGGTCGACCGGCTGGACCAGCCGGCGTCAGAGACCAGCTATGCCAATGCCGGGCTGATCGCCCCGGGCCATTCCTATACCTGGTCCTCGCCAAGGGCGCCCCGTACCCTTTTGAAATCTCTGGTGGATCGCAGTCAGGCTCTGGTCTTTCGGCCCAGTCTCGACCCGCGGCTCTATCTCTGGTCGCTGAAGTTCCTGCGCAATTGCACCGCCGAGCGGGCGCGCACCAACACCAAGCGCAAGGTGCGGTTCTGCAGCTATTCGCAGGAGCGTCTGCAGGGCATCGCCGCTGATACCGGCGTGGCCTTCGACGGGCTCGAGGGTGGCTTGCTCTATCTCTACCGCAAGCCCGAAAGCTTTGAGCGCGGCGCCAACAATACCCGGGTGCTGTCGGAGGAGGGGCTGGAGCTGCGCACCGTCTCCGCCGATGAGGCGGCGCAGATCGACCCGTCGCTGGCGGCCTCCAAGGACAAGTTCGCCGGTGCCATCTATTGCCCCAGCGACGGCAGCGGCGACGCGCGGATGTTCACCCGTAACCTCGCCGATTATTGCCGCGATCATCTGGGCGTGAAATTCCTGATGGGCACCGAGGTGACCGGCTTCGACGCCTCGGGCGACCGGCTGCGCAGGGTATTGACCGACAAGGGCCCGCTTGCGGCCGACGAGGTGGTCGTCGCGCTTGGCGTCTTCGCGCCGCGCTTTGCCCGCAAGCTGGGCGTGTCTCTGCCGATCTATCCGATCAAGGGCTATTCCGTCACCCTGCCGATCGAAGAGGGCCATGTCGCCCCCACCATCGGTGGCGTCGATGAGGACAACCTGACCGCCTACGCCCGCTTCGGCGACCGGATGCGGGTGACCGCGACGGCGGAATTCGCGGGCTTCAGCAAAAGCCACAAGCCGTCGGATTTCACCCATATGCTGGGCGCGGTGGGTGATCTCTTCCCCAACGGGGCGGATTACAGCCGGCCCGATTACTGGGCCGGGCTGCGCCCGATGACACCCGAGGGCACGCCGATCTTCGGCCGCGGCGGACGGTATGCCAATGTGGTGATGAACCTCGGTCACGGCCATATGGGCTGGACCATGGCGGCGGGCTCGGCCCGGATCACCGCCGATATCGTCAAGCGCGCGAAACCCTCCTTTGACCCCGCCGGCATGATGGTCCGGAGCGTCGCGCGACCCGCGGCGTGAGCGCGACCCTGCACAGGGGGCGGCATCGCCTTGATCCCAGGGCTTTGCGCCCATGCCGGTGGTGTGATCGTCAGCGGTTTCGAATGGGTCAAGAACCTCCCCCCACATGTCTTTCGGGCCGATGGGGGGATTTTCCCGCGGCACTTCGGCCATGCGGCCGCTCTGATTGAAACGCTCAGTGTCCGGGTGTTGCCGGCCAAGCTGTGCGCCGAGATCGCCGAGGTCGGTCCTGGACTGGGCCTGGTCCGCTCGGGGGTGGCGATCGCAGAGATGGCCCATGCCTGCCGCGATCTGGGCGTCTGATGGCGATCCCCTCGGGGGCCTTCGCGCCCCCCCCACGGCGCGCAAGTTCTCCTTGTGTATTTCCAGCACTTCTTGGCTGCTTCACCGACTGCGCTTTGGCACTCTGCCCTCGATATGCGAGATCAGGAGGCAGCCATGGGCGATCTGCTGGAGAGCGGGACCGAGATCGGCCCGGTGGTTTCTGAACGCCAACTGGCGGGCAATCTCTACGATGTCGCCTTGGCCGCGCGGGAGGGGTGCGAGCTTCGCCCCAGCGTGATCGGGGTCGCCGATTTCGACGAGGCGCAGGCCGCCGCCAACGACATCGTCTCTGGCCTGTCCTCGGGCATCTGCATCCGGTCGCTGAAATATGCTATCGCCTTCCGTCGCGCTTCGGCTGCGGGCATGGTAATGGTCGACCTGCCGATGCGAGGGGCGATCACAACGTGCCCTTCGGCGGCCGCAAAGCCTCCAGCCTCGGGGAGCGAGAGCCGGGGGTGATGGCGATGGAATTCTACACGGCGGTGAAAACCTCTTACATTTTCGCGAGGTAACAAGATGAGCGCATTGGCGCAGGAGCTGCAGGAACTGCTGGGGCCGAAGGGTTGGCTGACCGGGGCTGATGTCGCGGGCTATGATCGCGACTGGCTGGATCGCTATGGCGCCAAGCCCCTCGGGGTGGCGCGTCCGGGCAGTACGGCCGAGGTCGCGGCCGTGGTCGCGGCCTGTCATCGCGCCGGTGTGCCGGTGGTGCCGCAAGGCGGCAATACCGGGCTGTGCGGCGCGGCGGTCTGCGGCAGCGAGGGCGGCGTGATCCTGTCGCTCGCGCGCATGCAGGCGATCGGCACCCCCGATCCGGCGACCGGCGCGGTAGAGGTCGAGGCCGGCGCCGTCCTGGCCGAGCTGCATTCGGCGCTGGAGGGGCACGGGCTGATCTTTCCGCTGCATCTGGGCGCCGAGGGCACCGCCCGGATCGGCGGGCTGATCGGCACCAATGCCGGCGGCAGCCATGCCTTCCGCTATGGCATGATGCAGGATCTGGTGCTGGGGCTCGAAGTCGTGCTGGCCGATGGCACGATCTGGGATGGCATGCGGTCGGTGCAGAAGGACAACGCCGGCTATCAGTTGCGCAAGCTCTTCTGTGGCGCCGAAGGCACGCTGGGCGTGGTGACGCGCGCCGTGCTGCGGCTGTTCCCGGAACCGCGCCAGCGGGCTACCGCACTGGTGGCGCTGCCCGATCTGGCGGCGCTCACCGCCTTTGGCACCGCGCTGCGCGCCGATGCTGGTGAGTTCCTGAGCGGGCTCGAGTTCTTCTGCGATTTCGGGCTGGAGCTGGCCCTGCGCCATGTCGAGGGGCTGGAGTTCCCGCTGGAGACCCGCGCGCCCTGGTATCTGCTGGTCGAGATCGGCTCGGGCTCCCTTCGGGTGCCGCTCGAGGCGATTTTGGAAGAGGCGCTGGAGCGCGGCTTTGAAGCCGGCCAGATCGTCGACGGCACCATCGCCATGTCCGAGGCGCAGCGCGCCACCCTCTGGCGTCTGCGCGAGGAACAGCCCGAGGGCCAGCGGCTTGAGGGGGCGCAGCTCAAGCACGACCTCTCGGTGCCGCCGGGCCGGCTGGAAGCCTTCCTGACCGAGGCCGGCGGCCTGTGCGAAAGCCTGCTGCCGGGGGTGCGGATCAACCCCTTCGGGCATCTGGGCGACGGCAATACCCATTACAACCTGACCCCGCCGGAAGGGCGCGCCGATTTCGGCAACCTTGCCCCGACCTTGGCCGAGGCGCTCGGGGGGCTCGCCGGTCGCTATGGCGGCAGCTTTGCCGCCGAACACGGGCTTGGCCGGTCGAAGATCGCCCTGGCCGACGGGCTGCGCGGAGGCGTGGAGCGGGACCTGATGGGGCGGATCAAAACCGCTCTGGACCCGCAGGATACCCTCAACCCCGGCGTGGTCCTGCGCCGGGATTAACAACTTTTTCTTTCCGATGCGTCGGGCTTCTTGTTTTTCACATGACGTAAATTGCGGCCATCCTCGATCTGCGCGGTGGCGTTCGATGGGGATTGGGACAGCCAGCCAAGCCGCGTGACGGTCTTGCTGGCCAACGGCAGTGCCGGAACGGAGGCGGGGCCCGCGATGCGGGCCCTGTGCCGTATGTCCCCCAACATGACGGAGGTCGCAATGTTCCTGAAATCTCTTATCCGTGGTGCGGGCCTGGCGCTGCTCGGCGCGGTGATGGCCGCCCCGGTGGCCGCGAAAACCACCTGGATCATGGCTTCGGGCTATCCCGAAAGCAGTTTCTTCACCCAGAATATCCGCCAGTTCATCGAGGCGGTCGAGACCCGCACCAATGGCGAGCTGACGATCGACCTGCGGCCGAACGACAGCCTGATCAAGCTCGACGCGGTCAAGCGCGCGGTGCAGTCCGGCCAGGTGCAACTGGGTGAAATCCGCCTCAGCTCCTATGGCAACGAGGCCGAGATCTATAACCTCGACAACATTCCGGGCGTTGCCAGCGATTTCGATCAGGCCTGGAAGCTGATGGAGGCCTCCAAACCCTATTTCGACCAGATGTTCGGCAAGAACGGCATGCGAGTGCTGAGCTATGTCGCCTGGCCGGGGCAGGGGTTCTATACTCAGCAGCCGATCAATTCGCTCGCGGACATCAAGGGGCTGAAACTGCGCATCTATTCGCAGCAGACCCAGCGTCTGGGGGCGGGGCTTGGCGCCGAGGCGATCATCCTGCCCTTCGCCGAAGTGCCGCAGGCGATCGCCACCAACATGATCGATTCGCTGTGGACCTCGGCGCAGACCGGCACCGATGTGCAGGCTTGGGATTTTCTCAAGGTCTTCACCTACACCGGCACGATGCACCAGAAGAACGCGATCATCGTCAACCAGCGCGCCTTCCGTCAACTGCCTGAGGAGGTGCAGAAAATCGTCCTGGACGAGGGGGAGAAAGCCACCGCGCGCGGCTGGAGGATGGCCGAGGCCGCCGGCCGGGAACGCGAACAGATGCTGGCCGATCACGGCATGATCCTGGGCAAGGCCCCGGCCGATGTCCTGGCCCGCATCAGCGAGATCGGTGACGAGCTGACCGAGGAGTGGACGCAGAAGGCCAAGCCCGAGGAATTGGCCGTCTATGAAACCTATCGCGCATCGCTGAAGTGATCGGCCCAGGCCGGGGAAGGAACGAAGTCATGATCCGCAAGGTGCTTGACGGGCTTTACCTATGGTCGGGCTATGCCGCCGCCGCCTTCATCCTGGGCATCGCGCTCAGCATCGTGGTGCAGCTTGTCTGCCGCGCCGCGGGCGTGACCTTCGACGCCACCGAACTGGCGGGCTTCTGCCTGGCGGCGGCGACCTTTCTGGGCCTGGCGCATACTTTCCGGGTGGGCGGGCATGTGCGCATCACTCTGACGTTGGACCGGCTGCCCGCCGGTCCGCGTCGCGCCTTCGAGGTGTTCAACTGCCTCGTCGCCAGTGCCGGGATCCTGTTCCTGGCCTGCTATCTGATCGACCTGGTGCTGCAATCCCGAAGCTATCACGACGTCAGCCCGGGGCTGATGGCGGTGCCCTTCTGGATTCCGCAAAGCGCCGCGGCGCTGGGGGTGGCGATCTTCGCCCTCTCGCTGATTGACGAACTGGTCTGGATCCTGCGCGGCGGCGCTCCGCATTTCGAGACCGACGAAGACCCCGCCATCACGCATATGGAGTGAGCCCATCATGGATCCCACCGTTCTCGCCGCGCTCACCCTCGCCCTGCTGGTCTTCGGCCTGTTGGCCACCGGCGTCTGGGTGTCCGTTACCCTGCTGGTCTCGGGCATCGCCATGATGGCGCTTTTCACCCCGGCGCCGACCGGGTCGCTGATGGCCTCCACCCTCTGGGACAGCAGTTGGGGCTGGGCGCTGACCTCGCTGCCGCTGTTCGTCTGGATGGGGGAAATCCTGTTCCGCTCCAACCTCTCGCGCGACATGTTCCGGGGGCTGGCGCCCTGGGTCGGGCGGATGCCCGGCGGGCTGTTGCACGTCAATGTCCTGGGCTGTGCCGTGATGGCGGCGATCACCGGCTCCTCTGCCGTGACCTGCGCCACCATCGGCCGTCTCAGCGTGCCCGAGCTGGAAAAGCGCGGTTATCCGATGGCGCAGACCATCGGCACCCTGGCCGGGTCGGGCACCATGGGGTTGTTGATCCCGCCGTCGATCGTGATGATCGTCTACGGCGTCACCGCCGAGCAATCCATTGCCCGGCTGTTCATCGCCGGCATCCTGCCGGGTCTGGTGCTGATCTGCCTGTTCATGGGCTACGTCGGCCTGCGCGCGCTGCTGCGCCCGGCCGAGATGCCGGCCCCCGATCCGCGCGTCGGCCTCTGGGGCAAGCTGAAGGCGCTGACCAACCTGGTGCCCTCGATCGGGCTGGTGATTGCCGTGGTCGGTTCGATCTATGGCGGCATTGCCACCCCGACCGAGGCCGCCGCCGTGGGGGTTCTGGGCGCCTTGCTGCTGTCGCTGCTCTATCGCACCCTCGATCGGGAGAACTTCGTCGCCGGGCTGATGGCGGCGATGCGGACCTCCTGCATGATCGCGATGATCATCGCCGCCGCCTCCTGCCTGTCGATCGCCATCGCCTTTGTCGATCTGCCGCGCACGCTGGCAAGCTGGGTGGGGGATCTGGGGCTGTCGCCCTGGGCGTTGCTGGCGGTTCTGGCGCTGCTGGTGCTGGCGATGGGCTGCTTTCTCGAGGGGATTTCGATCATCGTGCTGACCTCCTCGGTGGTGCTGCCGCTGGTGCAGAGCGCGGGCATCGACCTGGTGTGGTTCGGCATCTTCCTGGTGATCCTGATCGAGGCGGCGCAGATCACCCCGCCGGTGGGCTTCAACCTCTTCGTGCTGCAGAGTCTGACCGGCAAGGACATCCTGTTCATCGCCCGCGCGGCCTTGCCCTATTTCCTGTTGTTGATGGCGTTGCTGGTCTTGATCACCCTGTTTCCGGGAATCGTGCTGATCTTGCCGGACGCGATGAGCTGACGATTGTCCGGCGGTCTTGGCAAGTATTTGCTCTTGAACGGAAAAACCTCTCAAAGTCAGAGGCAAGCAATACTTGTCGAACCGCCGGTTTTCTTGATTTCTCTGCCGCCCGGCGGCGGGCACCATTCATTCAGGCAAGGAGGCCAAGCGATGAAGACCGCATTCGTGACCGGAGCGACGCGCGGCGTGGGCCGGGCAATCGCCCAGACCCTTGCTGTCGCGGGCTGGCGCGTTTTCGCGCTGGGACGGGACCGGCGGGTTCTGGCCGGGCTGCGGGCCGATTTCGGGATCGAGCCCTTGGCGATCGACATCACCGACCGGGCGGAGCTGCGGGGGCTGATCGACGATCTGCGTATTGACGCGCTGGTGCATGGCGCCCTGCGCTGGCCCGAGGCGCGCGGATTTCTCGATCAGGCCGAGGCCGATATCGACATGGTGCTTGAGGTGAACCTTTCCACCACCTTGCATTTGACCCGAATGGTGCTGCCGGCAATGCTGGCGGCGCAGGTCGGGGCGGTGCTGATGCTGGCCGAGGACACCGGGCTCACCGGGCCGGATTTTTCCCGCGCCACGGTGAGCGGGGCGCTGGCCGGGTTCTGCGCGGCGCTTGAGGCGGAGTTCGCCGATGGCGGCGTCAGTTTCGACTGCCTGCCTGTCGCAGGGCCGGAGACGGCCCCTGCGGCAGTGCACCTACTGGAACAACGGCTTGGCCAGGCCGGCTGGCATGGCGCGGCCGGCAACTGAAACATTGAAACACCGAGGATGCGAATAAGATGACACGGAACGGCGGACAGCTATTGGTGGAGAGCCTTGTTGCGCTCGGCGCGCGCAAGGCCTTCGGGGTGCCGGGCGAAAGCTATCTCGCGGTGCTCGACGCGCTGCACGACACGCAGGGCACGCTCGACTATGTGCTCTGCCGGAACGAAGGCGGCGCGGGCTTCATGGCCGCCGCCTATGGCAAGCTGACCGGCCAGCCGGGTATCTGCATGGTCACCCGTGGCCCCGGCGCCACCAATGCGTCGATCGGCGTGCATACCGCGATGCAGGACTCGGCACCGATGATCCTGCTCGTCGGCCAGGTCGGCACCGACATGAAGGGCCGCGAGGCGTTTCAGGAGGTCGATTACAAGGCCGTCTTCGGCACCATGGTGAAATGGGCGGTCGAGATCGACCAGATCGAGCGCATTCCGGAAATCCTGTCGCGCGCCTGGACCATGGCGATCTCCGGCCGTCCGGGCCCGGTGGTCATCGCACTGCCCGAGGACATGCTGACCAGCCAGACCGATGTCCAGCCGCTGACCAGCCCGATCACCCTGTCCGAGCCGTTTCCGGCGCCCGAGAGCATGGCCAGGCTGCGCGAGATGCTGGCTGGAGCCAAGCGTCCGGTGATCCTTTATGGCGGTTGCAACTGGAAGGGCGCGGGGACCGCGCCGATCCAGGCCTTTGCCGAAGCCTCCGACATTCCCGTCGTGGCGGTGTTCCGCTATCAGGACCAGTTCGACAACACCTCGCCGGTGTTCTGCGGCGAGGCGGGGGTGGGCATGACCCCGGCGGTGAAAAAGCTGATCCGCGAGGCGGATGTGATCCTGGCGATCAACAACCGTTTCGGCGAGAATTCGACCGATGGCTATACCCTGCTGGACGTGCCGCAGCCGAAACAGCGGCTGATCCATGTGCATGGCTCCGATCTTGAGATCGGCAAGATCTATCGCCCCGAGCTGGGCATCCAGGCCGGGCCGAACGCCTTTGCCACAGCCCTCGGCGCGTTGGAGCCGGTGAAGGGCGACTGGGCCGATTGGCGGGCCGAGGGCCGCGCGGCCTATGAGGCGGGCTTCGATTTGCCTAACCTGCCGTCGCCGGTGGATATGGGCAAGGTCTGCGCCCATCTGCGCGATGTGCTGCCCGAGGACATGATCCTGACCAACGGGGCGGGGAATTTCACCGTCTGGTCGGGGCGGTTCTTCAAGTTCGGGCCCAAGGCGCGGCTCTTGGCGCCGCAATCCGGGGCTATGGGCTATGGTTTGCCGGCGGCGATCGCGGCCAAGGTGGCGCAGCCGGAAAAGACGGTGGTCTGCTTTGCCGGCGACGGCGATTTCCAGATGAACTGCACCGAACTGGCGACCGCGCTGCAGGCGGGCGCCCAGCCGATCGTGCTGATCCTGAACAACGGTATCTATGGCACCATCCGGGCGCATCAGGAACGCAACTATCCCACTCGGGTCTCCGGTACCACGATGGTCAATCCCGATTTCGCGGCGTTGGCGCGCGCCTATGGCTTCCACGCCGAACGGGTCGAGACGACCGCGGATTTCGCTGCCGCCTTCGACCGCGCTCTGGCCTCGAAGACCGGCGCTGTGCTCGACCTCAATATTTCGCCCGAGGCGCTGACCCCGCGCCAGAGCCTCAGCCAGATGCGCGACGCCGCGCTGGCCGCAAAGGACAAAGCATGACGACCGGTCAGGACATCCGATTGGGCGCGGACATCGGTGGCACCTTCACCGATGTCGCGCTCGACGTGCGTGGCAGCCTCTTTTCCGCCAAGGTGCTGACGAATTACGCGGCCCCCGAACAGGCCATTCTGGACGGGATCGAGATTGTCTCCAGGGAGGCCGGGATCTCGGCGTCCGATATCGACATGATCATCCATGGCACCACGCTGGCGACCAACGCGCTGATCGAGCGGCGCGGCGCCCGCACCGCGCTGATCACGACCGAGGGGTTCCGGGACGTGATCGAGATGCGGACCGAGAACCGGTTCGAGCAATACGACCTGAACCTGAAGCTGCCGAGGCCGCTGATCCCGCGCGAGGACCGCTTTGCGGTCAAGGGCCGGATCAGCGCGCAGGGCAAGGAACTGCAGCCGCTGGACGAAGCCGCGCTGGACGTCATCGCCAAAGAGATCGCGGCCCAGGATTTCGGCGCCATCGCCATCGGCTTCATTCATTCCTACATGAATGACGCGCATGAAAAACGTGCCCGCGAGATCCTGCAAAGGCATCTCGACCTGCCGATCTCGATCTCGGCCGAAGTCTCGCCGCAGATGCGCGAATTCGAACGTTTCAACACCGTCTGCGCCAATGCCTATGTGCGGCCGCAGATGGCCGATTACCTGGGCCGGCTGCAGGTCCGCCTGAAGGAGATGGGGGCCGATTGCCCGGTCTACATGATCCATTCGGGCGGCGGCCTGGTGTCGGTCGAAACCGCCGCCGAATTCCCGGTGCGTCTGGTCGAATCCGGCCCCGCCGGCGGCGCGATCTTCGCCGCCGACATCGCGCGCCGCTTCGATCTGACCCGCGTTGTCTCCTATGACATGGGCGGCACCACCGCCAAGATTTGCCTGATCGAGGAGTTCCAGCCGCAGACCGCGCGCAGTTTCGAGGTCGCCCGCACCTATCGCTTCTGCAAGGGCTCGGGCATGCCGATCTCGATCCCGGTGATCGAGATGATCGAGATCGGCGCCGGGGGCGGCTCCATCGCCTGGGTCGATGCCATGGGCCGCATCCAGGCCGGGCCGGAATCGGCGGGCTCGGAACCGGGGCCCGCCTGCTATGGCCGCGGCGGCGGGCGGCCTGCGATCACCGATGCCGATCTGCTGCTGGGCAAGCTCGACCCCGACAATTTCGCCGGCGGCAAGATCAAGCTGCACGCCGAAGCTTCGACCGCCGCGATCACTCGCGACGTGGGGTCGAAGCTGAACCTGGAACCGCAGGCCGCCGCCTTCGGTATCTGCGACGTGGTCGACGAGAACATGGCCAATGCCGCGCGCGTGCACGCCGTCGAGAACGGCAAGAACATCGGCGAAAACACCATGATCGCCTTCGGTGGTGCCGCCCCGCTGCACGCCGCGCGCCTGTGCGAGAAACTGGGCGTCGACCTCTGCCTGATCCCGCAGGGCGCCGGCGTGGGCTCCGCCATCGGCTTTCTCAAGGCGCCCTTCGGCTATGAGGCCGTGGCCTCGCAAATCCAGCGGTTGTCCCAGTTCGACCCCGCCGCGCTGAACGCGATGCTGAACGACCTGAAGACCACCGCCGAAGGCTTCGTCCGCGCCGGCACCGGGGGCGAGATCCTGCGCGAGGTCACCGCCTTCATGCGCTATGCCGGTCAGGGCTGGGAAATCCCCGTCGCCATGCCGGATCGCGACTTCACGTCCGAGGATGCGGCGATGATCGAAGCGGCATTCAAGAGCCGCTATGCCCAGTTCTTCGGTCGTGCCGTCGAGGGGCCCGAGATCGAATTCGTCACCTTCTCGGTCAAGGCGCAGGACAGCCGCCCCGAGGGCGAGCGCCACGCGATTCAGACCGGCGGCAAACCGGTGCCGGCGCCGGCGACCCGTGCGGTGTTCGACCCGGCGCTTGGCTGCGAACAGGAAACCGCCATCGTGCCGCGCGAGACGCTGTCGCCGGGGGACCGCGTCGCCGGCCCGGCGGTGATCGTCGAGGCCGAAACCTCCACCGTCGTGACCTCTCCCTTCGATGTGGTGGTGCAGTCGGACGGCACGCTTCTTCTTGTGCGGAAAGGGAAATAACCCATGAGCCAGCCTATGAAACAGGCGATGAGCCAGATTGACGAAATCCGCATGCAGGTGATGTGGAACCGCCTGATCTCGGTGGTCGAGGAACAGGCGATGACGCTCTTGCGCACCGCCTTCTCCACCTCGGTGCGCGAGGCGGGCGACCTCTCGGCCGGGGTCTATAACGCCCGGGGCGAGATGCTGGCCCAGGCGGTGACCGGCACGCCGGGTCACGTGAACACCATGGCCGAGGCGGTGCAGCACTTCATCGCCGAGATTCCGCGGGACGAGATGTTTCCGGGCGACACTTACGTCACCAACGATCCGTGGAAGGGCACCGGCCATCTGCATGACATCACCATGGTCTCGCCCAGCTTCAAGGGTGATGAGCTGGTTGGCTTCTTTGCCTGTACCGCCCACGTCGTGGATGTCGGTGGGCGTGGCTTCGGCGCCGACGGCAAGTCGGTCTATGAGGAAGGCATCCAGATCCCGATCATGAAGTTTGCGGAACGGGGCGAGGTGAACCAGGTTCTGTTGAAGATCCTGCGCCAGAACGTCCGCGAACCGAACCAGGTGATCGGCGATTTCTACTCGCTCGCCGCCTGCAACGACGTCGGCCACAAGCGGCTGATCGAGATGCTGGAAGAGGTCGGTCTGCCGAACCTCGAGGAGCTGGGCCAGTTCATCCTGAGCCGCACCCACAAGGCGGTGATGGAACGGATCGCGGCGCTGCCCAAGGGCACCTGGTCGAACGACATGCTGACCGATGGCTACGACCAGCCGATCCGGCTGCAGGCAGCGGTCACCATCACCGACGAGGGCGTCAACGTCGACTTCAGCGGCACCGATCCGGTCAGCCGCTGGGGCATCAACGTGCCGATGATCTATACCAAGGCCTATGCCTGCTATGGTCTGAAATGCGTGGTGGCGCCGGACATCCCCAACAACGCGGCCTCGTTGGCGGTGTTCAACGTCTCCTCTCCGGTCAACGTGCTGAACGCCCAGCGGCCGGCGCCGGTTTCGGTGCGCCATGTGCTGGGCCATATGGTGCCCGATCTGGTGCTGGGCGCGCTGGCCAAGGCGCTGCCGGGTCAGGTGCTGGCCGAGGGCGCCGCGGCGCTGTGGAACGTGCATGTCTCGGTCCGACCCGAGGCCGGCAAGGAGGGGCGCCGCGCCGAGGTGCTGATGTTCAACTCCGGTGGCATGGGCGCGCGTCCGGAACTGGATGGGCTCAACGCCACCGCCTTCCCCTCGGGCGTGCATACCATGCCGATCGAGGCGACCGAGCACACCGGCCCCATCGTCGTCTGGCGCAAGGAACTGCGTCCGGATTCGGGCGGCGCGGGCAAGTATCGCGGCGGCCTGGGCCAGGTGATCGAGATTGCCCCGGCTGAGGGCCATGAGTTCGAATTCTCCGCCATGTTCGACCGTGTCACCTCCGCCCCGCGCGGGCGCGACGGGGGCCAACCCGGCGCGGCCGGTTCGGTGGCGCTGGACGATGGTACCCCGCTGCGCCCGAAGGGCTGGCAATTCGTGCCGGCGGGCCGGCGACTGGTGTTGAAGCTGCCGGGCGGCGGTGGCTTCGGTGATCCGGCAGAGCGTGAGGCAGCGGCGCAGGCGGAAGACCGCGCCAAGGGATATGTGACGGAGCAAGACAAATGAGCCATATCGCAAGTCGTCTCGCGGCGGTGAAACCCTCGGCCTCGATGGCCGTGTCCCAGGCGGCCAGGGAGCTGGCCGCCACCGGGGTCGACGTCATCGACCTCGGGCTGGGAGAACCCGATTTCGCCGCTCCCGATCACATCACCGAGGCCGCCTTTGCCGCCGCCAAGGCGGACCGGATGCTCTATACCGCCTCGCTCGGCACGCCCGATCTGCGCAGGGCGGTGGCGGCGAAGTTCAGCCGCGAGAATGGGCTCGACTACGCCATCGACGAAATCGCTGTGGCCAACGGCGCCAAGCAGATCATCTTCAACGCGCTGATGGCGACGGTCGAAGAGGGCGACGAGCTGATCCTGCCGGCGCCCTATTTCGTCTCCTACCCGGAGATGGCCAAGCTGTTCGGCGGCGTGCCCGTCACCCCCGCCTGTGCGGCCGAGGCAGGCTTTCGCCTGACGCCCGAGGTGCTGGACGCCGCGATCACCGAGAAAAGCCGCTGGCTGTTCCTGAACATGCCCGGCAACCCTTCTGGCGCGGTCTATACCACCGAACAGCTTCAGGCCCTGGGCGAGGTTCTGGCGAAACACCCGCAGGTGATGATCCTGTCGGATGAGATCTATGAACACATCGTCTTCGACGGGCGTGAGTTCGTCTCCTTCGGCAAGGCCTGTCCCGAGCTGCGCGATCGCACCCTGATCGTCAACGGTGTCTCCAAGGCCTATGCAATGACCGGCTGGCGCGTCGGCTATGCCGCGGGTCCGAAGGACCTGATCAAGGCGATGGCCACGATCCAGAGCCAGTCCTGCACCTCGGTCTCCGCCCCGGCGCAGATCGCCGCGCAGGCCGCGCTGGAGGGGCCGCAGGATTGCGTTGCCACCTTTTGCCGGGCGTTTGAGCGCCGCCGCGACGTGGTGGTCGAAGGTATTGCGGCGATCAATACCCTGACGCTCGATCCGCCGGAGGGGGCGTTCTACGCCTATATCGGCTGCGCCGCGCTGATCGGGGCCAAGACGCCCGCCGGCGAGGTTCTGACCGACGATGTGGCGGTCGCGACATACCTGCTGAACGATGCGCATGTGGCGGCGGTTCCGGGCACCGCCTATGGGCTGTCGCCGTTCTTCCGGATCTCCACCGCCACCTCGGAAGAGATCCTGACCGAAGCCATCGCCCGGATCGGGCGGGCTGTAGCGAAACTGGACATGTGAGGCGAGGGACGATGACGAAACCGTTCAAGAAGATCCTGATCACCGGTGCGGCCGGTCGCCTGGGCTCCGAACTGCGCCGGGGGCTCGTGCCGCTGGCCGACCGGCTGGTGCTGGCCGACCGGGTTGAGATCGCCGATCTGCAGCCGAACGAGGAGGCCTGCGTTTTCGATCTGAGCGACGAAGCCGCCACCATCGCCGCGACCGAGGGCTGCGACGCCATCGTCCATATGGGCGGCGCGCCGCTGGAGCGCCCCTGGAACGAGATCCTCGACAGCAACATCCGCGGCTCCTATCACATCTATGAGGGCGCCCGGAAACATCGGGTGAAGCGGGTGATCTATGCCTCCTCGGTCCACGCCATCGGCTATCACCGGATCGACGACCACATCAAAGGCAATGCCGTTGGCCGCCCCGACAGCCTTTACGGCGTGTCGAAATGCTTCGTCGAAGCGCTGGCGAGCCTCTATTGGGACAAGTTCGGGATCGAGAGCGCCTGCGTGCGCATCTTCTCTTCCTTCCCGGAGCCGGCGGATCGCCGGATGCTGTGGTCCTGGCTCAGCTTCGACGATTGCGTCCGTCTGGTCAGCGCGGCGCTGACCGCGCCGCACCTGGGCTTTTCCGTGGTCGCGGGCATGTCCGACAACAAGGTCAAGCCGGTCGACAACTCGCAGGCCGGCCATCTGGGCTATGCGCCGCAGGACAGCTCTGAGCCCTATCGCGAAGCGCTGGAGGCCAAGACCGATCCCGCCGATCCGATGGCTCCCTCGACCAGATGCATCGGCGGTTGGTTTGTCAATCTTGGCCACCCTGATGATGTGGCCCCAGAATGAGAGAAGAATATGACGTGGTGATTGTCGGCGAGGCCGTCGCCTCTTGCCTGACCGCCAATCCGGATTTCATCGGCATGCTTCTGATGGTGGAGAAGGAGACGACCGATCTGCGGGCGTGATCCTTGGCGCCAGGGTACGACGGCAGGCTGCCGTGATGATCGACCTCACCGGGGTGTTCTGCCGGCCCGAGGGCAAGTATTCCCTTGCTGGTGGTCGGCCGCCATCCTGAGGTGGAGAATGTCATCTGCGCCAACGGCTTCTCCGGCCATGGGCTGCAGCAAGGCCCGGCGACTGGCCGAGGCGTGGCGGCGATGATCATCCAGGGCGGATTTCGCACGCTCGATCTCTCCGAAGTCGGCTTCGCGCGGATCATCGCGAAACGACCCTTCCTTGAGAAGGCCGTGATCTGATACGGTAAAGGCCTCGCGCCTCAGCGCGGGGCCAGTCCGGCGGAGACCCTGATGAAAAGCCCATCCATCCGAATGCTGCCACTCAACGCATTGCGGGTGTTCTGGGTGGTGATCCGCAAGGGCAGCTTTCGCAGTGCCGCCGACGATCTTCTGGTGACGCCGCAGGCGGTCAGCCAGCAGATCAAACTGCTTGAAGATATCCTCAACGTGCTGCTGTTCGAACGCCGTGGCCGGGTGATCGAGCCGACAGAAGCGGCAATCCTGCTGTCGCATTTCGTGCAGGCGGGGTTCGATGAATTCGCGGAAGGGGTGCGTCGGGTCACCAACGCAACCTATCGCAACCGGATCAACATCAACGTCAGCCCATATTTTGCGACGCGCTATCTTATCGCCCGGCTCGAAGGGGTCCGTGACAAGCTGCCCGGTGCCGACCTGCGGCTGACTACCATGGTGGAACTGCCGGATTTCACAGCAGACGAGGTTGACGCTTCGATCCAGTGGGGCTTCGGCACCTGGAAGGAGCTGGACACCACCTTGCTGGTCGATGATCCCAAGATCATCTGTTGCGCGCCTTCGCTGGCCGACCGGATCAGAAAACCCGCTGATCTAAGCAAGATGACCTTGTTGCATCCGGTGCTTGCGCGTGATCTCTGGACCCGGGTCTTCGGCCATTTCGGGCTCGATCATCCCGAAACCGCCGGCGTTATCGAATTTCAGGATGCGGCGACGATGCGGCGCGGCACGATTTCCGGGATCGGCGTGGGGCTGATCTCGCGGATCGACGCCCTGCATGATCTCGAAGCCGGCAGATTGGTGGCGCCGCTGGGGCTGGATGCGCTGGCAGGGATGCGCAGAGAGGATATCCCCGGTTTCTACCTGATCCTTCCCAAGGCGCACCGGCGGGTGAAGACCATTGCGGCGTTCTGCGACTGGATCACCGCCGAGGATTGGACCACGCCGGTCGAACTGCCCTGACCTCGATCGGCTTGGTGATTTTTCGCGCAAGGCAGAATTTGTGCCGACCCGATCTTTCTAGATTTGGCAAATGGCCGCCGAGGTGGTCGATGTGAGGACGTCGCTCGCCTCGGAGGGCATGATGATCTGCGTCGCCCATGAGTTGGGCTTTGCCCGCAAGCTGGCGGATCGCCTGATCTTCATGGACCAGGACGAGATCGTCGAGCAGGGCGGGGGATGCGGCCCTCGGCAATCCGACCAGCCAGCGGACCAAGATCTTCCTGCCCCGGGTTCCGGGCCACTGGCAAAGGGCGGGCATGGAGTTGCTCCGCCCCTGTCTCGCCTAGCCAGACTGCGCTGGAGCCCGCCGTATCGGCAGGTGGCCCCGGGGTCTGCTGATCCGCTCTAGCTGTCCGGCCGGTCGAGCAGGCAGATCAGCGTCTGCTGTCCGGTCGCCACGTGCTTGCGCTGCTCGGCCGTCACCCCCCAGACATCAAGCTGGCAGATGGTCAGCGTCCGGCCGTTCTTGATGACCCGCCCCGTCGCCTCGAGGAAATCGCCCTGCGCCGGGCTGATCAGGTTCATCTTGAATTCGACGGTCAGAACCGAGCTGCCTTCGGGGAAGAGGGTGAAGCCGGCATAGCCGCCAGCGCTGTCGGCAATGGCCGAGGTGCCACCGGCATGAAAGAA
Organism: Pseudodonghicola sp.; assembly: GCF_048268305.1. Classification (NCBI taxonomy): domain Bacteria; kingdom Pseudomonadati; phylum Pseudomonadota; class Alphaproteobacteria; order Rhodobacterales; family Paracoccaceae; genus Pseudodonghicola; species Pseudodonghicola sp. The sequence continues at coordinate 71,511 of NZ_JBLWVT010000002.1, forward strand.
CCCGTGCTGCTGGGTCAGCTCGGCGCGGAACGGCAGGCGCAGGGTCACCAGACCGGCGCGGATTTCGGTCATCTCGGCCCCGAGATGGGCCATCAGCCCCTGGCGGGCAAAGCTTTCGCGGGCGCGTGCCGCGACCTCCGGGGGTACGGGGGCTCCGATCTGCATGTCTCTCCTCCGATTGCATCGCGCGCAGTATGACCTGTCGCCGGGCCGCGGGACATGAGAAATTCTCATCCGGAGGTGAGTGGAAAGCGGTCGATCCCGGAGCGCACGGCGGGGTCATTTCAGAGCCCCGGGAACCGGCGGCGCGGACCTCGCGGCCCTTGCGCTCAGCTCAGGACCTCAACCACAAGGAACCGTTCCCAGACGATGTCCATGTCCGGGGAAAAGCCGCCATTTCGCTCAAAATAACCCCGATGTCCTGCCCGCCACCCTGCAAGGCTGTCATCCTCGCCCTCCAGCAGGGCCATCGCTTCGGTCACCTCGTCGAACCGGCAGTGAACCAGCTCCACCGTCTCGATCACCAGCGCCGGAGTGTCATCCCAGGTCATGGCGATATCGCGCCGCCCGATGACGGGCATGGGATCGCCGTCCAGATAGTCCCGAAGCGCCCCGCAGGTGGCCCGCTTCTTGCCTGAGCGCACGAGAGAGAGGAGCGCCTCACACAGGGCGGCGTTGTCGCCGAACTTGAAGGTCTCCGCCGTGGGGTAGCGCATTTTCAGCGCCTCGATCGTCTCCGGCATGGTCGCGTGGGTCTCCCTCGTTCGTCTCATGGCCCGCGCGGCCTCCTAAATCCACGCCGCCGGCCGTAAATGGCTGTTTTCTGAGGCGTCTTGCCTTCGGGGCTGCGATCGGCCCGAAAAGGTCAGCATCGCTCGTCCTCGGTTTGGCCGAGCGTCAGCAGGGTTCGGCGGAACACGGGGTCGCTCAGCACCACCTCGGCGGCGCCAAGCGTCTTGGCATGGCTCAGCGCGCGGGCGGTGAGGCTCTGGGCAGTCTCGACGGCGCGGGGCAGCGGCAGGCCACGGCCGAGCCCGGCGACCACCAGCCCGGCGAAGAGATCGCCGGTGCCCGAGAGCGCGATGGGCAGGCGCTCGATCGGGTGGCGGCTGATGCCCCCGGGGCCAAGGAGCAGGGTTTCAAGTTGGCCGGGGCCGGTGTCATCGAGCACGCAGCCGGTGGCGATCAGATGCGCGGCGGGGGCGATGTGCAGCGCCTCGCGCGCGGCCTGGAGATCGGCAAGCGTCCGGATGTCCTGGCCCGTCAGCCAAGCCAGCTCGAACGGGTTCGGCGTGGCGAGATCGGCCATCGGCAGCAGCCGGTCGCGCATCACATCGGCGATCGCCTCGGGCACGTAGAGGCCGGGGCCTTCGTCGCCCATCACCGGGTCGCAGAGATAGGTGAGCGCGGGGTTCACCGCCTTCGCTTCTGCCACGAAATCCGCCACCATCCCGGCCACGTCGAGCGAGCCGATATAGCCGGTGAGGATGAAATCCGCCCGCTCCGGCAGGCCGCGTTCGCGGGCGCCCTGCAGCAGGTCCGAGAAGAACTCGGGCGGCAGGGCGCGGCCGCGCAGGGTCGGGTAGTCGGGCGTGTTCGAGAACACCACGGTGGGGATCGCCGCCACCTCCAGCCCGGCCGCCTGCATCGGAAAGAGCGCGGCGGAATTGCCCACATGGCCAAAGACCACCTGGCTTTGGATCGAAATGACGAAAGGGGGGCGTGTCATGCAATGCCGTCCAGTCTCTGGCTCCAGTCCTCGACCCGGCGGCTTTCCAGCCGTCGGACCGCATATTTGCGCCAGCCCTCGGCCAGCACGTCAAGGTCGGCGATGCCTTCCAGCTCGCCCAGATTCAACCGATCGACATAGAGCGCGTGCCACAGCCGTTTGAGCGTCCAGTCCGGCGCCACCCGATCGATCAGTTCCAGCCGGTTGCCGGGGGTCACCGTGCCGGGGCACAGCACCCGGTAATACCAGCCGGTGCGCCCGGTCAATTGCACCCGCCGCGCCATGTCGGCAACCCCGAACCGCCGGTTCAGCTTCCAGCAGGGCTGGCGGCCCTGCGACACCTGGATTAGCGCCGTGCCCAGGCGGAACATGTCACCGACGGCGACTGTCGCCTCGGTCAGCCCGGTGGTCGAGATATTCTCGCCGAACCCCCCGGGCGCGGTGAGCGGCGGCAGGTCGCCCAATTCGGCGCGCCAGGTGGCATAATGGTCGAGCGGATAGTGATGCACCGCCTTCTCGACGCCGCCATGCACCCGCCGGTCGGCCTGTTGGTCACTTTCAAAGCCTTCCGGCCCCAGTGCCAGCGGCCAGTCCACCGGCGTCTTGACGATGCCGCTCAGGGCCTCGCTACCGGGCAGGGGCGCGGCGCGTCCGGTCAGCAATGTGATCTGGGGATTGGGGGAGGGGATCATCGGGGCCTCTTGTGTTTTCCGCCTCTTTGGCAAATTACTGGCCCAATCAGAAGTGCCAGTATTGAAGAAACCAACTAGGCCAGTTTGACGGGATGCGCGAGCCGCTCGCCCTTGAGATCGAGCCGGGCCACGGCGGCCCGCTGTTCCTCGCCATTGCCGAGGCGATCACCCGTGACATTACCCGCGGGCGGCTCAGGCCCGGGGCGCGGCTCCCCGGCACGCGGGCGCTGGCGCGCGAGCTGGGGGTGCATCGCAACACGGTCGATGCGGCTTATCAGGAGCTGCTGACCCAGGGCTGGCTGCAGGCCGAACCCGCGCGGGGCACCTTCGTGGCGCAGGATCTGCCGCAGGGGGTGCTGGCCCACAGGCCCGCGCCCGCGCCGATGGACCCGGTGACGCCGAGCGCAGGGCTCGCGTTCACCGACGGTGCGCCGGACCCCAAGCTGGTGCCCGACAAGGCGCTGGCCCGGGCCTTTCGCCGGGCGCTCCTGTCGCCCGCCTTCCGCGCCGGGGCGGATTACGGCGATGCGCGCGGCACCCCTTCGCTGCGCGAGGCACTGGCAGGCTATCTCGCCTCGGACCGGGGCGTTGTGGCGGACCCGTCGCGGCTGCTGATCGCGCGAGGCAGCCAGATGGCGCTGTTCCTGGCCGTGCGGGCGGCGCTGTCTCCGGGTGAGGTCATCGCGGTGGAGGAGCCGGGCTATCCGCTGGCATGGGAGGCGTTTCGCGCGGCGGGGGCAAAGGTGCGGGGCGTGCCGGTGGATGGCGGTGGCCTCAGGATCGACGCGCTGGAGGCCGCGCTGGCCCGCGATCCGCGCATCCGGGCGGTCTATGTCACGCCGCATCACCAGTATCCGACCACGGTGACCATGGGCGCGGCGCGGCGATTGCAGCTCTTGGAGTTGGCGCAGCGCCACGGGCTGACGCTGATCGAGGACGATTACGACCACGAATACCGCTTCGAGGGGCGCCCGGTGCTGCCGCTGGCCGCCCGTGCGCCCGAGGGCCTGCCGCTGATCTACGTGGGCTCGCTCTCAAAGCTGCTCTCGCCCGGTATCCGGCTGGGCTATGCGCTGGCGCCCGAGCACTTGCTGCGGCGGATGGCCGAGGCGCGCGCCGCCATCGACCGGCAGGGCGACGCGCCGCTGGAGGCGGCACTGGCGGAACTGATCCGCGATGGCGATCTCGGTCGTCATGCCCGCAAGGCGCGGCGGGTCTACCGGGCGCGGCGGGATCTGTTGGCGAGGTTGTTGGGGGAGCATCTGGGAGGGCGGGCGACATTCGATCTGCCCGCCGGGGGCCTCGCGCTGTGGCTGTGCTGCGCGGGCGTTTCGGCCGAGAGCTGGGCCGAGCGTGCGGGGCAGGCGGGTCTGGCGATGCTGCCGGGTACGCGCTTTGCGCTGGAGGGCCCGGCGCCGCAGGCCTTCCGTCTGGGCTACGCGGCGCTGGACGAGGGGCAGATCGCCCGGGCGGTGGAGATCCTCGCCCGGAGCTTTCCCGGCTGAACCTATTCCGCCGCGACCGGGGGCCGGGCCTGCGCGGGGGCGACATGCATCCCGAGCCGGGTCAGCAGATCCTGATCCTTCCACGCCGCCGGGTTGCCGGTGGTCAGCAACTGGTCGCCCACGAAGATCGAGTTCGCCCCGGCAAGAAAGCACAGCGCCTGCAACTCGTCGCTCATCCCCGTGCGCCCGGCGGACAGCCGCACGACCGAGGCCGGCATCAGGATGCGGGCCAGCGCCACGATGCGCACCAGCGCGAAGGGATCGACTGCCTGCGCTCGCTCCTGCACCGGCACGCCCTCGATCTCGTTCCACAGGTTCACCGGCACGCTGTCCGGGTGCGCGGGCAGCGTCGCCAGCGTCACCAGCATGGCGATGCGGTCTTCCTGGGCCTCGCCCATGCCGAGGATGCCGCCGCAGCAGACCTTGATGCCGCCCTTGCGGACCTGCTCGACGGTGTCGAGGCGGTCTTCCATCGTGCGGGTGCTGGCGATCTGCGCGTAATAGTCGGGCGAGGTGTCGATATTGTGGTTGTAGAAGTCGAGGCCCGCCGCCTTGAGCCGCGCGACCTGTTCGGGCGAGAGCATTCCCAGCGTCATGCAGGTTTCCAGTCCCAGATCGGCCACGCCCTGTACCATGTCGCAGAGCTTGTCCATGTCGCGGTCCTTGGGGCTGCGCCAGGCGGCCCCCATGCAGAACCTTTGCGCTCCAGCGGCCTTGGCACGCTGCGCGGCGGCGAGAACCTCCTCCGTTCCCATCAGTTTGGTCGCCTTCACCCCGGTGTCGTGATGGGCGGATTGCGAGCAATAACCGCAATCCTCGGGGCAGCCGCCGGTCTTGATGCTGAGCAGGCTGGCGGTCTCGATCGCATTGGGATCGAAATGGGCGCGGTGCAGGCTTTGGGCGCGGTGCATCAGGTCGGCGAAGGGCAGGGCGTGGATCGCTCGTGCCTCCGCCATGGTCCAGTCGGTTCTGATTTCCGGGCGGATCATTGCGCGCGACCTTTCAGGCGGGCCACGGCCGCGATCAGGCCGGAGGCCAGCGCGATCTTGACCAGATCACCGAGGATGAAGGGGGTAAAGCCCGCCGTCAGCAGCTTCGGCGCCGGCACGAAGGTGGCGAGCCAGGCCAGACCACCGGCATAGACCACGGCCAGCCCCGCGATCATCGCCAGCGCCGTGCCGATCACTCCGCGTCCCCGCGTCAGCGCGCCCACCAGCGGCGCGGCCAGCAGATAGCCCAGCAGATAGCCGCCCGTCGGCCCGGCCATGTAGGCGAGCCCGATGCCGCGTTCGGGCGAGCCAGAGAAGACCGGCAGGCCGATCGCACCGGCGCCCAGATAGGCGGCCATCGCGGCCAGAGCCAGACGCGGGCCCAGCGTCGCCGCCACCAGGAAGACGGCTAGCGTGTGCAGCGTCATCGGCACCGGCCAGAACGGGATCTGGACCTTGGCGCCCAGCGTGATCAGCGCGGCGCCGCACAGCGCCAGGCCAAGCCCGCGCCAAAGCGACGCGGGGCGTGTCAGAGAGGGGGTGAAAGATGCCATCGGCTTGTCCTCCGAAGATAGCTGTAGAATCTATCTATAATTACGGGGAGGATTTGAGGGTTGAGCAATCTTAATTATAGATAATTACCCAAGAAACTCATAAGTCTCTCGTGGATCAGCATTTTTCGTCGCTGCCTTGCGCTTGCCAATCCAGCCGACATGGCGCGCCAGCGTGGCGCAGGCGAGGTCGGTTCGCCCCTTGCGCAGGGCGTCCAGAATGGCGCGGTGATCGTGATCTGTGCGCGCCTCCCAGTCGCGGCGCCAGGCGGCGAACAGGAACCGGGCGCTGGCCGCCTGCAGGTCGTCGATGGTCCTGAGCAACCGCGGCATCCGGCAGGGGGACAGGATCAGCCGGTGGAAATGCCGGTTCGCCGCCTCCCACTCCCGAACCGAAGTGGCACTGTCGCCATGGCGCGTAACCTCTTCTGCTTCCTCAAGAATGGCGCGGGTCATATTGGGCGCCGCGTGACGCAGGGCGAGGGATTCCAGGCTCGCCCGCATCTCGGCGACCTCACGCAGCTCGGCCACGTCGAAGTCGGTGACGCGAAAGCCGCGCCGGGGCTCGCTCTCGGCCAGACCCTGGGTCTGTAGCTCACGAAAGGCCTCTCGCACGGGGACGTGGCTGGCGCCGAACTCGGCGGCGATGTGATCCTGCCTGAGCCGCGTGCCGGGCGGGATCTCGCCCGAGATGATGCGGTCGGCGAGGACGCGGGCGATGCGCGCGGATTGGGTCTCTTCGGGGGCGTGTTTCATGAATTATAGATAATTCATCCGCCCAGCGATGTCGATGCGGAACTTCGGCCGTGACCTCCCCATGATGCCAGCCTGCACTGCACGGAGGTCAAGCGGGCTGATCAGCGCCACGGGCGAAACGCCCGGACCCTTCTTCGCCCAGCTGCCGGCGCCGCGATCGTTGCTCATCGCGCCGCACATCAGGTATTGATGCCGAAGAAGACCTCGTGCAGTGGCCCCTTGGCCGAATGCAGCGAGAACACGAAGTCCGATCGCTCCCGGCGCATCTCCCGGCAGGGGATTTGCGCGAAACCGTCGCGGCGGCTGGTGCCGTGGCTCCACATAAACCCAATGCCGAGATCATTGGCCACGGCATCCAGAACGCCGTCGCGAGTGTCGAGCACGATGCTCGCCTGCGGTGTCAGACGGAGGCTGCGAAAGGCCTCGTCCACCGCGCGCTGGGTGGACGACCCCGGCGTGCGGAAGATCAGCCGTTCCGAGATCAGCTCGGTGCAGCTCAGCTCACCCTGCCGGGCCAGCGGGTGGTCGGGATGGGCGATCGCCACCACCGATTGGCTCTGGATCTGGCGCCGGCGGAACCGCGGCTCGTCGGGGATATCGGGCAGGACGGCGACATCGACGCGCCCCTCGACCACCGCCTCGAAAATCTTGCCCCAACTGCCCATCTCGATCTTCACGTTCACCCCGGGGCAGAGCTTTTGAAAGGCGCCGATCCGCGCCATGCCGGGCATCGCGTTGCCCAGTCCCACCCGTAATTCCCCCTGTTCGAGATTGCGATGTTGGGTGAGGAGATCGGCGATCTGCTGCCCGGCCTCCTCGATCTCGCGCGAGAAGGCATAGATCTGCTGGCAAAGCGGCGTCGGCAGCATGTCGTTCGCCGCGCGGCGGAACAGATCCAGCCCCAGCGCGCGTTCGAGATCGCGCACCTGCTGGCTGATCGTGGCCTGCGACACCGAAAGCCGGCGGGCGGCGGCCGAGAAACTGCCGGTCTCCATCACCGCATTGAGCGCGCGCAGGCGCGACAGCGTCAGGGCCGGGAGCATGTCTTTGGGCAACAAGGAGTTCATGCGCAACCCATAGGCATTGCCTGTAACCGTAACATGACTGTCGCAGAAATTCCCTATGACGCCCGGGAACCGACCGCATGAGGGCCCGATGGCGACCGTAGAATTGCACTCTATCCGAAAATCCTTCGGCACGACCGATGTGCTCAAGGGCGTCAGCCTGGAGATCGCGGATGGCGAGTTCCTGTCGCTCGTCGGCCCGTCGGGCTGTGGCAAATCCACCCTGCTGCGCATCCTCGCCGGGCTCGAGACGCAGACCGGCGGCTCGGTTCGGATCGGCGGTCAAAGCGTCGACGGCTATCGCGCCGCGGACCGGGATCTGGCGATGGTGTTTCAGAGCTATGCGCTCTATCCGCATCTGACGGTGGCCGAGAATATTGCCGTGCCGCTGACCATGCGCCGGCTCTCGGCGGCGCAGCGCCTGCCGCTGGTCGGTGGGCTGCTGCCCGGCACAAGGGCCCGGCGGGACGACATCATGCAGACGGTGCGCGCCGCGGCCGAGACGCTGGAGATCGCCCATCTGCTCGACCGCAAGCCCGGGCAACTGTCCGGCGGTCAGCGCCAGCGCGTGGCCGTGGGCCGGGCGTTGGTGCGCGAGCCATCGGCCTTTCTGCTCGACGAGCCGCTGTCGAACCTCGACGCCAAGATGCGGGTGCACATGCGGGCCGAGATCGCCCAGCTCAACCGCCAGCTCGGCGCCACCTTCGTCTATGTCACCCATGATCAGGCCGAGGCGATGACGATGTCGGACCGGATCGCGGTGATGATGGAGGGGGAGATCCTGCAGATCGGCAGCCCAGATGTGCTTTATGATCATCCTGTCGATATCCGGGTGGCGCAATTCATCGGCTCTCCCGCCATCAACATTCTGCCGGCCGAGACCGGCGAGGCGGGGCGGATCCACGTCAACGGCATCGCCTCGGCCTTGCGGGCGACGGGGCCGGCGGTTGAACATCTGGGGATCCGCCCCGAAGCGCTGAGCCCCTGCGACGGCGCCGGGTTGATCGCCGGCCGGGTGCGGCTGGTCGAAAACCTCGGTTCGGATCTGTTCGTGCAACTCGACGTGCCGGGCGTCGCCCGTCCGGTGGTGGTGCGCCTGGCGCCCGCCGCGCGGGGGGCGGTGGCGCCGGGCACCATGCTGCATCTCAGCGCCGATCCGGCGCGGATCACCGGCTTTGACTGTGCCGGCAAGGCCGCGCCGGTGGCGGCGCTGGCCGAGGTGCGGGCGCATGTCTGATCTCGCTCCGATCCCGTCGGCGCCGATCGCCCGGCCGCGCGCCGCCGCCCGGCCCGAGCGTCGGCAGGCCCGTGCCGGTATGGCGCTGCTGGCGCCGGCGCTGTTCTTGATGCTGGCGATCCTGATCCTGCCGGTCGCGGTGGCGGCGGTTTTGTCCTTCACCGATTACACGCTGGGTCGGCCGGGGCTGACCTGGGTGGGGCTGGAGAATTACGCCGATCTCGTCACCCGGTCGAGCTATCGCAAGATGATCGCGGCGACGGTGCTCTATGTGCTGCTGGTGGTGCCGGCCTCGGTCTTTCTCGGGCTGGGCGCGGCGCTGCTGATCCGCTCGCTCAGGGTGGGGCAATCCCTTTACAAGACCATCTATTTCCTGCCGGTCATGGCCTCGCTTCTGGCGATGGCGATTGTCTGGGAATTCGCGCTGCACCCGACACTCGGCATCGTCAACCGCACGCTGGCGCTGGCATGCGACACGCCGCTGGAGCTTTGGCCCTGGGTCGCGCGCGGTTGCGCCGAAGGCTTCCCGCTCTGGCTTGGCGATCGCGGCTATGCGCTGGGGACGCTCGCCTTCATCGGCATCTGGCAGAGCTTCGGCTTCAACATGGTGCTCTATCTCGCCGGGCTGACTTCGGTGCCGCGCGATCTTTATGGTGCCGCCGAGATGGACGGGGTGAGATCGGGGTGGGAGCGATTCCGGCTGATCACCTGGCCGATGCTGGGGCCGACCACCGTCTTTGTCGTCACCATCACCACCATCCGATCCTTCCAGGTCTTCGACACGGTCGAGGCGCTGACCCACGGCGGCCCGGCGAAGTCCACCTATGTGATGATCTACGCGATCTACGAAAAGGGCATCGCCCAGAACCTCGTCGGGCTCGGGGCGGCAATCACCATCCTGTTCCTCGGCTTCGTGATGCTGATCAGCGTCGCCCAACGCCGCTTTGTCGAACGCAAGGTGCATTACCAATGACCCACCGTTTCTCCACCCGCCAGACGCTGGCGCATGTCCTGCTGATCCTTGGCGCGGTGATCGTGCTCTTGCCCTTCTACGTGATGGTCACCACCTCGTTCAAATCCCCGGCCGAGATCGCCTCGGGCACCGGCGGCATCTTCGGGGCGCAGGCCTTGATGTCGGATCAGAGCTGCCTGAACCTCGGCGGCACTGATGCCGACTGTCTGACCCGGCCGGTGATCGACAATTACCACCAGGCCTTCACCAAAGCGCCGCTCTGGCGGTATCTGCTGAACGGGGTGATCGTCACCGCCTCGATCTTCGCACTGCAGACGCTGATCGCGGTGCCGGCGGCCTATGCGCTGGCCAAGCTCAGGTTCTGGGGGCGCGAGGCGGCCTTTGGCCTGGTGCTGTTTTGCCTGTTGATCCCGGTCCATGCCATCGCCCTGCCGCTTTACCTGATGCTGGCCAAGCTCGGGCTCACCAACAGCTATGCGGCGCTGATCCTGCCCTGGAGCGTGTCGGCCTTCGGTATCTTCCTGCTCAGGCAGTTCTTCATGACCGTTCCCGATGATCTGATCGACGCCGCCCGGATGGATGGCATGGGTGAATTCGCCATCATCTGGCGGGTGATGCTGCCGGTGGCGATCCCGGCGCTCCTGGCCTTCGCGATCTTCTCGGTGGTGGCGCATTGGAACGACTACTTCTGGCCGCGCATCGTCATCACCGGCGACCGCAGCCTGTTCACCCCGCCGCTTGGCCTGCGCGAGTTCAAGGGCGATCTGGATGGCGACTTCTATGGCCCGATGATGGCCACCGCGCTGATCATCGTCACCCCGCTGGTGGTCGCCTTCCTGCTTGCCCAGCGACGCTTCATCGACGGCATCACGCTGACCGGCATGAAATAATCTCTCTCCCACAAAGGACCGAACCGATGAAATACCTTCTTCCGCTGGCCGCCTCGGCCACGCTCCTCGCCCCTGCGGCGCAGGCGGTGGATATCGAGGTCGCCTATGCCTATTCCTCCGTCTTCGACACCACCTTCGAGCGGATCATGGAGGCGTTCCAGACGGCGCAGCCGGACATTCACGTGACCTTCCGCGCCACCTACGAGAATTACGAGGACGCGACCAACACGATCCTGCGCGAGGCGGTGGCCGGCACGCTGCCCGACGTCTCCTTCCAGGCGCTGAACCGTCAGGCGCTGCTTGTCGAACGCGGCATCGCCAAGCCGCTCGATCCCTATATCGCCGCCGAGGCCGATTTCAACGCGGCCGGCTATCACAAGGCGATGCTGGATCTGTCGACCTTCGGCGGCAAGGTCTATGGGCTGCCGTTCTCGGTCTCGACCCCGATCGGGTTTTACAACATGGACATCCTGCGCGCGGCGGGTGTCGAGACTGTGCCGACCACCTGGGATCAGGTGATCGACGCCTGCCGCGCGATCAACGCCAAGGGCGATCATGACGCGCTGTTCTGGCATTGGGACATCTCGGGCAACTGGCTGCTGCAGGCAGCGATGTGGAGCCAGGGCGTGCCGATGATCAAGGACGGCAAGCTGAACATGGACAACCCCGAGGGGTTGAAGGCGCTGGAGACCGCCAAGGCGATCTTTCACGACTGTAACATGAAGAACATCTCGGGCGGCGATGCCTCCAAGCAGTTCGCCGCCGGTGATCTGGGGATGTTCTTCAGTTCGACCGCCTATGTCGGCTTCGTCGACCGCTCCAAGCTGGGCGAGTGGGAGTTCGTCACCGGCGCCTATCCGGGGATCGGCGGGACGCCGAAGGCGCTGCCGGCGGGGGGCAATTCGGCGATGTTGACCTCGCAATCCGACGACCCCGAGGTGCTGAAGGCCGCCTGGGAGTTCATCAAGTTCACCACCTCGGGCGAGGGGGCGGCGGCGGTGGCGCTGACCACCGGGTATATCCCGCCCAACAAGGCGGCGAATGATCTGCTGATGGACAGTTTCTATGCGCAGAACCCCAACAAGCTGACCGCCGTGAACCAGTTGCCGCTGCTGTCCGAATGGTTCGCCTATCCGGGCGACAACGGGTTGGCGGTGACCCAGGTGATCGACGACAGCCTCGAAGCCATCCTGGTGGGCGATGCCGGCGATATGGAAGAGCTGCGCGACGAGATGGTCGAAGAGGTCAACGCGCTTTTGCCGCGCTGACCCTGTCACCCTCATGCGCGGCGGCCCGGGGTCGCCGCGCGCCATTTCCGAAGGATATCCGAATGACTGATCCGCTGCGCTTCGCGGTCTTGACCGACCTCCATTTCGTGCCCGAGGGGCAAACCATCTATGGTTTCGACCCGCGCCAGAGCCTGCGCGCCGCGCTGGCGTTCCTGCCCAGCCTGCCGCAGGTCGATTTCCTGGTGGTCGCCGGTGATCTCGCCGACCGGGCGGAACCCGCCGCCTATGACAGCCTGCGGGCCGAGCTTGCCGGGCTGCCGTTTCCGGTGATCCTGATGGTCGGCAACCATGACGCCCGCGCCCCCTTCCGCGCGGTCTTTCCTGATGCGCCGTCGCAGGGTGGTTTCGTGCAGGGGCTGCATGTCTTCGATCAGGCGAGCCTGATCACGCTCGATACGCTCTGCGAGGATGAGCCGGGGCATCACGGCCGGCTTTGCGCCGCACGGCTGGAGTTTCTGGAACAGGCGCTGCGCGAGGCGCCCACCGACCGGCCGGTGCTGCTGTTCCAGCACCATCCGCCGATGGATCTGGCGATCCCGCCGATGGACGCGATCCGGCTGCGCGACGAGGCGGCAGAACTGGCGGCCTTCGCCCGCGCCGGTCGCAAGCCTGACTATCTGTTCATGGGCCATGTGCATCGTCCGATCACCGGGCTGTGGCAGGGCATCCCCTTCCACATCCAGCGCGCCTTGATGCATCAGGTCTATCACGAATTCGACCAGCCCGGGCGGATCATGGGGGCGACCGAGGCGCCGGATCTGGCCTATGTCACCGTCGCGGACGGGCAGGTGCTGATCCACGACTGTTCCTTCACCTATGACGGGCCGATCTTCGATCTGGAGAGCCCCGAGGCCGCGGCGGTCGCCACCCCGGCCGAGCTGGTGAACCACTGATGCGGCTGGACGATTACGACGCGATCCTTTGCGATCTCGATGGCTGCCTGATCTCCGGCACCCGGGTGCTGCCCGGGGCGCAGGCGCTGATCGCCCGGGCGGGCGCGCGGCTGATCATCCTCAGCAACAATTCGACCGACACGCCCGCCAGCCTGTCGCGGCGGCTGGCGGCGATGGGGCTTGAGGCGCCGGCGGAACGCATCGTTCTGGCCGGCACCGCGGCGCTCGATCATCTGGCGCAGGAAGGGAAGGTGCGGCTTTGTCTTTACGGCAGTGCGGCGCTGACCGCCCATGCGCGGGGGCTCGGGCTGACCCTCGACCGTGAGAGGCCGAGCCATGTGCTGCTGACCCGGGACGAGGATTTCGCCTATGGCGATCTGAAGGCCTGTGTCGGCTTCCTGCGGGGTGGCGCGCGGCTGCTGGTGGCCAATCCGGACGAGAGCCATCCGGGGCCACAGGGGGAGCCGGTGCCGGAAACCGGCAGCCTGCTGGCGGCGATCCTCAGCGTGCTGCCGGGGCTCGAATATACCGTGATCGGCAAGCCCGAGGCCGGGCTCTATCGCCACGCGATGGCGCGTCTGCCGGCCGGCGCGCGCCGGTTGCTGGCGATCGGCGACAATCCGGCGACCGACGGGGTGGGGGCGGAACGGCTTGGGCTGGACTATGTCCTTATCGGCCCGCTGTCGGATCGGTACCGCGATCTTGACGCGCTGCTGGCCGAACCCTCCGCGGAATTCCAAGGGGCGAGCGGCGCGGCGATCTGATCGCCGGCCGCGCGCGCCCTCAGGTGCGGGCGTCCTGATCGTCCGGCGCCGGCGAGATGCTGTTGGCGATGTCCTGCAGATAGGGTGCGATCTCCTCGCGAACCCGCTCTTCGGGCCAGCTATGCGACGAGACTGAGCATTGCACCGCCGCAAAGGCCTGTTGCCCGGGGCTGCGGACCGGCGCGGCGATGGTGGTTTCGTTCAGGATCATCTCGTGATGCGAGATCACATAGCCTTGCTCCACCCCCTGCGCCACAAGCTCGGCGATTCGCCCGCGGTCGAGCGTGGTGCGCGGGGTATAGGGCTGCAGCGGCCAGCTCTGCAGGGCCTCGGCGCGCTCGGCCTCGGGGAAGGTCGACAAGATCACCCGCCCGGCCGAGGTGGACAGCGCCGGCAGCCGGCGACCGGCGATGCTGGCGGCGAATTGCGTGCGTTTGCAGGGCAGGCGGCTGACATAGATGATGTGGTCATCTGAGAGCTCGGCCAGATTCACCGTCTCGCCGATGGTCTGCGACAGTTCGATCAGCCGTGGCATGGCGCGGGCGACCAGCGTGTCGGACCAGTAATAGGCATAGGCCATCTGCAACCAGGCATGCGACGGGCTGTAGCGGCGGGTGCGCGGATCCTTGTCCAGCATACCCTCGAGGTGCAGCGTATTGGCGAAGCGCTGCGTCGCGCTCTTGTCCAGCCCGGTGCGCGCGGCGAGTTCTGACAGCGACAGCCGGGTGTGCGATTCGTCGAAGGCGCGCAGCAGACGCAACCCCTTGGCCAAGGCGCCGACATAAAGGGTGTTCTGCTTTCCGGATGCGGTCCCGTCCTCGGCCGTCATTATTTTTGCTGCCTCATGGTCAGAACCTTGGGCCTTAACTCTTGACGCATGGCCGTACGCCTTCTTTAATGGATCACATGATAAGTCTTTGTATTATTATGTAATACGCGACGATAATCTTCGCAACTGCCAACTGCGCCGCCTGGGCGCATAGACTGACGGGGACAACCATGACGCATTCTGTTTCTTTGAAGATGACGATCGCCGCCCTGGCGCTTGCCGCCGCGGCGGGCGAGGCCATGGCGGACAAGGCCAGCGGGACGCTCTACGCGGGCTTCACCAAGGAATTGGAGAACGTCGACAGCTATTTCAACTCGTCGCGCGAAGGCGTGGTGATGCAGCGCGCAATCTGGGACGGGCTGATCTATCGCGATCCGGAAACCAACGAATACAAGGGCAATCTCGCCGAATCCTGGACCTGGGTTGACGACACCACGCTGGAGTTCAAGCTGCGCCAGGGCATCACCTTCCACAATGGCGAGCCGTTCAACGCCGACGATGTGGTCTATACGGTCAACTTCGTCGCGGACGAGGCCAACGGGGTGAAGACCCAGCGCAACGTGAACTGGATGAAGTCGGCCGAGAAGATCGACGATTATACCGTGCGCATCCATCTGAAAGAGAAATTCCCCGCCGCGATCGAATTCCTGTCGGGGCCGGTGTCGATCTATCCCAATGAATATTATGCCGAGGTCGGCCCGTCGGGCATGGGGCTGAAACCGGTCGGCACCGGCCCCTACAAAGTGGTCGAAGTGGTGCCGGGACAGCATTTCGTGCTGGAGCGGAACGAGAACTATCACGACAGCCCCAAGGGCCAGCCGAAGATCGAGAAAATCGACATCCGCACCATTCCCGACGTGAACACCCAGATCGCCGAGCTGTTCTCGGGCTCGCTCGATCTGATCTGGCAGGTGCCCGCCGACCAGGCGCAGAAGCTGGAGCAGATGGGCCAGTTCACCGTCGCCAATGAATCGACCATGCGGGTCGGCTATATCTCGATGGACGCCGCCGGGCGCTCGGGGATGAACCCGAACCCCTTCACCGACGTGCGGGTGCGCAAGGCGGTCAACTATGCCATCGACCGGCAGGCGATCGTCGACAACCTGCTCAAGGGCAAGTCCAAGGTGGTGAACACCCCCTGTTTCCCCAGCCAGTTCGGCTGCGTGCAGGATGTCACCGTCTATGACTACAACCCGGAGAAAGCCAAGGCGCTGCTGGCCGAGGCGGGCTATGACAAAGGGTTCGAAACCGATCTCTATGCCTATCGTGACCGCGACTATGCCGAGGCCGTCGCCAGTTATCTGAGCGAGGTCGGCATCAAGGTGAACCTGAAGTACATGCAGTACTCGGCCATCCGCGAGCTGAACATGAAGGGCGAGGTTCCGTTCAACTTCTCGACCTGGGGCAGCTACTCGATCAACGACGCCTCGGCGATGGTCAGCCAGTTCTTCAAGTTGGGCAGCCTTGACGACGCGCGCGACGAAACGGTGGTTGCCGATCTCGACGTCGCCGACACCACCACCGATCCGGCCAAGCGGATCGAGTATTACACCAAGGCGCTGCAGCGGATCACCGACCAGGCCTATTGGGTGCCGCTGTTCAGCTATAACACCAACTATGTGTTCAAGACGGACGTCGATTACACCCCGACGCCGGACGAGGTGCTGCGCTTTACCACCATGTCGTGGAAGTAATCTCTCGCTGAACTATCCTCCGGCGCCCGCCTGCGCGCCGGAGGTTTCCCATGGCGGCGCCCGTTCGGGGTGCGTCGCCAAAGGTCATCTAAGGGTCTTCTGAACGTGTTCCAATTCATTCTGAAACGGCTGGGGCTGGCCATTCTCGTGGCCTTCACCGTGTCGTTCATCAGCTTTTCGCTGCTGTTCCTGGCGGGGGATCCCGCCGCGGCGCTGGCAGGGGAAACTGCGAGCGGCGAGGATATCGAAACGCTGCGCAAGCTCTATGGCTTCGATCGGCCGATGCTGGTGCAATATGGCGACTGGCTGTTCTCGGCGCTGCGCGGCGATTTCGGCGAGAGCTATTATTTCAAGCTGCCGGTCGCCGGGCTGATCTTCGACCGTTTGTCGATCACGATGACGCTGGGGGTCTGCGGCATCGCCTTCGCGCTGCTGACCGCCGTGCCACTGGGCGTCGCGGCCGCGATCCGTCCCAATTCGCTGATCGACCGCTTCGCGCTGTTCCTCTCGGTGGCGGGGCAGGCGTTGCCGAGCTTCTGGTTCGGGCTGATCCTGATCGTGGTCTTCTCGATCAAGCTGCGCTGGCTGCCGCCCTCGGGCACCGCGACCTGGCAGCATTTCATCATGCCGACCATCGTGTTGGGCTATTACGCGATGCCCGCGATCATGCGGCTGACCCGGGCTGGCATGCTCGAGGTGCTGTCGTCGGATTATATCCGCACCGCGCGGGCCAAGGGCGCGCCGGAGATACGGGTGATGTTCAAACATGCGCTGCGCAACGCGATCATCCCGGTGGTGAGCCTTGCCGCGGTGCAGATGGGCTTCATGCTGGGCGGCTCGATCGTGGTTGAATCGATCTTCGCGCTGCATGGCGCCGGCTATCTCGCCTGGGAGAGCATCGGGCGCAACGACCTGCCGACGGTGCAGGCGCTGATCCTGATCTTCGCGATGTTCTACATCGTCTTCACCTTTCTGGCCGACGTCCTCAACGCCTGGCTCGATCCGCGGATGAGGAGCAGCTGAGATGAGCGACGCTATGACCGATCCGCTGCTGGCGGAAATCGTCGGGCCGACGCCGGGGCAGATGCTGCGCAGGCGTATCTTCGGGCATCAGGGGCTGCTGATCGGCGGCGCCGTGGTGGCGCTGCTGGTGCTGGTGGCGATCTTTGCGCCAGTTCTTGCACCGCATGATCCCTATGCGCAAAGCCTGGTGGCGCGGATGAAGCCGCCGGTGTTCCTGGGCGGCACCTGGGAGCATCCGCTGGGCACCGACCACCTCGGGCGCGATTACCTCTCGCGGCTGATCTATGGCGCCCGGGTGTCGCTGATGATCGGCCTGATCACCGCGGTGATCTCGGGGCTGATCGGCTCGGTGATGGGGGTCTGCGCCGGGTATTTCGGCGGCCGTGTCGACGCGGTGGTGACCTTTCTGATCAACGTTCGCCTGGCGATGCCGGTGGTGCTGGTGGCGCTGGCCGTGGTCGCCATCCTTGGCGGCTCGCTGACCGTGATGATCGGGGTTCTGGGGCTGCTTCTGTGGGACCGGTTCGCGGTTGTGCTGCGCGCCTCGACCCGGCAGGTCCGGGAGCGGGAATATGTGGCGGCGGCGCAGGCGATCGGCGCCTCGACCCCGCGGATCCTGCTGGCCGAGATCATGCCGAATATCGTCAACAACCTGATCGTCGTGGTCACGCTGGAGATGGCCCATGCGATCCTGCTTGAGGCGGCGCTCAGCTTTCTGGGCCTTGGCGTGCAACCGCCGACCCCGAGCTGGGGGCTGATGGTCTCCGAGGGCAAGAACATGATGCTGTTCGAACCCTGGCTGGTGATGATCCCCGGCACGGTGCTTTTCGTGCTGGTTCTGGGCATCAACCTGATGGGCGACGGGCTGCGCGACGTGGCCGCCCCCGAGAACAGGAGCTGAACCGATGGGAGACAGGCTTCTTACCGTCCGCGATCTGGTGATCGACATTCCCGTCGGTGGCGGCACGCTGCATGCGGTGCGCGGCATCGACTTCGACCTCGACCGCGGCGAGGTGCTGTGCATCGTCGGCGAAAGCGGCTCGGGCAAATCGCTGACCTCGCTGGCGCTGATGGGGCTTCTGGGCAAGCGGATCAAGCCCAGGGCTGCACAGATGGATTTCGATGGCACGGCATTGCTCGGCGCATCGAAGAAGACCATGCGCGGCCTGCGCGGCGCGCGCATGTCGATGATCTTCCAGGAACCGATGACCTCGCTCAACCCGGCCTATACCATCGGCGATCAGCTGATGGAGGCGATGCTCTTGCACCGTGACGTACCGCGGTCGCAAGCGCGGGCGCGGGCGGTCGAGCTGCTGGAAAAGGTCGGCATCACCGCCGCCGAAAGCCGGCTGGGCCAATATCCGCATCAGCTCTCGGGCGGGTTGCGGCAGCGGGTGATGATCGCCATGGCGCTGATGTGCGGGCCGGAGCTGATCATCGCCGATGAGCCGACCACCGCGCTCGACGTGACGATCCAGGCGCAGATCCTGCGACTGCTGGTCGATCTGGTGCGCGAGATGGACATGGCGATGATCCTGATCACCCACGATCTGGGCGTGGTGGCCCGGGTCGCCGACAAGGTGGCGGTGATGTATGCCGGCGAGCTGGTGGAAACCGGCCCCGCGAAAGAGATCTTCGGATCCCCGATGCACCCCTATACCCGTGGGTTGCTGCGTTGCATCCCGCTGCCGGGCAAGACCAAGCGCGGCAGTGAGCTGGGCACCATCCCGGGCATCGTGCCCTCGCTGGTGGGGCGGGTGTCGGGCTGCGTCTTCCGTACCCGCTGCACCTTTGCGACCGAGGCCTGCCGGGGCGATATCCCGCGCCACCTGCGGGGTCCGCAGGCCTTCCGCTGCGTGCTGGACGACGGCGGGCTCTCCCAAGAAAAACAAGAGGTGCAGGCATGACCGCTCCGGTTCTGGAACTGCGCAACGTCGTCAAGACCTATAGCGTGAAACAGGGGCTGATGGGGCGCCCGAAGCCCCTGACCGCGGTCAAGGACGTGAGCCTCAGCCTCGGCCGCAGCGAAGTGCTGGGGCTGGTGGGGGAATCCGGTTGCGGCAAGTCGACGCTCGCCAAGATCCTGCTGGGGCTGGAGGCACCGACCTCGGGCGAGGTGCTGGTTGATGGTGAGGCCCTGGGCGGGCAAGATCGGCTGAAGCTGGCCCGCCGCATCCAGCCGATCTTTCAGGATCCCTATTCCTCGCTCAACCCGCGCAAGAGCATTGCCGACATCATCTCGCTGCCGTTGCGGGTGCATGGTGTCGGTGACGCCGCCAGCCAGAAACAGGCGGTGCGCGACATTCTCGATGTGGTCGGCCTGCCGGCACGGGTGATGAACACCTATCCCAGCCAGATGTCGGGCGGTCAGCGGCAGCGCGTCGCCATCGCCCGGGCGCTGATCATGAAGCCCGAGATCGTCATCTGTGACGAGCCGACCTCGGCGCTCGATGTGTCGGTGCAGTCGCAGATCCTCAACCTGCTGGGCGAGCTGCGGCGCGAATTCGGGCTGACGTATCTGTTTATCTCGCACAACCTCGCGGTGGTCGAACATCTCGCCACCCGGGTGGCGGTGATGTATCTGGGCCGGATCGTGGAAGAGGCCGAGACCGGCGAGCTTTTCGATAATCCGCGCCATCCCTACAGCCGTGCGCTGCTGAAATCGGTGCTGACCCCGGAACCGGGGCTTGGCGTGCCGGATACCCAGTTGGGCATGGCCTATCCGAACCCGATCAACCCGCCCTCGGGCTGCGCCTTTCATCCGCGTTGTCCGCTGGCGACGAATCTTTGCAAGACCAAGGCGCCGCGCCCCGTGCCTCAGCCGGGTGGGTTGGTGGAATGCCATCTTTACGATCCTGAAACCGAAATGTTCGAACAGGCCTGATCCGATGAAAACCTCGCTCTCACGCACCCAGACGGTCACCAAGACCGTGATTGAAACCAAGGGGGGCGTGGTGGCGTCCCAGCACAGCCTCGCGGCGCAGGCCGGCGCGGCCGCGCTTGCCGCAGGGGGCGACGCGGTCGATGCGGCGGTGGCCGCCTCCTTCGTGTTGGGGGTTCTCGAACCCTGGATGAGCGGCCCGGCCGGCGGCGGCGCCATGATGCTCTGGCGCGCGGACAAGGGCGAGGCGATCGCGCTGAACTACGGCATGCGCGCGCCGAAGGGGCTCAAGGTCTCGGACTATCCGCTGTCGGGCAAGGGCAAGTCCGGCGATCTCTTCCCCTGGGAGGAGGTGGTCGACAACCGCAACCTTCAGGGCGCCACCGCCGTGGCGGTGCCCGGCGTGGTTGACGGGCTGGGCCAGGCGCATGCGCGCTGGGGCCGGATGCCCTGGGCCGATCTGCTGGCCCCGGCCATCGCCCACGCCAAGGAAGGCATGCTGGTCGACTGGTACGCGGCGCTGATCATCGCCTCGACCACGCGGGAACTGGCCAAGGATGCGGACGCGGCAGCGATGTTCCTGGAGGACGGCCAATGGCCCAGCATCGGCGCCTGGACTGCGCTGGCGGAAAAGCGGATCGACCAGTCGAAGATGGCCGCGACGCTGGAAGAGATCGCCCGCAGCGGTGCCCGGGCGCTGTACGACGG
This sequence comes from Pseudodonghicola sp., assembly GCF_048268305.1. Classification (NCBI taxonomy): domain Bacteria; kingdom Pseudomonadati; phylum Pseudomonadota; class Alphaproteobacteria; order Rhodobacterales; family Paracoccaceae; genus Pseudodonghicola; species Pseudodonghicola sp. Next base: position 91,978 of record NZ_JBLWVT010000002.1, read on the forward strand.
CGATCTGGGCGCGGCGCTGGCCCGCGATGTGCAGGACAAGGGAGGCTGCCTGAGCCATGACGACCTGCGCGCCTATAGCGCGACCTTCCATCCGGCACTGAGCTTTGCCTATCGCGACGCGACCCTCCACGCGGTGCCCGGGCTGACCGCCGGGCCGACCCTGAAACAGGCGCTGTGCCTGGCGGCCGAGACCGAGCTGTCCGGCAGTGCCTCCCCTGATGGCGAGGCCTACGCCGCCTGGGCGCGCGGGTTGAAATCGGCCTATGTCAGCCGGCTGTCCGGCATGGGCGACACTGGTGAAAGCACCACCGCGCCGGGCTGCACCACCCATTTCTCGGTGGTCGACCGGCAGGGCAACATGGTGGCGATGACCCAGACGCTGTTGTCGATCTTCGGCAGTCGGGTGGTGTCGCCCTCCACCGGGCTGCTCTTGAACAACGGCATTATGTGGTTCGACCCCGAACAGGGCAAACCCAATTCGCTCGGCCCCGACAAGGCCTGTCTGATGAACGTCTGCCCGGTGCTGGGCGAGGCTGGCGATACCCGCTTTGCCTTTGGCGCCAGCGGTGGGCGCAAGATCGTCTCGGCGGTGGCGCAGCTTGCCGGTTTCGTAAGCGATTATGGCATGGACGTGGGCCAGGCCTTCCACAGCCCGCGGATCGACGTTTCCGGCGGTGAGACGCTGGTGGCCGATGAGACGCTCGCCCCCGAGATCCTCGCGCGCCTGGCCGAGGAGAACCAGGTGGTGACAACCAAGCGCACCGTCTTCCCCTATGCCTTCGCCTGCCCGGCGGGGGTGATGCGACGCGGCGGTCTGAATTCCGGCTGTACCGAGATCATGTCGCCCTGGGGCGATGCGATCACCGAAGAGGAGATGACCCAATGACCCGCGATGACGCGATCGGCACCATTCACGCCTATTTCGACGAAGGCCGGTTCCAGACCGAGCTGGCGGAACTGGTGGCCTATCCCACCGAGAGCCAGAACCCGGAGGCGGCGCCCGAGCTTGGCCGCTATCTGGAGGCGGCGATGAAGCCGCGCCTGACCGCAATGGGCTTTGATTGCGAGACCTTCGACAACCCGGTCGAGGGCGCCGGTCCCTTCCTGATCGCCGAGCGGCACGAGGGCGACGATCTGCCCACCGTGCTGATCTATGGCCATGGCGACGTGATCCGCGCGCAAGAGGGCATGTGGCGCGAGGGCCTGGCCCCCTTCACCCTGGTGGAGGAGGGAGACCGGCTCTATGGCCGGGGCACCGCCGATAACAAGGGCCAGCATCTGATCAATATCGCCGCCCTCGACGCGGTGCTCGAAGTGCGCGGCAAGCTCGGATTCAACACCCGCATCGTGATCGAGACGGGGGAGGAGACCGGCTCCCCCGGCCTGCGCGAGTTCTTCGCGGCAGAGAAGCCGCGGCTTGAGGCCGACGTGCTGATCGCCTCGGATGGGCCGCGGTTGCAGCCCGACACGCCGACCGTGTTCATGGGCGCCCGCGGTGGCTCCACCTTCGATCTGGTGGTCGATCTGCGGCAAGGCGCGCATCACTCGGGCAACTGGGGCGGGCTGCTGGCCGATCCGGCGATGATCCTGGCGCAGGCGCTATCGGTGATCACCGACGCGCGCGGCCAGATCCAGGTGCCGGAATGGCGCCCCGACAGCCTGACGCCGAAGATCCGCGCCGCGCTCAGCGATCTGCCGCTGAGGATGGACGAGGGCCCGAGCATCGACGAGGATTGGGGTGAGGAAAGCCTGACCCCGGCCGAACGGGTCTTCGGTTGGAACAGCTTTGCCGTGCTGGCGATGAAAAGCGGTGTTCCCGAGGCGCCGGTGAACGCGATTTCGGATTACGCCAAGGCCACCTGTCAGCTCCGCTTCGTGGTGGGCACCGATCCCGATCAGATCGTGCCGGCGCTGCGTCGTCACCTCGATGCCCATGGCTTCGGTCAGGTGCAGATCGTGCCACACAAGCGCGGGTCTTTCCCGGCGACGCGGCTCGACCCGGATCACCCCTGGGCGGCCTTCGTGCGCAACTCGCTGGAGCAGACCGCCGGCAAGCCGCCGCATGTGCTGCCGAACCTGGCCGGCTCGCTGCCGAACGACTGCTTCACCGATATCCTCGGCCTGCCGACGGTCTGGGTGCCGCATTCCTATCGCGCCTGCTCGCAGCACGCGCCGAACGAACATGTGCTCAAGCCGATCTGCCGCGACGCGCTCGGCTGCATGGCGGGACTGTTTTGGGACATCGGCGAAACCGGCGGGCCGGCACTGGGGTGACGGCCTGCCATCGCTGAACGGGCCCCGTCTCCTTGATGGGGTGAGCGGCAGCGTCTTGATCGGGTTCGCCCTGCGACGGCTGACGGAGCGGTGCGTGGGATGACCTCAGATCTTCATCCGACGCTGCAGCTGACCGGGCGTGATCCCATGGGCGGCATGAAAGGCGGCGATGAGACCGCTCGCGGTGGCGTAGCCGGCGGCATGGGCTGCATGCTGCACGCTTTTGCCGGCCATCAACGGGGCAATCGCGCGTGCCAGCCGCAGGTCACGCATCCAGGTGGCCCAACTCTGCCCGGTGTCGCGACGGACGAGCCGTTGCAGGCTGCGCCGCGACAGCGCCAGTGCCGCGGCCCAGTGGTCGAGCGGATGGTCGGCCCCATCGAGATGTGCCTGCGCGATACGACGCAGGCGCGGGTCGGTGGGCAGGGGCAGCGTGGGCGCGGGGGCGGGGCGCGCAAGCCGGTCCCACAGCACGGCCGTCAGCCGGGCGAAGGCGGGCTCTTGCCGGTCGGCGCGGCTGGACCCTGCGAGGGTGCGGAGAAGTTCGGCCTCCAGCGCCTCGAGAGGGAAAGGCGTGGGGTCCTTGGGCAGCGGCGCCGCGGCGGGCCGGGTGTAGAGATTGACCGATTGCCGCGCGCCCTCGGCCCGGATGCGGTGGCGGTGCTTTGGTGGAAGCCAGATCGCCATGCCGGGAGAGAGAAGATGCAGCCTGCGTCCTGTCTCGACCGTCACCGGCCGGTCCGGGCACCAGGCGAGCTGTCCGCGCCAATGCGCATGTGCCTCGGGCATGGTGCCGGGTGTGAAGCTCGTGATCCTGCCGATCACCGGACTCCCATCCTCGGCAAATCCTCCGATCTCATCGCGCTGCATGTTGGCACCTCCGGGGTATCATCTGGCACCGGGGCGACACATTTTTCCAGCCCCTCCGTCAGGATCGCGTGGAGGCGGAGCGGAGGACCGGATGGATATAACGACAATGGCGCTGCTCGCGGGCGCGGGGCTGCTCGGCGGGCTGTGCAATGCGATCGCGGGCGGAGGCACGTTCTTCACCTTCCCGGCGCTGCTGGCCGTGGGGCTGCCGCCGGTGACGGCGGGGGCGACCAGCGCAGTGGCGATCTGGCCCGGCCATGCGGCCAGCCTGATCGGTGAAGGCGCGGTGCTGCGGCAGGAACTGATCGCGCGGCCCGGGCGGGTTGCGGTGTTCGCGCTGGCCTCGGCGGTCGGGGCCGGGCTGTTGCTGGTGTCAGGAGATGCGCTGTTTCGGCAGCTGGTCCCCTGGCTGCTGCTCTTCGCGACGCTGGTGTTTGCGGCGGGCCCCATGCTCAACCGCTGGCTCGCCCGCCGCGGGGTGTCGATCGGCCCCGTCCTTGCCGTCTGCGCCGAGGGGGTCGTTGCCCTCTATGGCGGCTACTTTGGGGCAGGGCTGGGGGTGCTGCTGCTGGCGCTGCTGACCGTGACGGGGGACGACGATCTGAAGCGGCTGAACGTGGTCAAGAATGCCTTGGCGACGCTCGCGACCAGTATCGCCGTCCTGATCTTCGCCTTTGGCGGCGCGGTGGCCTGGGGGCCGGCTGCCCTGGTCTTTCTGGGGGCGGCGGCGGGGGGTGTCATCGGTGGCCGGCTGGCGCGCCGGGTGAAGCCGCACCTTCTGCGCGCCGCCATCGTCTGCCTCGGCCTGTTGCTGGTCTGGCACTACGCGTGAGCCCGGGTCGAGACCACGCGCAAGGTCGAAGACATGGCGCTTGGTCAGGCTGTCGAGAAAGCATGTGGGAAGGGGAGACAGAAGCCTCCCGTCCCGGACGAGGACGATGTTCGTCACCGTGGTTTCGGCGACATGGCCTGCCATATCCAGCATGAGGGCATCGTCATGTCCGCTACGAGCGGCCGCGGCCCGCGACAAGGTTCCGGTCATGTAGAGCCCCGAGCATTTCGACGCCGTCGGCGCCGTATCGGGCGCGGGGCGCCGCCAATCCGAGAGAACCAGGCGCAATCCGCCGGTCCCGTCTCCAAGGGCGGTCTCCACTGGCCAGTCCCAGGCCGCGATGGCGGTATGGAACCGGCACCCCTGTGCCGAAACGGTGACGCTTTCGCTGCCGCGCCAGGCGATCGGCGGAACCCCGCAATCCGCCAGCCCAAAGCACGGCCTCGGCTGTGGCCTGAAGATCATCGACCAGCCATGGCAGCGTGTAGCCGAGAAGTTCGGCCGAGCGCTGCAGGCACCGGAAATGCTCCTTGCCCAGAAACAGGCGGCCGTCATAGGCGCGGATACCTTCGAAGACCGCGCCGCTGTTCTGCAGAGAGTGCGTCAGAACATGCAGCCTCGCCTCACCGGACGGCAGAAGCGTCCCGTCGAACCAGACGGGACTCGCCGTATCGACGAGCGGGGCCTTCACGGCTTCGGTCAGCATTCGGGATTTCCCAGTTCGCGGATGGTGGGCCGATCTTCAGGCTCAAAAGCGGGGCAGGCGAGTGAGCAGTTTTCAGGCGCTGATGAGAAAGCGCCCTTCGCGTGGTGCCGGTTATCGGCGATAGTCGGTTTGTGAGGATCTATGGATAAACAAGTCCCCTTTCGGCTGAATGTGCCCCTGAACGCCCTGCGAGCCTTCGAGGCTGCGGCGCGCCATCTCTCGATCAAGGACGCGGCGCTGGAACTTGGCGTCACGCCATCGGCCGTCAGCCACCAGTTGCGCGGGCTTGAGGATGCGCTAGGCCTGACATTGATGCGACGGGTCGGTCCGGCGCTCGAACTGACCGAGGCCGGAGCGAGACTGGCGCCCGATCTGAGCGAGGGGTTTTCCCGGATCATCGAAGCGGTCGGCGGTCTCAGACAGGATCGCAACGCGGGCCCCCTGCGCCTGTCGATGCTGCCGACCTTCGCGGCCCATTGGTTCTCGCCCCGGCTGACGCGCTACCCGTTCGAGCGCAACGGTTTCGATCTGCTGATATCCACGACACAGGAGGCTGTGGACCTGTCTGCCGGAGTGGCCGATGCGGCGGTCCGGCACGGGCAGGGCCAATGGGATGGGTTGCAGGCGGACCTACTGTTCGAAGAAACCGTGAGCCTGTTCGGCGCGCCGCCCATGGGCAAGGATGACCCCGACGAAATGCGGGCGCGGATATCGGGCATGACCCTGTTTCTGTCGCAGCATCGGAAAGAGAACTACGCGCGATGGAATGCGACGTTGCCGGGCGGGCCGATCCGGCCTGCGGCGGTGATGATGGTCGATTCCGCCGGGCTCGCACTGCGCGCGGCCATGGACGGGGCAGGGGTGGCTCTGGCGGGCGTGGAAATCGCCGCCTTCGATGTCGGAGCTGGGCGGTTGACGCAGCTCTTTCCACACTGGGCTCATACGGGCGGAGGCTACTTCCTCGTCTATCCCGAGGCGCTGGCCAGGGACCGTCGCGTGCGCAACCTGAGCCGCTGGATGATCGAGGCCTCGGCCGGGGAAAGGACCCTCGCGCAAAGGCTACTGGAGTCGGGAGCGGATTGAATGAACCGTATTGAAGCGGCTGCGGTCGAAATCCGGCGACTTGAGAAAAACGACCGCGTGGCATGGGAAGACCTCTGGCAAGAGAACCTGGACCATTTCGCGGCGCCGGATCGTGCCCGAGCGGACATGCCCGTCATCTGGCAGCGGCTCATGGATCAAGCTGCGCCGCTTCTCGGCTGGCTGGTTTTCCAACAGGGGCGGGCCGCCGGGCTGGCGCATGTGGTCCTTCGCCAGCACAGCTTCAGCACTGCCGAAGTCGGGATCCTCGAAGATCTCTGGATCGCGCCTTTCGCGCGCCGTCAGGGGCTGGCGGAACGGCTTGTCGAGCGACTGGTTCAGGAGGGACGCGCGCAGGGCTGGCGCCGCATCGAATGGGAAACCGGCGTCGACAACCTTGCCGCGCAGCGCCTCTATGACCGGATTGCTGCTCTTGATCCGGCCAAGCGCTATCGGATCGACCTAGCCTGAGCCGCTTCGGTTCAATTCGATCTGGAAACTGTCCCAGGGCGCCGGCGCGGCGATCGACCGATAAAGCCGTTTCGCCGTGAGGTTGTCCTGCGGCACCAGCCAGCGCAGATGGGTCCAGCCGCGCGCGGTGCCGATCTCGGTCAGTTGACCGATCAGGGCGCGGGCGAGGCCGCTTCCCCGGGCCTCGGGCATGACGAAAAGGTCATCGAGCTGACCGGCGCGGCCTCCCGAGATGATCTCGGGCAGGTCGAAGGCGAGGGCGAAGCCGGACAGCGCACCGTCGCAGTCCGCCCCGAGCAGCAGCAGTTCGGGATCGCGCGCGGCGCGCTCGATCAGGAGCGTGGCCTGTTCCATCGTCATGGGCTCAACCGGTCCGCCCATGGCCATCCGATAGGCGGTCATCAGATCGGCCAGGCGCGTGGCATCTTCCGCCGTCAGGGGCCGGATCGTCGGTACGTTCACCATCCGTCGGTCCTGACCCACTCTGCCATCATCTCCATGCGGTCCCAGCCCCAGAATGGCTCTTCATCGACGATGAAGAAGGGAGATCCGAAGACGCCCCGGGCCACCGCATCTTCGCCGATCCTCCGTACTTTTTCTTTCAGGGCAGGGTCGGCGATGCCGGTCAGAAGGGCGCCGGGTTTGAGATCGAACTCTGGGGCGAGCATCGAGACGGCTTCGGGTGAGGCGGTGTCGAGACTGTCGTTGAAATACAAGGTGAAGACCCTCTTCGCGAAGGCGGCAGCAAGTTCAGGGTGCTGCGTTTCAATCCAATAGAAGGCGCGCGTCGCCGCCAGGGCGACATGGGGGTGGTCGGCGGGCAGCTGGAAGGTCAGGCCCTGGTGCCGTGCGATCCGCGCCCAGTCGCGCCGCGCATAGTCGCGTTTCAGCGGCGTCGATGACAATCCGCGGGCCCCTGTCACCTTGTAAGCGGTGCCCAGCATGTAGGGTCGCCAGAGCACGGTCCGGCCCAGGTCTGCCGCGATGGCCTCAATCCGCTGCGCGGCGAAGAAGGCGTAGCCGGACGAGAAGTCGAACCAGAACTCTATCGGGCTCATGCCTCTTCGCCCTCCCAGTAATCGACCGCATCGGAAGCCCGGAAGGAGGCGGCAACCCGACGCTTTGCCTTGTCACCGCCGGGCGCGGCGCCCGCGAAGACTGTCAGCTTGCCGCTGTCGGGATAGGCCATCACATCAGGCTCTCGCATGGTGCTGACCGCGACATATCGCAGGGGGGCGGCGCCCGTTGCGATCAGCTGATGGGCCGTTTCGGCGCCGCCGGCGGCGCAGACCGCCACCATGCCGGCTGCGACCGGGTACCGGTCGGGGCCGAACCGCAGCTCGCCGGTGCCCGAGAGTATGACGAACATCTCGTCATTGGCGTGATGAGCATGGAAGGGCCAGGCCGCTTTGCCGGGCGGAACCTCCACCAGCCGCGCCCCCAGATGCGTCGCACCTAGTGGCGCGGCGATGGCCGCCGTGGCGGCATGAAAGCGGGTGCCATAGCTCTGTGGCAACAGGTCCAGATCGTCGAGTCTGACGACGGGGCTGCGTGGCGTGTGATCCTGGGTCATTCTATCCCCTCCTGAGAGAAGAGAGCGCCAATCGGGGCGGTCCCGCAATTGAAATTCCTTCAGCTTGTCCTTAGCAAAGCTCATTCGGCTGAATTCCGGTTCCGGGTGAAGCTCCTATAGAATTGTCGGACCGGAAACGCCTGTGGACACCAACCCTCTATCGTCGGAGACAGGACGAGCCTCCCTCGCAACAGCGCCCCCGAAAGGCCCGCCTCGGCGAGGCCCGCCGAACGCTTCGAGGTGGCGGCCGATGACGGCTATCCGATCCGGGGCGGGATCTGGCATGCAGACACCGGCCCTGTCGTCGCGATCCATGCCGCCACGGCGGTTCAGGCGCGCTATTACGCACGGTTCGCAGCCTGGCTGTCCGGGCAGGGGGCGACGGTCCTGACCTTCGATTATCGGGGGAGTGGTGAGTCCCGCTCCACGCCGGTGAAGGATTTGCAGGCGGGATGGGTCGATTGGGGTGTCCTCGATGCCGAGGCGGTGCTTGCCTATGCTGGCAGGCACTGGCCGGATCGTCCGCTCTGCGCCGTGGGCCATTCAATCGGCGGCTTCGCCTTGGGGTTGGCGCGCAGCTCGGATCGGCTTGACCGGATCGTGACGGTTGGCGCGCAATTCGCCTACTGGCGCGATTACGATCCCCGCCAGCGGCGGGCGATGTATCTGAAATGGCATCTCTTCATGCCAGCCGTGACGCGGCTCTCCGGCTATTTTCCCGGGGCACGGCTTGGATGGCTCGAGGATGTGCTGCGCGGCGTGGTGCGCGACTGGAGCCGGATGGGGCCGCGGTTCGAGACGAGTGTCTGCTCGGCTTTGGACCGGGCAGACCTTGCAGCGCGTCATGGCGCCACCCGGGCGCAGCTCCTGGCCATCGGGTTGACAGATGACCCGTTCTGCACCGAAGCTGCGGGGCAGCGATTGCTCGACTACTATTCTGGGGCGGATCGAACCCATCTGCGGATCGCGCCCTCGGATATCGCGGTGCCCGAGATCGGGCATTTCGCATTCTTCCACGCCCGTTTCGAACAGACGCTCTGGCCGCTTGCCGCCGCATGGTTGCTTTCCGGTCGACTGCCCAAGGATGCTCCGGGGCGGATCGTCTTTCCGACAGGCTGAATGCAGGTTTCTTTCCAGCAGGATTACGATGAACGACCGACTTTTCGTCATTACCGGCGGCCCGGGATCGGGCAAGACGACGCTTTTGTCCGCACTGGCGCGGCATGGTCTCGCAACAATGCCCGAAGCCGGGCGCGCGATCATTCAGGATCAGACCCGGATCGGCGGGGCAGAGCTTCTCCAGCGCACCAGGGCCTGGCACGTTCTTTCCCACGCTTCTTTATCCAGGTGGTCGGGGTGGGGCATCTGTCAAAGGCCTTCGTCTCATGATAGGAAGTTCCTCCTCGCATCACTCGCACGCGCGCAAGGTTTCTGCTGCTGCCATCCTTGCATTTGCGTGTGGTGATCGAGCCCATGGCGGCCTCCTGACTTGGTACATGGGAATCCTATTTGGTACATTGTGCCAAGTTCAGCGTCGAAATCGACGTATCTGGCACAGAACAGGCGGGAACAAGACGAAGGTGGGGTTCTTAGAAGTGGCTGAAAAAATTAAAGAACAATCTCCGTCAACGGCCGCCCGCCTGTCCGTCGCCCCGATGATGGACTGGACCGACCGGCATTGCCGGTATTTCCATCGTCTGCTGTCGCACCGGACCTTGCTTTATACCGAGATGGTGACCGCCCCCGCGCTGGTGCGTGGCGGGGCGCTGCATCTGCTCGATTACAGTCCCGAGGAGCATCCGGTCGCTCTGCAGCTTGGCGGCTCCGACCCGGCAGAGCTGGCGGCGGCGGCCCGGCTCGGTGCGGTGGCGGGCTATGATCAGATCGATCTCAATTGTGGCTGCCCCTCGGATCGGGTGCAGTCGGGGACCTTCGGCGCCATCCTGATGACCGAGCCCGATCTGGTCGCCGATTGCGTCAAGGCGATGCAGGATGCGGTCTCCTGCGAGGTGACGGTGAAATGCCGGATCGGCGTCGACGATCAGTTGCCTGAACAGGTGCTGCCCGATTTCCTGGCCCGCGTCGCGGCGGCGGGGTGTCGGCGCTTCACCATCCATGCCCGCAAGGCCTGGCTGAAGGGGCTCAGCCCGAAGGAGAACCGGGATATCCCGCCGCTCGATTACGATCTGGCGCTCAGGATGAAGACGGCGTTTCCCGATCTCCACATTTCGGTGAACGGCGGGGTCGAGACGCTCGATCAGGCGCAGGCCTTTCTCGCTGCGGGTTTCGACGGGGTGATGATCGGACGCGCCGCCTATCACCAGCCCTGGGATATCCTGGCCGCGGCCGACACGCGCATCTTCGGCGCCGAGGGCGCGCCCTTCAGCGCGCCCGATCAAGCCGCCCGCGCCATGCTGCCCTATATCGAGGCCCACCTGACCGCCGGCGGTCGGCTGCATCAGATCACCCGCCATATGCTTGGCCTCTTCGCCGGGCGCCCCGGAGCGCGGGGCTGGCGGCGGATCCTGTCAGAAGGCGCCAACCGGCCCGGCGCCGGTCCCGAGCTGGTGGAAGAGGCTTTGACGCATATTCGGGCAGCCGAGCCGGCGAGCTGAGGTGTTACCGCCAACGGTTCTGGTCTCTCTTCCTGCCGGGGTGTAAGCCCCGCGCAAATTCCCAATCGGAGAGAGCGAATGCCCGATACGACGCTGTTGTTGCAGATGCTGGTGCTGTTGCTGGCGATTGGTGCCCTGGCCGGGGTTCTGGCCGGGCTTCTCGGCGTGGGAGGTGGCATCGTCCTGGTGCCGTCGTTCTTCTATGCCTTCCAGACGCTGGGTTACGGTGGGCCGCAACTGATGCAGGTCTGCCTGGCAACCTCGCTGGCGACGATCATCGTCACCTCGATGCGTTCGGTGCTCAGCCACAATCGCAAGGGGGCGGTCGATTGGGCGATCCTGCGCGGCTGGGGGCCGGGGATCGTGGTGGGCGCGGTGATCGGCGTTCTGGTCGCCTCGCAATTGCGGTCGAGCGCGCTGCAGGCGCTGTTCGGTGTCGTCGGGCTGCTGATCGGTCTCTACATGGCGCTGGGCAAGGCCGAATGGCGGTTGGGGGACGAGATGCCCAAGGGCATCAAACGCGCCATCCTGTCGCCGATCGTGGGCTTTCTGTCGGTCTTGATGGGGATCGGCGGTGGCAGCTTCGGTGTCCCGTTGATGAGCCTGCACGGCATCCCGATCCACCGCGCCGTGGCCACGGCTGCGGGCTTTGGCGTGATCATCGCGGTGCCCTCGGTCCTGGGCTTCATGCTGATGCCGGTCGATGCGGCGGCGCAGCTGCCCTATTCGGTCGGGGCGGTGAACATTCCGACCTTCCTGGTGGTGATCGCGATGACGACGCTGACGGCACCCCTGGGTGTCAAGATCGCCCATGCGATGGATCCGAAGCCGTTGAAACGCGTCTTCGCCGTCTTCCTGATCCTGGTGGCGCTGAACATGCTGCGCAAGGCGATGGGCTGGTAAACACTCGGCCCCCCGAAGGGACGGCCTTCGGAACAGCAAGGCGGCGCCCCCCGGGATCGGAGGGCGCCGCGCTTCGTTTCAGGAAGGGGTCACGCCAGATCGAAGCGGTCGGCGGTCATCACCTTGGTCCAGGCGGCGGCGAAATCCTTGACGAACTTGCCGGCGTTGTCGTTCTGGGCATAGACCTCGGCATAGGCGCGCAGGATCGAGTTCGAGCCGAACACCAGATCGACGCGGGTGGCGCTCCATTTCACCGCGCCGGTCTTGCGGTCGCGGATGTCATAGACGCCGTTGCCGGCCGATTTCCATTCATTCGCCATATCGGTCAGATTGACGAAGAAATCGGGGGTCAGCGCGCCCACCCGGTCGGTGAAGACCCCATGCGCGGTGCCGCCGTGGTTGGTGCCCATGGCGCGCATGCCGCCCATCAGTACCACCATCTCCGGCGCGGTCAGCCCCATCAACTGGGCGCGATCCAGCAACAGCTCTTCCGGGCTGACGACGTAATCGGCCTTCAACCAGTTGCGGAAGCCATCCGCGATCGGTTCCAGCGGCGCGAAGCTGTCGGCATCGGTCTGCGCGTCGCTCGCATCGCCGCGACCGGGCGCGAAGGGCAGGGTCAGATCAACGCCCGCCGCCTTCGCGGCCTGTTCGACGCCGAGGTTGCCGGCCAGCACGATGGTGTCGGCAAGGCTCGCCCCCACCTCTGCCGCCAGCGGTTCCAGCACCGCAAGGACACGCGCCAGACGTTCGGGTTCGTTGCCGACCCAGTCCTTTTGCGGCGCCAGCCGGATCCGCGCGCCATTGGCGCCGCCCCGCATGTCCGACCCACGATAGGTCCGGGCGCTGTCCCAGGCGGTTGCCACCATATCGGCGACCGACAGGCCCGAGGCCGCGATCTTGGATTTCAGCCCGCCGATGTCATAGTTGGTCGGGCCCTGCGGGATCGGATCCTGCCAGATCAGATCCTCGGCCGGCACGTCGGGGCCGACATAGCGCGCCTTCGGCCCCATGTCGCGGTGGGTCAGCTTGAACCAGGCGCGGGCGAAGGTGTCGCGGAAATACTCCGGATCGGCGATGAATTTCTCGCAGATGGCGCGATAGGTCGGGTCCATCTTCATCGCCATGTCGGCATCCGTCATCATCGGATTGTGGCGCTTGCCGGGATCGGAGGCGTCGAGCGGCTTGTCCTCTTCCTTGATTTCCACCGGTTCCCACTGCCAGGCGCCGGCAGGGGATTTCTTCAGCTCCCACTCATGGCCGAAGAGCATGTCGAAGAAGCCCATGTCGAACCGGGTGGGGTGGGTGGTCCAGGCGCCTTCCAGCCCCGAGGTCACCGCATTGGCGGCCTTGCCCTTCTGGTTCGGGTTGGCCCAGCCGAGGCCCTGCATCTCGATCTCGGCCGCCTCGGGAGCGGCGCCGAGTGCGGCGGCATCGCCGTTGCCGTGGGTCTTGCCGACGGTATGGCCGCCAGCGGTCAGCGCCGCGGTTTCCTCGTCATTCATCGCCATCCGCGCGAAGGTCTCGCGCACCTGGGCCGCGGTCTTCAGCGGGTCGGGCTTGCCGTTCACCCCCTCGGGGTTGACGTAGATCAGCCCCATCTGCACCGCGGCGAGCGGGTTTTCCATCGTCTCGGGCTTGTCGACGTCGCTGTAACGCTCGTCCGACGGCGCCAGCCATTCCTTCTCGGCGCCCCAATAGGTGTCGATCTCGGGCGCCCAGATGTCCTTGCGGCCAAAGCCGAAGCCGAAGGTCTTCAGCCCCATGCTCTCATAGGCGATGGTGCCGGCGAGGATGATCAGATCGGCCCAGGAGATCGCATTGCCGTATTTCCTCTTGATCGGCCAGAGCAGGCGACGGGCCTTGTCGAGGCTGACGTTGTCGGGCCAGGAGTTCAGCGGTGCGAAGCGCTGGTTGCCGGTGCCGGCGCCGCCCCGACCGTCGGCGGTGCGATAGCTGCCCGCCGCGTGCCAGGCCATGCGGATCATCAGCCCGCCGTAGTGACCCCAGTCGGCCGGCCACCAGTCCTGGCTGTCGGTCATCAGCGCGTGGAGGTCTTTCTTCAGCGCCTCGACATCCAGCGTCTTGAGCGCCTCGCGATAGTCGAAATCCGGACCCATCGGGTTGGTCTTGCTATCATGCTGATGCAGGATGTCGAGGTTCAGCGCGTTCGGCCACCAATCCATGACCGAGGCCTTCACCTCGGTATTGGCGCCGTGCATCACCGGGCATTTGCCGGTCGGGGCTGCGTCGTTTCCGTCCATTTCGATCTCCTATCGTGGCTTTGGTCGTTGCGTGCGCTGCGAGAGCGGGAGGAGGGCAGTGCGGACACGACAAACCCTTCCCCTGACGGGGCTGTGCCGACCTGCGCTGCTACGAGGCCCGACCTTGGGTGACCCTTGCGGGGCCTTCTCGGTCGGGGTGTCATCCTCCTCCTCGTCTGGAAAGACGGTAACAGAGAAGATGGATTGGATTAAGTTGTATAAACTGATCGTCATGATAGTTTGAAGTTATGACAAATCTGACATTCCGCCAGTTGCGCTATTTCGAGGCGCTCGCCCAGCATGGGCATTTCGGTCGCGCTGCCGAGGCGGTGGCGATTTCCCAGCCGGCTTTGTCGGTTCAGATCAAGGAATTGGAGGAATCCCTCGGCGTCGCGCTGTTCGAACGCGGGCCGCGTCAGGTGCGGCTGACCGGCTTTGGCGAGGTCTTCGCCGAACGGGTGCGGGAGATTCTCAGATCGGTTGATGAACTGGGCGATCTCGCCCGCGCCTCGCGCGGGTCGCTGTCGGGGCGGCTCAGGATCGGGGTGATTCCCACTGTCGCGCCCTATCTCTTGCCCCGCATCGTCGGCGACCTGGGCCGGGCCTATCCGGGGCTCGACATCCGGCTGCGCGAGACGATCACGCCCCGGCTGATCGAGGAGCTGACCGACGGGCGGCTCGATACCGCCATCGTGGCGCTGCCGGTGTCGGAACCCGGGTTGGAGGAGGTGGCGCTGTTTTCCGAGGATTTCGTGCTGGTGCGCCCGGGAGAGGATGCCGGCAAGCCGGTGCCGAGCCGCGAGCGGTTGCGCGAAATGCGCCTGCTGTTGCTGGAGGAGGGGCATTGCTTCCGCGACCAGGCGCTGTCCTTCTGCGAGATGCAGGCGAACCGGCCGCGGGAGATCCTCGATGGCTCCTCGCTCTCCACCCTGGTGCAGATGGTGGGGGCGGGGATCGGGGTGACCTTGATCCCGGAAATGGCCGTGGCGGTCGAAACCCGATCGGCCAATGTCTCGATCGCGCGCTTCGAGGGGGTGCAGCCCAGCCGCACCATCGGCATGATTTGGCGCAAGACGACGCCCTTGGCGCAGCAGCTGAGCGCGATCGCGGATATCCTGCGCCGATCAGGGTCCGACCTGCGCTTTGCCGCAGGAGAGGCGGGACGCACCGTCATTCCCGCGGCCACTGGACAGGGTGCCCCGGCCTGAGGATGGTGACGCCGAGTGGCGGGCGCCGCCCCGGTGTCGCGCCCTGTTCGTGTTTCCGGAGGAGAATTAAATGAGAGAAGCAGTCATCGTCAGCACCGCCCGCACCGGCATCGGCAAGGCCTATCGCGGTGCGCTGAACGCCACCAAGTCGCCGACGCTGGCCGGCCATGTGCTGAAGGCCGCTGTCGAACGGGCCAAAATCGATCCGGCCGAGATCGAGGATGTGGTGATGGGCACGGTTCTGGCCGCGGGCACCGCTGGCATGAATCTGGCGCGCAACGCCGCCTTCGCCGCCGGTTTCCCGGTGACGGTCTCGGGCCAGACGATGGACCGGCAATGCGCCTCGGGCCTGATGGCGATCGCCACCGCTGCCAAACAGGTGATGGTCGACGGCATGGATGTGGTCGCCGCTGGCGGTCAGGAAAACATCTCGGCGGTGCAGGATCAGTATACCGCCTGGGTGCGCGATACCGTTGATCCCAACGTGCTGGCCCATGCCAAGCACGCCTATATGCCGATGCTCTTCACCGCCGAGAATGTGGCGAAGGTCTATAATATCAGCCGCGACGCGCAGGATGAATATGCGCTGATCTCGCAACAGCGGACCGCGGCGGCCCAGGCTGCCGGCAAGTTGGATGATGAGATCGTTCCCTTCACCACCACCATGATGGTCAAGGACAAGGCCACTGGCGAGATCAGCGAACAGCAGGTCACCCTGGACCGTGACGAGGGCAACCGTCCCGAGACCACGATGGATAGCCTTGTCGGGCTGAAGCCGGTGATCGAAGGCGGCGTCATCACCGCCGGCAATGCCAGCCAGCTGTCCGACGGCGCGTCGGCCTGCGTGCTGATGGAGGCCAAGCTGGCCGAGCAGCGCGGGCTGGAGCCGCTGGGGATCTATCGCGGCATGGCGGTGGCCGGCTGCGCGCCCGAGGAGATGGGGATCGGCCCGGTCTATGCGATTCCGAAGCTGCTGAAACAGAACGGGCTGAAGATCGACGATATCGGTCTTTGGGAACTGAACGAGGCCTTCGCGGTGCAGGCGCTCTATTGCCGCGATCACCTGGGCATCGACCCCGAGAAATACAACGTCAACGGCGGCGGGATTTCCATCGGTCACCCCTATGGCATGACCGGCGCCCGTCTGGTCGGCCATGCGCTGATCGAGGGCAAGCGGCGCGGCGCCAAATATGTGGTCGTCACCATGTGCATCGGTGGCGGCATGGGGGCAGCGGGTCTTTTCGAGGTCAACCTCTAAGACCTCGGCGCCCTGGCGCAGTGATCGGCCCCCGCTTGCGCGGGGGCCTTTTCGTTCAGGCCAGTTGGCGATCGGGCCGCGACAGCAGTGCCGACAGCCAGGCCAGCGCGGCGCAGAGCGCGATCGCCAACACCATGCTGAGCGCGGTGTTCTCCAGAAACAGCCCGGTCACCGCGATCATCAGCCCGCCGGTCAGCATCTGCAGCGTGCCGCCGAGCGAGGAGGCGAGCCCGGCGATATCCGGATGCGGGTCGAGCGACATCACCGCCGCGGTGGGGATCACCAGACCGAGGCAGGCATTGGCCAGGAACAGCCCCGCCGCCACCACGACCAGCGTGCTGCCGCCGAGCCAGGCCACCAGGCTGAGCCCCAGCGTGGTGACCAGGAAGCCGCTGATCGCCAGCCAGATCACCCGATCCATGCCGTAGCGCTGGCAGAGCTTGCCGGCGAGCTGGGAGGCCGAGAAGAAGCCCACCGCATTGACCGCGAAGGCGATGGAGAAGCCGGTGGGGCTCAGCCCGAATTCGCGGGTATAGACGAAGCTTGCCGCCGCCAGGAAGACGAAGAAGCTGGCCATGCCGAAGCCGCCGACCATGGTCAGCCCCATGAAGCGGCGGTCGCTCAGCAGCCGGCCGGCGCCGGAGATCATCGCTGCCAGTCGCACCGGGCGGCGATCCTCGGTAGCCAGGGTCTCGGGCAGGGCGAAGATCACCAATGACAGGCTGATCAGCGAGGCCACGGCCAGTACCGCGAAGATCTCACGCCAGCCGCCCCAGAGCAGGATCAGCGACCCGGTCATCGGTGCCAGCATCGGCGAGATCGAGATCACGATCATCACCGCCGCCATCATCCGCGCCGCCTCGGGGCCGGAGGCCTTGTCGCGGATCACCGCGCGCGGCACCGCCATCAGCGAGGCCGCGCCAAGGCCCTGCGCGCCACGGGCGGCGATCAGCCAGCTCAGATCGGGGGCCAGCGCCGAGGCAATGGTGGCGGCCAGAAAGATCGCCAGGCCGATCATCATCGGCCGCTTGCGGCCAAGCGCGTCGGCCATCGGGCCATAGATCATCTGCGCGAAGCCGAACACGATGAAATAGGATGTCAAAGTCAGGGCCGCGCCGGCCTCGGTGGTGCCGAGATCCTCGGCCACCTGGGGCAGGGCGGGCAAATACATGTCGATGGCGAAGGGGCCAACCGCGGACAGCAGACCCAGGATCAACGCCATGCGGAACAAGGGGTCACGCATCGGGGAACCTGTGGATATTTTAAAGATGTGGAAAGGGACGGCGCAGAATCGCACCAGGGATGATCACCGCCGCCGTCCGCGTTGTGTCGCAGGTCAGGGGCGCCGGGGCAAGCGCAAATTGTCGCAGGCCGGCGCATCGGGAAATTGACCTTTGTCCCTGCTGTCGCGACACTGCTGGAGAGGAGAGCCACCCGCAAGGGTGTGAAACTGGGGGGAGAGGGCCGTATGCGACAGTCCAGCGGAAAGCTGATGTTCGTCAATCGTGACCGGGTGTTCTATTTCGGCCTGCTGGGCGCGCGAATGAAACCACGCAAGCCCGGCGGGATCACCCTCTATTTCGCGGCGGAGGGGGAGATCCGCCTGCGGATGCAGGCCGGCCCCTGGCAAAGCCTGTCGTGCTGTGTCCTGCCGGCCTATTGCGCCCATCAGGTGGAAATCGATTGTGACGAGGTGTTCAGCCTGCTGTTCGAGCCCGAGCGGCTGACGGCTGCGGATCAGCGGCAGTTGTTGGACTTCTGCACCTGCCCCGTCACGCTCGCCGACGCGATGGCACGGATCCGGGCCGCCGCCGCCGGGCCCTTGTCCGATCTCTGCGCGCAGGGCGGGCTCGACACCGCGGCCTTCGATCGGCTGCTGCTGGGCCGGGTGCTGGAGACACGCCCGCTCGACCCGCGGATCGAGCGGGCGCTGGCGCTGTTTGAAACCGATCTGGGCGAGGCCGAGCTTTCCGCCGAGGCCTGCGCGCTGCAGGCGGGGCTGTCGACCTCGCGCTTCCTGCATCTGTTCAAGGAGGAGGCCGGGGCATCGTTCCGCAATATGCGGATGTGGAAACGCGCCCGCCGTTTCCTGGAACACGCGGTCGAGGACAGCACTCTGACCGAGGTGGCGCTGGACCTGGGCTATCCCGATTCCAGTCACTTCAGCCATTCGATCCGCCGTACTTATGGGCTGAAGCCCCGGTCGATCCGCGAAGGGTCGCGCGAACTGCAGGTGATCGGCGCGGTGTTGCGCCGGGCGTCATAGCGCCCCGGCACAAGATCGCCCGCCAGGCCACCGCTAGGGTGCCGGGAATGGGCGCGGGACAATGGTCCCGCGCCGCCCCGAACCCCGAAGCGGACAGAGCATGGCACGGATAGACAGCGCAATTTCCCCAACCTCCGAAGGTTTCCAGACCAATCGCGCCGGCATGCTGGCGCTGCTGGCCGAGCTGGAGCAGATCGAGGGGCGCACTCGCGCCGCCTCGGAACGGGCGCGGGAACGGTTCGAGACGCGCCATCAACTGTTGCCGCGCGACCGGGTGGCGCTGTTGCTCGATCCGGGGCGGCCGTTTATCGAGCTGTCGAAACTGGCGGGCTTCGGCCTTGATCATCCGGACCCGGCGAAATCGGTGGCAGGCGGCGGGGTGATCGCCGGCATCGGCTATGTCGCCGGCATCCGCTGCATGATTAGCGCCTCGGACAGCGGCATCGCGGCGGGGGCGCTGCAACCGATGGGGCTGGAAAAACAGCTCCGCGTGCAGGAGATCGCGCTCGAGAACAAGCTGCCCTTCATCCAGCTGGTCGAAAGCGCCGGCGCCAATCTGATGGCCTATCGGGTGGAGGATTTCATCCACGGCGGCAGCATCTTCCGCAATCTGGCGCGGTTCTCGGCCGCCGGCCTGCCGGTGCTGACGGTGACGCATGGCAGCTCCACCGCCGGGGGCGCCTATCAGACCGGGCTGTCGGATTACATCATCATGGTGCGCGGCCGCACCCGGGCGTTTCTGGCCGGCCCGCCGCTGTTGAAGGCCGCTACGGGGGAAATCGCCACCGAGGAGGATCTGGGCGGGGCGGAGATGCACACCGGCATTTCCGGCCTTGGCGATTATCTGGCCGAGGATGACCGCGAGGCGATCGGCCTGGCCCGCGCCATCCTCTCGAACATCGACTGGCACGGCCCGGCAGAGGCGCCGCGCGACGTGGTGCCGCCGGCCTATGCGGCCGAAGACCTGCTGGGCATCATGCCGATGGATCATCGCCAGCCCGTCGACATGCGCGAGGTGATCGCGCGGATCGTCGACGGATCGGATTTCGTCGAATTCGGCGAACGCTATGGCAGTGCCACCGTTTGCGGCACCGCGCGGATCGGTGGTTGGCCGATCGGCATCCTGACCAACAACGGCCCGATCGACCCCAATGGCGCCGCCAAGGCCACCCATTTCATCCAGAGCTGCTGTCAGGCCGGCACGCCGCTTCTCTACCTCAACAATACCACCGGCTTCATGGTCGGGCGCAGCTATGAGGAGGCGGGGATCATCAAGCACGGCTCCAAGATGATCCAGGCGGTGACCAATGCCACCGTGCCGCAGTTCACCATCTATTGCGGCGCCTCCTTCGGGGCGGGGAATTACGGCATGTGCGGCCGGGGGTTCCATCCGCGGTTCTGTTTCAGTTGGCCCAATGCGCGCACCGCGGTGATGGGGGGCGAACAGGCCGCCGGCACCATGGCGGTGGTGCAGGAGGCCCGCGCCGCGCGGATGGGGGAGGAGATCGACCAGGCGCGGTTGGAGGCGATGAAGGCCAAGATCGTCGAGACCTTCAACAGCCAGATGGGGGCGACCTATACCTCGGCGCGCCTGCTGGACGACGGGGTGATCGACCCGCGCGACACCCGCGAGCTGCTGATCGAACTGATGGCCGTCGCCCGGGACGAGGCCGCGCGCCAGCCCAATGCCATCCAGTTCGCCGTCGCGCGCCCCTGAGACCGGAGACCCGAGAGCCATGGACAAGAGCACCCCTTTCACCAAGCTGCTGATCGCCAACCGGGGCGAGATCGCCCTGCGCGTCATGCGCACCGCCAAGGCGATGGGTTATGCCACCGTCGCGGTCTATTCCGAGGCCGACGCCGGGGCCGAACATGCGCGCGCCGCCGATCAGGCCGTCTGCATCGGCGGCGCGGCGCCGTCGGAGTCCTATCTGCGGATCGACCGGATCATCGCGGCGGCGCGCGCCACCGGCGCCGACGCGATCCACCCGGGCTATGGGTTTCTGGCGGAAAATCCTGACTTCCCCAAGGCTTGCGCGGCAGCCGGCATCGTCTTTGTCGGCCCCTCGGCCACGGCGATCCGGGCGATGGGCGACAAGGCCGGCGCCAAGGCGCTGATGATCGCGGCGGGCGTGCCTTGCGTGCCCGGCTATCAGGGCGCGGATCAGGGGGCCGAGACCCTCTTGGCCGAGGCGCGGCGGATCGGTTTCCCGGTGATGATCAAGGCCACCGCCGGCGGCGGCGGGCGCGGCATGCGGCTGGTCGCGCGGGAGGAGGTGTTTGCCGAGGCCCTGCGCTCTGCGAAGTCCGAGGCGAAATCGGCCTTCGGCAGCGATGTGGTGCTGTTGGAAAAGGCGATCCTCAATCCCCGCCATGTGGAAATCCAGGTGATGGCCGACCGTCACGGCAATGCCATCCATCTGGGTGAACGCGACTGTTCGGTGCAGCGCCGTCACCAGAAGCTGATCGAAGAGGCGCCGTCGCCGGCCGTCGACGCCGATCTGCGGGCGCGGATGGGGGCGGCCTCGCTCGCCGCCGTGCGCGCCATCGGCTACGAGGGGGCGGGGACTTTCGAATATCTGCTCGATGCCTCCGGCGGTTTCTATTTCATGGAGATGAACACCCGTCTTCAGGTCGAACACCCGGTGACCGAGGCGATCACCGGCCTTGATCTGGTGGCGCTGCAATTGCGCGTTGCCGCCGGCGAGGCGCTGCCGCTGCGGCAGGAGGATGTCACCTTTTCCGGTCACGCGATCGAGGTGCGGCTTTGCGCCGAGGATCCGCAGGCCGGCTTCATGCCGCAAAGCGGGGCGATGGAACGCTGGGCGCCGGCGCCCGGCATTCGCGCCGATCACGCTCTGAGGGATGGTGCCCCGGTGCCGCCGTTCTACGATTCGATGATCGCCAAGCTGATCGCCCATGGTCCGGATCGCGAGGCGGCGCGGCGGCGTCTGCTCTCTGCCATCGAGGGGACGGTGGCGCTGGGCCTGCGCAGCAATCAGGACTTTCTTGGCGCCTGCCTGGCTCATCCAATGTTTCAGGAAGGTGCCGCAACCACCGGATTCATCGAGGAAAATCGCGATGACCTCTTGCCGGAAACCGATCCTGCAGAGGCGCGCGCCGCAATGATCCTGGCGGCGCTGCTGCGGGCTGGTCCCACCACGGGGTTGGCGCATGGTTTCCCGACGCCGCTGCGGTTGGAGCGCAATGGCACCCTCTATGACCCGCAGGTGCGGGCGCTGAGGGCTGGCGCCTGCCAGGTCACCATGACCGGGCAGGACCCGCTGGCGCTGACCGTCCTTCACCGCGACCGGCACGCGGCACTGATCGAGTTCGACGGTATCCGCGAGCGAGTGGCGCTGTTGCCGGAAACGAACACCCCGGCGCTGCGACGTGCCGGGCGCAGCTTTGATTTCCGCGATCTCAGCTTTGCCCCGACGGTGCGCGGCGGCGCGCAGGGCGACGGTCGGGTACGGGCGACGATGAACGGATCGGTGGTCTCGGTCGAGGTGGCGGTCGGTGATCAGGTCGAGGCCGGGCAGAAGGTGCTGGTGCTGGAGGCGATGAAGATGGAGCACACCCATACCGCCGCCGTCGCGGGCATCGTTGCCGCCGTGCATGTCGCGGCGGGCGCGCAGGTCACCGCCCATGCGGTTGTGGTCGAGATTACGCCCACGGCGCCCCCGGCCTGACGCCGGGGGCGCCGCCCGGGATTATTCCGGGAAATGCGGCAGAAGATGCGAGGCGGTCATCAGCACATAGGCACGGGCGGTCTTCTCCGCCTTGGCGCCATCGCCGCTGAGGATCGCCTGCGTCATCTTGCGATAGCCCTCGACCCGTTCCTTCACCGGCACCGCCAGGCGATTGCGGATCAGGTGCACCTGCAGCCGGGGCAGCAGGGTGGCAAGCTCGGGGTTGCCGCTGATTTCGATCAGCGCGCGGAAATAGCGGTCGCGGCGGCGGATGAAGTCGAACCGGTCGCTCAGATCCTCATGCGCGGCGATGGCGTCGAAATGCGCCTGCAGCTTTTCGCGCGCGCCCGGCGCGTCGATATGCTGCGCCGCCTGCCGCGCGGCGAGGCCCAGCACCACCTCCATGATGGCGAAGTTGTTCTCGGCGTCGTGCCGGGTCATCCGCCGGATGCTGGCGCCGCGATAGGGGTGCGACACGACGATGCCGTCCGAAGTAAGCTGTTTCAGCGCCTCGCGCACGGTGCTGCGGCTGACCGAATAGTGCTGCATCAGGTCGGGTTCGACCAGCCGCTGACCCGCGACATAGCGCCCCTCATAGAGGCCGCGCACGATATCGCGCACGATCACGGTCGAGGAGCTGATCGTTGCCTCTCCCTTGCCGCCATCCTTGTCGCGCCGCGTCTTGTCCATGTTCGTTCCGCATCCTCTGGGTGATCCCGCGGCTATCGCTTTTAGAGGGTTTCAGGCCTTTCGGCCAGCCGCCTTGCGAAACCGGGGGTGCTCAGCTCGGGCTATGGCATCGCTCAGGGCGTCGTCAGCCGCCGGTGGCCCTCGGCGTCGATCTGCCAGACCAGCTCGCCATCGGCGGCGAGATAGTTCATATGCGCCAGCACCTCGCTGAAGGCGAAGCTCATCTCATGCGGGCTGAGCGTCTGGTGAAACAGCACCGGCACCAGCTCGGCGGCCGAGACTGGGCGCACCGCTGCCTCGCCGCGGATCAGATCGCAGCGGTAGCCGTGATGGGCGATCAACTCGCGGCAGCGCTGATGCAGCCCGACGAAGGGCAGTCGGTGACCGGAGAGAACCAGCGCATCCTCGGGGATATCCTCGATCAGCGCCTGCAGCGAGCGGATGAAATCGCCCAAGGGGTTGCCATCGGGTTCGAAGGCGGTGACCGAGATATTCGGGCTGATCTTCTCGATCACCTGATCGGCGGCCAGCAGGATATTGTCCTCGGGGGCGTAGAACATCAACTGTTCGGGGCAATGGCCGTCGCCCGAAAGCACGTTGAAGCGGCGCGTTCCCACCTGCAGCCGGTCACCGGCGGCGAGCCGGCGATAGGTCAGCGGCGGTTTGGACAGCATCCGCATGTATTGATGCCCCTGCACGCTGACCAGGGCCGCGATCTCGTCGCTCATCCCGTGGCTGATGAAGAAGTCGCTATAGGCGCTGGCCGCGAGCAGTTCGGGCGAGTTGAAATAGGTGGTGGTCGACAGGAAGGTGGTGCGGCTGGTCAGCAAGGGGATGCGCAGGGTTTCGCACAGCCAGCCGGCCAGGCCGATGTGATCGGGGTGATGGTGGGTGATGATCAGCCCGGTGATCTTTTCGCCCTGCATCGCGCCGGCCAGCATGGCGCGCCAGGCGTCGCGGGTCTCGGGGTTGTCGATGCCGGTGTCGATGATCAGCCAGCCGTCGCCGTCCTTCAGGAAATAGACGTTCACATGATCGAGCCGGAACGGCAGGGCAAAGCGCGCCCAGAGAATCCCGGGGGCGATTTCGATCAGCTCTCCGGGGGCGGGGGCAGTGGCAAAGGGATGCTCGAGAGGGGCGTTCTGGGGGATCATCTGGTTTTGCTTCCGTTAGGTCACGCCATGGTGCTGCAGGTGCGGGCCAAGCGCAACCACGCCCGAGGTCGCTTGCGCCCGGAGGCTGGGATGCGACGGAACGTCAGGACAGGATTTTGGGGGGGATGGCGGACAGCCGGATGGATCATGTGGCGGGACCACCGCAAACGTGCGGTTTGATTCCCGAGGACCTGTATGTACAGGTGGGCGCCAGGTAATCAGGCCAAGACCTGAACAGAGCCAGCCCCCTCGGAAATGTTTAAGGCCACCGGAATGCTACCGAACACAGGAAGGGCAGTACCCGCCACGGATCAGAGGTAGGGCGCCGCGAAGGGGCGCGCAAGGGGGCATGCGAGGATTTCGAATTCCGAGGTGGCAGGGGGCGCTGTCCCGCCTTCTGCCAAGACGCCCGCGGGATATGCCCATCTGCAAAACGGCGGGAGGCGGCGGGCAGCGACTGAGAAGGGGGCTTGATTTTTGTTCCCTAAATGTTCACATTTGCGCCATGCTTGAGGAACTGCAGCCAGGACAGCGATTGGCCCGCGGGGTGGCGCGTCATCTGACGCGGCTGGGGTTCGTGTCGGTCGAGGAATTCGTACCCGCCCGCGGCTTGCGCGTTGACGTGATGGGGCTGGGGCCGAAGGGCGAGATCTGGGTGATCGAATGCAAGTCCAGCCGGGCGGACTTCCAGTCTGACGCCAAATGGCACGGCTATCTTGAGTGGTGTGATCGCTATTTCTGGGCGGTGGACATGGCGTTTCCGACCGAGCTTTTGCCGCAGGAGAGCGGGCTGATCATCGCCGACCCCTATGATGCCGAGATCATCCGGATGGCGCCGGAGGCGAAGCTGCCGGCGGCGCGGCGCAAGGTTCTGATCCAGAAATTCGCGACCCATGCGGCGCGGCGCCTGCAGGCGCTGCGCGACCCGGGTGTTCTGGGGCTGGTCAGCCTTTGACGTGGCGCGCGGCCTGAGCGGCGGCGCGGATTTCCTCGGCGATCTCCTCGGCTTCTTCCGGTTCGAAATCCATCGGGATTTCGGTGCCATCGGTCGCTTCGATGAACAGCCGGACCATGCCCTTGTCGGTGGGTCCGATCTGCAGGTTCGCCTCGATATCGCGTTCGGTGTTGATGCCCATGACGGCCTCCTGTCTCAAGGCGCTTCTGCTAGCTCTTCGGAGGTTGAGAATCAAGCGGCATCCGCGTGCAGATGGGGCTGTGCGATGTGATCCCGCGCCCGTTTCGTCGCGATGGCATGTCCTGGCGGGGGGAGCGTCACCAAAGCCTCTATGCGAAGGATGGGGGAGGAGAGCACAGCTTTGGCCCGCTGGAGGCAAGCCGTCTTGTGGAATTCGTCGCCGGTCAGGATCCGAAGCGGGGCTGGATCACGGAAGCGGCCGGGCTGTGACTAGCCCCGCCTCTGCCCGAGGCGCATCGCGAGATGGTGCTTTGACCCCAGGAGAGCCAGCGGGCGGCCAGGGCGCCTTATGCCGCTGCCGGCTGGAGACTGGAGCGCCGCGAGCCGCCGCGATCCCTCGGTGTCGAGCCGGTTGAACAAAGCTGCAGAATAGTGCGGTAAAGCGCTTGCAATCCCCGGAGCGGTTGGCTAAATCCCCCTCCACAGTGCCGCCTTAGCTCAGTTGGTTAGAGCGCTGGATTGTGGATCCAGAGGTCCCCCGTTCAAGCCGGGGAGGCGGTACCATCACTCTCAGACAGAATTGATTGATGTGTTGCAGGCGACAGGCCTGCGATCGGCGCTGGCGATTGGCCTGGGCGCCTTTTCCTATTGGGTTTTGATGTCGCCCCGCGACAAGCGCCGATGGCGTTGCGGGCCATGCTCGGCGGGGCCGGGTGCATCTGGCCCTGCGGCTTCGCCCGGTGAAACGGGACGGCCAAGGTCAGGCCGCCCCCGGGGAAGTGTTAGAATGCTCCGTTGCCGCCGTCGGTTTCGGCGAAGCGCAGGAAAGAGAAATAGGACAGGTCGAAAACGTCCGTCCGGTTGAAGAAGGGCGCGTGCTTGCCGTCCTGGATGTCCTGCGGCGCGCCCTTCCAGAGATTGCCGTATTTCAGCCCGGCCACATAGGCGTGGTTCAGGAACGGATCGTCGTTGCCGTTGAGGATGGCGGTGGGAATGCGCCCCTCGGCCAGCATCCGCATCTGCCGCGGCCAGTCGACGATGGCGAGCTTGGTCATCATATAGAACCGCGCCCGCCCATCGGTCCGCCGCACCGCCCGGTGCAGGAAGGCGCTGTCTTCTGACAGCGGCGCGGTGGCATGCTGGCCGTAGGACCGCGCCTCCTCGCGCGAGAAATACTGTTTCGACGTCAGCACCATATGCGCGGTGGGCATATAGGCGCGGCCCATGTCGTCGGGCACCACGGTCAGCGGTGGCGTGCCGCAGATGGCAAGCGAGGTGACCTCGACCTGGTCCCGCGCGGTCAGCTCCAGCGCCACATAGCCGCCGAGCGACCAGCCGAAGACATGGACCCGGGCAACGCCGCAATCGGCCAGCACGGCTTCGGCGATCTCGGCATAGGCTTTGACGTTATAGGCGGTCTCGGGATCGGCGTTATCCGACACGCCATGGCCCGGCAGGTCGAAAGCGATAACGCGGTATCTGTCGGCGAAGCTGCGGAACTGCTTGTAGAACGCCTCCTTGCAGGCGGAGTTGCCATGCAGGAACAAAAGCGCCGGTCTGTCGCCACCGGGACCGGTGTCGGCGATGGCGATCTGCCCATAGGCCGTTCGCAGCATCCGTTCCTTGGCGCCGGTCAAGGCTTCGCGTGCGGCCTTTTCGCGGTGCCGACGCAGGCGGGCGATAGTCTGGCTGCGCAGCCCGTCGGCGATCTCGCGCAGGTGCTGCAGCGCCGCCCAGAGCCCGCCGGGATAGAAGACCACCACCAGGATGATGGCGAGCGCCACGATGATGTTCTGCCAGGGCCCGAAGCCCGCCAGCCATTCCGACAGGAAGGAGATCGCGAAGGCGCCGATCAGCGGCCCCCAGATGGTGCCGGTGCCGCCCACCAGCAGCATCGACAGCACCAGTGTCAGGAAGCCCATCCCGAAGGCATCGGGCGAGGCGACCCGCAGATAGGCGCCGTAGAAGCCGCCGGCGATGCCGGTGAAGATGGCGCTGGCGGTCAGCGTCAGCGCCCGCGTCTTGGCCTCGGACACGCCGCGGGCGATGGCGTAATACTTGTTGTCCCTGAGCGCCATGATCGCCCGGCCCAGGCGCGAGCGGGTGAGGAGGTAGAGAAAGGCCAGGTTCAGCGCCAGGAGCCCCAGCCCGATGTAATAATAGCCGATGCGCCCGTCCTTCGACAGGCGATAGTCGCCGATCTGCAGCGTCGGCAGCGTCACCATGCCCGAGGTGCCCCCGGTCACGTCGGACCAGGAGATCACCACCAGATAGATCAGCTGGCTGAGCGCGATGGTGACCAGGATCACATATATCCCGTCAAGCCTGAGCACCGGCAGCGCGATCAACAGCGCCACGATGGCCGCGGTGCCGCCGCCCGCCAGGATCGCCAGCCAGGGCGAGACGCCCAGCGTCTTGGCCAGGATCGCATAGGTGTAGATGCCCACCGCGAACAGCGCCACATGGCCGAAGTTGAACAGGCCGGCATAGCCCAGCGACAGATCCCAGTTGGTCGCCACGATGGCGAAGATGAAGGCCAGGATCATCACATGGCGGAAATAGGTGGCCTCGAAGACCAGCGGATAGACCAGCAGCGCCACCGCCGCGACGATCAGCGGCACCAGACCTTGGGTCTTGTGAAGGGGGGGATCGTAACGCATCACAAGGTCCTCTGGTATTTGCCGAAGAGACCTTCGGGCTTGATCAGCAGCACCACGATCATGGTGAAGAACAGCACCGCAGGCGCCCAGTAGAGGCCGACGAAATAGACCGAGAAGGCCTCGATCTGGCCGATGATCAGCGCCGCGTAGATCGGGGAGGAGAAGCGCGCCACGCCGCCGAAGATCACCACGATCAGCGCCTTCATCAGCGGCTCCGACCCCATCGAAGGGCTCATGAAGCGGATGGTGCCGACGAAGATGCCGGCCAGTCCCGCCGTCAAGGCCGAAAGGCCGAAGACCATGGCGAAGTAAAGCGGCACGTTCAGCCCCAGCAGCGCTGCGGCATCCTGGTTCTGTGCCACCGCCCGCATTGAGCGGCCGGGTTTCGAATAGCGCAGGAACAGCCCCACGCCGATGAGGATCGCCAGCACCAGCCCGATCAGCAGCAGCTCGGAGCGGCCAAGCGACAGCGCGCCGATATCGACCGCCCCCTGCGCCAGCGGCGGGATCTGCTTCGATCGCGCGCCCCAGATCAGTTGCAGCCCGTTTTCCAGGATCACCGCGCCGGCAAGCGTGGTGATGACCGAGATCAGCACGATGTCCTGGCGCCGCTCGAAGGGTTTGACCAGCAGGAAATGCAGCAGGGCGCCGACGGCGAACATCACCAGGCTGCTCAGCACGATGGCGGGGACCATCGGCAGACCCCAGGCGTCGGTCGAGGAGAATTGCCAGGCCAGATAGGCCCCGAGCGCGATAAAGGCGCCATGGGCGAAGTTGAAGATGCCGAGCGTGGTCCAGACCAGCGACAGGCCGGTCGCCATCAGCGCATAGAGCGCGCCCAGCACCAGTCCGGATTTGACGATATCCATGAGGATCGCGGTATCCATCAGTGCGCCTCTCCAAACAGCATGGTCATGAGGGTTTCGTGATCGGGCATCTCGGCCTTGCCCATCCGGCCGGAGAAGCGGCCGTGATCGAAGAGGTAGAGCGTGTCGATGATCTGTTCGAGAAAGGCGACATCCTGGTCGATCAGCACCAGCGGCAGCCCGTGGTTGCGCACGCTGAGGATGGCGTCGCACAGCTCCTGCCGCACCTTGGGCGACAGGCCCAGCGTCGGCTCGTCGAGGATCAGCAGTTTCGGCGCCGCCATCAGCCCGGCGGCCATCGACACCATCTGGCGTTCGCCCCCCGACAGGAAACGGATCTTGTGGCCGGCACGCTCGCCCAGGCGCGGGAACAGGTCCTTCACCTCCGACAGGTTCCAGCCCTTGCGGCCGCGGGCGGCGGTGGTGGCGATCGACAGGGTTTCATCCACCGTCAGCTCGGGGAACAGCAGGTTGCCCTGCTGCACATGGATCAGCCCGGCGCGCGCCACCGCCTTGGGGTCGATCCGGCGGCGGGTGACGGCGTTGTAGTTGAAGTTGCGCATCCGCCGGCTGCCGCGCTCGCCCTCGCGGTTCATCCGCTCGCCGCAAAAGAAGATATCGCCCGCCCAGGGGTCGATCAGCCCGGACAGCGTCTTGAGAAAGGTGGTCTTGCCATGGCCGTTCGGCCCGAAGATGCCGATGCTTTCGCCGGCGCCGATCTGCAGGTCGATGCCCGAGAAGATCTGGGTGGTGTCGTATCCGCCCGACAGGCCGCGGACGTCGAGGATGATCTCACTCATGCGCGACCCCCAAATAGGCTTCGATGACGGTGGGGGCGCGGGTCACCGTGACGGGATCGCCATTGGCGATCACCCGGCCCTGGTCGAGGATCAGGAGCTGGTCCGACACCTCCATCAGCAGCGCCAGCACATGTTCGATCAGCACCACGGTCATGCCGTTGTCGCGCACCCGCAGGATGATCTGCTTCATCCGCTCGATCTCCGGCCCGGTGAGCGAGGAGGCGGGTTCATCGAGCAGCAGCACCTTGGGCTGCAGCGCGAGGGCCGAGGCGATCATGAGCTGCTTGCGATAGAAGATCGGCACGCTGCCAGCGGGAGAGTTCTGCATGGTGGCGGGAAAGCCGACCAGCGCCAGCGCCTCTTCCGCGCGTTCGAGCTGTTCGGCGAAGGGTGCTGTCGGCACCAGGCTTTCGACCGCCACCAGCACGTTGTCGATGGCCGAGAGCGAGGCGAAGACATTCTCGCGCTGAAAGGTGCGGGCGATGCCGGCGAGCGCGATGCGGTGCGGCGACAGCCCCTGGATCGGCCGGCCGTTCAGCAGCACCTCGCCCCGGGTGGGGCCGAAGGGGACCTTGGTCATGACGTTGAACAGGGTGGACTTGCCGCTGCCGTTCGGCCCGGCGATGCCGAATATCTGCTGCGGCAGGACGTCGAAACTGACGTCGTCGACGGCCCTGAGACCGCCGAAATGCTTTGCCACGCTCCGGACGGAGAGGATGGGGGCAACCATGCATGGACTCCGGAAAAAAGGGCCCCACGCCGTGGACCGGCACGGCGCGCAGGCGCCGCCGATCCAAGGCGAGGGGCAGTTGGGGGAGGTGGGTTACTTCTTCAGCCAGGGCGGCGTCTGGAAATCGGCGTCCGCATAGGCCTTGGGCGCGATCATGTACCGCTTGCCGTCCCAGATCTGCCAGAAGGTGGTGGGCGAGCGGTCGTCAGCCTGGGTCGCCACATGGGTCGCCGGGTCGAATTCCAGGATGCCCGAGGCGACTTCCTTCTTGGTGCGGCCGATGGCGGCGCCGATGGCATCGTGATCCTTGGGATCGCCGACCTCGCGCAGGGCGTCGAAATAGACGTTGGCCTCTTCATAAAGCCCGACGCCATAGGAGCCCGATTCGATGCCGTAGCGTTCCTTGTAGTCCGCCATCAGCTTCTGCCCGCGCGGCCATTTCGAGGTGTTGAGCGGCGCCGAGATCAGGTTGTAGAGCACGCCGGTGGCGGCGTCGCCGGTCAGTTGCAGGAATTCGGGCACCGAGGGGGCGTATTGCAGGAACACCAGGCTGTCGGTCGGCGCATCGAGGAACTGCTTCATGAAAAGCGCCGAGTTGCCGGGGATATAGTCGGTATTGACCACAAGATCGGGGTTGGTTTCCTTCACCTTGGTCAGGATCACCGTCCAGTCGCTGACCTCGCCGAAGGGGACCAGCTCATCGACGACGATCTTCCAGCCGCCGTCGGCAAAGCTTTTCTTCATGCCCTCCGAGATGGTCTTGGAATAGGGGTTGTCGGACGAGATGATCGCCACGGTCTTGCTGTCGACGGTGATCTTGCCATCGGCGGCCAGCCCGTCGACCAGCGGCAGGAGATCGGTCTCATAGCCTTTGAAATCGGCGGTATAGGACCAGCAGCAGTTGTAATAATCCGGGTCCTTCGACACGATGGCTGCGAAGGCGGGCGACGGGCCCGAGGCGATATAGGGCATGTTCTCTTCGGCCATCAGGTCGACCTCGAACATCGACAGGCTGGCGTATCCGGTCAGGATCACCTCCACCCCGTCGGTGCCCAGCAGCCGTTCCACCGCGCTCGACACATTGGCGGCGGAGTGGTCTTTGACGTCGGCCACCTCGAGTTCGAAGGTATGGCCGGCGACGCCGCCGTTGGCATTGGCCTCTTCGATCGCCCATTTGGCGCCGCGCACGAATTCTTCCCCATCCGAGGCGGTCGCCCCGGTCAGCGGTGCCAGCACCCCGATCTTGACGACATCCGCCAGGGCCGTGCTGCCCATCAGCGCCGTCGCCAACCCGAGCACGACGCCCAGTCTGTTTTTCTGCGTCATTTTTGTTGACCTCCATGTTGCGGTCCGCAGCGTGCCAGAGGCGACCGGGCGGACGGTACTGGCAAATCTTGCAAAAAGAGCGCCAAGCCGGCAGAATCTTAACGCTCCTTCCACCTTGCCGGACGAAAGGCGATCAGACCGTGGGTCTTGGCGAACTCGATTACCTGCCGCAGAAACCGGCGCCCGACCGGGACAGCTTCCTTGCCGAGATCGAGGGGTTCTTGCGTGACTTCGGCATGTTGCGGTTCAGCTATGCCGCCTTCAGCGATGCCCGGGCCGAGGCGCTGGGCCTGCCCGGCACCTTCAAGCTGACCACCAATTACGATGCGCATTGGGCAAGCCGCTATCAGGGGCGGCACTATGACCAGATCGACCCGGTGATTCAGGTCGCAAAGACCTCTCGCACCCCGTTTTTCTGGGGCTCTGGCCCGTTTCTGAAACCCTTCCGCAAGCGGCAGCGGCTGGTGTTTCACGAGGCCAATGAATTCGGCATCTCCTATGGCTTCTCGATCCCGATCAATGGCCGCAACGGGCTCGAACTGGTCACCTTCACCTCGGACAATCGCAGCGTGGTGCGCGACGCCTTCTCTGGCCATGGCAGCAAGCTGATGGTCGCCGCCTATCACATCGCCGACACGCTGAACGCGCTTGAGCCGCAGGTGAGGGTGGAGGAGACGCCGCTGACCCCGCGCGAACGCGAAAGCCTGATCTGGGTGGCCGAGGGGCTGACCAGTCAGGAAATCGCCGAGAAAATGACCATCTCGGCCTCGGCGGTGAATTATCATCTGAACAACGCCGCGCGGAAGCTGTCGGCGCGCAACCGCCATCACGCCGCCCTGCTGGCGCTGAAGAAACACTGGATCTGAGTGCCGGCCCGGGCGGGGGCTCAGCTCCTCGCCGCTGCGGCCTCGCGCTCCTGCAGGGCGCGCCAGTCGACCTTGTGCGAGGCGGTGCGCGGCAGGCTGCCCACGAATTCCACCAGACGCGGCAGCTTGAAGGCGGCCAGTTGCGGGCGCAGCCAGTCGGTCAGCTCCCCGGCGGTCAACCTGGCGCCCGGGCGCAGCTGGATCAGCGCCTTGACCGTCTCGCCGCGATAGGCGTCGGGGGCGGCGATGACGCAGCAGCCCTCCACCGCCTCATGGCCGAAGATCACGCCTTCCACCTCGGTCGGCCAGACCTTGAAGCCCGAGGCGTTGATCATCCGCTTCAGCCGGTCGACGATGCGGTAATAGCCATCCGCCTGCCGCAGGGCGAGATCGCCGGTGCGCAGAAAGCGTTGGCCGTCATGAGAAAAGAAGGTCTCGGCATCGGCCTCGGGCCGGTTCCAATAGCCCAGCATCAGCTGCGGGCCGCTCACCACCAGTTCGCCGACCTCACCGTCGGGCAGCGGTGCCAGCGTGTCGGGATCGACGATCATCGAGCGGGTCATCTGCGCCGGGATGCCCACGGTGCTGGCCTGTGGCGCGTCGATCGGGTTCAGATGGGTGGGCGACATGGTTTCCGACATGCCGAAAGCCTCGACATATTCCAGCCCGAACTGGGTCTTCAGCCGCGCCGCCACCGGCCCCGGCATCGCAGCACCGCCGCCGGTCAGAACCGTGACCCGCGCCAGCGCCGGCGTCACCGCGCCGCCGCGTGACATCATATCGACCACCATGGTCGGCGGCGCATTCCAGAAGGTCACGCCGTAATGGGTAAAGAGCGCGATTGCCGCCTCGGCCTCCCAGCGGGTCATGATCATCAGCGTGGCGCCGGCATGGATCGCCGCGTTCATCGACCCCTGCATGCCGGCGACATGGAACAGCGGCTGCACCGCGGTCACCACGCTGTCTGCGGTGATCCCGTACCATTCCACCTGCAGCACGGCGGTATGCATCACGCTGCGGTGGCTGTGCAGGCAGCCTTTCGGCACGCCGGTGCTGCCTGAGGTATAGGGCATCACCGCCCAGTCGGTCGCCGGCGCATCCTCTCCCGGCAGGCGGGCGGGGACGGGGGGGCGGAGCGCCTCGGCCCAGGGGATCAGCCGCTCGTCGCCGGAGAGATCGAGGGGCGCGGCCTGGGTCACCGCCGGCGGCGGGGTGACCGGGGTGTCGGGCAGCATGTCGGCATAGCGCGCGACGATGAGCGAGAGAGCCTCCGCTCCCGGCCAACCGGTGAACCGGTCCAACACCTCTTCCGCCGCCAGCACCACCCGCACGCCGGCGTCGCCCAGGATGGTGGCGACCTCTTCCGCGCGATACATCGGGTTCAGCGGCACCACCACGCCGCGCGCCGCCAGCACCGCGTAATAGGCGATGACGTATTGCGGGCTGTTCTGCATGTCGATCGCCACCCGATCGCCGGGGGCAACGCCGAGGTCCAGCAACGTCCCCGCGACATGGCGCACCGCCTGCCAGAGCTGGGCAAAGCTCAGATCGGCGCCGTAATAGGCCAGCGCGCGGGCCTCGGGCCGGGTCTCGGCCTGATGGGTGAGATTATAGAGCAGGCTGCCGTCGGGCCCGAGATGCGCTGCGCTGGGCGGGGTCATCACTTTGCTATCCTTTCGGCCTGGCGCGGCAAGGGCCGCGAGTTGCCTAATTGCTAGCACCCGTCGCCGACAGAAAATAACAAAAATCGGAAAAATCTTGCGAATATTCGAAACTCGTGATTTCCGTTTGTACAAATTCTCAGCGGAGCCGCCGACGTGACCCCATTTCCGGACGTCTATATCTGTGACGCCCTGCGCACCCCTCGCGGCAAGGGCCGGGCGGGCGGCGGGCTCGCCACGGTCAAGCCGGTGCGGCTGGTCGCCGATCTGCTGGCCGAGCTGCAGCGCCGCACCGGATTCGCGCCCGAGGCGGTGGACGACATCATCCTCGGCTGCGTCTCGCCGGTGGGAGAGCAGGGCGGGCCGATGGGGCGCACGGCGGCCTTGCTGAACGGCTGGCGGACCGCCGCGCCGGGGCTGCAGGTGAACCGTTTCTGCGCCTCGGGGCTCGAGGCGATCAACCTGGCGGCGCAGAAGATCCGATCGGGCTGGGAGCATCTGGTGATCGCCGGCGGTGTCGAATCGATGTCGAGGGTGCCGATGTTCTCGGACGGTGGCGCCTGGCAGTTCGACCCGGAGATTTCCACCGCCTGCGATTACCTGCCTCAAGGCATCAGCGCCGATCTGATCGCCACCTTGGCGGGCATGACGCGCGCCGATCTCGACGCCTTCGCGGCGCGGTCGCACCAATTGGCGGCACGGGCCTGGGCGGCGGGGCATTTCGACCGTTCCGTCGTGCCGGTGGTGGACGAGCTGGGGCTGCCGCTGCTGGCGCGGGACGAAAACATCCGGGCCGGCGCCAGTATCGAGACCCTTGGCGCGCTGGCGCCGGTCTTTGGCGACATCGGCGCGGGCGGCTATGATTTCGTGGCGCTGGGGCGCTATCCGCAGGTGCCGGCGATCCGTCACGATCACACCGCCGGCAATTCCTCGGCCATCGTCGACGGGGCGGCGCTGGCGCTGCTGGCCTCTGCCAGCCAGGTGGAGGCGTCGGGGCTGACCCCGCGCGCCCGGGTGCTGGGCACCGGTCTGTGCGCCTCGGAACCGGTGATCATGCTGACCGGCCCGGCCGAGGCCGCGCGGCGGGCGCTGGCGGTCGCGGGTCTTGGTTTTGACGACATTGATCTTTTCGAGGTGAATGAGGCCTTCGCCTCGGTCCCGCTGCACTTCATGGCGGACACCGGCGTGCCGCTGGAGAAGGTGAATATCGACGGCGGCGCCATCGCCATGGGCCATCCGCTGGGGGCGACCGGGGCGATGCTGCTGGGCACGCTGATCGACGCCTTGGAACGCACCGGCGGCAAGCGGGGTCTTGTCACCCTGTGCATCGGCGCCGGCATGGGTTCGGCCACCGTGATCGAGCTGGTCTGAGGGGATGGCGATGTATCTGAGCGAGAGCCTTGGCCCCGACGGCATCCTGACCGTGACGCTCGCCGATCCCTCCGGTCCGGTGAACCGCACCACGGCGCAGTTCAAGGCTGAACTGGGGGCGCTGTTGGACCGGCTCGAGGTCGCGCCGGTGCGCGGGGTGATCTTTCTGACCGACCGGCCGGCCTTCGGGGTGGGCGGCGATGTCGACCAGATCGCCGAACTCGCCGCCGCCAGCCCGGCGGAGATCTTCGCCGACAGCCAGCGGATCAAGGCGCTTTACCGGCGGATCGAACGGTTGCGCCTGCCGGTGGTCGCGCTGGTCGAAGGGCTGGCGGTGGGCGGCAATTTCGAACTGGCGCTGGCCTGCCACGCCTGTTTCGCGACGGATGACGACAGCATCCGGCTGGGGTTTCCCGAATGCTCCATCGGGTTGATCCCCGGGGCCGGCGGGTTGGTGCGGCTGGTGCATCTTCTGGGGATCGAGGCCGCCATTCCGCTGATCGTCGAGGCCAGGTTGATTGCGCCCGCCCGCGCGGCGGAGCTGGGGCTGATCACCGGGCTTTGTGCCGATCGGGCGGGTCTCATGCAGGCGGCGCGCGACTGGATCGCCGCCAACCCGGCGCCGCAGCAGCCCTGGGACCGCCGGGGGCACCGGGTGCCGGGCGGTGGCCTGTTCGACCGGCGCGGGCGTTTTCTGGCGCAGCAGGGGCGAACCTCTGCCCTGGTGCAAGCGGGGCATGGCCGGCAATTGGCCGAGATCGTGGCGCTCTCGGGGATCTGCGACGTGGCGGCCTGTAGCTTTGCCGATGGAGAGATCATCGAAAGTCGGCTCTTCGCCCGTCAGGCGATCAGCCGCGAGGCCGAGGTGCGGATCGGCCTGCGGCTCAAGGACCGATCGGTGCTGAAACGGGCCTCGCAACCGCCGGACACAGCATTCGCCGAGACCTTGCGCGAGGCCTTGCGGGACGAGATCGCAGCGCTGCGGGGGCAGGGCGTGCCGGCGGCGCTGATCCGCAATGTGGCGACACATGCGGGCTATGACGCGGGGGCCTTGGGGATTGATGATGCCGCGGAGAGCCTCAAGGGCGATCTGCCCGCGCTGGCCGACATCGAGACGCGGCTTTTGACGGCGCAATGCTGTGCCGCCCTGCGCGCGCTTGCCGAGGGCGCCTTGCGGTCAGCGGCCGGCATCAATAGCGGCGCGGTTCGCGAGGCCGGCTTTCCCGCCTGGACCGGTGGGCCGCTGCGGCTGGTCGAGGCCGAGGGCGCCGCCGCTTTCCTGAGCCGCTGCACCTTATTGGCCACCGAGCTGGGCGCGCGCTTCGCGGTGCCTTTCGCCACGGCGGCAGAGCTTCAGGCGGCGCTCGATGCGGCGCGGGCCTTTGACACCGAGACACTCGAACAACAGGGATGACCGACATGTCACGACTTCTGAACACCAGCCTGACAACCAATGACGAGGCCCCGGTCTATGTCGTCGACGGCGAGGGCTGCTGGTACACGCTGTCCGACGGCCGCCGGGTGCTGGACGGATCGAATTCGGCCGGCTCGCTGGGCCACCGCCATCCGGATATGGTGGAAACCATCCGCAAGGCGGCGGAATACCCGGCGATTTCCGAAGGTTGGGCCTGGAAGGGACGGACCCAGGCGGCCGAGGATCTGATCGACATCGCTTTCGAGGGTGAAACCGATTGGGTCGGCGGCGTGCGTTTCGGCCTGTCGGGATCGGAGATCAACGATCTGGCGCTGTCGCTGGGCCAGGCGCTGACCGGCCGGTCGGCGGTGGCCACGCGCGAACGCGCCTATCACGGGCTCACCGGCCTCTCGCGCGAGGTGACGACGCAGCCGCAATGGCATGGCGGCCTGTCGCGCGGCGATGGCAGCGTCAGCCCGGCGGCGGCCAATTGCGCGGTGCGGGTGATCGCGGCCCCCGACAGCTCGCTCTACGGCCAGCGGGTGGTGCACTATCCGCCGATGAGCCGGGACGAGATGGCCAATGTGCTCTCCGATGCCTCCTCGGTCATCATCGACTATACCCAGGGCGGCATCTATCACGACGGCGCCTATCAGGATCAGGTGGCTGCGGCGGCGAAACAGGCCGGTGCGCTCTGGATCGCGGACGAGGTGGTGACCGGTGCCGGCCGCTCGGGCCGCTGGTTCGCCTTCCAGGGCGGCACCGCGCGGCCTGACATGGTGACCATGGCCAAGGGGCTGGCCGGCGGCGCCGGTCCGATCGGCGCGGTGATCCTGTCGAAGGAACTGACCGAGCAACTGAACGATGCCGCCTGGCAGAATTATTCGACCTATCGCGGCCATCCGACCGCGATGGCGGGGGTCTCGACCTATCTGAAGGTGGTGAAGCGCGACAAGCTGCTGGACCGGGTCGCGGCGCTGGGCGCGGTGATCGGGCCGCGGCTGGTCGAGATGGCCAAGCGTCACCCCAGCGTCGCCCGCGTCGATGGCCGCGGTCTGCACTGGACCGTCGAATTCCACGGCCCCCATTGGAACCAGTGGACCGCCGCCACCCGCGAAACCCCGATCGCTTCGAAAGTCGTGGCCGCCGCCATGGCCGAAAACGTCTCGATCGGCACCAGCGGCGAGCAGACCTCGCTGTTCCTGGCGCCGGCGCTGGTGATCTCGGATGCCGAGATCGACCAGCTTCTTCAGGTGCTCGATCACGCGCTTTACGTGGCCGACGAAGATTTCTCCCGCACCGCTGGCTGAGCGGCGGGCCAACTGAAAGGACCCTTAGATGACTGACCAATTCAAGGATGACGAAGCGCAGGTCGCGGCGCTGATTCAGGAATATTTCGACGCCCTCTATGACGGCGATGTCGCCCGCTTCCGCGAGGTGTTTCATCCGCTGTGCCGGCTGTTCGCCGTTGTCGACGGCAAGGTGGTGACCTTCGATCATGAACCCTACATGGCGCGGGTCGCCGGACGTCCCTCCAGCGCCTCGCGCGGGGATCGGCGCGATGATCAGGTGCTGGCGCTGACGGTGGCAAGCCCGACCACGGCCCACGCGCGGGTGCGCGACCTGTATCTGCCCAGCCAGTTCATCGACGAGCTGCTGTTCCTCAAGGAAGGCGATCGCTGGTGGATCGTTGCCAAATCCTGGCACGTGCTGGCCTGACGGTCGGCCCTTTCCGAATTCCGGAATACAATATTGACAGAGCGTCGCCGGCAGAGCAATTAGAACCGGTTGACGCTCTTTCGCGTCAGGTGGAAGATCGCGAAAGCGTATTGAAAGCATAGACATTGCTGCGGGGTCTCCTCGCGCGCGGAACGAGGGGGCAGACAGATGACCGAGGCAGACGATAGCCCGCTGGGTCGTGCATTCCGGATTCTGGAAACTCTTTCGGCGCATCCCGAGGGGCTGACCCTGTCCGAGATCGCCGCCGCGACCGGGTTGGTGGTCGCGACCGTGCACCGCCAGCTCAATACCCTGATCAGCGTCGGCGCGGTGCGCAAGCTGAACACCAAGGCCTTCGTGCTGGGCGAACGCATGTGGATGATGGCCAGCCAGATGACCAATGGCGCCGATATCACCCATTCGGCGGTGCCGGTCCTGAAGGATCTGGCGGACCGTTTCGGCGAGACCAGCTTTCTTGCCCGTCTGGTGGGGCAGGGGGTCGAGGTGATGTCGACCTGCACGCCCACCGCCTTCGGGCAGGCCTTTGTGCAGCCGGGGCGCGGCATGCCGCTCTATGCTGCCGCGACCGGGAAAATCCTGCTGGCGCTGAGTTCGGACGCCTTCATCGACGATTATCTGAAGCAGCCGCGGCAGGTGTTCACCGCGAATACCAAGGTGAACGAGGCGGATATCCGTGCCGAGATCGCCGATATTCGGCAGCGTCAGGTCGCCATCTGCAACAACGAATTCGACCCGGGCATTCTGTCCTATGCCGCCGCGGTCGAGGATCGCCGCACCGGGCTCAGCTATGCGTTGGCGGTCTTCGGGCTGGCCGATCGGTTTTCCTCCATCGACCGGGGCACCGTCGAGATCCAGCTTTTGAACGCGGCACAGCGGTTGTCGCTGTCGCTGCGCGGGATTGGCTGAGCGGCAAGCTTTCCGTTTTTCGGAAATCCCATGAGGCGCTAGCCGGCGAATCTTTGGCCGCCTGTTGCTGTCTGATTGTGATTTCCCCGATCTGCCTGACCTGAAGCATAGCGCTTTTGAGGTCCGAAAATTTCCGTAAATCGGAAAAATATCCCCTCTCGTTTCCGGAATACGATGCAAACTTGGGCAGCGCCCTGTCGCGGCCTGCCGTCACGGCGCTTTGTTCTCCCCCTGAGGAGCAAGTTTGGTTGACAGTTATTTTCAGCATGAGATGTTCGAAAAAACGAGAAAACTTGTCGAATATCGAAAAGTGAGGATATCCAGTGTCGGAGTGGCGCCTAGGAATTGATATCGGGGGCACGTTCACCGACGTAATCGCGGTTTCCCCGGATGGGATGAACCGGCGGTCGGCGAAGGTTCCCAGCAAGCCGGCAGAGCCGGTGCAGGCGATTGTCGAGGCGATTTCCGCCGTCGATCTGGCCTGGGATGAGGTGAGCGAGATCGTCCATGGCACGACCATCGTGACCAATGACATCGTCGAGCATAACTTCCCCCCCTGCGCGCTGATCGCCACCACCGGATTCTCCGACAGTATCGAAATCGGCCGCACCTCGCGCCGGGCGCTCTATCGTCTCGACCTGCCACCGAAGGTGGAGCCGCTGGTCCCCGCCGCCCTTCGGTTCGAGGTGCAGGAACGTCTGTTCTCGGACGGCACGGTCCTGACCGAGCTGACCGAGACCGAGATCGACCGGGTGATCGCCGAGATCAAGAAGACCGGTGTCGAGACCGTGGCGGTCTGCCTGCTGCATGCCTTTCAGAACCCGGCGCATGAGATCAAGCTGGGCGACCGGCTGGCCCAGCATTTCGCCAATGTCTCGCTCAGCCACGAGATTTCCCCGGAAATCCGCGAATTCGAACGGATGAGCACGACGGTGCTGAACGCCATGATGATGGGCAAGATCCGCGCTCATCTGCAGCGGATCGAGGAGACCAAGGCGCCGGACAGCCGTGTGCATCTGATGCACTCCGCCTCGGGGATGGCGACGCCCGAGCTGATCGCCGAACGGCCCTTGATGCTGGCGATGTCCGGTCCGGCCGCCGGCGCGCTTGCCACCACCGAGATGGCCCGCGCGCTGGGGATCAAGAACGCGCTGACCTTCGACATGGGCGGCACCACCACCGACGTCTGCCTGATCGTCGACGGCCGGGCCGAGATCGCGGCGAACCGGGAACTGGGCGGCCAGCGCATCCGGCTGCCGATGGTGGCGGTGGATTCCATCGGCGCCGGCGGCGGCTCGATCGCACGGCTTGTCTCGGGCGCGCTGGAGGTCGGTCCGCGCAGCGCCGGCGCCACCCCGGGGCCGGCCTGCTATGGCAAGGGCGGCGTGCTGCCGACGGTGTCGGATGCCGACATGGTGCTGGGCTATCTCAATCCCGCGCGCACGCTGGGCGGTTCGGTGCCGTTGCAGCCGCAGCTCGCCGAGGAGGTGATCCGCGCGCTCGGGGCCGAGATGGGCTTTGACGTCAAAGAGGCCGCCGTCGGTATCACCCGGGTGGTGCATGCCACCATGGCCCGGGCGCTGCGCAAGGCGACGGTGGAGCGCGGCCTTGATATCCGCAGCTTCGATCTGGTCGCCTTCGGCGGCGCCGGTCCGATGCACGCGGTCGAGGTCGCCCGCATCTGCGGCATCCGCAAGATCGTGGTGCCGATGTTCTCCTCCGGCTTCTCGGCCTTGGGCTGCGTCGATGCGGCGATGAGCTACTCGCGGCAGTTCACCGTCAGCATGAAGTCGCGCGACTGGGATCAGGGCCGGCTTGATGCGTTGTTGCGGGACGAGATCGACACGCTGTCGAAGGCGCTGATCGAGGCCGGCCATGATTGGGAAAGTCTGCGCGTCACCCATACCGCCGGCGTCCGTTACTCCGGGCAGAGCTATGAGACCCCGATCCATGGCCCGGCCTTTGCCGATCCGGATCAGTTGGGCGCGCAATTCGATGCCGCCCACAAGGCGATCTATGGTTATTCCACCGGCGAGACCTGGGAGCTGATGACCGTGCGGACCGAGGTCACCGGCCCCGGGCGCGGCGGCGAGGCGGCGGAAATCGTCGGCGGAACCGTGACCCCGGCGCCGGTCGGCTGGCGCGAGGTCACCTTCGAGACCGGCGAAAGCGCCAAGACCCCGGTCTTTGCCCGTGACGCGCTGGTGGTGGGCGAGGTGCTGCAAGGCCCGCTGATCGTCGAGGACGACTGGTCGACCGTCGTCATCCCGCCGCGCGAGACCATCCGCCGCGACGCCACCGGCAACCTGCACATCGAGGTGGACCTGCAATGAAGGACATGACCGTGAAACTCGATCCCGTCTCGCTGGAAGTGATCCGCAACGCGCTGACCGCGGTGGCGGAGGAAATGTCGAGCGTGGTGATGCGCGCCGCGCGCTCGCCGCTGTTGCGCGAGGCGGGCGATCATTCCTCGGCGCTGACCGATGCCAATGGCTATCTGGTGGCGCAGGGGCGGGACGTGCCGGTGCACCTGGGCGTGCTCAGCTTCACCGTGCGGGAGTTCATCCGCATGGTCGGCCGCGCGGCGCTGAAACCGGGCGATGTCTGGATCCTGAACCTGCCCGATGTCGGCGGCAATCACCTGCCGGACGTCAAGCTGATCCGGCCGATCTTTCACGATGGTCAGCTCTATGCCTTTTCGATCAGCCTGGCGCATTGGGCCGATGTCGGCGGCGCCATGCCGGGCAGCTATTACGCCGCCGCCTTCGATTGCTGGCAGGAGGGGCTGCGCATCCCCCCGGTCCGCCTGGTCGCGGGCGACGAGATCGACGAGGAGAAGATGGGCCTGATCCTTGCCAACGTGCGCGGCCCGGCCGAGCGGCGCGGCGATATCCTGGCGCAGATTTCGGCCACCACGGTCGCCGGACGGCGGCTGGAGGAGCTGCGGCTGACCTATGGCGTCGATTTCCTGATGGCCGCCTTCGAGGCCATCCACGACCGCGCCGAACGCCAGATGCGCGAGGCGATCGCCGCGATCCCCGATGGCGTCTATGAGGGCGAGGACTTCATGGATGACGATGGCCACGGCGGCGCCCCGGTGGCGATCCGCGTCAAGGTCACCATCGCAGGCGAGGCCGCCAGTTTCGATTTCACCGAAACCGACAACGCGGTGCCGGGCGCGCTGAACACCACGCCCTTCATCGCCGCCGCCGGCGTCTTCTATGTGATGAAGGCGCTTTATGGCCCGGATATCCAGCCCTCTGCCGGCTGCTATCGGCCGCTGTCGGTGGTGACGCGGCCGGGCTCGATCCTCGATCCGCGCGCCAATGTGCCGGTGGTCGGCGGCAACCACGAGACCTGCCAGCGGGTCGCCGATGCCATCTTCAAGGCGCTGGTTCCCGTCGCGGCCGAGAAGCTTTCCGCCGGGGGGCCGACCACGGCGGGTCTTCTGATCTTCTCCGCCCGCAACGAGGGGGGGGATTATTCCACCTTCTACGAGGTGCACGGCGGCGGCGAGGGCGCCCGGATCGACCGCGACGGCATGGCCGTCACCCGGGTGCACCTGGCCAATGTGATGAGCACGCCGGCCGAGGTGATCGAAACCGAATATCCGATCATGGTCGAACGCCAGGCGCTGCGGCCGAATTCCGGCGGGGCGGGGGCGCATCGCGGCGGCGAGGGGCTCGACCGGGTTTACCGGATGATGGCCGACAATGTCTCGCTCACCACCATGTTCGAACGGGCCGTGGTTCCCGCCTATGGGCTGGAGGGGGGCGAGGATGGCGCCCTGTTCGAAGTGGTTCTGACAAGAA
The DNA here is from genome assembly GCF_048268305.1 of Pseudodonghicola sp. Classification (NCBI taxonomy): domain Bacteria; kingdom Pseudomonadati; phylum Pseudomonadota; class Alphaproteobacteria; order Rhodobacterales; family Paracoccaceae; genus Pseudodonghicola; species Pseudodonghicola sp. The sequence continues at coordinate 135,121 of NZ_JBLWVT010000002.1, forward strand.
AAGAAGGCACGCAGGAAAAGCTGCCCGGAAAACACAACGTCACCATCAACCGGGGCGATCGGGTCACCGTGCTGTCCTGCGGCGGTGGTGGATACGGGGCAAAACCGGACTGAACCGGGCCCCCGGAACACCAACGGAAAACCAACAGGAAAAGGTAGACGGAAGAATGAAAAGACGTGACTTTCTGAACGCGGCCGCTCTGTCCGGCGTCTCGCTTCTGGGCCTCAAGCTGGGCGTCGGGCCGGCGGCGGCGGCGGACCGCAACGATGTGATCCGCATTCTGCTGGAAGACAGCCCGAATACCTTCGACCCCTCGGGCACCGGCTATAACCCGGCCTCCTGCAACATCTCGTGGAACGTCTACGACCGGCTGGTCACCTATGGGTCGAAACCGGTCGCCGGAGAAGAGGACGCCTTCATCTACGATTACAACACCATCGTGGGGCAGGCGGCGGAAAGCTATTCGGTGTCTGACGACGGCAAGGTGCTGACCTTCAAGATGCGGGACGGCGCCAAGTTCCACGATGGCCGCCCGGTCACCGCGCAGGATGCCAAATGGTCGCTGGACCGCGCGGTTTCGGTGCCGACCTCCAAGGCGCAGCTCTCCACCGGGTCGCTGACCAGCCCGGACCAGTTCGTCGTTCTCGACGACATGACGCTGCAGATCACCGTGCCGCAGGCCGACCGCTTCACCCTGCCGAACCTCTGCATCCTGTTCCCGGCAATCATCAACTCGGAACTGGCGAAGGAACATGCTACCGCCGAAGACCCCTGGGCGCTGAACTGGCTGAAGACCAACGAGGCCGGCGGCGGCCCCTTCAAGGTCACCCGCTTCGTCGCCGATCAGCAGTTCGTGCTGGAGCGGTTCGACGACTGGAAGAATGGCGCGGTGCCGAGCCAGGCCCGCATCCTGGCGCAGATCGTACCGGTCGCCTCGTCGCGCCGCGCCGCCGCCGAGAAGGGCGAGGCCGATCTGGTCCGCGCGCTGTCGGGCCGCGACATCAAGGACGTGATGGACGAGGGCAAGCGCCGGGTTCTGGGCATCTCGAACCCCGCACGGATGGTGGCGATCGCGATGAACTCGGAAATGCCGCCGTTCAACGACAGGCGGGTGCGTCAGGCGGTGGCCTATTCGGTGCCTTATGAGGAAATGTTCAAATCGGTGCTCTACAGCCGCGGCACGCCGCTGTTCGGCGGCACCGCCGAGACCACCGAGGCGATCTATCCGCAGCCCTTGCCCTATACCCAGGATCTGGAGAAGGCCAAGGCGCTGCTGGCCGAGGCCGGGCTGGCCGACGGGTTCGAGACCACCTTCACCATTGACAGCTCCTATACCGCGACGAGCGAGCCGGTGGCGATCCTGATGCAGGAGGCGCTGGGCAAGATCGGCATCAAGGTGAAGATCGAAAAGGTGCCCTCGGCCCAGATCGGGCAATTGCAGACCGACCGCGCCCTGCCGATGTTCATCGCCATGGGCGGCGCCTGGCTGGCCGATCCGGATTACTTCTTCCGCATCTTCTACAACTCCACCCGCCGCTGGAACTACGGCAACTATCAGAACCCGGAGATGGCGCAGCTGGTCGAGGAGACCCGGTTCGAAAGCGACAGGGCGGTCTATGAGGCCAAGGTGTTGCGGATGATCGAGCTGGCCAAGGAAGACGTGCCGCTGATCGCGCTCTGGTCGCCCTTTGAGGACACCGTGCTGAGCGACGCGATCCACGGCTATACCTATATGTTCCACGGTCAGATCGAGATGCGGCCGCTCTACAAGGCCTGAGACTGAACCACCTTGCGGGGCCGGTCGACCGGCCCCGCCGCTGCCCGTCCGGGAGGCCGTCATGAAGTACCGCACCCTTCGCCTCATCCTCTGGCGCCTGTTGATGGCGCTGCCGATCCTCTTCGGGGTGATCGTCGTGACCTTCGTGCTGATCCGTGCGTTGCCCGGGGATCCGGCCATCGCCTATGCCTCGGGCCCCAGCATGGGGCAGGAGGATATCGAGGCGATCCGCCGCTCCATGGGGCTGGACAGATCGGTCTTTGAACAATTCCTGATTTACCTCTCCAATATCGCCCATCTGAACTTCGGCAATTCGATGATCACCGGCCAGCCGGTGCTGAAGGACTTCGCCGAACGGCTGCCCGCGACGATCGAGCTTGCGATCTTCGCCTTCGCGATGTCGCTGATCGTGGCGCTGCCGGTGGGCGTGCTGGCCGCCGTCTATCGCGACAGCTGGATCGATCAGCTGTCGCGGGTGATCACCTCGATCTCGGCCGCCATGCCAGGCTTCTTCTTCGGGCTGATCCTGATCTTCGTTTTCTACTTCCTGCTGAGCATGGCGCCCGAACCGATCGGCCGGCTGTCGGGCTGGTCGATCGCGCCGCCCACCGTCACCGGCTTCATGACCATCGACGCCGCCCTGATCGGCGATTGGGAGATTTTCTGGGAGGCGATCGAGAAGATGCTGATGCCGGCGGCCTCGATGGCGATCTTCGCGGTGGCGCCGCTGATGCGGATGATGCGGGGCGGCATGATCGACGCGCTCGACAGCGATTACATCAAGGCGGCGCGCGCCTATGGGGTGCCGGGCTGGAAGATCCTGCTGCAATACGCGCTGCCCAACGCCATGCTGCCGGTTCTGGCGACCATGGGCATGGTGCTGTCGACCATGCTGGGGGCCAATATCATGATCGAAAAGCTCTTCGCCTGGCCCGGCATCGGGTCTTACTCGGTCAACGCGCTGGTCGGGGTCGATTACGCGCCGGTGCAGGCCTTCGTGCTGATCGTCGCCGTGCTCTTCGTGCTGATGACGCTGGCGATCGACATCCTCTCTGCCGCGATCGACCCGCGTTACAAGCTGAAGGGGTAACGATATGGCCGCCTCTGTCCTGCGCTATCACCTGCGCCGCAACGTCGCCACCGCCGTGGCCGGGGTGATCATCGTCATCCTGTTCTTCCTGGCGGTCTTCGGCCCCGCCATCGTGCCCTATGACCCGCTGGCGACCGCGATGCAGAAGGTGCTTGAGCCGCCTTCGGCCGACCATTGGTTCGGCACCGATCAGCTTGGCCGCGACATCTTCAGCCGGGTGATCGTCGCCACCCGGCTCGATTTCGCCATCGCCTTGGCGGCCGTCGCGCTGTCGGCCTTGGCGGGCATCTCGGTCGGTGCGCTGTCGGGATACCTCGGCGGTTGGCTCGACGGGGTGATGAGCCGCATCGTCGACGTGATGATGGCCTTCCCGCTGTTCGTCGCCGCCATGGCGCTGGTCGCGGTCTTCGGCAATTCGGTGGAATCGGTGGTGCTGGCGACCTCGATCATCAACTTCCCCTTCTACTTTCGCCTGGCCCGGATCGAGGCCGCCGCGCGGCGCGAGATCGGCTATGTCGAGGCGGCGATCATCAACGGCAATTCAACCGGCTCGGTGATCTTCCGCTTCCTGCTGCCGAATTCGCTGCCGCCGGTGATCGTGCAGATCTCGCTCAACCTCGGCTGGGCGATCCTGAACACCTCGGGGCTTGCCTTCATCGGGCTGGGGGTGGCGCCGCCGACGCCGGAATGGGGCATCATGATCCAGGAGGGCGCCTCGATGATGATGTCGGGAGAATGGTGGACGGTGCTGTTTCCCGGGCTGGCGCTGGTGCTGTCGGTCTTCTGCTTCAGCCTGCTGGGCGACGGGCTGCGTGACATTGCCGATCCGAGGAGACGGAGCTGATGAGCGCCATGCTGGATATCAAGGGGCTGACGCTGGAGTTCGAGACGCCGACCGGGCTGATCCACGCGCTCGACAATGTGGAGCTGTCGGTCGAACGCGGCGAATGCGTGGCGCTGGTGGGCGAGAGCGGATCGGGCAAGTCGATCACCGGCATGTCGATCCTGCGGCTGAACGGGCCGAACGCCCGGATCCGCGCGACCCGCATCGCGCTTGATGGCAGCGACCTGCAGGGGCTGGACGACAAGGCCTTTCGCACCATTCGCGGCCGCCGGGTGGCGATGATCTTTCAGAACGCCAAATCCGCGCTCAACCCACTCAGGAAGGTCGGCGACACGCTCACCGATATCCTGCGCGCCCATGCGCCGGAACGGCTGTCGCGCAAGACCGCCCGCGCCCGGGTGCTCGAGGTGTTGGAGCAGATCGGCATCCATCACGCGGCAGACCGGATGCAGGCCTATCCGGCCGAGCTGTCGGGCGGCATGTGTCAGCGGATCATGATCGCCGCCGCCCTGGTCTGCGAGCCGGAACTGATCATCGCCGATGAGCCCACCAGCGCGCTCGATGTCACCACCCAGATCAAGGTGATGGATCTGCTGATGTCGGCCTGCCGTACCCGTGGGGTGGCGGTTCTGTTCATCACTCACGATCTGGCGCTGGCTTCGGCCTATTGCGACCGGGCGGTGGTGATGCACGCGGGCCAGATGCTTGAGGACGGTCCGGCGGATGAGGTCTTCGTTCACCCGCGCCATCCCTATTCGCGGATGCTGCTGGCTTCGATGCCCTACGGCAAGGACAGCGCCGAGGAGCTGCAGCCGATGGGGGGCAACCTGCCGGACCTCAGGCGCGACGATCTGCCGACCTGCCGCTTCGCCGACCGCTGCCCGCGGGTGCAGCCCTGTTGCCGTGCGCAGCCGGTGCCCGAGGCCGCCTTTGGCGACGACCATATCGTGAGGTGTTTTTTCCCCCATGACTGAGATTCTTCTCGAAGCCGGCGCCATCGTCAAAGATTTCCCCCTCGGGCGCGGCCATGTGCTGCGCGCGGTCGATCAGGTGTCCTTCAAGCTGATGAAGGGCGAAATCCTCGGGCTGGTGGGAGAGAGCGGCTCGGGCAAGTCGACGCTCGCCCGCATCCTCGCCAGGCTCTTGCCGCAGACCGAAGGCGCGGTCTGGTTCGACAACGAACAGCTCGGCGGGGTCAGCGGTGCCCGTTTCGCCCGGATGCCGGCGCGGCGGGATATCCAGATGGTGTTCCAGGATCCGCTGGCCAGCCTCAATCCCCGCTGGCGCGCGGCCGAGATCATCGGCGACCCGATCCGCCGGCTCGGCACGGCGGAGGAAAAGCAGCGTATGCGCGCCATGATCGAGGAGGCGGCAGAGCGGTCAGGCCTGCCGCCGGCGCTTTTGAACAGCTTTCCGCACCAGCTTTCCGGCGGTCAGCGCGCGCGGGTCGATATCGCGCGGGCCATCGTGCTGCGCCCGAAGCTGCTGATCTTGGACGAACCGACCTCGGCGCTCGATGCCTCGTTGCAGGCGCATGTGGTCCGCACACTGATGCGGCTCCGCTCCGACCTCGATCTTACCTATATCTTCGTCACCCACGATCTGAACCTGCTGCGGCTGATCTCGGATCGCATCCTGGTGATGCAGAAGGGCAAGCTGGTGGAGCAGGGGCCGGCGCGTCAGATATTCGAGGCCCCGCAAGAGGCTTACACGAAAGAGCTGATCGCGGCGATCCCGGTGCTGGGGCAGCGGCGGGTCGACCGCAGCGGCCGGCAGACCGCCTGAGGTCAGTCGAGCGTCACCGTCTTGCGCAGCGCGCCCGTGCCGGCGTCAAAGATCAGGATGCGCTGATCCCCGGTCACCACGGCGACCCAGCCCTTGCCCAGCGTCACGGCCTCGGCCTTGGCGCCCGCGGGCAGGGTCAGGTGATCGGGCAGGGCGGGGGTACGATCCGAAGACAGCCGGGTGACAAGCAGGCCAACGATCACTACAACGCCCAAAATCATCACCACCATCAGCGTGGTGACCAGACGGCGCAGCATCCGCAGCGAAGCGGGCTCGGGCGCGCTCTGGGTATCGGGATTGGAAGGATCGGGCGAAGCGTTCATGGACAGCCGTTCAGTCGAGTTTGAGATCGCGGCAAATCCGCCGCCGCGCCTTGATAAGGCGCTTTCGCGCGATGTGCCAGACGCGGCGGCCCTGTCGCGCACCCGGTTGGCCCGGCTGATCGCCGATGGCGCGGTGCGGGTCGATGGCGTGGTGGTCTCCGATCCCAAGGCGAAGGTCGAGGAAGGCGCGCAGATCGCCATCACCGTCGAGGCGGCCGAAGACAGCCATATCGGCCCCGAGGCGATCCCGATCGAGGTGATCTTTGAGGATGCCGATCTGATCGTCATCAACAAGCCCGCCGGCATGGTGGTGCATCCGGCGCCGGGCTCTCCCGCCGGGACGCTGGTCAATGCGCTGCTGCATCATTGCGGCGATGATCTTTCCGGCGTCGGTGGCGTCAAGCGCCCGGGCATCGTGCATCGGATCGACAAGGACACCAGTGGTCTCTTGGTGGTGGCGAAAAGCGACGCGGCGCATCACGGGCTTGCCGCGCAGTTCGAGGCCCATAGCGCCGAGCGGCATTACAAGGCGCTTTGCTATGGGGTGCCGGAGGCCGGCGATCCGCGGCTGCGCGGCATCAAGGGGGTGAGCTTCGAGCTGGGCAATATCATGAAGATCACCACCCAGCTTGCCCGGCACAAGACCGACCGGCAGAAACAGGCGGTGCTGTTCCAGGGCGGCCGCCATGCGGTGACCCGGGTGCGGGTGGAGGAGGGCTTTGGCACCCCGCCGGTGGTGGCGCTGGTCGATTGCTGGCTGGAGACCGGGCGCACCCATCAGATCCGGGTGCATATGGCCCATGCCGGCCATGGGCTGATCGGGGATCCCACCTATGGCGGCCGGCGCAAGCTGGCGCAGAAGGCGCTGCCCGAGGCGGCGCAGGAGGCGGTGCGGGATTTCCCGCGTCAGGCGCTCCATGCCGCGGTTCTGGGGTTTGACCACCCGGTGACGGGGGAGCATCTGAGCTTCGAGGCGCCGCTGCCTGACGATATGGTCAGGCTGATCGCGCTGCTGCGCGGAGAGGCCGCAGACCCCGCAGAATGAACCAGAGGCAGAGCGCGGTTTCCGCCACCAGCGGCAGCAGATAGGCCGGCTGCAGCGCCGCGTTCAGGTCTGGTGCGACCAGGGCGGTGAGGCTGCCGGCCAGATAGACCAGGCCGGCGCCCGCCAGCGCCCAGGGCAGAACCGGCCGCATCAGCGTGCGCAGCATCACCGCCATGATCAGGCAGTTCACCCCGAAGAAGATCAGCGCGATGTCATAGCCCAGCCGATGCAGGGCGAGCGCCTGCATCAGCGCCCAAGGCTGCTCCAACAGTGTCGGGACCAGCGCCAGCGGCATCAGCGCCGCCGCGATCACCGCCGCCTGCACCAGCCGGAAACCGAAGGCCATCGGGGCGAACAGGGCGAAGCGGGCGGCGAAGAGGCGCAGGAAGACCGCGCCGATGGCGACATCCGCCAGCACCATCGCCAGATCGGCCGCCAGCCCCAGCCGCCACAGCGGCAAGGCCGCGCCGATCGCCCGGGCCGTTCCCCCCGCGTCGTCAGGGGCGATCAGAGGCGCGCGGATCAGCCCCTCTGACGAGAGGCCGCAGAGGAGGATGACCAGATAGAGCCCCCCGGCGGCGATCAGCAGCGGGCGAGGCGGGGTGTCGGGGGCAAGGGACATCGGCGAACCTCTTCATGCCTGGCAGAGCGGGATATCGGCAGACTATCGCCTGTCCTGATAGTCGAAACTGGCGCGAGACGCGAAAAAATCGTGCGAAAATGCTGAGATAATGCGTTTCGGCGGGGGGTGGAGCATATGTTACATGTTCTGTGCAGCAGACCACATGCGCGTGAGCGCGCGGTGACATGGGTTTCTTTGCGACGGAACCCGGCCCATATTTCGTATTACCTAAGTCAGCCCCTTGAAACGACAGGGGCGCTTACCTACCTCGATGTTAAGTTGATAAACATAACACGATATACAGACGGAGAGACAGAGGATCATGGCGAATTATGCTAACTTGCCGGCACCGACCCCCGAAGGTGGGCTGAATCGGTATCTGCAGGAGATTCGCAAATTCCCCCTCCTGGAGCCGGAAGAGGAATATATGCTGGCCAAGCGCTGGGTCGAGGAGCAGGACGCTCAGGCGGCGCATCGGATGGTGACCAGCCACCTGCGGCTGGCGGCCAAGATCGCCATGGGCTATCGCGGCTACGGTCTGCCGCAGGCCGAGGTGATTTCCGAGGCCAACGTCGGGCTGATGCAGGCGGTCAAACGCTTCGACCCGGAAAAGGGCTTCCGCCTCGCCACCTATGCGATGTGGTGGATCCGCGCCTCGATCCAGGAATATATCCTGCGGTCCTGGTCGCTGGTGAAGCTCGGCACCACCTCGGCGCAGAAGAAGCTGTTCTTCAACCTGCGCAAGGCCAAGGCCCGCATCGGCGCGCTGGAAGAGGGCGACCTGCGCCCCGAACACGTCAAGCAGATCGCCAACGATCTGGGCGTGACCGAGGAAGAGGTCACCTCGATGAACCGGCGGATGTCGGGCGGCGATGCTTCGCTGAACGCCACCGTCGGATCCGAAGGCGAAGGTTCGATGCAATGGCAGGACTGGCTGGAGGACGAGGATGCCGATCAGGCGGCTGATTTCGAGGAACGTGATGAGCTGGAGGCGCGGCGCGAGTTGCTGGCGCGGGCGCTCGACGTTCTGAACGACCGCGAAAAGGACATCCTGACCCAGCGCCGCCTGGCCGATCAGCCGGTCACGCTGGAGGATCTGAGCACGCAGTACAAGGTCAGCCGCGAACGGATCCGCCAGATCGAGGTGCGCGCCTTCGAGAAACTGCAGAAGAAGATGCGCGATCTGGCCAAGGAAAAGGGCATGCTGACCCCGGCCTGATCGGGATCGGCAACCGGTCTCCCCAAACCCGGCCCTTTACGGAACCCCGCCCCGGCAAAGGGCGGGGTTTTCATATGTGTGGGGCGTCTCGCCTGCTCTTCAAGGGGGGCGTGCCGGTCCTTCCAAGCGTGATTCCAGAACTGGTCTGTCCCGGGGTTCCGCCCGCTCGCGGCGGAAGGGAGGCGCAGCAGAAATCGCCCCGGGGGAGCGCTTACCCGCCGAATATCCATAGGACCGTTTGTCCCTGCGCCTTCCCGGGGCTCCGCCCGTTCGTGGGTGAAAACGGTCCACTGGACCGTTTCCTAGACGGAACCCTCCCTGGGCTCCGCCCGTTCGCGGCTGAAAACAGTCCACTGGACTGTTTTCCGGGCGCCGCTCACCCCCCTTTTTCTAGCGGCAAATATCCCGGGGAGTTTGAGGGGCTGGCCCCTCAATCCCGATCAGGGTGTAAAGCACGAGGCCCAGAAAGCTGCCCTCCGCTAAGGCGCATCCCCCGGGCTTCGCCGAGAAAATCCGCTCCCACGTGGCATCCCTCTGGGCAAATGGCGGTGTGATGCTTAAATTTCCGGTCTCAGGAGGATTGCGGATGGCAAGCGGATGGGCCCGGGACGGGGCGGTGAACGAACAGATCGAGGCCTCGATCAGTGATGAGCTTGCGCGGCTCAAGGCCCGGCGCGCGCCAGTGGGTGAAAGCCTGACCCATTGCGCCGAATGCGAGGAACCGATCCCCGAGGCGCGGCGCAAGGCGATCCCCGGCGTCAAGCTGTGTCTCGACTGCCAGCAGGACCGCGACGCGGCCTTCAAGCCGCGGGCCGGCATCAACCGGCGCGGCTCGAAGGACAGCCAGTTGAAATAGGGGCTTAGCGGCCTTTCTTCTGGCGCCGCCAGCGCAGGAAAAGCCGCACATCAAAGGCCGCGATCATCAGCCCCAGCGGGATCATCCAGAATCCCAGCACCGGCAGGAAGCCGAAGGTGCCGCCGATCATCAGCAGACCCCCCAGCCCGAACCGCGCCCCGCGGGGCACCCGGCGGTTGATCCGCATCATCACCGGGGACAGCGGGGCGCGGATGTCGGCCCAGCGGATCATCCCGCCGGGGTATCGGTCAGCGCAAGCCGCAGGATATGTTGCGGCCCGGCGCCGCCGCCAAGGTAATCGGCGCCGGTGTCGATGAAACCGCCTGCAAGATAGGCGGCGCGCGCCCGCGGGTTGCGGTGGTTGACGGTCAGATAACAGGCATGGGCCTGCGGATACTCTTGGCACAGGTAATCGCGCAACAGCCGGCAGGCGGCGCTGGCGATGCCGCGGCCCTGATGGCGGTGGTCGATCGAAAACATGCGCAGACCGATGCTGCCGGCCTCGGCGAAGTCATGCGCCTCCGGGTAATCGGGATCGATGCCGAAGAAGCCGACGGTGTGATCTCCTTCGCGGATCAGATGCCCGTCGCGCCGCCCGCGCGCCTTGGCCAGCGCCTGTGCCGGCGGGGCGGAGAATTCATGCTGCTCGGGGGGCAGGGTCAGATCGGCGATCAGATCAACGCGGCCGGCAGGGAGGGGGGAGAGGGTGACGGGCATGGGGCTGTCCACTTTGCTTGGGGTCAGGGGGAGGCCGGAACCGTGAAGGTGCGGTGCTTGCGCGGATCGGTCCCGCTCCAGTTTCTCGGCCCGTTTTCCGGGTTAAAGGACAGGCAATAAGCCTCCCAGGCTGCGAAGGTCTTGTCGAAGTCTGGGGTTCCTTCGCGCTCGATGATCCAGCCCTGCGCCCGCAACTCGGGCTCAAGCCGGCTGAAGGGCACCGGATCCTTCTCGGCAACCGGAAAGTCCAGGCCGGTGCCCAGTTCCCGCAGCAACCGGACGGGGGCGAAGCGTATCCCGTCCGGCGTGAGGAAATGCTGCGGCTGCCGCAGCAGGCGGCGAAACTCCTCTGGATGGGTGGACTGGAGGCGCTGAAACGCCTCCCAACCCCGGATCAGCACCCAAGAGGAGATCAGGCTCACGCCTCCATCGCCTCCAACTCGTCGATGAAGCCCGAGATCATGTCGAGCCCCTTGTTCCAGAAGGCCGGGTCGCTGGCATCGAGCCCGAAGGGGGCCAGCAGCTCCTTGTGATGCTTCGATCCGCCCGCCTTCAGCATGTCGAAATACTTGTCCTGGAAGCCCGGCGCGCCCTCGGCGTAGACCGAGTAGAGCGCGTTCACCAGCCCGTCGCCAAAGGCATAGGCATAGACATAGAAGGGCGAATGGATGAAGTGGGGGATATAGGCCCAGAAGGTCTCGTACCCGTCCATATATTCAAAGGCGTCGCCCAGCGATTCCGCCTGCACCGACATCCAGAGCGCGTTGATGTCGTCCGGCGTCAGCTCTCCGCCGCGCCGCGCCGCGTGCAGCTTGCACTCGAAGTCATAGAAGGCGATCTGGCGGACCACCGTGTTGATCATGTCCTCGACCTTGCCGGCCAGCAGCACCTTGCGTTCGGCCTGATCCTTGGCGCCGTCGAGCATCTTGCGGAAGGTCAGCATCTCGCCGAAGACGCTGGCGGTCTCGGCCAGGGTCAGCGGCGTCTGGCTGAGCATCTCGCCCTGGCCCGCCGCCAGCACCTGGTGGACGCCATGGCCCAGCTCATGCGCCAGCGTCATCACGTCGCGCGGCTTGCCGAGGTAGTTCAGCAGGATATAGGGGTGCACATCGGTGACGGTGGGATGGGCGAAGGCGCCCGGCGCCTTGCCGGGTTTCACGCCGGCGTCGATCCAGCCCTTGGCGAAGAAGGGGGCGGCGATTTCGCCCATGCGCGGGTCGAAGGCGGTATAGGCCGACATCACGGTCTGTTCCGCCTCGGCCCAGGGCACCAGGCGGGTCGCCTCCATCGGCAGCGGCGCGTTGCGGTCCCAGATCTGCAGCTTGTCGAGCCCGAGCCATTTGCGCTTCAGCTCGTAATAACGGTGGCTGAGGCGGGGATAGGCGGCGACCACGGCGCTGCGCAGCGCCTCGACCACCTCGGGTTCGACATCGTTCGACAGGTGCCGCGCGGTCTGGGCGGTGGGCATGCCGCGCCAACGGTCGATGATTTCCTTCTCTTTCGCCTGGGTGTTGTGAACGCGGGCGAAGGTCTTGATGTTCTTCTCGAACACTTCGGCCAGCGCGCGGGCGCCGGCCTCGCGCTCGCTGCGGTCCTGTTCGGTCATCCGGTTCAGCGTCGCTTCGATGCCGAGGGTCTCACCGTCGACCTCGAACTCCAATCCGGCGATGGTTTCGTCGAACAGCCGTTCCCAGGCATCGCCCACCACGCCCATGTCGTGGAGGAATTTCTCCATCTCGTCGGAAAGCTGATAGGGTTTCATCGCCCGGATGCGGCGGAACACCGGCGCATAGCGGGCCAGATCGGTATTGGCGGCGAAGAGCGTCTGCAGCTTGTCTTCGGCGATCCGGTTCAGTTCCAGGCTGAAGAAGACCAGCGGGGTGGTGAAATTGGTGATCTTCTCCTGACAGTCGGAGAGGAACTTGGCGCGACCCGCGTCGGTGGTTTGCTGGTAATAGCGCAGGCCGGCATAGGACATGATACGCCCGGCGATCTGGCTGATCTTCTCGTCGCGCAGCACGCAGGTCAGCAGCCCCTCGGCATCGAGGCTGTCGAGCTTGCCTTCGTAATCGGAGGCAAAGCTGGCGCAGGCCTGGTCCAGCCAGTCGAGATCGCGCTTGAGTTCGGGCGCGTCCTCACCGGTGTAGAGGTCGTTCAAGTCCCAGTCGGGCAGGTTGCCCAGCGGCGCGGCGCCGGCGTCTGTCTTGTCGAGAGCGGGGCGCGGCGCGAAGGGCAGGGCGGCGAAGGGTGTCATCGGAAACCTCTGTGTCTGTTTACAGAAAGGATTAGGGGCGCGGGGCGTCAGGTTCAAGGCCGGGGCTTGGTATGAGACTTGGGGGAAGGGGGCAGGGGCGCTGCCCCTCTGCGCCTGGCGGCGCATTCACCCCGGGATATTTGCCGCTAGAAAAAGGCGGGTGAGCGGCGCAGGGACAAACAGTCCAGTGGACGGTTTTCAGCCGCGAACGGGCGGAGCCCAGGGAGGGTACCGTCTAGGAAACGCCCCAGTGAAGCGTTTCAGCCGTGAACGGGCGGCGCCTGAAAAACAGCAGCCATCCGGCGAGAACGGGCGCCTCCGGGGCCTGTTCGGCTCAGCGTGCGGCGTCGAAGAGTGCCGCCATGCGGTCGAAGGCATGGGCGCGGGTGGCGGCATCTTCCATCAAAACCTCGTGCTTGCCGCCCTCGATCAGCTCAAGCTCGCCCCGGCGCCAATTGGCCATGCGCGCCCGGATCGCCGCGCCGGAGACAATGGCGTCGGCGGTGCCGAAGAAGGTGATACAGGGCAGGTCGGGCGCCGGCAGATGGGCAAGGCGGGCGGTTTCGCGCAGGGCCTCGCGCAGCCATTGCAGGCTGGGGCCGCCGATGCCGAGTTCGGGGTGGGCTTGGAGCTGGCTTTGGATGAAGCGGTACATCTCCGGGTCGTTGGTCAGCCCGTTGCCCTCGAAGGGTTGGATCTGGAAGTAGTTTTCGCCCTTGGTGCCGGGGCTGAGACGGTGGGACAGGCCGAAAAACGCGCTGAGCGCGGTCACCCCATGGGCAAGGGTGCGCTGCGCTGCGGTGAGGGATATCGCCCACATTGGCCCGGTAAAGGCGGCGGCGGCGACCGGCAGCCCCTCGATCAGGGCGCGCAGGCCGATGCAGCCGCCCATCGAATGGGCGATCAGGAACCAGGGCCCCGGCAGATCAAGCAGGGCGGCTGCCTGGGTGAGGGCGGCGACATCGCGCTGATAATCGGGGAAGTTGGCGACATGGCCCGGGCGCGGATCGGGCAACAGCCGGTCGGCCAGCCCCTGGCCGCGCCAGTCGACCACCAGGGTGGCAAAGCCGCGCGCCGCCAGATCGCCGACGGCGGGGCCGTATTTCTCGATATATTCGGTGCGGCCGGGAAACAGCAGGACGGTGCCCTTGGCCGCGCCTTCGGGGCGCCAGTGGGCGATGCGGATGCGCGGCCCGTCCTCGGTGGTCAGCCAATGCGCGGCGCCGCCCGGGGGGGCGCCGGCCACATCGGCAAAGAGGGGGGCCGGCGCCAGCCGCATCAGGCCAGCACCGCGGCCAGTTTCATCGCCAGCCCCATGTCGCCGTCGATGCTGAGCTTGCCGGTCATGAAGGCCGAGGTCGGGTTCAGATCGCCGGTGACGATCGCCTGCAGGGTCTCCGAATCGGCGCTGAGCGTCACGTCGGCCTCTTCATCGGCGATGCGGGCGCCGTCGGCGTCCAGCATGATGGCGCCGAGGTCGGTGATCTGCAGCTTGGCGCAGCCGTCGAAGCCGCCGCCCAGCTTTTCATTCAGTTCGGCCACGGCGGTTTCCAGAAAGTCGCTCATCTGATATCTCTTCCGTTTCTCTTCGGGCGGCCTCTGGTATTCGGCGCGCACCGCGTTACATTCATCATTGTTATGGGCATGAAACGGCACAATCTCAAAGCTATCGTGACGGCAACCGCGATCTTCGCGGGGGTTTGCCAGCCCGTTCTGGCGCAGACCGCCGATCTGACCGACGAGCGTACCCTTCTGGCGCAGCTTGCCCATGCCGGCGCCGAGGCGGCGCCGCGGCTGGATCGGCAATTGCAGGCGATCTGGAATCGCAGCGGCTCGGCCGCGATGGACTTTCTGCTCAAGCGTGGTCGCGACGCGATGGATCGCGGCGATTTCGCCGAGGCAGTGGAGCATCTGACGGCGCTGACCGACCATGCGCCGGAGTTCGCCGAAGGCTGGTTCATGCGCGCCACCGCCTATTACAATGCAGGTCTTTACGGGCCGGCGCTGTCCGATCTGGAACATGCGCTGACGTTGAACCCGAACAACTATGACGCAATTTTCGGGTTGGGCACTTTGCTGGAAACCTTCGGCAATCCCAAGCTCGCCTATGAGGCCTATGGCCGGGCACGGGCCTTGAATCCCCATCACGAGGAGACCATCAAGGCGATGGACCGGCTGAAGCCGGCGGTCGAGGGCAAGGCGCTCTGACCCTTCGGGGCATGGCGCAGCAGGGGATTTCAGGATGAGCAGCGCATCCCGCATCGTGGCCGTTCTCGGCCCGACCAATACCGGCAAGACGCATTACGCGATCGAACGCATGCTGGGGCATCGCACCGGGGTGATCGGCTTGCCTTTGCGCCTGCTGGCGCGCGAGGTCTATGACCGGATCGTCGCTGCGCGGGGGCCCTCGGTGGTGGCCCTGGTGACGGGGGAGGAGCGGATCGTACCGCCGCGGGCGCAATATTGGGTCTGCACGGTCGAGGCGATGCCCGAGGGCATGGGGGCCGATTTCGTCGCGGTCGACGAAATTCAGCTTTGTGCCGATCCCGAGCGCGGCCATGTCTTCACCGACCGGTTGCTGCGGGCGCGCGGCCTGCACGAGACGCTGTTTCTGGGCTCGGACACCATGCGGGGGCCGATTGCGGCGCTGGTGCCGGGGGTGCAGTTCATGCGCCGCGAGCGGATGAGCCAGCTGGTCTATACTGGTTCGAAAAAGATAAGCCGGATGCCGGGGCGCAGCGCGATCGTCGGGTTTTCGGTTGAGAATGTCTATGCCATTGCCGAGCTGATCCGGCGCCAGAAGGGCGGTGCCGCGGTGGTGATGGGGGCGCTCAGCCCGCGCACGCGCAATGCGCAGGTGGCGCTCTATCAGAATGGCGATGTTGATTATCTGGTGGCCACCGACGCCATCGGGATGGGCTTGAACCTCGACATCGACCACGTTGCTTTTTCAGCGCTTTCCAAGTTCGACGGGCGGCGGATGCGGCCCCTGCAGCCGAACGAGCTGGCGCAGATCGCCGGTCGTGCCGGGCGGGGGATGTCGAACGGCACCTTCGGGGTGACCGGGGAGGTCCGCCCGCTGGACGAGGAAGTGGCCCAGGCGATCATGGAGCACCGCTTCACGCCGCTGAAAAAGCTCAACTGGCGCAATGCGGCGCTGCAGTTCGGGTCGATCGACTGGCTGATCCAGTCGCTGGAGATGAGCCCGCAGGACGACCATCTGATCCGCGCCCGCGAAGCCGACGATCTGAGCGTGCTCAAGACTCTGGGGCAGATCGCCGAGGTTCGGGCGCGGGCCAGTGACGGGCGCAGCGTCAGGTTGCTGTGGGATGTCTGCCGGATCCCGGATTTCCGCGGAATCAGCCATGCCGAACATGCCGGTCTGCTTGAGGTGATCTTCAACCATCTGCATCAGAGCGGGGCGATTCCGGATGATTTCATCGCCCGTCAGATCAAGCGGATCGACCGCACCGATGGCGATATCGACACATTAAGCAAAAGATTGGCGTATATTCGCACTTGGACCTACGTGGCTCAACGCAAGGGGTGGCTGCGTGACGAAACCCATTGGCGCGAGGAGACTCGCGCTGTAGAAGACAGGGTGTCCGACGCGCTGCACGAGCGCTTGACGCAGAGATTTGTGGACCGGCGCACCAGCGTGTTGTTGCGGCGGCTCAAACAGAAGGAGGCCCTTTTGGCCGAAGTGAACGACAAGGGTGAAGTGACCGTCGAAGGCGAATTCGTCGGTCGGCTGGAGGGGTTCCGGTTCTCGCCGGACAAGTCCGCTGCGGCGGGTGCCGAGGCGAAGACGGTGAAATCGGCGGCTTTGCAGGCGCTGGCGCCGCATTTCCATCTGCGCGCGGACCGGTTCTATAATGCCCCGGATACCGAGATCGACTTCACCGATCAGGGCGGTCTGATGTGGGGTGAATATGCGGTGGGCAAGCTGGTTGCTGGCTCGGATCCGCTGAAACCCCGGATCGAGGTCTTCGTCGACGATGTCGCCGGGCCCGAGGTGGCGCAGAAGGTCGAACGCCGGCTGCAGCATTTCATCGACCGCAAGATCGCTGCGCTGTTCGAACCGCTGCTGAACCTGCAGCGTGACGAGACGCTGACGGGCTTGGCCCGTGGCTTTGCCTTCCGCCTGGTCGAGGCGTTGGGTATCCTGCCGCGCGCCAATGTGGCGCAGGACGTCAAGTCGCTGGATCAGGAGGCGCGCGGCGCCCTGCGCAAGCATGGCATCCGCTTCGGCCAGTTCACCATCTTCATGCCGCTGCTGCTGAAGCCGGCGCCGACCCGGCTGCGGCTCTTGCTGTGGTCGCTGGCGCAGGGGCTGGACGAATTCCCCTCGGCACCGCCCCCGGGGCTGGTGACCCTGCCGGTGGCACTTGATGTGCCCGAGGGTTATGACACCATGTGCGGCTATCGCAACGCCGGCGAGCGGGCGATCCGGATCGACATGCTTGAACGGCTGGCCGATCTGCTGCGCGGTCAGGACAGCCGCACGGGCTTCGAGGCGACGCCGGACATGCTCTCGATCACCGGCATGACGCTGGAGCAATTCGCCCTCCTGATGGAGGGGCTCGGCTATCGCGCCGAGAAGGGCGAGCGGGTGAAGGCGAAACCGGTGGTGGCCGTGGCCGCCGCGGCAGAGCCTGTTGCCGAGGCGTCCCCCGAGGGTGCCGAGGCGGCCGCTGAGGGCGAGGCCGCTCCGGTGGCTGAGGCTGAGCCGGTGGCAGAGGCCCCCGAGGTCGCGGCCCAGCCCGAAGTGGTTGCGGAACCGGCCGAAGCGGTCGCCGAGCCTGCCGCAGAGGCGGCGGAAGCCGTGAGCGATGAGGCGGCAGCCCCTGAAGCGGGCGCCGAGGTGCCGGAGATGGAGGTGTTCTATACCTTCACCTGGGCCCGCAGCGCTCCGCGTGGGCGTCAAGGCCAGGGACAGGGCCGTGGCGGCAACAAGTCCGCTGCCGGAGCCAAGCCTGCCGGCAAGCCGCGCAGTGGCGACAAGCCGCGTGGCAAGAAACCTCAGGGCGGCAAGCCCAAGGGCGAGCGCGCGCCGCAGGGTGGCAAGACCTTCAGCGCCCATCCGCCCAAGAGGGAAAAGCCGATCGACCCCGACAACCCCTTCGCCGCTGCGCTGATGGGGCTGAAAACCGGCAAGTGACGCGAACATGAGCGATCCTGCCGCCCGGTTGCGGCTGGACAAATGGCTGGTCCACGCGCGGGTCTGCAAGACCCGCGGCGTGGCCGCCGCGCTGATCGGCGCCGGGCATGTCCGGGTCAACGGCGCCCGGGTCGAGAAACCTGCCCATGCCGTCGGTCCCGGTGATGTGCTGACGCTGATTCACCCGCGCCTGGTGCGGGTGATCCGGGTCGAGGCGCTCGGGCTCAGGCGGGGGCCGGCGACCGAGGCGCGGACACTTTACACCGAATTGCAGGAAACCCGGGAGGAGAGCCCGCCGAACCCGGCCTTCGAGGGAAAAGGGCGTCCGTCCAAGCGCGATCGGCGGGCCCTTGATCTTTCCCGACACTCCGAGACCGATTGACGCCTTGAAGTGCCGTCGGCTCTGTTCTAGCTAAGACCCCGAACGCTGAGACGGAAACCTGCCCATGACCTATGTTGTGACCGACAACTGCATCGCCTGCAAATACACCGACTGCGTCGAGGTCTGCCCCGTGGATTGTTTCTACGAGGGGGAGAACATGTTGGTCATTCATCCCGACGAATGCATCGACTGCGGCGTCTGCGAGCCGGAATGCCCTGCCGATGCGATCCGCCCGGACACCGAGCCGGATATGGACGATTGGGTCGAGTTCAACCGGAAATATTCCGAACTGTGGCCGGTGATCATCACCAAGAAGGATCCGCTGCCCGAAGCCGAGGAACGCGATGGCGAGACCGGCAAGCGCGAGAAATACTTTTCCGAGGCGCCGGGCGAGGGCGATTGAGTGATTCGAGCCGCCCGTGCTGAATTCAGCATGAATGTTATGTTCTAATGGCTTGATTTGGGTGCACTTTATTGAACGAACCTTGGCTGCCCCTTTCAGAGGGGCCATTTTCGTGCTATATAGTGTGTTCAGATGATAGGAACGCCCGGATCCCCCTGTGAGGTAGCATTGGGGTAACTTAATTTGTCGGAAAACGCAGCTTGACGGGGCAGACAATTTGGCCCGCCGCTGTGTTTTTGTCGCCTGTGATCCGGCGATAACAAGGAAAACCTGAATGACCAAGTCCAAGAAACTCGAATTCCGCCCGAATGAGTATGTGGTCTATCCGGCGCATGGCGTCGGCCAGATCCTCTCGATCGAGGAGCAGGAGGTTGCCGGCATCAAGCTGGAGCTGTTCGTGATTTCTTTCGAAAAGGACAAGATGACCCTGCGGGTGCCGACCAACAAGGCGACCGAAGTGGGGATGCGCTCGCTCAGCACGCCGGACGTGATCGACCAGGCGATGAAGACGCTCAAGGGCAAGGCCAAGGTCAAGCGCGCCATGTGGTCGCGTCGTGCCCAGGAATACGAACAGAAGATCAACTCGGGCGATCTGATCTCGATCGCCGAGGTGGTCCGCGACCTGCACCGCACCGACGATCAGCGCGAGCAGAGCTATTCCGAACGTCAGCTCTATGAAGCCGCGCTGGAGCGTCTGACCCGCGAAGTCGCCGCCGTCTCCGGTGGGGATGAGGTGCTGGCCGCCAAGCAGGTCGATGACGTGCTGATGTCGCGCGCCGCCTGAGATCGCGCCTCTTGCAAACGTCTGGCCGCGCCTCTCCTGCGAGAGGCGCGGTTTTTCATGCTGGATGGGGCCGTTCGGACCGGTTCGGGCCGGTCTTCGCCTTGCGGCAAGGCGATGATTTGCGCTTAGCTTGGCGAACCCCGCAAGCGTTCTTTGAAAGGCCGCCGCCGCCACGATGCCAGATCGCCTGAAAAACCGCCTCGATCAGCTCTACAACGGCGGGGCGCGTGCCTCGGTCCGCTTCCGCTACGGGTTGATCCTGTTCGACGCCATCAGCATCCTTTATTTCATCGTCACCGCGCCCTTCATCGCGACGCCGGCGGTGCATGTGGTCAATTCGGTCTTTGGGGCGCTGATCCTGCTGGATTTCCTGGCGCGGTTCTGGCTGGCCCGCGACCGCTGGCGACTGCTTGGAAAGATTTACACGCTGGCCGATATCGTGGTGATCGCGGTGCTGATCCTTGATCCCTTCCTGTCGCACAGCCTTGCCTTCCTGCGCATCCTGCGCGGGCTCAGGCTGATCCATTCCTATCACCTGCTGGGCGATCTGCGCCGCGACAGTCGGTTTTTCCGGCTGCATGAGGACGCGGTGATCGCGGCGATCAACCTGGTGGTCTTCATCTTCACCACCGCTTCGGCCGCCTATGTGATGTTCTTCGACCAACATCCGGGGCTCGGGGCCTATATCGACGCGCTCTATTTCACCGTGGCGACGCTGACCACGACAGGCTTTGGCGATATCACCCTGGCCAGCGCGGTGGGCAAGTTGTTCTCCATCTTCGTGATGGTCTTCGGGGTGGCGCTTTTCGTCAGCCTGGCGCGGGCGCTGTTTCAGCCGCAGAAGGTGCGTTTCACCTGCCCCGATTGCGGTCTTCTCAGACACGACCCGGATGCGGTGCATTGCAAGCACTGCGGCCGGTTGCTGAATATCCCGACCGAGGGCGCCGATTAGGCCGGCGTCAGCGCCAGAAAGGCCAGCAGCGCGGCGATCTCGGCCAATTGCTGGCTGGCTCCCAGGATATCGCCGGTCTGCCCGCCGATCTTGGCCCGCGCCACCGCGGCCAGTCCCCAGACCACGACGGTCGCGGAAAGCGCGGCTGTCAGCGCGGCATCACCGGCGACCGACAAGCCGAGCACGAGGGCAAGGGCGATGCCGCCCACCGCCGTTGCGGTCGAGGGGCGACCGACCGAGCGTGACAGCCCGCCGCTCCGCGCAGGGGGGAGGGCGGCCATCAGCACCGCCATTCCGGCGCGCGAGATCAGCGCCGTGGCGATCACCGCGCCCCAACCGGCCCAGCCACCTTGCGCGACCAGCGCGCTGAGCGCACCCCAGCGCAGTCCGGTGGCAAGGATCAGCGCCAGCACGCCATAGCTGCCGATCCGGCTGTCCTTCATGATCTCCAGCCGCCGCTCGGCCGTCATCCCGCCCCAGAGCCCGTCGGCGGCATCCGCCAGCCCGTCCTCGTGCATCGCGCCGGTCAACAGCACCTGCACGGCCAGGATCAGCCCGGCCGCCACCGTGGCCGGCAGCCCCAGTGCCAGCGCAGCCGCGCCCAGCAGGCAGGCCGGCAGCGCCACCGCCAGCCCGGCCAGGGGAAAGGCCCAGCCCGCCTGCGCCTGGCGGGCGAAGGCCTCGGCCGGCAGCCTTGGCAGCGGCAGTCGCGTCAGCAGCACCAGCGCCACGGCGCCATCCTGGCCGGCCTGCCTGATCCAATCGCTTTTTCGCATCATCCGGCCCTTTCCGGGGTTGCCGCAGGGGGTCATGGGTTTAAACACCGGGGCCAGACCCGATGCAATGAGACTGGCCATGCTTCCCGATTTTCAGACGCTCGATCAGTTCCGCGCCCTTCTGGCCGGAGCCCCCGGACCCGATACCGCCGCCCTGGCCCAGGCACGGGCACGCAACGGCCAGCTCACCAAGCCGCCGGGGGCGCTGGGGCGGCTTGAGGATCTGGCGATCTGGTATGCCGGCTGGCGCGCCGATCCGCGACCGCGCATCGTGGCGCCGCAATCCATCGTCTTTGCCGGCAATCACGGCGTGGTGGCGCAGGGCATCTCGGCCTTCCCGGCCGAGGTGACGGTGCAGATGGTCGCCAACTTCCGCGCCGGCGGCGCCGCGATCAATCAGCTCGCCGGTGCCGCCGGGGCGCAGATGTCGGTGGTGGAACTCGAGCTTGACCGCCCGACCGCCGATTTCACCCAAGGCCCGGCGATGACCGAGGCCGAAACCGTCGCCGCCCTGCGCGCCGGCTGGCAGGCGGTCGATCCCGCCGCCGATCTGCTGGTGGTGGGCGAGATGGGGATCGGCAATACCACCGCCGCCGCGGCCCTGTCGCTGGTGCTCTACGGCGGCGAGGCGGGGGAGTGGACCGGGCGTGGTACCGGGCTCGACGACGCTGGGCTCGCGCATAAGACCGAAGTGGTCACCCGTGCCGTGGCGCTGCACGCGCCGACGATCACCGATGGGCTCGACGCGCTGGCCTGCCTCGGCGGGCGCGAGATCGCCGGCATGGCCGGCGCCATGGCGGCGGCGCGGCAATTGCGCATCCCGGTGATCCTTGACGGTTTCATCTGCTGCACGGCAGCCGCCTGTCTGGCGGAAACCCAGCCCGGCGCGCTCGATCATGCGATCGCCGGCCATTCCGGCGCAGAGCCTGGCCATGCCGGCGTTCTGGCACGGCTCGGCAAGGAACCGCTGCTGACCCTCGGTCTGCGGCTGGGTGAAGGCACCGGCGCCGCGCTGGCGATCCCGGTGTTGAAGGGCGCGGTCGCCTGCCTCTCCGGCATGGCGACCTTCGCCGAGGCCGGGGTGTCCGAGGGCTGAGGTCGCGAGGATCGGCGGCTCTTGCTGGGCCGCCTGACCCTTCCCCGGGGCCCCGCCCGTTCGCGCCGAACGGCCACGGGACGGTTTGCCCCTGCGTCTCCCGTGGGGTCCCTCGCCCCTCAAACGCCCCACTGGATCGTTTCCGGGGCGGGGCCATTCCTCCGCCCGTTCGCGGCTGAAAACGGTCCACTGGACCGTTTTCCGGGCGCCGCTCACCCCCCTTTTTCTAGCTGAAAATATCCCGGGGTGAATGCGCCGCAAGGCGCAGAGGGGCAGAGCCCCTGCCGCGCTTGCCGCGTTTCTCCACTCAAGCCGATTTGCGCAGCTTCTCCTGTTCCGCCAGTGCGAGAAGCGCCGATTCCAGCTCTTTTTCCAGCTCCTTGGTTCGCTGGATATAGGCGGCGTTCTCGCTCGCCGGCACCCCCGGTTTCCACAGCTTGGCCAGCTCGCGCACGCTGTGGCGGTCATGGGCATAGAAGGTCTGCTCGGCCTGCGCCGCCTCGTATTCGCTCAGCCCGATGTTCTCGAGCACATAGCGCCCGGCACGCAGCGAGCTGTCGAACATCTCGCGCACGATGTCGTCAGCCCCGGCCTGATAGAGATCGAACACATGGTTGCGGTCGTGGGCGCGGACGATGATGTGCAGATCGGGCCGTTCGCGCCGGGCATAGGTCACCAGCTTGGTGGAGCTGGCCGGATCGTCCAGCGCCACCACCAGCACCCGCGCCTTGGCGAGGCCCGCGGCCTTCAACAGCTCGGGTCGGGTCGGATCGCCCAGGAACCCTTTCACCCCGAACCGCCGCATCAGTTGGATCGTCTCCATGTCGTGGTCGAGCACGATGGTCTTGAAGCCGCTGGCGCGCACCAGCCGGTTGACGATCTGGCCGAACCGACCGATGCCGGCGATGATCACCGGGCCCTCGTCGTCGATCTTGTCGGCCTGCTGCACCGGGCTGGTCTCCTTCAGCCGCTTCGACAGGATATCATGCACGATGAACAGCAAAGGCGTGATCAGCATGGTCAGCGCCACCACCAGCAACAGCTTTTCCGACAGATTCTGCGGCAGCACGTTCAATTGGGTCGAGAAGGCCAGCAGCACAAAGGCGAATTCACCGGCCTGCGCCAGCCCCAGCGTGAACAGCCACTGATCGCGCCCCCTGAGCTTGAAGGCGCGGCCGACGAAGAACAGCACCACCCCCTTGATCACGATCGCCAGCAGCGCCAGCCCGATCAGGTCGAGCGGATCGGCCAGAAACGCCTTGAAGTTGATGCCGGCCCCGACGGTGATGAAGAACAGCCCCAGCAGCAGCCCCTTGAAGGGTTCGAGGTCGCTTTCCAGCTCGTGGCGGAATTCGCTGTTGGCCAGAACCACCCCGGCCAGAAAGGCGCCAAGCGCCGGCGAGAGCCCCACCAAGGTCATCAGGAAGGAGATGCCGACGACGATCACCAGCGCCAGCGCGGTATACATCTCGCGCAGATGGGCGGCGTGGATATAGCGGAACACCGGCCGGGTCAGGTAGACGCCGGCGAGGATCACCGCGCCGACCGCGCCGATGGTCACCAGCGTCACCGCCCAGCCCGGCAGGCCCTCGACCAGCGACAGGCCGGTATGGCCGGCGTCATGCGCCGCCTCGCCGTTCGTCCGCTGGATCGACCCGTCAAGCCCGAGAACCACCCCGGGAGGGGCGATCGCCAGCAGTGGCAGGAAGGCGAGAATCGGGATCACCGCGATATCCTGCGTCAGCAGGACCGAGAACACCGAGCGTCCGCCGCTGGTCTGCATCAGCCCCTTTTCCGACAGGGTCTGCAGCACGATGGCGGTGGAGGAGAGCGAGAAGGCCATGCCGACGGCGAGGCCCACCTGCCAGGTCTCGCCGGCGGCGAGGGCGGCGATCATCAGCACCAGCGTGGTCACGGTGATTTGCAGCCCGCCCAGCCCGATCAGCCGGTCGCGCATGTTCCACAGCGCCTTCGGCTCCAGCTCCAGCCCGATCAGGAACAGCATCATCACCACGCCGAATTCGGCGAAATGCTGCAGATCCTGGGTTTCCGACCCGACCAGTCCCAGCACCGGCCCGATGACGATGCCGGCAGCGAGATAGCCCAGAACCGATCCCAGCCCCATGCGGGCGGCGAAGGGCACCGCGATCACCGCGGCGGCCAGATAGATCGTCGCCTGGTAGAGAAAACCTTC
Organism: Pseudodonghicola sp.; assembly: GCF_048268305.1. Classification (NCBI taxonomy): domain Bacteria; kingdom Pseudomonadati; phylum Pseudomonadota; class Alphaproteobacteria; order Rhodobacterales; family Paracoccaceae; genus Pseudodonghicola; species Pseudodonghicola sp. The sequence goes on from NZ_JBLWVT010000002.1 coordinate 159,401, forward strand.
CAAGATGACCGTTCCTTTCCGGGGTCAGGTGGGCAGCGGCGCATCGGGCTTGAGCTGATCCATCACGATCTGGCTTTGCACCCGGGCCACCGTGGGGTGGGGCAGAATGATGTCGTGGAGCAGCCGGTTGAGCGCTGGCAGATCCTCGCAATAGACGCGCAGCAGATAGTCCGCTTCGCCGGTCATCGTCCAGACGCTGATGATCTCGGGCCGCGACCGCACCAACCGGGCAAAGCCCTTGGCCTGTTCCGGGCCATGGGTGCCCAGATGGACCTGGATGAAGCCCTGAACGTGCAGCCCGAGCTTGAGCGGATCGAGCCGGGCGGCATAGCCGACGATATAGCCTTCGGCCTCCAGCCGCTGGCGGCGGCGGCCTGCCTGGCTGGGGGAGAGGTTCAGCAACTCTCCCAATTCCTGCGCGGTCAGATGCGCGTCCTTCTGGAGCGCAGCCAGAAGGCGTGTGTCAATGTCATCGAGCATGTGCGGTGGATTCCTTGATCTCTGCCAGTTTAGTGCGGGAACCCCGCATGTCAAATCGGGTTTGCGCGGAAAAATGCGCAAATTACGTATTTCACATGTCGTATTCTTGGAGGCAGCAGAAAAACGCTCGTCGCAACAGAGGAGATGCGCCATGGGACCTTTCCCGCACAATGCCCCGAAATCGGTGATCAGCCCGGAAAATCCCGCCGGCACCGACGGGTTCGAGTTCGTCGAATTCGCTCATCCCGATCCGCAGGAGCTGCGCGACCTCTTCGCCCGCATGGGCTATGCGCTGGTGGCGCGGCACAAGACCAAGCCGGGGATCGAGCTGTGGCAGCAGGGCGATATCACCTATATCCTGAATGCTGAAAAAGGCAGCTTCGCCGAGAAGTTCGTGGCCGAACACGGCCCCTGCGCCCCCGCGATGGGCTGGCGTGTGGTGGATGCGCAGCAGGCCTTTGATCACGCGGTCTCGAAAGGGGCAGAGGCCTATGAGGGCAGCGACAAGACCATGGATGTGCCGGCGATCAAGGGCATCGGCGGCAGCCTGATCTATTTCATCGACCAGTATTACGAAACCTCGCCCTATAATGCGGAGTTCGAGTGGCTGGCGCAGTCGAAGCCGCGCGGGGTCGGTTTCTATTACCTCGACCATCTGACTCACAATGTCTTCGCGGGCAATATGGACAAGTGGTTCGCCTTCTATGGCGATCTGTTCAACTTCCGCGAAATCCGCTTCTTCGACATCCAGGGCAAGTTCACCGGCTTGTTCAGCCGGGCGCTGACCTCGCCCTGCGGCCGCATTCGCATCCCGATCAACGAGGATCGCGGCGAGACCGGGCAGATCGTCGCCTATCTGAAGAAATACAAGGGCGAGGGCATCCAGCATATCGCGGTGGGGACCGAGGATATCTATGGCGCCACCGACGCCATCGCCGAGATGGGGCTGAAGTTCATGCCGGGGCCGAATGACGCCTATTACGAGATGTCCCATGACCGGGTGAAAGGCCATGACGAACCGATCGAGCGGATGAAGAAACACGGCATCCTGATCGACGGCGAGGGTGTGGTCGATGGCGGCGAGACGCGGATTTTGCTGCAAATCTTCTCGAAAACCGTGATCGGGCCGATCTTCTTCGAATTCATCCAGCGCAAGGGCGACGACGGATTCGGCGAGGGCAACTTCAAGGCGCTGTTCGAATCGATCGAGCGCGAGCAGATCGAGAGCGGCGAACTGGTGGCGCCCGAGGCGACCGCGGCGGAGTGATCGGTCCTGCCCTGGTCCCGACCGGGGCAGGACAAAGCCCGAAATCCGGCGCGGATTTCGGGCTTTGTCCTGTCGGGAAGCTGAGCCTCAGGCGGCGTCGAGCGCCTCGATGATGGCGGCGAAATCCGCGGCCTTCAGGCTGGCGCCTCCGACCAGCGCGCCATCGACGTTGGAGACGGCGAAGATCTCGGCGGCATTGCTGCCCTTGACCGAACCGCCATAGAGCAGCCGGATCGCATCGCCGATCTCGGGCCCGAACCGGGCTTCGAGCTTTTCACGCATGAAATCATGCACCTCGCCGATCTGACCCAGGCTGGGCACATGGCCGGTGCCGATCGCCCAGACCGGTTCATAGGCGATCACCAGGGTTTCGGCGGTCACATTGGCGGGCACCGAGCCGGCGAGCTGGCCGGCGATGATGTCGAGCGTCGCACCACCTTCGCGCTGATCGAGGGTTTCGCCGACGCAGACGATGGCGGTCAGCCCGGCGTCGATCGCAGCCTCGGTCTTGTCGCGCACCACCGCGTCGGTCTCGCCGTAATCGGTGCGCCGCTCGGAATGGCCGAGGATGACATAGCGGGCGCCGGCGTCGAGCAGCATCTCGGCGCTGACATCGCCGGTATGGGCGCCGGCATGGGCGGCGTGACAATCCTGGCCGCCGATCCGGATGGCGCTGCCGGCCACGGCCTGGGCGGCGCGGTGAATCAGCGGGCTCGGCGGACAGATCAGAATCTCGGATTTCGGCGCGGGTTCCAGCGCGGCAAGGGCGGCCAGTTCGCTCAGCGCGGCGCCGGTGCCGTTCATCTTCCAGTTTCCTGCCGCCAGTTTCTGCCGCATGCCTGACCCCTTGTCCGTTTTTGACTGCTTTCCGATGTCTCGTAGCATCGCGGCGAGGGCGAAACAATTGCGCAGGCCAGTGCGGGCGCGCCCTGGGGGAAGGATTGCCGATCGGCGGGCGGAAACGCTGAAATGGGAGGAGCTTGGGGGAAGGGGGCTCTGCCCCCATCGCCTGCGGCGATTCCCCCGGAGTATTTCGGCAGAGAAGAAGCTGCGGGCGGCCTCGGGGGCCGCGCCAAGGGATTTAGAGCCGGGGGATCAGAAGTAGGGGGATCAGAACCGGGGGATGCCGTCCGCCGCGCTCTCGGTTGCCGGGGCGTCCTTGAACTTGATCGACTCGCCGCAGCCGCAGGCCTCGGCCACATTGGGGTTGTTGAACTTGAAGCCTGATTCCAGCAGGCTCACCTCATAGTCGATCTCGGTGCCGAAGAGGAACATCTGCGCCATCGGCGCGATCAGGATCCGGGCGCCGTCCTGATCAACCACCTCGTCGTGGGGCGCGGCCTCGTCGACGTAGTCCATCGTGTATTCCATGCCGGCGCATCCCCCCTTCTTGACGCCAATGCGCAGACCGGCGTGACCGCCCTTCTGCATCAGCCTGGCGATCTGCGCCGCGGCGCGGGGGGTCATCGTGACGGCCTGTTTTCCGGGAATGCCAAACATGGGTTTCTCCTTCACCATTAATCTAGGGCGCCGGGCGGCGGGGCTCAAGCCCCCAGACGAGGACAGGAAGGCTGCGGGGGAAAGAGAGGGCCGCCCGGGGGGAGGGCGGCCCTTTGGGGGGATCGAAGACATGCCCTTGATGGGGCGGGCATGGCCCTGTCGCCGATGCTAGGGAGCGGATGTGACGAAACCCGGACATCGCTGTGACATCCACGTCAAGAGTTTGCGACAGGCGCCTGAAATCTGTGGATAAGGGCGCGGCTTACATGAAGCCCAGTTCCAGCCGCGCCTCGTCCGACATCATGTCCATGCCCCAGGGCGGTTCCCAGGTCAGTTCGACATCGGCCGATTTGACCCCGGGGACGGTCTCCACCGCCTCGATCACCCAGCCGGGCATGTCGCCGGCCACCGGGCAGCCGGGCGCCGTCAGGGTCATGATGATCTTGACCTCGTCGTCATCGTTGATCTCGATGGTGTAGATCAGGCCAAGCTCATAGATATTCACCGGGATTTCCGGATCATAGACGGTGCGGCAGGCGTTGACGACCTGGTCGTAAAGGGGATGGTCCACGGTCGACGGCGCGATCAGCGGCGTGCCTTCCAGCGGTTCGGGGGCTTGGGTCATCGGGGCCTCGGTTCTTATCCTGAGCGAATATATAAGCTATCGCTCGGGAAGGTCCAGAGCGTGGCGCAGACTCAGTCGTTGATGTCCTTGTCGATGATCCTGGTCTGCCCCGAGGAATGCGGGAACAGCCGCCGCATCACCACCCAGGCCGCCAGCGACAGCAGCGCAAAGATCAGCAGGAGCGGCGCCAGCGTCAGGGCCGCGCCGATCAGCAGAAGCAGCAGTCCGACGCCGAGCGCGCCGAAGGCGAAGCCGAGGAAGACGAACCCCGGCACCAGCACCTCGAGCGTGGCAAGCACCAGCGCCGCCGCGATCCAGAGCCACCAGATCGTCCAGAGCAGCATCACGCGCGCCCCTTCAGCAGCTTGAAGGCATCTCCGAAGGCCTCGAGCGCCTGGGCGGGAACCACGATGGTCTGCTTGCCCGATCCGTTGCCAAGCGCGGTCAGCGCCTCGACCTGTTTCAGCGCGACCTGATACTGTGCCGCCTCAAGCCCGTTTTCCGCGATCGCCTTGGCGACCACCTCGGTGGCATAGGCCTCTGCATCAGCCTGGATGCGGCGCGCCTTGGCGGTCTGTTCGGCGGCGTAGAGCTCGGCATCGGCCTGCAGCTCGACCGAGCGCTTGCGGCCCTCGGCCTCGGTCACCTGGGCGCGGCGGGCGCGTTCGGCGTTGAGCTGTTGCAGCATGGCGTCGCGGGTGGCCTGATCGAGATTGACGTCGAGGATCTCGGCGCGGGTCACCTCGATCCCCCAATCGTCCACCGCATCGGCGACCGAGGCCTTGATGGTGGTGATCAGTTGCGAGCGGTTCGACTGCACCTCGTCCAGATCCATCTTGCCGATCTCGGCGCGCACGATGCCGGCGACGGTGGTGGCGATGGCGGCATCGACGTCGCGGATGCGATAGACGGTCTTTTCCGGCTCGATGATGCGGTAGAAGACCGAGGTTTCGACCTCGACCAGCACGTTGTCGCGGGTGATCGCATCCTGGCTGGCGGTGGGCAATTGCCGTTCGAGAATGGAAATCTTGTGCCGCACCACATCGAGGAAGGGCACGATGAAGTTGATGCCCGGTCCCATCACCGCGCGCAACCGGCCGAAGCGTTCGACCACGTATTTCTCCGACTGGGGCACGATACGCACCCCCTTGAGGATGACGACGATGACGAACAGCGCCGCCAGAAGATAGACGATATTGGCCGACAGCAGGCCGGCGATCTGATCCTCGGTCATGGAGGGCTCCTCAAGTATGCGCCAAAGACTGTCCTGCCTATATGGCGGCAGCAGGGGGGCGCATCAAGCGTCGCTGGCGGTTGCGCGCAGGGCGCGTTGACGGCGCGGCACCGGGCGGGGGCGGACGTGGCTCTCGATCTCGTCATAGATGCGACCGACCACATCCTTGCCGGTGGCCTGTTCGATCCCCTCGAAGCCGGGGGAGGAGTTGACCTCGAGCACCTTGGGGCCGTCGTCGCTGCGCAGCAGGTCGACGCCGGCCATGTTCAGGCTGAAGGCGCGGGCGGCGCGCACCGCCACGTCACGCTCCTCCTTGCTGATGCGGGTGACGCTGGCCTGACCGCCCTGATGCAGGTTCGAGCGGAAATCGCCCTCGGCCCCGGTGCGCTTCATCGCCGCGACCACCTTGCCGCCGATCACCAGACAGCGCACATCCTCGCCCGCCGCCTCCTTGACGAAGTGCTGGACCAGAAAGTTGGCGCGCAGGCCGCGGAAGGCCGAGATCACGGATTCGGCGGCCTTCTTGGTCTCGGCCAGCACCACGCCCTTGCCCTGGGTGCTTTCCAGCAGCTTGACGATCAACGGGGCGCCGCCGACCAGACCGATCAGGTTGCTGGTGTCCTTGGGCGAGGAGGCGAAGGCGGTGGCCGGCATGCCGATCTTGTGGCGCGCCAGCACCTGATGCGCGTGCAGCTTGTCGCGGCTGGCGGTGATGCCGGCCGAGCCGTTGACGCAATAGGTGCCGATGGTTTCGAACTGGCGGATCAGCGCGGTGCCGTATTGGGTGACCGAGGCGCCGATGCGCGGGATCACTGCGTCATAACGCGGCAGGCGCTTGCCGTCATAATGCACCTCGGGCGCCATCGCGTTGATCGCCATATAGCAGCGGGTGGTGTCGATCACCTCGACGGTATGGCCGCGCGCCTCGCCGACTTCGACCAGCCGGCGGGTGGAATAATTGTCCTCACGGCTGAGCACGGCGATCCGCAGGGCGCGTTTCGGCGCGCTTTGGCGCATCAGGGCGGAATGATAGACGTCGTAATTCAGCACCGGCTGCAGGTGCCGTTCGGTCGGCAGGATCGAGATATGATCGGTCAAGGCCTGCCGGCCCAGCAGCATGCGGCTGGCCATGCCGGCGCGGTTGGTCAGGGTGATCTCGATCGGCCATTTCCGGCCGGCGACCAGCAAGGGTGTGGTGATGACATAGCGCAGCTCGGATTCGCCGTTTGACGAGGTCACCTCGCGCCGGTCGGTGATCGGGGCGGAACAGGCGATTTCCAGATCGTCGCGGCCGGGAATCGGATGCACCGAAAACCGCACCTTGGGGGCGGAGGAGGGGCCGAAGAGCTCGATATCATAGGCATGCAGCGCCGAGGTCCGCGCGCCGGTGTCGATCTTGGCGCTGATCGCCGGCAGACCGAGTGCGGGCAAGGCGATCCATTCCTCCCAGCCGAAAGTCAGCGGGAGGGGCGCGGCGGGGGAATCGATCATGCTTGGGGATCCTGGGGCAGTCCTCTATGCCGGCCTCCCTAGCGGTTTGCCGCACCCGCGCAAGTGAATTTTCTGCAACTGCAAAATGACGGGTCAGCCCCGTCCGAGACCCAGATCGAGGCCGCGCGCCCTGGCCCGGGCGCGGCTGAGCCCGAGATGGACGAAGAACGCCGCCGCATAGCAGAGCGCGACCACCACGGTCAGCCCCGGCTTTCCGGCGCCACCATAGATCGCCAGCATCAGCGGCGTGCCGGTCATATTGCCCAGATTGCCCATCTGCGCCAATGCGCCATTGGCGAGCGCTCGGGTCTCGGCGGTGTCGTTGAGCTGGGGGATGGCGGCAAAGCTCGCCCCCTGGACCAAGCCGAGACAGGCGAAGAGCGCGATGGCGGGCAGGCCGCTGTCGGGGGCGAGCGGCAGGCTGAGCGCCAAGCAGAAGGCGAGGGCGAAGCCCAGCATCACCACCTTGATCGCCGGCCAGCGGCGCAGCAGGGCAACCCCCAGCGTCATCGAGACGGCGATCGCCGCCAGTGGCGCGAGTGTGGCGGTGAGGGTGGCGGCGCGCGCCGGCAGCAGTGGCGGCCAGACCGCCAGCAGCGCGACGAAGGTCAGGGTATAGAACAGCCAGCCCCAGGCCGGCGCGGCGAGGAAGGGCGAGCGGTAGAGGTCGAGATGCCGCCTGAGAAGCCCGGCGAATGTCAGGGGCGGCTTGGTTCTCGGGATCGGCGTGTCGGCGGGGACGAGACGGAGCAGCAGCAGCGCCATCGCCGCCATCCAGATCGCATGCGCGGCGAAGAGCGCCTGCGGCCCATAGCGCTCGGCCACCGGCACGCCGATCAGCGCGGTGACGGCGAAGGCGACGCCGAAGAAGGTGCCCCAGAGGGTCAGCGCCGCCGAGCGGATGCCATCGGGCGCCACCTGGGCGATCAGCGTCGGGGCGGCCACCACGATCGCCAGATGGCTGGCCCCCTCGGCCACCCGCAGGAGCAGCATCAGCGGCAACGGCGGCAGCGCCGTCTGCGCCAGCGAGATTGCGCCGCCCGCCGCCAGGGCCCAGATCAGGGTGCGGCGAAACCCGATGCGCGCGACCAGCATGCCGGCCACCAGCCCCAGTAGCACTCCCATCAGGCTGAGAAGCGAGACCAGGAACCCCAGCGCGGTGCCGGCCTGCGGATAGGCCTGACCGAGCTGTGGCAGGATCACCGCCATCTTGGCGAATTGCCCCGCCGCGCCGAGGCCGGCGGCGTAAAGCGCGAGGATCGCGATCCAGGGGGACAGGGGGCGGGTCATCGGTGCAGGGTTGGCGCGCCATGGGGCGGATTGCAAGGCGTCCGGTGCCGGTCGCGGCGCCGGGGCCTTGCCAGCGCGGCGCGTTTGCCGCAATACCGGCCGGATTGGCTCAGGACAAAGCGGGGGGTCGCGATGACGACGAAATTCTCCTTCACGCTGAAGGCAACCGACGGCAAGGCGCGCACCGGCGTGATCGACACGCCGCGCGGTCAAATCCGCACCCCTGCCTTCATGCCGGTGGGCACGGCCGCGACCGTCAAGGCGATGATGCCGGAAAGCGTGGCGGCGACCGGCGCCGACATCCTTCTGGGCAATACCTATCACCTGATGCTGCGCCCCACCGCCGAGCGGATCGACCGGCTGGGTGGCCTGCACAAGTTCATGAACTGGCACAAGCCGATCCTGACCGACTCGGGCGGGTTCCAGGTGATGAGCCTGTCGGGTCTGCGCAAGCTGACCGAAGAGGGGGTGACCTTCAAATCCCATGTCGACGGCTCGAAACATCACCTGAGCCCGGAACGGTCGATGGAAATCCAGCGGCTCTTGGGGTCGGACATCGTGATGTGTTTCGATGAATGTCCCGCCTTGCCGGCCGACCGCGACCGCATCGCCGAGAGCATGCGGCTGTCGATGCGCTGGGCCGCGCGGTCGCGCGAAGCCTTCGGTGATCGGCCAGGATACGCGCTTTTCGGCATCCAGCAGGGCGGGCTTGAGCGCGACATGCGCGAGGAGAGCGCCGAGGCGCTGAAGGCGATCGGCTTCGAGGGCTATGCCATCGGCGGGCTCGCCGTGGGCGAGGGGCAGGAGGCGATGTTCGGCTGTCTCGACTACGCCCCCGACATGCTGCCCGAGGACAAGCCGCGCTATCTGATGGGGGTGGGCAAGCCTGACGACATCGTGGGCGCGGTGAAGCGCGGCGTCGACATGATGGACTGCGTGCTGCCGTCGCGGTCGGGCCGGACCGGGCAGGTTTTCACCCGTCATGGGGTTTTGAACATCAAGAACGCACGGCATCAGGATGATCCGCGTCCGCTGGACGAACAGTGCGGCTGTCCCGCCTGCCGCAACTATTCGCGCGCCTATCTGCACCATGTGTTCCGCAGTCAGGAGATCATCTCCTCGATGCTGCTGACCTGGCACAACCTGCATTACTTCCAGGATCTGATGCAGGGCATGCGCGACGCCATCGCCGAGGGCCGTTTCGACGCCTGGGAGGCCGAGTTCCATGCCCGGCGGGCCGAGGGCGATATCGCGCCGCTGTGATCGTCTGACCTGCGCGTACATGCGCGCCGGGGCTTGCCGCGGCGCAGAATGCGCTTAGCTTCCCTGTCGGACCCGCCTTGCCAGCGCGGGACGGAAAGGGAGTTTCCTCATGTCGTACAAGCTTTTTTCGCCCTTCACCGCGGGCGATATCTCGCTGAAGAACCGCGTCGTCATGGCGCCTTTGACCCGGAACCGGGCCGATGACGTGACCGGCGAGGTCAATGATCTCCACGTCGAATACTATCGCCAGCGTGCCACCGCCGGGCTGATCATCACCGAAGCCTCCCAGATCTCGCCGCAGGGCAAGGGCTATATCCAGACCCCCGGCATCTATACCGAGGCGCAGGCCGAGGCCTGGAAAAAGGTCACCGAGGCCGTGCACGAGGCGGGCGGCAAGATCGTCATCCAGCTCTGGCATGTCGGCCGCATCAGCCATACCTCGCTACAGCCCGACGGGCAGGCGCCGGTCGCGCCCTCGGCGATCCCGGCGGGGGTGAAGACCTTTACCCAGAACGGGTTCGAGGAAACCTCCGCCCCGCGCGCGCTGGCGATCGAGGAATTGCCGGGCATCGTCGAGGATTACCGCAAGGCCGCGCGGCTGGCGATGATCGCCGGCTTTGACGGGGTCGAGGTGCATGGCGCCAATGGCTATCTGCTGGATCAGTTCCTCAAGACCGGCGCCAACCATCGCGACGACGCCTATGGCGGGCCGGTCGAGAACCGCGCGCGGCTGCTGCTTGAAGTGCTGGAGGCTGTGACCGAGGAGATCGGCGGGGGCAAGGTCGGGTTGCGGCTGTCGCCGTTCAGCCCTGCCAATGGCGTATCCGATGCCGATCCGATGGCGACCTTCAGCTATGTGGTGCCGCAACTGAACCGCTTCGGTCTGGCCTATCTGCATATGGTCGAAGGCGCCACCGGCGGATCGCGCGAACTGGCCGCGGGCGAAAGCATCACGGCGCTGCGCGCGATGTTCGAGGGGCCCTATATGGCCAACAACGGCTACGACCGGCAGATGGCGCTGGATGCGATCGAAACGGGTGCGGCCGATCTGGTGGCCTTCGGACGGCCGTTCATCTCCAACCCCGATCTGGTGGCGCGGCTGGAACAGGATGCGCCCTGGAACGAACTGGATCGCGCCACCCTTTACGGCGGCGGGGCAAAGGGGCTGATCGACTATCCGGCGCTCGAAGCGGTCTGACCGAAGCTTGTGTCGGCCGGGAGGAACGGTCTGCCGCCTCCCGGCCGGGTTTTCCACAACAAAAGGTCAAATGCTCTCTTGCGGCCCCGTCGCACCCGCGCCATGCTGGCCGACGCCTGAAACGGGCGAGGTTGAAATGGAGAGGGCGACGCCCCACGTAACAACTCGATGACAGGAGATGGCCGAGCGCCGCCTCGAAGAGGGGCCAGTGCCATCTTGCCAAAGCCAAGGAACGCATATGCAAGAGCCTCTCAACTCCTCCTACCCGGTCCTGCCGCTGCGCGATATCGTGGTTTTCCCCCACATGATCGTGCCGCTGTTTGTGGGTCGGGAAAAATCCGTCCGGGCGCTGGAAGAGGTTATGGCGGACGACAAGCAGATTCTGCTGTCCAGCCAGATCGACCCCGCCGTAGACGATCCCGATGTCGATGGCATCTATATGACCGGCGTGCTGGCCAATGTGCTGCAGTTGCTGAAACTGCCCGATGGCACCGTCAAGGTGCTGGTCGAAGGCCAGGCGCGGGTCCGCATCACCGAATTTCTGCCCAATGAGTCCTTCTTCGAGGCGCGGGCTGAATATCTGACCGAAATCCCGGGCGATGTCACCACCACCGAAGCGCTGCTGCGCACGGTGGAGGATGAATTCGAACGCTATGCCAAGGTGCGCAAGAACATCCCCGAGGAAGCTCTCGCCGCCGTCAGCGAAAGCACCGATCCCGCCAAGCTCGCCGATCTGATCGCGGGCCATCTGGGCATCGACGTGTCGCGCAAGCAGGAGCTTCTGGAAACCCTCTCGATCTCCGAGCGGCTGGAAAAGGTCTATGGTCTGATGCAGGGCGAAATGTCCGTTCTGCAGGTCGAGAAGAAGATCAAGACCCGGGTCAAGTCGCAGATGGAGAAGACCCAGCGCGAATATTATCTGAATGAGCAGATGAAGGCCATTCAGAAGGAGCTGGGCGATGGCGACGAGGGCGAGGGCGAGATTGCCGAGCTTGAGGCCCGCATCGCCGAGACCAAGCTTTCGAACGAGGCCAGGGAAAAGGCCGAGGCCGAGCTGAAGAAGCTGAAACACATGTCGCCCATGTCGGCCGAGGCCACCGTGGTGCGCAACTATCTCGACTGGATGCTGTCGATCCCCTGGGGGGTGAAGTCCCGGGTCAAGAAGGATCTGACCCGCGCCGAGGAGATCCTCGATCATGACCACTATGGCCTCGAGAAGGTCAAGGAACGGATCGTCGAATATCTCGCGGTGCAGCAGCGCTCGAAAAAGCTGAAGGGGCCGATCATGTGCCTCGTCGGCCCTCCGGGCGTCGGCAAGACCTCGCTGGGTAAATCGGTCGCCAAGGCCACGGGGCGCGAATTCATTCGCATCTCGCTGGGTGGCGTGCGTGACGAGAGCGAGATCCGCGGTCACCGTCGGACCTATATCGGCTCGATGCCCGGCAAGATCATCCAGGCGCTGAAGAAGGCGAAGACCACCAACCCGCTGATCCTGCTCGACGAGATCGACAAGATGGGCCAGGATTTCCGTGGCGATCCCGCTTCGGCCATGCTGGAGGTGCTCGATCCGGAACAGAACTCCACCTTCGTGGACCACTATCTCGAGGTCGAATACGACCTGAGCGACGTGATGTTCCTGACCACGGCGAACTCCTACAACATGCCGGGGCCGCTTCTCGACCGGATGGAGATCATCCCGCTCTCGGGCTATACCGAGGACGAAAAGCGCGAGATCGCCAAGCAGCACCTGTTGCCGAAGCAGATCAAGAACCATGGGCTCAAACCCCAGGAGTTCTCGATGACCGATGATGCGCTGACCGCCATCATCCGCTTCTATACCCGTGAGGCCGGGGTGCGGAGCCTGGAGCGCGAGATCGCCAAGGTCTGCCGCAAGGCGCTGACCAAGCTCGTCAAGAAAGAGGTGGCGAACGTTACCGTGACCGCCGACAATATTGACGATTACCTGGGCGTGAAGAAGTTCCGCTATGGTCTGGCCGAGAAGGAAGACCAGATCGGCGTCGTTACCGGGCTGGCCTGGACCAGCGTCGGCGGCGAGCTTCTGAGCATCGAGGCGCTGCGTCTGCCGGGCAAGGGCCGGATGAAGACCACCGGGAAACTGGGCGAGGTGATGAAGGAATCGATCGACGCGGCCTCGAGCTACGTGCGTTCCATCGCACCGCAGCTTGGCGTCAAGCCGACCAGTTTCGACAAGTGGGACATCCACGTTCACGTCCCCGATGGCGCGACGCCGAAGGATGGGCCCTCGGCCGGTCTGGCGATGGTCACGGCCATTGTCTCGGTGCTGACGCAGATCCCGGTGCGCAAGGATATCGCCATGACTGGCGAGGTCACCCTGCGCGGCAATGCCACCGCCATCGGCGGGCTGAAGGAGAAACTGCTGGCCGCGCTGCGTGGCGGCATCAAGACGGTGCTGATTCCGGAAGAGAATGAAAAGGATCTGCCGGAAATCCCCGACAACGTGAAGCAGGGGCTGGAGATCATCCCGGTCACCCACGTGTCGGAGGTGCTCAAGCACGCCCTGGTGCGTCAGCCGGAGCCGATCGAATGGAACGAGGCGGCCGAGGAAGAGGCCGCAGCCGCCCGTGCCAAGATGACGACGGCGGAAGAAAATTCCGGCGCCACCGCGCACTAAGCCGGAACGACATGCTAGCGTTCATCAGGCGGGCCCTCGGGCCCGCCTTTTTCATGTGCGTGGGAGAACGGCGGCTGGTGTTCGCTGTGGGCGAGGGCTAGACTCGCGTATAAGGCAAACAGCAGCTCATCAGACGGGGGGCAGGCATGGAAGAGACCAAGCAGACGATCAAGAAAAAGAAGGGAAAGGCCGGAGGCGAGACCCGCGCCGGTGGCGGTGCCGAGATGCCGGCAGGGCCGAAGCTTAAGGTGGCGAAAGCGCAGGGAGCGGCCGAGACCGATCTGCGGATGAAGGAGTTGCTCGACCGCGTGGTGGAGCGGACCCAGGCGAAGAAGGCCGATGCCAAGCCGGTGATCGAGGCGATGCTTGCCCTGCTGGGGGAAACCCTGGCCGAAGGGCGGGGCTTCAACCTGGCACCGCTCGGCAAGCTCAGCATCAACCGTACGGCCGAAAAGGGGCCGAACCGGGTAGTGGTGGCCAAGCTGCGCCAGAAACTGACCCCGGGAACCCAGGACACCGAGGACAGCGACGGCGCGCCGGACTGAGACGCCGATTTGGCAGTGGGCAGGGGATGAATTTTCCTGCCCACAAACTTGCGAATTGGGGGTTGCGCCCTCGGGAAAGCTTGTATAAATCCCACTCGCACGGGTGATTAGCTCAGTGGTAGAGCGCTTCGTTCACATCGAAGATGTCAGGAGTTCAAATCTCTTATCACCCACCATTTTCCCACTGAATTGCGATGCTCGGGCTTGAGATGGCCCTTGAGCGACAGTTCGGGAAACTAGCCGAAAGTTCCAATTCAGCTCCAGACCCGCGCCGCTTGGGCGGTGTCGCCTTGCCTCTCTGAAAGCTTCACGAACCGGCCAGGGGGCAGGCCGACATGGCGGCTGAAGGCGGTGCTGAAGGTGCTGGCAGAGCCATAGCCGATCCGGCTTGCGACCTCGTCCAGCGGCAGGCCGCTGCCGCGCAGCATGGTTTTTGCCACGGCCATGCGCCAGGACAGCAGATATTCCATCGGCCTGACTCCGACCAGGCGGGTGAAGCGGTCGAAAAAGGCCGAGCGGGACAGCCCGGCCTCCCGCGCCAGGGCCGCCACCGTCCATGACCGCTGTATCTGGTCGTGCATGCAGCGCAGGGCGGGCGCGATCCGCGGGTCTGCCAGACCGCGCAGCAGCCCTGGTTGTGCCTGTCCGGCCGGCGCGGCGCGCAACGCCTCGATCAGCAGGATTTCCACCAGTCGTTCAAGGATGAGATCACGGCCGATCTCCTCGCGCGCCGCCTCGGCGCCGAGCAGATGCACCAATTGGCTCAGCCGCGGGACGCCGCGTATATGGATCATGCGCGGCAGCAGAGCGACCAGCAGCCCGGCATCGGGAGAGGCGAAGGCGAACCAGCCGCCGAACTGCCGCATGTCCGGTGGCCCGTCCTGCCGGCCATAGCGGACCTCGCGGTCTGGCGGCGGCGCACTCCTCGGGTCGATCCGCACCGCCGGAGCGGGATCGAGGCCGGACATGGTGAAGGCGGGCGTCGCCGGCAGCAGGACGAAATCCCCGGCTTCGAGCAGAACCTCCGCCTCGCCCTCGACGGCCAGGCGGCAGTGGCCCTCGGTCACCGCGCAAAAGCCGGGCTCGCCAAATGCGCCATAGCGCACCGCCCAGCGGCCGGCGCCGCTGATCCCTTTCGAGACCACGGCGCGGGGCCGCAAGATCCGGATCACTTGGGTCAGGGGATCGGGCATTCAGGACTTTCGCAAACAAAATACGGACTTCGGATTGATGATAGTCTTGATTTTGCCCGATAGAACCGTCTGGTCAACAGCAAACTCAGGAGTCCCCCATGACCACCGTCCTCATCACCGGCTGCTCGTCCGGCTACGGGCTGGAGACTGCCCGTCACTTCCATGCCCGGGGCTGGAGCGTCATCGCCACCATGCGCGGCCCGCGCAACGATCTTCTCCCGGTCTCTGACCGCATCCGGATCCTGCCGCTCGACGTCACCCGGGCGGACAGCATCGCCGAAGCGATCGCCGCCGCCGGGCCGATCGACGTCCTGGTCAACAACGCCGGCATCG
Organism: Pseudodonghicola sp.; assembly: GCF_048268305.1. NCBI lineage: Bacteria > Pseudomonadati > Pseudomonadota > Alphaproteobacteria > Rhodobacterales > Paracoccaceae > Pseudodonghicola > Pseudodonghicola sp. The sequence continues at coordinate 174,473 of NZ_JBLWVT010000002.1, forward strand.
GTGTTGTCGGCGCGTTTGAGGCGACGCCGATGGCACATGTCCGAAAGGTTTTCGAAACCAATACCTTCGGGGTGATGGCAATGACGCAGGCGGTGATTCCGCAGATGCGGGCGCGGCGTTCCGGGGTGATCGTCAACGTCACCTCGAGCGTGACGCTGGCGCCGATGCCACTGGCCGCCGCCTATACCGCCAGCAAACAGGCGATTGAGGGGTTCACCGGGTCCCTCGCGCATGAGCTGGGCGCTTTCGGTCTGCGCGCCCGGCTGGTCGAACCCGGCTATGCCCCAACCACGCGGTTCGCCGAGAATACCGACATCCCGGTCATGGAGCTGGTGCCCGAGGCCTATGCGGATTTCGCCGGGTCGATCTTTGCAGGCTACGCCAACCCGACGCTGACCACGCGGGAAAGCGACGTGGCCGAGGCGGTCTGGCTGGCCGCCAACGATCCGTCGGATCGGCTGCGCTATCCCGCCGGGGCGGATGCGGTCGCGCTTGCCTCGGTCGGCTGATCGGGGCAGGCGGGGCGGCGATCGGCCCGACGGGCAAAGGATCGCTGCCCCGGATCATCGCGTCGGACCTGGCCCCGGGGCTCAGGCCGCCAGGTCGGCTTCGCCGAAGCTCTCCACCCGGAACCGCTGAAGGCTGGTATCCTTCGCCCAGGAGTGCCGTGGCAGCCCGGCCTTGAGTTTCAGCGCCTCGAGGAAGGCCCGCGGCTCGGGCAGGCTGTCCCAGACCGCCGGCAGGAAGACTCCGCGATGCCCGCCGGAGGAGAGGATCAGCCCGTCAAGCCCGGGAGCGACCTGCGCCAGCGCCTCCTGTTCATTGCGGAAATGCAGCGGCTGCGCCTTGCTGAGCACGGCGATCTTGATCCGCAGATCGGGCAGCAGCCCGGCGGTGACCGGGGCGAAGCGCGGATCGCGGAAGGCGGCGGAGATCGCATTGTCCGCGACATCCTCCGCCAGGGCCCGATGCGCCCGGATCGTCCCGATGCAGCCGCGCAGGTCGCCGTTCAGGGTCAGGGTCACGAAGCTGGCCGCCTGCGTCTGCAGCGGCGTGGCGGCGCGCTCAGGCGCGGGGGGCTGCGCTTGGTCCGGCGTCAGCCGGGCGGTGATCGCCCCGCGCGCGAGGTCGAGCAGCGCGGCCTGGGCGCGCGGTGGCAGCATCGCGGCGTCGATCGGATAGAAGGCCCAGGCACCATAGCCGACGACGCGGGAGCGATCGCCGCTGGCCTCGGCGCTGTCGCCGATGCCGAGCCGCAGCGCCTTGCAGCCCTGTCCGCTTCGCGACATCAGCCAGCCCTGCAGCCCCTTGGCGCCGCAGGCATGATAGGGGGTCAGCCGATCTGCCTGGCCGGTCTCCAGCAGATGGGCGGTTTCGGCGTCCTTCTCGCGCGCTTCGGCCTGGGTCAGGAAATGGCTGAGATCGGAGGACAGCACCACCAGCGTCCCGGGTGCCTCAAGCGCGTCGATCGCCGCGGCGACCTGTTCGGCCGGCACCTCGCCGCAGACCAGGGGGACGATGCGGGCCCCGGGCCAGAGGCTGCGGATGAAGGGGAGCTGGGTTTCGATGCCGTGTTCATTGTCATGGGCGGCGTCTTCCTCATGGGCGAGCCCGGCCTGGGCCAGCCCGTCGCAGGCGGCCCGGTCGATGGTCAGGGGACCAAGCGGGGTCGAGAACACCTGCTGCGATGGGAAGGCGATCCCATGGAACCAGTAGCGGTGCGAGGGGGAGACGATGACGATCCGTTCGGGCGTCCAGGTCACCGCCCCGAAGGAGAGCCCGGCGAAGCGCCCGGAATAGAGATAGCCCGCATGTGGCGCCACGATGGCGCGCGGCGCCGCCATCCCCGCCGGCGCGGCGAGTGCTGCGGCATGTAGATAGGCCTCGACCTCGGTGGCGAGCTGTTTCGGATCGGCGGGGAAAAACATTCCGCTGAAATGGCAAATGCGTTCGGACATTGTTCACCTGATGTTCTCGTGCCCCTGGTGTCGGGGCCTTTGCATCCTATATGGGATGTGATCACAAAAAATGGAGAGGTCATCTTGGAGACTGCGCGTTTTTGGTCATCCCGGCCCGAGGATGGGCGGCTTGTCTGCGAGCTTTGCCCGCGCTTCTGCGCGCTGCAACCGGGTCAGCGCGGCATGTGCTTCGTGCGCAAGCGCGAGGGCCAGCGCATCGTGCTGGACACCTACAACCGCTCGTCGGGCTTCTGCATCGACCCGATCGAGAAGAAGCCGTTGAACCACTTCCTGCCCGGCACCCCGGTGCTGAGCTTCGGCACCGCGGGCTGCAACCTGGCCTGCAAGTTCTGCCAGAACCACGAGATATCCAAAAGCCGCGAGACCGACAGCCTGACCGATTACGCCACGCCCGAGATGATCGCCGAGGCGGCGGAACGGGCCGGGGTGGCCTCGGTCGCCTATACCTACAACGATCCGGTGATCTTCCACGAATATGCGGTCGATATCGCCCAGGCCTGCCATGACAGGGGCATCCGCAGCGTGGCGGTGACCGCCGGTTACATCACGCCGAAACCGCGGGCGGAGTTCTTTGCCCATATGGACGCGGCGAATATCGACCTGAAGGGCTTCACCGAGGCGTTCTATCAAAAGCTCACCGCCTCGCATCTGGCGCCGGTGCTGGAGACCATCGAATATGCGGTGAAGGAAACCCCCTGCTGGGTCGAGTTGACCACGCTGCTGATCCCCGGCTGGAACGACAGCGACCGCGAGCTGACCGAGATGTCGGAATGGGTGGTCGACCGGCTGGGGCCGGAGGTGCCGCTGCATTTCTCGGCCTTCCATCCCGATCACCGGATGCCCGATGTGCCGGCGACGCCGCAGGCGACGCTGCTGCGCGCCCGCGATATCGCCAAGGCCGCCGGGGTGCATCACGTCTATGTCGGCAATACCCATCACAAGGACGGGCAGTCGAGCTATTGCTCGGGCTGTGGGGCGTTGCTGATCGGTCGGGACTGGTATCGGCTGTCGGATTGGAACCTGACCGAGGATGGTCATTGCCAGAGCTGCGGCACCGCCTTTCCCGGGGTGATCGACGGTGCGCCGGGGGACTGGGGGCGCAAGCGGCAGGTGCTGCGGATCGGCTGACCGCCGGCTCAAGGGCCGGTTTGGCCGGCCGCGCGGAAATCGAACGCGCGACCGACCGGGAGGAGGGGAGGCCGGGATCGGCCGCCCCTTTTCGTGAGCCTCGGCAAGGTGGGGCGGGCTGTCTCAGGCCTTTGTGGCGGAGAGGCCGCGCTGCGCGCCGCGGGCGGTGGCCAGCGCCAGTGCCACCCCGGGCAGGATCAGCATCAGGCCGATCAGCGGTGTGGCGCCCAGCCCCCAGCCTTGGAAGGCGGCGGCGCCGATCAGGATGCCGAGCCCCTGGCCGAGATAGATCATCGAGCCATTGAGCGAGAAGGCCAGCGTCGCGCCGCTGCCGGCAAGCTCGGCCAGGCGGGATTGCACCAGCGTGCCGGTGGCCGCCTGCGCCGCCGGTCCGGTGGCGACGCTGAGGATCATCGCCGCCAGGCTGAGCGCGGTTGCCGCGCCGGTCATCAGCGGGGACACCAGAATGCCGAGCGAGACCAGCAGCATCGCGAAGGGCAGGAGCAGCGCATAGCGGTGGCCACGGGCCGCAAGGGCTGCGCCGAGCCGCACGCCGAACAGGCTGCTGAAGCCGATCAGGCACTGGATCGCCGCGATGCCGCTGCCGGAAAAGCCGGTGGTCGCCCGGATCACCGGTCCGATCAGCCCGGCGACGCAGAACAGCGTGGCCGAGGCGATCAGCGTGACCCCGAGATAGGGCAGCACGCGCGCATTCAGACCGGCCGCCGCCGGGGTGATGCCAAGCCGCGCCCGATCCGGCACGAAGGCCCAGACCAGCAGGAGGGCAATCGCACAGATCGCGGCGGTGGCGATGAAGCTGGCCGGCCAGCCATAGCTGAGGCCCGCGATCGAGCCGATCGGGATGCCGAGGATCATCGCCAGCGGGATGCCGGCGTAGACGGTGGAAATCGCCTTGGGCCGCGCCGCCGCCGTCGCGGCCGAGGCGGCAAGCGTGGTCGCCAGTGGAAAGGCCAGCGCGCCGATGCCGCCGACCAGCAACCTGAGCAGGAAGAGGCTGCGGAAATCCGCGGCCAGGGCCGAGGCGGCGTTCAGCACCGTCAACGTCAGCAAGACCGCCAGCAGCAGCCGGCGCGGCGGCAGTCGCCGGGTCAGATGCGCCAGCAGCGGGCCGCAAAAGGCGCAGGCGATGGCAAAGGCCGATTGCAGCGTCGCCACCGCCGCGACCGAAACCCCAAGCGCCTCTGCCATCGGTTGCAGCACCCCCGAGAAGACGAAGGCCCCGGTGGTGAAGGCGAAGGGACAGAAGAGAAGGGCGATCAGATACATGTCTCAGCCCGCCGTGCGAATGAAACAGGTGGTGGTGCCGGTGGCGAGAATCCGGCCCTGGCTGTCCTCGACCCAGCCCGAGGCGGTGGCGGTGTTGCGGCCGCGGCTCTGCACCTCGGCGCAGCAGCGGACCTGGCCGGTGTTCGGCAGGATGGGGCGGATGAACTTCACCTCGGTCCCCAGAGAGGCATAGGTCTCGCCCCGGTTCAGCGTGGTCTGCACCGCGCATCCCAGCGCGGAATCGAGCAGCGTCATGGTCCAGCCGCCATGCACCAGCCCCATCGGGTTCAGATAGCGCGCCGCCGGATTGCCGAGAAAGACGATACGACCCTCGCCGAGTTCATGGACCCACTGGCGCATGACCTCGACCATCGGTGGGGCGGGAAAGCGCTGTTCGATGATTGCCTGCATCTGTTCCAGGCCGGTCATGGTGGCCGCCTCGCGCGGGTCGGCCAGGCCGAAGGCCAGTTCGGGCATCGGCACTTCGGTGGGAATCGGGGTCTGTTCGGTCATGCTGCAATCTCCAGGGCAATGGCCGTCGCCTCGCCGCCGCCGATGCAGAGGCAGGCGATGCCGCGTTTCAGCCCACGCGCGCGCAGCGCGTGGATCAGGGTGACGATGATGCGGGCGCCGGTGGCGCCGATCGGATGGCCAAGCGCGCAGGCGCCGCCATTGACGTTCAGCCTGTCGCGCGGGATGCCGATCTCCTTGGCGGCGGCCATGGCAACGACGGCAAAGGCCTCGTTGATCTCGAAGAGATCGACATCCTCGGCCCGCCAGCCGAGCTGATCCAGCAGTTTGCGGATCGCCGGGATCGGTGCGGTGGTGAACCAGGCGGGTTCCTGCGAATGGGTGGCATGGCCGAGGAGGCGGGCAAGGATCGGCAGGCCGGATTGCTTCGCCGTGCTCTGGCGCGTCAGCACCAGCGCCGCCGCACCGTCGGCATTGGCCGAGGCGCTGGCGGCGGTGATGGTGCCGCCCTCGCCGAAGGCGCTGCGCAGGGTCGGGATCTTGTCGGCGTTGATCTGTTCGGGGCGTTCGTCGCGGGCGACGAGGGTTTCGCCCTTGCGGGTCATCACCGTGACCGGCGCGCATTCGCCGTCGAACTGGCCCGAGGCGACGGCGCCCTGCGCGCGTTCCAATGTCTCGATCGCATAGGTGTCCTGATCGGCGCGGCTGAACTGGTAAAGTTCGGCCGTGGCCTCGCCGAAGGCGCCCATCGGCCGGCCGCGGTCATAGGCATCCTCCAGCCCGTCGTTCATCATGTGGTCGAGAACCTCGGCGCTGCCGGCCTTGTGACCCCGGCGCATGTCGCCCAGCAGGAAGGGGGCGTTCGACATCGATTCCATGCCGCCCGCGACGACGATGCCGGCACTGCCCGAGCGGATCAGATCGTGGCCCAGCATAACCGCCTTCATCCCCGACCCGCAGACCTTGTTGAGCGTGGTGGCGCCGACCGCATCGGGCAGCCCGGCCGCTCGTGCCGCCTGCCGCGCCGGCGCCTGGCCAAGCCCCGCAGGCAGCACGCAGCCCATCAGCACCTCGGACACGGACGCGGGGGCCACATCGGCCGCTTGCAGGGCGGCGCGGATCGCGGTGGCGCCCAACCGTGGCGCCGGCACTGACGACAGCGCCCCCATGAAGGCGCCGAGCGGGGTGCGTGCGGCCCCGGCGATGATGATCGGATCTGGGTCTGTGATGGTCATCTGACTCCCTCCAAGAGTTCCATTTAGAGTATGATCATACTCCAACTTGTCAATCGAAAGATTATGACTATAATTCAAATGGTCAGATCAGGAGGCTGTGGCATGAGGATGAGCCGACAGGACGCGGCGAAGAATCGCGAGCGGGTGCTCAGGACCGCCGGCGAGATGTTTCGCAGGGACGGGTATGACGGCACCGGCATCGCGGCGTTGATGAAGGCTTCGGGGATGACCAACGGCGCCTTCTACAAGCAGTTCGACAGCAAGGAGGCGCTGATCGCCGAGGCGACGGCGCAGGCCTTGGCCGAGAATGCGGAGGCTTGGAGCAAGGTGCTGGCCGGGGCCGAGGGCGATCCGCTGACCGCCATCGCGCAATGGTATCTGTCCGATCTGCATCTGGAGCATCGGGGCAAGGGCTGTACCTATGCGACCCTGGCGGCCGAGGCGCCGCGCCACGAGGGGGCGGTTCGCAAGGCCTTTGACGATGGTCTGCGCCACACAGTGGAAATCATCGCGGGGCTGGAGCATAGCGGCGACGCGCAGCGCGACGAGACCGCCGCCCTGCGGTATCTGAGCCGGCTGGTCGGTGCCTTGATCCTGGCCCGGGCGGCTGAGGATCCCGATTTGTCACGGCACATTCTGGAGGCCAATCGCGACCCGGACTGAGGCGTTGGCGCGGTGATTGGGGGGGGCCGGTCCGCCTTGTCTGCAAATCGCAAAGCGCCCGCCCGACGGCTATGATCTGGGCTGATCCCGCCCGGTTCCAGGCGACCTATTGAAGCTTCAGGCCGCGCTCCCGACCTTTTGTCGGGGCGCGGTTTTCGCGTTTCTCCGCGCGGGGTTGCAGGTGTCCTGAGGGGGCATCGAAAAAACCGGAAAAAATGCACAAAGGCCGCTTGACGGGGCAGGGGGAGCACCATAATACAGCGCAACGTTCCGGGGCGACCCGGACGGCAGCGAGCGGTTGTAGCTCAGTTGGTTAGAGTACCGGCCTGTCACGCCGGGGGTCGCGGGTTCGAGCCCCGTCAACCGCGCCATCGCTGCCCAAGCCCCGGTCCGGGGTAAAACGGACCAGATGAAAGTCGATGCGCGGTTGTAGCTCAGTTGGTTAGAGTACCGGCCTGTCACGCCGGGGGTCGCGGGTTCGAGCCCCGTCAACCGCGCCACTTTCATCCCTCCCGAACCGGAGAACTGACCCGCCATGGGGCCTCTGCTTGACAAAGTTTCGTGGGAAATCGCGCTGATCGCGGCGCTGACCCTTGGTCTTGCCCCGTTTTTTCCCGAACCGCATATCTGGGAAAAGCTGAAGATGCTGGCTGGCGGCACATTGCATCGTCCCATCGACATCTTCGATCTGGTCCTGCATGGGGCGCCCTGGCTGCTGCTGCTTGCCAAGCTGGGCCGCTGGGTGCTGAAGCTTCGGTCGGACGGCGGTTCTTGACAGCTTAGCGACAATTGGGGGACCCTGGGCGACACTCTGCCTCCCGGTGTCGCCTCTTACGGCTGACGGACCGGGCTCTGGAAGGAGCCGAATAGTGACTCAGCCATCCCTCGTCGTGCGGGGAAAGCGAGAAGTCTTGGCCCTTATGGGTTTGATTCTTCGTGATTCTGTCGCCGTCCGCATGTTTCTGCTTCTGTTGGCCACGACGCTCACCATGATCGTCCTCTATGTGGTCGCCGGCTTCTGGGATGAACAATCGGCCCTGGCGCATGTGATCCGGCACAACTTCGATCTCGGGCTCGACGACGTCTTTGCCGAGGATTTCAACCACGGTCTGTCCTTTCTGGTCGCGGCGCTGATGCTGATGAGTTTCCTCGAAATTCGTTCGCGCGCGCTGCTGTTCCTGGCAGTGCTTTACGGATTCATCTGGTTCGACGATTCGGCGCAGTATCACGAGCGTGCCGGCGGCAAGATCGGCGCGGCGCTGCATATTCCGATCTCGCATGGTCTTGGTCCGCAGGAATACGGCGAACTGCTGGCCTGGGGGATCGCGGGGCTTGGCGTCGGGGTCGTCTTTCTCTGGTCGTGGCGGGGGCGACGGCCTGGCGATCTGGGCGCGCTGTTTCCCTTCTTCATGTGCTTCGTGCTGCTGGTGATCTGCGCCGTGGTCGTGGACATGCTGCATGTCGTCCTGCCGCCGAGCTTCAGCGAATTGGCCGGGGTCATCGAGGACGGCGGCGAAATGGTGGCGATCACCGCCAGCGCCGGTCTTGCGATCGGCCTGTCCCGACATGCGCGGGACTATTATCGCGCGATGTCAGAGCCTTCGATCGAGAGGTGAGGGGGGGCATGAAAACGGCGCGCCGCTGCGGACGCGCCGGTGTGGTGTCGCGATGATGTCGGCTCAGGCGGTCTTGGTCAGCGCCGCCAGCACCCGCGCCCAGGAGCGGATGCCCTTGTGGAAGCTCTTCACATCGTATTTCTCGTTCGGGCTGTGGATGGCGTCGTCATCATTGGCGAAACCGATCAGCATCGAATCGAGATCGAGGATCTTCTTGAAGAAGCCCGCGATCGGGATCGAGCCGCCCATGCCGGTAAAGACCGCCTCGCGCTCCCATTCGTCGGAGAGTGCGCCGCGGGCGGCCTCGAACTCCGGCCGGGAGATGTCCATCACCGGCGCGCGGGAGCCTTCCATGTCATTGTCCCAGGTGACCTTGGCGTCGGTCGACAGCCGCGCCTCCACATGCTTGCGGATCTTCACGCGCAGGGCGTCCGGGTCCATGTCGCCGACCAGCCGGCAGGTGATCTTGCAATGGGCCTCCGACGGAATCACGGTCTTGGAGCCGGCGCCGTTATAGCCACCCCAGAGCCCGTTGATCTCCAGCGTCGGGCGGGCCCATTGCTGTTCCAGCGTCGAATAGGCCTTTTCGCCATGGGCTTCGGTGAAGCCGACCGAGCTGAGGTAGTCCTCTTCATCGAAGCCGCAGGTCTTCCACTGGCGCAGCTGGTCCTCCGGCACCTCATGGACGCCTTCATAGAAGCCTTCCACCGCGACGCGGCCGGTATCCTCGTCATAGAAGGAGGCAATGATGCGGGAGATTTCGCGCAGCGGATTCAGCGCCGGGCCGCCGTAATGGCCGGAATGCAGGTCGATGCGCGGGCCGGTGATGGTGAATTCGTCCTTCAGCATGCCGCGCAGCTGCGAGGCGATCGAGGGCACGCCGCGCGATACCATCGAGGTGTCGCAGATCAGCGCCAGATCGGCCTTCAGCTCTTCCGCGTTGGCCTGCATGAAGGGGATCAGTGAGGGGGAGCCGGACTCTTCCTCACCCTCGAAGAAGAAGGTGATGCGGCAGGGCAGGGTGCCGTTAATCTCCTTCCAGGCGCGGCAGGCCTCGACGAAGGTCATGAGCTGTCCCTTGTCGTCGGAGGAACCGCGGCCGCGGATCACCGGGCCATTGGCGGTCTCTTCGATCTGCGGCTCGAACGGCGGCGTGTGCCAGAGGGTGAGCGGATCGACCGGCTGCACGTCGTAATGGCCGTAGAACAGCAGATGCGGCACACCCTCGGCCGCCTCGCCGATATGCCCCACCACCATCGGATGCCCGGGGGTGGGGCGTTTCTCGGCGTCGATCCCCAGCGCTTTCAGATCGGCGACCAGCCAATCGGCGGCCTTGTCGCACTCGGCCTTATAGGCCGGGTCGGTCGAGATCGAGGGAATCCGCAGAAACTCCATCAACCGGTCGGTGGCCTGGGGCAGATCGGCATCGATTCGTGCGAGCACGGCGTCGAGGGACATGGAAGCTCTCCTGGAAGTGGTTTGATCGGCGCGAGACTAGCACCGCGCGCCGGGGTGTCCAGCTTGGGCGGGGGATTCAGCGCCGGCGTGCCGTCGGGATGTCGCGGATCGGGGCGGGTCGGGGCGGCAACCGTCCAGGGCGGGGCCGTTGGCGGCGCGCAAATCCGGCGTCGGTGGCGCAGATCGCGCCGCAACCGCAGGACGATCCCGGTCTCGTGTCTTGACTCAGGTCAAGGAAAGGACGTAGCGGCAAAATGTAGCCTATAAAAACGGCAGCTCGCCCCCTATAACAGCTTCATTCGGAGGGGAGGAGCCGCCGAGAGCCGCAGGTCTGGAGCCGATTCTGCGGACCGGAGGCCGGAACGCCAAAAAGCGAAGAGGAAGGCGCGTGGATTATAACGCTCAACTGGATCTCGCGATCGACCGTCTGCACCAAGAGGGCCGGTATCGGACTTTCATCGACATCGAACGCAAGCAGGGTCAATTCCCGCATGCGGTCTGGCGCAAGCCCGACGGGACCGAGCAGCCGATCACCGTCTGGTGCGGCAACGATTATCTGGGCATGGGGCAGCATCCCGTCGTCCTCGCCGCGATGCACGAGGCGATCGACGCCACCGGCGCCGGGTCGGGCGGCACCCGCAACATTTCCGGCACCACCGTCTATCACAAGCGGCTTGAGGCCGAATTGGCCGATCTGCATGGCAAGGAGGGCGCTCTGGTCTTCTCCTCGGCCTATATCGCCAATGACGCGACGCTGAGCACGCTGCAGAAGCTGTTCCCGGGTCTGATCACCTATTCGGACGAGCTGAACCACGCCTCGATGATCGAGGGGATCAAGCGCAATGGCGGTTCCAAGCGGATCTTCCGCCACAACGACCTGGCCCATCTGCGCGACCTGCTGGCGGCCGATGATCCGGCGGCGCCCAAGCTGATCGCCTTCGAATCCGTCTATTCGATGGATGGCGATTTCGGGCCGATCCGCGAACTTTGCGACCTGGCGGACGAGTTCAACGCGCTGACCTATCTCGACGAGGTGCACGCGGTGGGCATGTACGGCCCCCGCGGCGGCGGCGTGTCCGAGCGCGACGGGCTGGCGCATCGGATCGACATCATCAACGGCACGCTGGGCAAGGCCTTCGGCGTCTTTGGCGGCTATATCGCGGCCTCGGACAGGATGTGCGACGCCATCCGCTCCTATGCGCCGGGCTTCATCTTTACCACCTCGATTCCGCCGGCGGTGGCGGCGGGGGCGGCGGCCTCGATCGCCCATCTGAAAACCGATCAGGCGCTGCGCGACAAGCATCAGGAACAGGCCAGGATCCTCAAACTGCGGCTCAAGGGGCTGGGTCTGCCGATCATCGACCACGGGAGCCATATCGTGCCGGTGGTGGTGGGTGATCCGGTGCACACCAAGATGCTGAGCGATATGCTGCTCGAACGCTATGGGATCTACGTCCAGCCGATCAACTTTCCCACCGTGCCGCGCGGCACCGAACGGCTGCGGTTCACGCCTTCGCCGGTGCATGGACGGGACGAGATTAACCAGCTTGTTCAGGCCATGGATGAACTTTGGTCCCATTGTGCGCTGAATCGTGCCGAACTGGCGGGATGAACGCTGCCTTCTGTGCAATCGGCTTGCGGTATGGTAGCTTTCCCTTAACAACAAACACAGGCGAATCTGGCAGGCGATTCCACTGTGTGACTTGGAATTTCGCGGCAGGCGGCACGGGGCGGCAGGGATGATTGGGCGCAAGCTTCAGCGCAAATCTGAGGAAGATCAGGCTGTCGAACTGAAAGGTTTCGACGATTTCGAGGTCCGTCTCGGTGACATGATGCGCGGGGAACGCGCCACCTTGGGGAAATCCCTGCTTGATGTGCAGCGTGAGCTGCGCATCAAGGCCAATTACATCGCCGCGATCGAGAATACCGACCCCTCCGCCTTTGACACCCCCGGTTTCATCGCCGGCTATGTGCGGTCCTATGCGCGCTATCTGAACATGAACCCGGATCTCGCCTATGAGGCCTTCTGCCGCGAAAGCGGCTTCAGCGTCGCGCATGGTATGTCGGCGCGGGCCTCGGGGGTGAAACCTGCCCGGATCGAGAAGAAGGCCGCCCAGGGCGCTGACCGTGATCCCTTCACCGCGCCCAGCACGCCTTTCATTCCGGAACGCGAGGGGTTCCTCAGCCGGATCGAACCGCGGGCCGTGGGCTCGTCGCTCGTGCTTCTCGCCCTGATCGCCGGCATCGGCTATGGCGGCTGGAGCGTCCTGAAAGAGGTGCAGCAGGTGCAGGTCGCGCCGGTCGAACAGGTGCCGATGGTGCTTTCCGATCTCGATCCGCTGCAGGGGGCTGCCGTCAATGGAACCTCGGAATCCGGGGTGAGTTCGCCGAGCGCCGAGGCACTCGATCGGCTCTATCGGCCGCAGGCGCTGGATGTGCCGGTGCTGATGGCCCGCGACGCGCCGATCTCCACCCTCGATCCGCACAGCGTCGGAACCCTGGCGGCCGCGGAATCGCCGCTTCTGCAGATGGCTTCCGCAACACCCTCCCGCCCGGACGAGGTGGTGCCGCAGGTGGTCGAACAGGCGGCGCCCAGTTTGACCATGGTGGCCGTGCGCCCCTCTTGGGTGCGGGTACGCGCCGCCGACGGCTCGGTGATCTTCGAAGGCATCATGGAAAGCGGTCAGACCTATCGGATCCCCGCCACCGAGGAGCCGCCGACCCTGCGGGCGGGCGAATCCGGGGCGATCTATTTCGCGGTCAACGGCAAGCATTACGGGCCGGTGGGGGAACGTGGTGTGGTGACCTCGAAACTGCCGTTGTCGATTGACGCGGTGACCCAGCGCTATCAGGTTGCCGATCTGAAGCAGGACCGCGACCTGGCCCGCATGGTGGCCGAGGCGCAGACTGTCCAGACCCAGGGCCAATAACCGCCGTAGCGCAACGCCGGGGCGACGAGGTTTCGCGCCGCCGGATGGGGCCGGATGTCGCTGATCGCCGAAGCGCCATTGCGGATGGGGCGCGACCGGCCTATTTAGCGGGCAACGGACACCAGCAAGCGGACCGCCGTCATGTCGCTGAACCAGGTGCGCCCCTGGCGCAACATCTATCGTCGCAAATCTCGTCAGATCATGGTGGGCAATGTCCCCGTGGGGGGCGACGCGCCGATTTCGGTGCAGACCATGACCAATACGCTGACCACCGATGTCTTCGCCACCGTGGCGCAGGTGCAGGCGGCGGCGGATGCGGGCGCCGATATCGTCCGCGTTTCGGTCCCGGACGAGGCTTCGGCGCGTGCATTGAAGGAGATCGTCGCCGAAAGCCCGGTGCCGATTGTCGCCGACATCCATTTCCATTACCGCCGCGGCATCGAGGCGGCCGAGGCGGGCGCCGCCTGCCTGCGCATCAACCCGGGCAATATCGGCAGCCCCGAGCGGGTGCGCGAGGTGATCAAGGCGGCCAAGGATCACGGCTGTTCGATCCGCATCGGCGTCAACGCCGGCTCGCTTGAGAAACATCTGCTCGAGAAATACGGCGAACCTTGCCCCGAGGCGATGGTCGAATCCGGGCTGGAACATATCCGCATCCTCGAGGACAACGATTTCCACGACTTCAAGATCAGCGTGAAGGCCTCGGACGTATTCCTGGCCGCCGCCGCCTATCAGGGCATCGCCGAGGCGACCGATGCGCCGATCCACCTGGGCATTACCGAGGCCGGCGGGCTGATGTCGGGCACGATCAAATCCGCCATCGGCCTGGGCAATCTGCTGTGGATGGGGATCGGCGACACGATCCGCGTCAGCCTGTCCGCCGATCCGGTGGAAGAGGTCAAGGTCGGCTACGAGATCCTGAAATCGCTGGGCCTGCGGCATCGCGGCGTCAACATCATCTCTTGCCCCTCCTGCGCGCGGCAGGGGTTTGATGTGATCAAGACCGTGGAAATCCTGGAAAAGCGGCTGGAGCACATCAAGACGCCGATGTCGCTGTCGATCATCGGCTGCGTCGTCAACGGCCCGGGCGAGGCGCTGATGACCGATGTGGGCTTCACCGGCGGCGGCGCAGGCTCCGGCATGGTCTATCTGGCCGGCAAGGCCAGCCACAAGATGTCGAACGACCAGATGATCGACCATATCGTGCTCGAAGTTGAAAAGCGCGCCGCGGTGATCGAGGCCGAGGCGCCGGAAGCCGCCGAATAACCGGCTGGTCTTTTCCGTCAAAAGACATATCTGCAATTGAGCTTTGCGCTTTCGCCGGGGCCGGAGGGCTGGCGGCGACTGGTCCTCTGGGGCAGAAAGGGCGCGACAGCCAGAGACCGAGCCAGAAGAGGGGCGCCCGCCGATGACCACCCGCGAAGCCGTATTGGAAGAGCTGAAGCAGATCACCGATCCCGCCAGCGGTCAGGATATCGTCAGCGCCGGCGTGGTGCGCGCCCTGACCGTCGAGGGCGGGCAGGTCCGCTTCGTGATGGAGATCGACCCCAAGATGGCCGAGCGGATGGAAACCGTCCGCGCGCTGGCCGAAGAACGGCTGCGCCGCCTGCCGGGGGTCGAGAAAACCTCGGTCATGCTGACCGCCCATGCCGACAAGGCGCCGCCCGATCTGAAGCCTGCGGCGAAGCCCAAGCCCGCCGGTCCGCAGCGGGTGCCGGGCGTCAAGCATGTCATCGCCATCGCCTCGGGCAAGGGCGGCGTCGGCAAGTCGACCGTCGCCGCCAACCTCGCCGTGGCGCTGGCCGCCGAGGGCAAGAGGGTGGGGCTGCTCGATGCCGATATCTACGGCCCCTCGCAGCCGCGCATGATGGGGGTGAGCAAGCGGCCGGGCAGCCCGGACGGCAAGATCATCATCCCGCTGCAGGCCCATGGCGTCACCATGATGTCGATCGGTCTGATGCTGAAGGATGAAACTCAGGCGGTGGTCTGGCGCGGTCCGATGCTGATGGGGGCGCTGCAACAGTTGATGATGCAGGTCGAATGGGGCGAACTCGACGTGCTGCTGATCGACCTGCCGCCGGGCACCGGCGACGTGCAGCTGACGCTGGGCCAGAAGTTCGTGGTCGATGGCGCCATCATCGTCAGCACGCCGCAGGACGTGGCCCTGTTGGACGCGCGCAAGGGCATCGACATGTTCCGCCAGCTCAAGACCCCGATCCTGGGCATGATCGAGAATATGTCGACCCATATCTGTTCGAACTGCGGGCACGAGGAACATGTCTTCGGTCACGGCGGCGTCGCGGCCGAGGCCGAGAAACTCGGCGTGCCACTGCTGGCGGAAATCCCGTTGCACCTTGATATCAGGCTGGCAGCCGACGGCGGCACCCCGATCACCGCCGCCCAACCCGACAGCCCCCAGGCCGCGGCCTTCCGCACGGTGGCCCGAGAGCTGATCGGGCAGGGGCTGGTCTGAATTCAACCGCCGGGTGGAACGTAAAGCTCCATCCGGCTTTTTTGTGCTGGTGGCTACCAGTGGAGCCGGCCGACTATGGAGATGGTATCTTCAAGCTCGGAAACCAGAACGTTCTGGATCGTTATCGTACTTATCCCCAACTCACTCGTGATCAGAACGTCCGTATCTATTTGGGTCAGGGTGATAGGGTTATACCGGCTGTGGAGGCGGATGTTGTCCTCGGTGGGATCGAAGTCCGTGATGACGTAGTCGCCATGACCATGACCGCGGGCTTTCCGGAACCAGGGGAAGAGGAATTCATCCGCTCCGTCTCCGCCAGTCAGGATGTCGTCGCCATATTGGCCCACCAGCGTGTCATCGCCGTCTCCGCCGATCAATTCATCCCGCCCGGCGCCGCCGTCGAGGATATCGTTGCCGTCGCCGCCGCTCAGGAGGTCTCGGCCGTCGTCTCCCAGCAATCTGTCATTGCCCGAATCACCGAACAATCTGTCGTTTCCGGCCCTGCCTGACAGCTTGTCGTCGCCCGTTCCTCCGTGCAGCTTGTCACGCTGTATCCCTCCGGAAAGCTCGTCATCCCCAGCGCCTCCTTTCAGCAGATTCCGGCCGGCCCCGGACCTAAGGATATCGTCGCCGTTCCCGCCGATCAGGACGTCGTTGCCGTCGCCTGTTGACAATTGGTCATTCCCTTCGCCGCCCAGCAGCGTGTCGTTTCCCGACCCGGCTTTAAGTATGTCGTCCCCGCCAAGGCCACGGAGGATTTTGTCGCCGTCATCTCCATCAATACGGTCGGCCTGAGGGCTGCCGGTGACATCGTCATTACCGTCACCGATCTTGATGTGGAGCGCATTGCTGGCGGCGACAATCACGTCGTCACCATCCAAAAGCTCGCTCAGAAAAGGTGTCACGTCGCTCATCATGGTAAGCCAGAGTTTGGCTGCATCCTCGGATAAATCCGGAATGGAGAGTTCTGTGTATCCTTCGACGCTGAAGGTGATCGAGGTCACTGTTCCTTTCAGCGTTCCGAGCCCTCCGTAGATGAAATCCCCTTCCAAAATGACGTCATATGTGGCGCCCGCCAGAAAGCTCAGACGTGCGCTGATGGTCGTGGCGTCCGCAAAAACGGCGCCATCGAGAGCACGGGGGCTGTCCAAGGTCAGTCCGAGATAGGCGCCGGATATGGTTTCGGGAAGCTCGTAAAACGTTAAGGTCGTCATGGGGAACTCTTCGGTTTGCTGAACTAATCAATGACAATGTGCGTCGAACGATGCCCGCGAATTTCATCTTTTGGTAGATTTTCAGTTTTGAGTGTTCCCGTATAGGTATCTTGAATGGAAAAGGCTGATTGGCGATTTTTTGCCCCTCAATTCAAATCCTCGAGCAATCGGCCATAGCGGCGGGTTTCCTCCAGCACCGCGCCCAGCGTCTCAAGCCCCTGCGCCTTCAGTATCGGCAGCATGCGGCACAGAACCTCTGCCGTGGCGCGCGCATCGCCCAGGGCGGTGTGGCGGCGCTCTGCCGGCAGGACGACGCCGAGGCGCAGGCAGATCGCATCGAGCGTATGGCTCTCGGACGTGCCGAAGAGCACGGCGGAGAGCAGCACGGTGTCGAGGATCGGATTGTCCCAAACCAGCCCGCTCTGCTTGGCCTGTCGGCGCAGAAAGGCCATGTCGAAGGGCGCGTTATGCGCCACGATCACCGCGCCGGTGGCGAAGCGGTTGAAGCTGGCGGCAACGCGGTCGATCCCCGGGGCGCCCGCCACCATCGCATCGGTGATCCCGTGCACCCGGGTCGATCCCGGCGGGATCGGCCGGCCGGGATCGACCAATTGGTCGATCTCCTCGCCCGGAAGAATACGGCCGCGCAGCACCCGCACCGCGCCCAATTGCACGATCTCGTCCTTATGCGGCAGCAACCCGGTGGTTTCGGTGTCGAAGACGACATAGGCCAGATCCTCCAGCCGCCGCGCCTCCATCGCCAGATCATGCGGCTGATCCAGCAGGGCGAAGTCATAGACCAGCGGCCGCGCCGCCTCGGGGCCGATCTCTGCCGTGCTGTCGTCGAGGATCAGCAGATAGCCCGGCGCATCGCCCAGCGGTTTCATCCGGGCGCTATAGCGTTGCGCCCCGTCGGAGCCGCTGGCAACCAGCGCCACCTCGCGCCCGGTCTTCACCAGCCGGGCATAGGCCGCCTCCACCGCCGCCCGATCGAGGTAGTCGAAGAGGGAGGCGTTGAGCCGCGGATGCGCCACCTGTGCCAGCATGCCGGCGGCCTGCCCGTCATAAAGGACGATCCGATGCGCCGGGGTGAGCAGCACGGTGGCGATGGGCACCTCGGTCAGCAGCGCGGCCAGCCGGGTCTTTTCGGCCTCGAGCCGGGCGGTCTCTGCCGCTACCGTCCCGGCGGTCGCCAGCGTGCTGGCCGATAGCTGCCCCGCCATGGCTGCCGCCGCAGGGCCCAGATCGCCCAGATAGCGCACCCCATGCAGGTCGAGATCGGTCTCCACCCCGGCATGGGCCCGGCCACGCAACTGCGCCGCCAGCCGCTCGATCGGCCGCGCCACATTCTCGTCGAACAGGAGCCAGATACCGGCCGACAGCGCACAAAGCCCCAAGGCCGCAATCAGCCCGGCGATGACAAAGCCGTCAAAGACCTCGGGCCGCCCGCTTCGCGCATAGCCGGCCCAAAGCCCCAGCGCCGTCACCGCGCTGCCGCCCAGGGCCAGCAGGCAGAAGAACAGAAAGACCCGCAGCCGCAGTCCCTGGCGCATCACGCGCCCCCGGTGCAGAGCGCCGCCATCAGCGGATCATCCATCCCCGTCACCTGCCAGACCGCGCCGGAGATCTCGCCATCCGGGCCGAAATCCGCCTCGTTCCCCAAAAGCGCCTGCCGCTCGCCGGGGCAATCGACCGCGACGGTGATCCATTTCGGCGCCGTCCAGCGGGCAAACAGATAGAGATCGGCCAGATAGAGACCGGGCCGCGACGGGTTCTGCCGCAGGGTGCCGCGATCCAGCGCGATGAAGCGTTCGGTGATCGGCACCACATAGGTCCAGGGCCGCCAGCCCTGGCGCTGGCGCACCTGCTCGATCACCTCCACCCCTTCGGGCAGGGCGGCGGCGCTGCGCCCGTACCAGCTGTATTCGCTGGTCAGGGTGACCGTGATCATCGCGATGCCCGCCGCGGCCGGCACCAGCCAGCCGGGCAGCCGGCCACGGCTCAGCCGCCGTAGCAACAGCATGACGCCGCCGGTGGCGATCCCCGCCACGATCACCGCGATCAGTTCCAGTATCATGTGGTCTTCCCTTCCTTCGTCCCCCGGGCGGCGCCCGTGCGTTCCGCTCTGCCCAAATACTCCCGCCGGAGGCTCTCGCCGTCCAGCCCCGTCATCAGGGGGGCGAGGGGCCTCCGGCTCAGCTCAGCATCCCCTTGCCCTGACCCAAGGCCGATTGCAGCGTCTTGACCACCACGAAGGCGTCGCGCAGGTGGCTGCGCTCGAAATCCGACAGATCGGCCGGAGAGAGGTAATTGTCGGGGCGCCCGCCGGCGCGGATCTGCGCCGCCTGATGTGCCAGCCGGGTCTCGGCGATCAGGTCATAGGCGTCCAGCAGATCGCGGCCGCCCGATCCGCTCAAGAGACCCGCCGCCGTCGCCGCCTCCAGCCGCGCCCGGGTGCCGACCGGGGTCAATTGCCCCTGCAGCGCATAAATCCGCCCCAGATCGACCACCGGCACCACCCCGGCGTGCTTCATGTCGATCGTGTTGCGATGCTCGCCAGAACGGATCGTCGCCAACCCTCTGAGGAGCCCGAGCGGTGGCGTGTGTTTCAGGGAATTCGCGATCATATGGGCGACGAAGATCGAGTTCGTCGCGGCCGCCCTCAGGGTCTCCGCCTGCAGCCCGTCGAAGAGCCTCTGATCGCCGCCGATCGGGCGCAGATCGAACATGACCGAAGCCAGCATCTGCGCCTCGGGGTCGGGGCGGGCGATCCAGCCCGCGAAATACTGCCGCCAGGTCCGCAGCGGCTGGCACCAGCGCGGGTTGGTCGCCATCATCTCGCCCGGGCAATAGAAATATCCGCAGGCATCGAGCCCGTCGCTGACGAAAGCCGCCAGATCGGCGAAATAGCCGGTCTTCTGCTCTTCGCTCACCTCATCGCTCAGGATCAGGCAATTGTCCTGATCGCTCACCCCGGTCTGCTCCTGCCGTCCCTGGCTGCCGCAGGCGAGCCAGAGATAGGGCACCGGGGGCGGGCCGAACGTCACCTCGGCCAGCGCCAGCAGACGGCGGGTGGCGGTATCGGCCAGATCGGTGATCAGCCGGGTGGTGACCTCGTGCCGGGTGCCGCCGGCGACCAGTTGCCCCAGCAGGCGCGGGATGCGGGCGGTGGTACGGGCCATCTCTGCGCCGCTCTCGGCGCGGGCGAGAGTGGCGACCAATTCGGCCGAGCTGAGTGCCTGCACCCGGGTCAGATCGGTCTGAGTGACGATGCCGATCAGCCGGCCGGCCTCGATGATCGGCACATGGCCGATGCGGTGCTCCATCATCAGATGCAGCACGTCGGCGCCGATGGCGGTGGGCGGCAGGCTCAGCGGATCGGCGGTCATGATCTCGGCTACCGGGGTGTCGGGGGTGCGCCCCTCGGCCAGCAGGCGCGCCAGATCGCGCAAGGTCAGGATGCCGGTCAGCCGGCCGCCGTCCTCGGTGACGCAAAGGCAGGAGATATGCGCCTCTCGCATCAGCCGGGCGGCCTCGGCAACGCTGGCCTCGGCCCGGCAGGTGCGGGGGGAGGGCGCCATGAAGCTGTCGATCCGGGCCGAGGCGAGATCGGTCCCGGGGCGCGGGGCAGGGCGGCGGCGGTCGAAGAACCGGGCGAAGCGGGGTTCCTCCCGCATCAGCCGGTCGAACTCGGCACGTGGCAGCAGCAGCAAGAGCGTCGGCGCGGTGGCATGGGCGGAGGTCGCCGCCAGCCCGTCGCGGATCAGCCCGCGTTCACCGAAGGAATTGCGCGGCCCCAGCAGCGACAGGGGAATGCCATTGTCGTCGCAGACCTCCACCTCGCCGTGATGCAGCACATAGAGCCCCTCCAACCGATCGCCGATCCGGTAGACGGAGGCGCCCGGGGCAAGTTCGATCAGCCGGAACCGGGGGGCAAGCTCTTCCAGCCGTTCGGCACCGAAGCTGTCATAGGGGTGCACCGAGGCGAGGAAGCGGATCAGGTCGGTATGGGACAGGGGCATGGGCAATCGTCGCGTGAGGGCGGTGTCTGGAATTCACGTTTCCCGGGGCGTGTCAGTCCCGGATCGCGCCCGACCGGCCGCCCCCTCGGGGCCGGCGCGATCCTCGGCGCACGAATTCCACTGTGTCAGCAAGCCCGCCGCAAGAGAAGACATTGCCGCGTCGCGTGAGGGCTGGCTGGACGCTCAGACCACGCCCCGGGGAGCCCGGAGCGTGGAGGAGAGGAGGCCGACGCAACCCGCGGGGGAAGTGCGGGCTGCGTCGGCTGGTGTACACGCGCCCCGGAAGGGACAGCCGGAGCGCGCGCAGAGGGATCAGTGATCCTGCGCCGCGCCCGCACCGCGCGGAATGCGCACGCTTTCGACCAGATCCTTGATCTCTTGCGGGGTCTCCTTGGTCATGCCGGCGACGGCATAGGCGACCGCGAAGTTGATCAGCGCGCCCACCGCCCCGAAGGAGGTCGACTTGATCGGCCCCAGCAGCGGCTTGGCGTCGGTGAAGCTGTTGGTGCCCGGCACGAAGAACCAGCCCTTGTGCAGGAAGATATAGATCAGCGTCACCACCAGGCCGGTGATCATCCCGGCCACGGCGCCAGCGTTGTTGATGCGGGTCGAGAAGATGCCCATCATCAGCGCCGGGAAGATCGAGGCAGCGGCAAGGCCGAAGGCCAGGGCCACGGTCTGGGCGGCGAAGCCCGGCGGGTTCAGACCCAGCCAGGTCGCCACCGCGATGGCCACGGCCATGGCGATCCGGGCCGACAGAAGTTCGCCCTTCTCGCTGATATTGGGGGTGAACTGACCCTTCATCAGATCGTGGCTCACCGCCGAGGAGATCGCCAGCAGCAGACCGGCGGCGGTGGAGAGCGCCGCGGCAAGACCGCCGGCGGCCACCAGGCCGATCACCCAGCCGGGCAGGTTGGCGATTTCCGGGTTGGCCAGAACCAGGATGTCGCGGTTGAAGTTGGTCAACTCGTTCCCCTTCCAGCCGGCGGCGTCCGCCTTGGCCTTCATCTCGGGGCTCGCGTCATTGTAATACTGGATCAGACCATCGCCGTTCTTGTCTTCCCAGCCGAGCATGTTGGTTTTCCGCCAGGTCTCCATCCAGGCGTATTTCGGATCGGTCTCGATCTGCTGGATCGACACCGCGTCGCCCTTGGTGCCATTGGGCCACATCATGTCGGTGATGTTGAGCCGCGCCATCGCGCCCACCGCGGGCGCGGTCAGGTACAGCAGCGCGATGAAGACCAGCGCCCAGCCCGCCGACCAGCGCGCATCGGCGACGCGCGGCACGGTGAAGAAGCGCATGATGACATGCGGCAGGCCGGCGGTGCCGATCATCAGCGACAGGGT
Source organism: Pseudodonghicola sp. (assembly GCF_048268305.1). Taxonomy (NCBI): domain Bacteria; kingdom Pseudomonadati; phylum Pseudomonadota; class Alphaproteobacteria; order Rhodobacterales; family Paracoccaceae; genus Pseudodonghicola; species Pseudodonghicola sp. The sequence goes on from NZ_JBLWVT010000002.1 coordinate 196,296, forward strand.
GAACAGCACCATGTCGAGCGTATTGCCCTGTTGCTTGGTATATTCGGCAAAGCCCAGGTCGTGCACGATCTGGTCGAGCTTGGCCAGAAGCGGCTCGCCGCTGGCGACATGGTCGCCGAAGAGACCCAGCGCCGGGACCGGGTTGCCGGTGAGCTGCAGCGAGATGAAGATCGCCGGGATGGTATAGGCGAAGATCAGCACGACATATTGCGCCACCTGGGTATAGGTCACCCCCTTCATGCCGCCGAAGACCGCATAGGCGAAGACCACCACGGCGCCGATCAGCAGGCCGGTGGTGTTCGACACTTCGAGGAAGCGGCCGAAGGCCACGCCGACGCCGGTCATCTGGCCGATCACGTAGGTCACTGAGGCGATGATCAGGCAGATCACCGCCACCATGCGCGCGGTCTTGGAATAGAAGCGGTCGCCGATGAACTCGGACACGGTGAACTTGCCGAACTTGCGCAGATAGGGCGCGAGCAGCAGCGCCAGCAGCACATAGCCGCCGGTCCAGCCCATCAGATAGGCCGAGGTGTCATAGCCGCCGAAGGCCAGCAGCCCGGCCATCGAGATGAAGGAGGCCGCCGACATCCAGTCGGCTGCCGTGGCCATGCCGTTCATGACCGGGTGAACGCCCCGGCCGGCGGCATAGAATTCCGATGTGGAGCCGGCCCGGGCCCAGATCGCGATGCCGATATAGAGCGCGAAGGAGGCGCCGACGAAAAGCAGGTTGATGGTAAACTGATCCATGGCGCTCACTCCTCGTCCACGCCGAATTCACGGTCGAGGTTGTTCATCCGCCAGGCGTAGAAGAAGATCAGCGCCAGAAAGACCAGGATCGACCCCTGCTGGGCGAACCAGAAGCCCAGATCGGTGCCGCCCACCGCGATCCCCGACAGCATCGGGCGCAGCACGATGCCGAAGCCGAACGAGCAGAGCGCCCAGATCACCAGGCTGATCAGAATGATGCGCAGGTTGACCTGCCAATAGGCCTTGCCGGCCCCCGGCCCTTGGGCCGAGCCTTGTGTTTTATCCGCCATTGCGGTTCCTCCTTGCTTCCTCCTGGGCGCCGGTCCCCGCTGTTGGACGGGAGGGCCGGACAGCCGCTCACATTTGCCGCCGGTCATGCCGGCAGGCATACCTCCCTCGGTCCGCCGGGGCGGGTCCTTTGGAAAATCTCGATGTTCGGGTCGTCTGGTCTTGCGGTGCGGGGCCCCGCGATCGGGGCCCCGGTGGTGCGATCTCAGGCCGTGGCGGCGGTGACGATGCGCGCCAGCTCCTCGGCGATGGTGTCGATCTGCCCCATGGCGTCGATGGATTGCAGCACGCCCTTGTCGCCGTAATAAGCGATCAGCGGCGCGGTCTGGGCATGATAGGCCTCAAGCCGGCTGGCGACGGTTTCCGCCTTGTCGTCGGCGCGGCGCTTCATCTCGGTGCCGCCGCATTTGTCGCAGACCCCGGCCACGGCGGGGGTCTTGAAACTGTCGTGATAGCCCTCGCCGCAGGTGCCGCAGGTGTAGCGGCCGGAAATCCGCTCGACCATGGCGCCGTCGTCGACTTCGAGGCTGACGGCAGCGTTGATCTTCTGGTCGCTCTCGGCCAGCAGATCGTCCAGCGCCTCGGCCTGCACGGTGGTGCGCGGGAAGCCGTCGAGGATCACGCCCCGGGCGCAATCGGGCTCGGCGATGCGGTCGCGCAGGATGGCGATGACGATCTCGTCGCTGACCAGTTGGCCGGCCTCCATCACCGCCTTGGCGGCAAGGCCAGCCTCGGTTCCGGCGGCGACGGCGGCGCGCAGCAGATCGCCGGTCGACAATTGCACCAGGCCGAATTTCTCTTCCAGCATGCGGGCCTGGGTGCCCTTCCCGGCGCCCGGAGGGCCGAGAAGGATCAGAACGGCGGGGGCGGTGGTCACTTGGGTGGCTCCGTCCATCGGGTCGCTCCTCAGTTGCCGGCGCGGTTGGCGATCAGATCGTCGACGACGGACGGATCGGCCAGGGTGGAGGTGTCGCCGAGCGATCCGAAGTCATTTTCGGCGATCTTGCGCAGGATGCGGCGCATGATCTTGCCCGATCGGGTCTTCGGCAGGCCGGGCGCCCATTGGATCACGTCGGGGCTGGCGATCGGCCCGATTTCGGTCCGGACCCAGTTGCGCAGCTCCTTCTTCAGCTCTTCCGACGGCTCCTGTTCATGCATCAGGGTGACATAGCAATAGATGCCTTGCCCCTTGATCTCATGCGGGTAACCGACCACCGCAGCCTCGGCCACGGCGACATGGGCCACCAGCGCGCTTTCGACCTCGGCGGTGCCCATCCGGTGGCCCGAGACGTTGATCACGTCATCGACCCGGCCAGTGATCCAATAGTCGCCATCCTCGTCGCGGCGGCAACCGTCGCCCGAGAAGTAATAGCCCTTGTAGTCGGCGAAATAGGTCTTCTCGAACCGCTCGTGATCGCCCCAGACGGTGCGCATCTGGCCCGGCCAGCTGTCCTTGAGGCACAGAACGCCCTCGGTCGGGCTTTCCTGGATTTCCTCGCCCGATTGCGGATCCAGAACCACCGGCTGCACCCCGAAGAAGGGTTTCATCGCCGCCCCCGGCTTCAGCGTATGGGCGCCGGGCAGGGGGGTCAGCAGATGGCCACCGGTCTCGGTCTGCCACCAGGTGTCGACGATCGGGCAACGGCCCTGGCCGACCACCTCGTGATACCAGTTCCACGCCTCGGGGTTGATCGGCTCGCCGACCGAGCCCAGCAGCCGCAGGCTGGAGAGATCACATTTGCGGACGAATTCCTCCCCCTGGCCCATCAGCGCGCGGATCGCGGTGGGGGCGGTGTAGAACTGGGTGACCTTGTGCTTTTCGCAGACCTGCCAGAAGCGCGAGGCATCCGGATAGGTCGGCACGCCCTCGAACATCAGCGTGGTGGCACCATTGGCCAGCGGCCCATAGACGATATAGCTGTGGCCGGTGACCCAGCCCACGTCAGCGGTGCACCAGTAAACATCGCCCTCATGATAATCGAAGGTGATCTCATGCGTCATCGCGGCATAGAGCAGATAGCCGCCCGAGGTATGCACCACCCCTTTGGGCTGGCCGGTCGAGCCGGAGGTATAGAGGATGAACAGCGGATCCTCGGCGCTCACCTCGACCGGGCGGGAGTAGTCGTTGGCCTCCAGCACCATTTCGTTATAGTCGAAATCGCGGTCGGCGATCCAGGTGGTCTGGTCGCCGGTGCGTTTCACCACCAGGCATTTCACCGTGTCCTTGCAGTGCAGCAGCGCCGCGTCGGCATTGGATTTCAGCGGTGTCTTGCGGCCGCCGCGCGGGGCGTGGTCGGCGGTGATCACCAGCTTGGCGTCGCAGCCGTTCACCCGGGCCGCCAGCGCGTCGGGCGAGAAGCCGGCGAAGACGATCGAATGGATGGCGCCGATCCGGGCGCAGGCCAGCATCGCATAGGCGGCCTCGGGGATCATCGGCAGATAGATCACCACCCGGTCGCCCTTGCGCACACCCAGTGTCTCAAGGATGTTGGCCATCCGGCAGACCCGGCGGTGCAACTGGGCATAGGTGATGTATTCGGCCGGCTCGTCGGGATTGTCGGGCTCGAAGATGATCGCGGTTTGATCGGCGCGGGTCGCCAGATGGCGGTCGAGGCAATTGGACGAGACATTCAGCGTGCCGTCGCCGAACCATTCGATATGGACATCGCCAAGCTCGAAACTGGTGTTCTTGACGGTGCTGTACGGCTTGATCCAGTCAAGCCGCTTGCCCTGCTCCCCCCAGAAGGCTTCGGGATCCTCGACCGAAGCGGCGTACATTTCCTGATACTTCGCGGCATCCACATGGGCGCGGGCAATCGTTTCGGCCGTCGGCGCGTAGACTCGGATCTCCGGATGTGCGGGACTGTTCATGTCAGGCTCCTCCCTCTGACTGTCTTCTGTCCGACTGTAGCGCAGAGTGCCCCTGCACGCCGTCGAATAGTGTCTCTCCTCGCCTCATAATACCCGTTCTTGAAAAGAATGAAATAACCTTAAGAAATAAAAGGATTTAATTGTAAAAGCGTTTATATTATGTCGCGTTTATAGTAAATATATTTGCTTTCCGTCTGGAAAGGCAGTTTTGGATCAGAGGGTTGTCAGTCAAGGTCTTTCCGGGTCAAGGCCGCTGCCGGGCCGCCGGTCGGCGATGTTTAGTCCCGGGCAGGTTCCGCTCGGGGGCCGCGGCGGTTTCGCCTCAGGCTTGCTTCGCGCCGGGCGGTTCCGATCACGCAAAGGTGAGTCGGTGCCGCCCGGCCATGCCCGCCCCTCCGCGCGGGGCTTCCGCCGGGATCGGATTTATGCGACGAGACGGGCAGGCGACAGGCGTTTGGGAGAGATCGGATGAACATAAACCTGGATCAGGCGCGGGGCATCATCCGCGCCGCCTTGGAGGCGGCGCGGGCGCGCGACATGCGACCGCTGGCAGTGGCGGTTCTGGATGCGGGCGGTCACCCGATCGCGTTCGAGCGCGAGGATGGCGCCCCTCCGGGCCGTTTCGCCATCGCCCAGGGCAAGGCCTATGGCGCGGTGATGATGGGCATGGGTGGGCGCAAGCAGATGGCCCGGGCCGAGGCGCAGCCCTATTTCATGTCGGCGCTGAACGGGGTCTATGGCGGCCAGATGGTGCCGGTGCCGGGCGGCGTTCTGGTGCGCGACGGCGACGGGCGGATCATCGGCGCGGTCGGGGTGACCGGCGACACCTCGGACAATGACGCCAGCGCGGCCTTGATCGGCATCGCGGCCGCGGGGCTGGTGGGCGAAGACTGATCCGGTGCCCATTTCTTGTGCAGCCGGGCACAACCGGTTGCGCCGTGGCGCAGGGGCGGACTGTTGCAGGGCAGCAGTCCTCTTTATATCTATCAGGGGAGTATTCGGAGATATTTTCCCATGACCCGCCCTGTTGTCGGCATCATCAGCAATTCCTTCCTGCTCAACGAGACCTATCCGGCTCACGGGGGCGGGACGATGAATTTCGAGGCGGTCTCGGGCGTCTCGGATTGTCTGGGGATGCTGATCGCCGCCGATCCCCGGTTCTCCTGCGTCGACGAGCTGTTGGAGATTTGTGACGGTTTCCTGCTGACCGGCGGGCGGCCCAATGTCCACCCCGAGGAATATGGCGAGGCGGAGACGTCGGCGCATGGTGCCTTTGATCGGGCGCGTGACGCGATCACCCTGCCGTTGGTGCGCGCCTGCGTCGAGCGGGGACAGCCGTTTCTGGGCATCTGCCGCGGCTTTCAAGAGGTCAACGTCGCCATGGGCGGTTCGCTCTATCCCGAAATCCGCGATCTGCCCGGCCGGATGAACCACCGGATGCCGCCGAACGGCACGCTGGAAGAGAAATTCGCCCTGCGCCATCGCGTCCGGCTGGTCGAGGGCGGCGCCTTTCACAAGCTGTTCGGCGCGCCCGAGGTGATGACCAACACGCTGCACGGCCAGGGCATCAAACGCCCGGGCGAACGGATCGTGGTGGAAGGCTGGGCCCCCGACGGCACGCCCGAGGCGATCCGGGTGCGCGACGCCAAGGGCTTTACCATGGCGGTTCAATGGCATCCCGAATGGGACGCGGTGAACGACCCGGTGTCGCGGCCACTGTTCACCGCCTTCGGCAAGGCCGTTCATGACTGGGCTGCCCGGAAACACGCCCAACCGCTGAAGTGCAGCGCCTGAGCGAGGCCGGGCAGGGGGCGCCTCGGCGCATCCTGATCTGCTATGCCAGCACCGAAGGCCAGACGCGCAAGATTTGCCGCTTTGCGGCTGAACAGCTTATTGCCAAGGGGCTGAGCGTCGAAATGCTGCCGGCCGGGGATGCGGCCGAGGTCGCCCTGGCCGCTTTTGACGCGGCGATCCTGGCGGGATCGGTGCATCTGGGCCGGTTGCAGCCGGAACTGGCCGAGTTCTGTTCCGAGCACGCCGGCACGCTGAACCGAATGCCGACGCTATTCCTTGTCGTCTCGCTCGTGGCCGCGGGCAATGACCCGGACGAGCGCGCGGCGCTGGACCGGATCGCCGCTGCCTTTGCTTCCGCCTCCGGCTGGCGGCCGGGCCGGGTGGAGCATGTCGCCGGTGCATTCCGGTTCGGCGCCTATGGCCCCCTGCGCCGTTGGGCGATGCGCTGGATCGCCTGGCGCAAGGGGCAGCGGATCGCGTCGGGACAGGACCGCGAATATACCGACTGGGCGGCGCTCGCGGCCCTGCTCAAGGGCTGGCCGGCCTAGCTCATCAGATCGAAATCCCCGGCCAGCGGCAGCCGGCGCGGCCGGGTGCCGGTCAGATCAAAGATCGCATTGCCAAGCGCCGCCATGGCGGGGGGCGTGCCGGGTTCGCCGGCGCCGGTGATATGGGCCTGGGTTTCCAGGATCTTCACCTCGACCTTCGGCATCGTGTGGATGCGCAGCGCGTCGTAATCGGGGAAATTCTGCTGATCGACCGCACCGCCGGTAAAGGTGATCTCGCCGAAGCAGGCGGCTGACAGACCATAGGCCAGCGCCCCGGTGAATTGCTGCTCCAGATTGCCGGGGTCGAGCGCGGTGCCCACGTCTGCCGCGATCCAGGCGCGGCTGATGGCGATGCCCTCGTCGCGATCCACGACCTCGATCACCGTGGCGGTGGGTACTCCGAAGCTGTAGCAGAAACCGACACCGCGCCCGGTATTGGCGGGCTTGGGGCCGGTCCAGCCGGACATCTCGCGCACCGCCTCCAGCACCGCGCGGGCGGGGGCATAGGTCTCGCCCATCGCCGCCAGCCGGAAGGCCAGCGGATCGGCCTTGGCCGCTATCGCCATTTCGTCGAGGAACCAGTCGAACATCACCCCGTTGAACGAGGCGCCGACCGACCGCCAGAAGCCCACCGGCAGGTCGAGATCGGCCAGATAGCCGCGAATGCGGTAGTTCGGGATCGCATAGGGCTGGTTATAGGCGCCATCCACCGTGCCCTTGTCGGGGCCCGCCGCCGGCAGCCCGAGCCAGCGGCCCATCGCCTGCTGCGTCGCCCCCTGGGCGGCGATCTGCCCGTCGATCATCACCGCCTTGCCATCCTTCACCCCACCGCGATAGCGCGCCACGGCGCCGGGGCGATAGAAGTCATGGCTCATGTCCTCTTCCCGGCTCCAGGTGAGCTGGACCGGGGTATCCGCCATCTCCTTCGCCACCCGGGCGGCATAGACGGAAAAGTCGAACTCTGCCCGCCGGCCGAAACCGCCGCCCATCAGCGTGGTGTGCACCTCGACCTGTTCGGGCTCCAGCCCCACCGCCTCGGCACAGGCGTTGCGGGCGAAGATCGGCGCCTGGTTGCCGCACCAGAGATCCAGCCGGATCCCGGAATAGAGCGCGGTGGCGTTCATCGGCTCCATCGTCGCATGGGCGAGATAGGGCAGGCGATACTCGGCGCTGATGATCTGGGTGCCGAGCGGCGGTTCCTCGACGTTGCCGTCCTCGCGCAGGGTGGAATTCGCGCCACCGTCGAAGCTCTTGGCGATCTTGCCGAAGATCGCCTCCATATCGGCGGGATGCGGGCTCGGGCCCCAGTCGACATCGACCGCCTCGGCCGCCTGCATCGCCAGCCAGGTGTTGGTGGCGATCACGGCAAAGCCGTCGCCCAGGTTCACCACCTTGTCGACCCCGGGCATCTGCCGCGCCTGGGTATCGTCGAGCCGGATCATCTTGCCGCCCAGATGCGGGTTGATCTTGAGCGCGGCGAATTTCATCCCCTTCTGCCGCACGTCGATCCCGAAGGTGGCGGTGCCGGTGGCCTTGGCGAGCATGTCGATGCGCGGCTGGGTCTTGCCCAGCAGCCGCCAGTCCGACTTCGGCCGCAGCGGCGCCTCGATCGGCGCCAGCGTCGCGGCCTCCTCTGCCAGATCGGCATAGGGCAGGCGGCTGCCATCCGGCGCGATCACCTCGCCCCGCTCGGTCCTGAGCTGGGCGCGCGCGACCCCCAGCCGCTTGGCGGCCACTTCCTTCAAGGTCTCCCGCGCGCTGGCGCCGGCGGCGCGCATCCGCTCGAACCCGTCGGGCATCGAGGTGGAGCCGCCGGTGAGCTGCATGTTCATCACCTTGCCGAGCTTGCCCAGCTGTTCGGCCACCGCATGGGTGAAATCGGAGCGGTCATAGCCCTTGTCGGGCAGCACCTCTCCCATCACCACGGAATTGTAATAGGCCTGCGCCGCGGGGCCATGCAGCACCCGCACCTGATCCAGATCGACATCCAGCTCCTCGGCGATCAGCGCCGCCCAGGTGGTATGCACGCCCTGGCCCATCTCGGCCTTGGGGGCGATCAGGGTGATGCCCTGGGGGTCGATCAGCACGAAGGGGTTGAGCGTGCCGCCACCCTTGGGCGCCGTCAGCGGGTTCGGCGCCGGGCGGGAGACGTAATAGGCGCCGAAGGCGACGCCGCCGATCAGCGCGGCAGAGCCGATCAGGAAGGAGCGGCGGGCGATTTTACCGATACGGGACATGGGCTCAGCCCTCCTTCATCATGGTCGCGGCGCTGTGGATGGCGGCGCGGATGCGGGGATAGGTGCCACAGCGGCAGAGATTGCCCTGCATCGCCTCGTCGATCTCCTCATCCGTGGGGGTGGGCGTTTCGGCCAGAAGGGCGGCGGCCTGCATGATCTGGCCGGACTGGCAATAGCCGCATTGCGCCACCTGATGATCGACCCAGGCCTGTTGCAGCGCCGACAGCATGTCGGGCGTGCCAAGACCCTCGATCGTGGTGACCGCCCCCGCCACATCGCCAAGTGCGACCTGACAGCTGCGCACCGCCACCCCGTCGATCTGTACCGTGCAGGCACCGCAGGCGGCGACGCCGCAGCCGTATTTCGTGCCGGTCAGCCCCAGTTCGTCGCGCAGCACCCAGAGGAGGGGGACGTCTTCGGGCAGATCAACGCTGTGAGACGTGCCATTGATCGTCAGAGAAATTGGCATGGGGAGACTCCCGGCTTGAATGAGGTCTGACATTTGTAACGCAAAGTGTCAGTTTGTAATTGGCATGTCAATTGACATTTTAGTCATTTTCTGTCAGCTCGTCCGCATGAGCGAAACGACACCCGATACCCGGCAGTCCGTCATTCTGCAGGCGGCGCTACAGGCCTTCGCGGCCTATGGATTCCGCAAGACCTCGATGGATGATATAGCGCGCGGCGCCGGCGTGTCGCGTCCGGCGCTCTACTTGCGGTTCCGCAACAAGGAAGACATCTATCGCGCCCTGACCGAGGCGCATTATGATGCGGCCGCTCGAGAGATTTCGGTGGCGCTGGAGGGCGGTGGCAGCGTGGCAGACCGTCTGGCGGCGGCCTTTGCCGTCCATGGCGGCGATGTGGTGAAGCTGATGATCAGCTCCCCGCACGGGATGGAGCTGATGGACGCGGGCTTCGCCGTCGCCGGTGATCTGGTCAAGGCGGGGGAGGCGCGGCTGACCTCCGTCTATGCCGCATGGCTCGCGCAGGCCGCGGCGGCGGGGCAGGTCCGCCTGACCGGTGCGCCGGACCAGATCGCCGCGACGCTGACCTCGGCGCTGAAGGGCATCAAGATGGCGGTGCCGGATTATCCCAGCTATGTGGTGCGGGTCGAACAGCTGGCCGCGCTGATCGGGGCCGGGTTGACGCCGCGCTGACGGAGCGCGGCGCCTGAGCGGCTCAGATCTGGCCGCCGGCGATCTCGATGCACTGGCCGTTGATGCTCTGCGATCCGGGGCCGACCAGCCACATGGCGGCGGCGGCGACCTCTTCGGGTTCGATCAGGCGACGGTGGCGGTTCTCGTTCACCATCATGTCGCGCGCCTTGTCGGCGCTCAGCCCGGTGCGCTGGGCGATGGTCTCGGTGTTGCGGGTGACGATCGGGGTATCGACATAGCCGGGGCAGATCGCGTTGAAGGTGAAACCGGTGCCGAGGTAATCCTCGGACAGCGATCGGGTCAGCCCGATCACCCCGTGTTTCGAGGCCGAATATCCCGCCGCCCCCTTCAGCCCGTGCAGCCCGGCGATCGAGGCCACGGTGATCACCCGGCCCCAATCGGTCTGCACCATGCCGCGCAGGCTTTCCCGGATGGTCAGGAAGGCGCCGTCGAGGTTGGTGGCCATGATGTTGCGCCACATCTCGAGCGAGGTCTTGTGCAGCGCGCGGCCCTCGGCGATGCCGGCATTGGCGACGCAGATTTGGATCGGGCCGCGGGCCTCGACCGCCGCGGCGATGGTGGCGACGACCTCTTCTTCCGACCGCACGTCCATCGCCATGCCGGTGATCCCGTCACCGGCGACCTCGTCCAGCACCGCCTGGCGCCGGCCGGTGATCGTGACCTGCGCCCCCTGAGCCGCCAGCGCCTGGGCAATGGCCAGACCGATGCCGGTGCCGCCACCGGTGACGAGCGCGTGTTTTCCTGTCAGTGACATCTGAAATCCTCCCTTGGTCGATCGGCAGACTAGCCGCTGACCGGGCCGGCGCAAGGCGCGTCGTACCGTCACTTCGTCAGACGATACCGCATTTCATCGCAACTGGTTTTGACTGTCACCGAAAGCGGGTAATATCGGGCGACAGGCAGCGAGAGGGAGCGGCGATCATGCAAATTTCTTCGAAGAAATTTGCCAAGATTTTTCGAAAAATCTTGGGTGATGCGTGATGCGCTGGCTGGATGTGCCGCCGGTCTGGCTGGTCGCCTGTGCCGTGCTGGCCTGGGCCCAGGCGCGGTTCTGGCCCATGGGGCTCAGCTTCGGCGGGGATTGGGCGCAGCTGCTCGGCGGGCTTCTGGCCGGGGCCGGGGTACTGCTGATGCTGCTCGCCGTCTATGAGTTGCGGCGCCAGCACACCACCGTCCTGCCGCACAAGACGCCCGATCGGCTGGTGCAGTCGGGCGTCTTCAGCCGCAGCCGCAACCCGATCTATCTGGGCGACGTGCTGCTGCTGGCCGGGCTGATCCTGCGATTTGACGCGGTTCTGGCCTTGCCGCTGATCCCGATCCTGACCTGGGTGCTGGAACGGCGCTTCATCCTGCCCGAGGAAGATCGTATGCGGCGCAAATATCGGGCGGAGTTCGCGCGATACGAACAGAAGGTGCGCAGATGGGTGTAGCTCATATGTACCAAACGATCGGACGATTCTATGCCGCGCTTGCGAAATTTTCTTGCGCAGGATAGGGGACGAATTTGCAATCAATACCAAGTTACGCCCCTAGGGCGGGGCGGTAGAGGGGGACTGAATAGGTGAAAATAGGGACACCGAAGGAAATCTACGAGGGCGAAGCGCGGGTCGCGATGACGCCCGACTCGGCTCTGCAGTTGCAGAAGCTGGGTTATGACTGCGCCATCGAAACTGGCGCCGGCGCGGCCGCCGGGTTTTCGGATGCCGCCTATGAGGCTGCCGGGGTCGAGGTCGTCAAGACCGCCGCTGATCTGTGGAAAGAGGCGGATATCATCGCCAAGGTCCGTCAGCCCAGCGACGCAGAGCTTGCACTGCTGGACAAGGGCAAGACGCTGATCTCCTTCTTCAACCCGGGCGGCAATGCCGACGGGCTGGAAAAGGCCAAGGCCTCTGGCGCCGCTGTCATCGCCATGGAAATGGTGCCGCGGATCAGCCGTGCCCAGAAGATGGATGCGCTGTCGTCGATGGCCAATATCGCCGGCTATCGCGCGGTGATCGAGGCCGGCAATAACTTCGGCCGCTTCTTCACCGGCCAGATCACCGCCGCGGGCAAGGTGCCGCCGGCGAAGGTTCTGGTGGTGGGCGCCGGTGTGGCCGGTCTTGCCGCGATCGGCACCTCGACCTCTCTTGGTGCTGTCACCTATGCCTTCGACGTGCGTCCCGAGGTGGCCGAGCAGGTCGAATCGATGGGGGCTCAATTCGTCTATCTCGACTTCGAGGAAGAGCAGCAGGACGGCGCCGCCACCGGCGGTTACGCCTCGGTCTCCAGCCCCGAATTCCATGCTGCCCAGCTCAAGAAATTCCGCGAGCTGGCGCCCGAGATGGATATCGTCATCACCACCGCGCTGATCCCCAACCGCGAGGCGCCGGAACTGTGGACCGAGGACATGGTGAAAGCCATGAAACCGGGCTCGGTGATCGTCGATCTCGCGGCCGAGAAGGGCGGCAACTGCAAGCTGACCGTCAAGGACGAGAAGATCGTTACCGACAATGGCGTCACCATCATCGGCTATACCGACTTCCCCAGCCGGATGGCGACCCAGGCCTCGACGCTCTATGCCACCAACATCCGTCACATGATGACCGACCTGACCCCGAACAAGGACGGTCAGATCGTGCACAACATGGAAGATGACGTGATCCGCGGTGCCACCGTCGCCTTTGGCGGTGAGATCACCTTCCCGCCGCCGCCGCCGAAAGTGCAGGCGATCGCGGCGCAGAAGAAGGAGAAGCCGAAGGAGCTGACGCCCGAGGAGAAGAAGGCGCAGGAGGCTGCGGCCTTCAAGAGCCAGACCAAGACGCAGATCACCCTGCTGGTGGTCGGTGGTGCGCTGCTGCTGGGCGTGGGCCTGGTGGCCCCGGCCAGCTTCATGCAGCACTTCATCGTCTTCGTGCTGTCGGTCTTCATCGGCTTCCAGGTGATCTGGAACGTCTCCCACAGCCTCCACACGCCATTGATGGCGGTCACCAACGCGATTTCGTCGATCATCATCCTCGGTGCGCTGATGCAGATCGGCTCTGGCTCCGGGCTGGTGATCGTGCTGGCGGCGTTGTCGGTCTTCATGGCCGGGATCAACATCTTCGGCGGCTTCCTCGTGACACGGCGCATGCTCGCCATGTTCCAGAAATCCTAAAGGGAGGTGGAGACAATGGACTTCGGATTCACCACGGCGGCCTATGTGGTCGCAGCCGTCCTCTTCATCCTCTCGCTCGGGGGGCTGTCGGGGCAGGAAAGTGCCAAGCGCGCCGTCTGGTACGGCATTTCGGGCATGGCGCTGGCGGTCTTCGCCACGCTGATCGGGCCGGGCTCGGGCCTGTGGCTGCTGTCGCTGGTCCTGATCGCGGGCGGCGGCATCATCGGCTATATCGTCGCCACCCGCGTGCAGATGACGGAAATGCCGCAACTCGTGGCGGCGATGCACTCTCTGGTCGGTCTCGCCGCCGTCTTCGTGGGCTTCAACGCCCATATCGAAGCCGCGCGGATTGCCACCATGACCCCCGAGGCGCGCGGGGCGCTGACCGGTTTCGCGGCGCTGGTCGCGCATAAGAGCCCGGTCGAGCTGAGCATCCTCAAGGTCGAGCTGTTTCTTGGCGTCTTCATCGGCGCCGTGACCTTCACCGGGTCGGTCATTGCCTTCGGCAAGTTGGCTGGCAAGGTGACCTCGAAGGCGACCAAACTGCCGGGCGGTCACCTGCTGAACGCAACCGCGGCGATCCTGTCGGTCATCCTGCTGATCATGTACATGAACGGCGCCGGCGGCTGGACCCTGATCGCGATGACGCTGCTGGCCTTCTTCATCGGCTATCACCTGATCATGGGCATCGGCGGCGCCGACATGCCGGTGGTGGTGTCGATGCTGAACAGCTATTCGGGCTGGGCCGCGGCGGCGATCGGTTTCTCGCTGGGCAACGATCTGCTGATCGTGGTCGGCGCGCTGGTCGGTTCCTCGGGTGCGATCCTCTCCTACATCATGTGCAAGGCGATGAACCGGTCCTTCGTCAGCGTGATCCTCGGCGGCTTCGGTGGCACCACCGGTCCGCAGATGGAGGTCGAGGGCGAACAGGTGGCGATCGACGCCGAAGGCGTGGCGGCAGCTCTGAACGAGGCCGACAGCGTGATCATCGTGCCGGGCTATGGCATGGCGGTGGCGCAGGCGCAGAACGCCGTCTCCGACCTGACCCGCAAGCTGCGGGCCGCGGGCAAGGAAGTGCGCTTTGCGATTCACCCGGTCGCCGGCCGTCTGCCCGGGCACATGAACGTGCTGCTGGCCGAGGCGCGGGTGCCCTATGACATCGTGATGGAGATGGACGAGATCAACGACGACTTCCCCAACACGGATGTGGTCATCGTGATCGGCTCGAACGACATCGTGAACCCGGCCGCGCAGGAAGATCCGAACAGCCCGATCGCCGGCATGCCGGTGCTCGAGGTCTGGAAGGCGAAACAGGTCTTCGTGTCGAAGCGCGGTCAGGGCACCGGCTATTCCGGCATCGAGAACCCGCTGTTCTACAAGGAGAACACGCGGATGTTCTATGGCGACGCCAAGGATAGCGTCGACAAGCTGATCCCGCTGATCGACTAGGTGATCAATTGTCCTGCTGGGCGTGGTCTTCGATCACGTCCAGCAGGATTGCCTGAACATGGGCGAGAGTGCCCGTGACCTGATCGCGGAACTCTGTCATCGCCTCTTGGGTGCTGGCCCGGTCGAAAGGCCGGGCCATTGCCATTTCGACGATCTTGCTGCGGGCGGCGACGATCTGCGCCAGCTCCTGCTTGATCTCGGGCTGATGCGCCTTCAGCGCCGCATTGAATTCCCTGCGATAGTCGCGCGGGAAAAGCGCCGATTGCGATCCGGGCCCCAGCAGGCTGCTGCGCATCTGCTGGAACCGCAGCACGGTGCCGATGCTGACCGCATTGCCCAGCAGCGACACCGCCAGCACGCCGATCAGGATCATCCGGCCCCGGTTCCGACGGGGTTTGTGCGACATCTCCGGCATCACCAGCCTCCCGTGGTCAGAACCAGACCGTCGCCAACGGCGCTGATCAGCCCGATCAATTCGGCCGACACGCCCAGAAGTGGCAGCGCCACGTATCCGGCCAGAAGGCCGAGCGACAGCAAGGTGCCATAGCCGGCCAGCAGGCCGCCGGCGCCAAGATGCAGGCGCGGCTGTGATGTGGCCACGACCAGCCGGGTCAGCACCGCTTGGCTCAGCGCTCCGGGGCCGGCAAGGTCGTCCGCCTCGCCCAGGGTATCGCGCAGCCAGTGATCGAAAGCCTCGTCCGCGTCTGGCGGGACGATGGGGGTGTCTGTCATCTCTCCGGTCTCCCTTTCATTCCGTTCTCCCGGGTCTGCCGGGCCTCCTCCTCCAATCGGGCGCGCAACCCGCCGCGAGCGCGCACCAGAAGCTGTTCGACCGCGCCCGGACTGGTGCCAAGCGCGGCTGCGACCGCTGCGGTGTCCAGCTCGGCGACCACCTTCAACAGCAGCGCCATGCGCTGACGTTGGGGCAGGGCCTGCAGCGCCGGGGTCAGTTGTGCCAACCGTTGCCGGGCGTCGGTCTGCTGTTCCACATCCGGAGCGGGATCGACGGGCCCGTCGCCCAGTTCCGGAGTGTCGAGCCCGAGAAACTGTCGCAAGCCGCGCCGTCGGCGCTGGTCGATGCAGAGGTTCACCGCAATGCGGTAAAGCCAGGTCGACACCGCCGCCTTGGCGGGGTCATAGCGATGCGCCAGCCGCCAGGCGCGCAGGAACACCTCCTGCGCGACATCCTCGGCATCGGCGACATTGCCAAGGGTGCGGGCGGCAAAGCTCTCGATGCCCCGGCCATAGAGCCGGATCAGCCCGGCCAATGCCGAACGATCCCCGGCGGCCATCGAGGCCACCAGGGCTTGCGCCTGCTCTGGGGGGGAGAGATCGCTCACCCGTCCTCCATCAATTGCACGTCGCTTTGCCGTCGGGCGCCGGGATCAGCGGTTGACCTGACGGGTCCGTCCGCCGGTCTGCCCATTGGCTCCGATCCGCGACACCGTGGTGGTCGATTGCCCATCGCCGGTCACCCGGGTCCGGTTGCGGGTCGCGGTCTGGCCGTTGGCGGTGGTGGCCGTGGCACTGGTCTGACACATGGCGGTGCCGCCACCACGCAGGCAATCGCGGCTTTTCTGGATCGTGCCGCCATTATTGCCGGTGACGGTGACGGATTGGGCAGCCGCCGGCAGCGCGAGGAGCGCCGCGATGAGCGATGCGGCGGTCAGACGAATGGGGGTTTGCATGGAAATCTCCTGAAATGGATACTTTGGGGGCTATTGTTTCGGCGCGAGATAACGGGCGATGCGGGTGAATTCGGCGCGGCTGAGCGCGCCGTCGCCATTCTGGTCGGCAAGGTCGAAGCCTCGGGTCTGGGCGGTGTATTCGGCCAGGCTCAGCCGGCCGTCGCCATTGGCATCCTGCTGCCAGACACGGGTGTTGCGCTGCATCCGGCTGCCGCCCTGACCGCCGGCGCGCGCCGCCTCGATCTCCTCGCGGGTGAGAAAGCCGTCGCCATTGGCATCGAGCGCGGCGAACATCTGCCGGCGCAGGTCGAGAAACTCCTCCCGGCTGAGGCTGCCGTTGCCATTGGCGTCGAGCCGGGCAAAGGCCTGGTCCGCCGGCGTCTCGGCCGCGAGTGGCAGCACCAGAACGCCGAGGCTGAGCGCGGCCAGCAGCGGCAGGGCGGTTGGGGATTTGCGGTTCATCGCGTCCTCTCGTGTTGCTCTGTGCAAGGCTTTACGGGCGTGCGGACCCACTCCTACGCGGCGCACCGTTTTTTTTCCCCGCAGGCGCAGAAAACCGCTTGAGCTGGAGTGTACTCCAGCCCGTAAGCTTGGGACGACTCAGGCAGAAAGGGTCATGCGATGAAGATTTCCGAGATGGCTGAACGTTCAGGCCTCAGCATCGACACGCTGCGGTTCTACGAGAAGATCGGGTTGATCGAGCCGCCGCCGCGCGACGATGCCGGCCGGCGCGATTACCCCGAGGCGGCGTTGGGCTGGATCCGCTTTCTCGACCAGCTCAACGCCACCGGCATGAAACAGGCCGACCGCATCCGTTATGCCCGGCTGCGCGCCGAAGGGCCGGCCACCTATGCCGAACGCCGCGCCATGCTCGAAGCGCACCGCACCGAGATCGCCCGCCGCCTGGCTGAGCTGGAAGAGACGCTCGCGCTGATGGACCGCAAGGTCGCCCATTATCGCGCATTGGAAAACGAGACACAGAAGGAGATGACGAATGTCTGATGCATTGCAGAAGGGCCGCGACCTGCTGGCCGAGATGAACCCGGGGTTGGAGGCCGCCTTGGCGGATCGCTATGATGCGACGATCCCTGGCATGGCCGAAACCCTGGTCGAATGGGCCTATGGCCGGCAATACGCGCGCGAGGGGCTCGATCTGCGCACTCGCCAGCTTTGCACCGTGGCGGCGCTGACCGCGATGGGCGGGCAGACCGGGCCGCAACTGAAGGTGAATATCGAACACGCGCTGGCCGCGGGCGCCAGCGAACGCGAGGTGCTCGAGGTCATCTGGCAGATGGCGGTCTATGGCGGAATGCCGGCGGCGATCAACGGTCTGAACGCGGCGATCGAGGTCTTCGACCGGGCGGCCTGAGCGAATGTATACGGTGGTATTCCAGTAACTAGTTGAAATATAAAAAGAGTTTTGAAAATTTGGGCGGCGGGGCTATAACGGGGGTTCCCTGACGGAGCCGAGGCCATGCCGCCCATCGAAGATCATCCCCTGCGCTATCAGCTTGCCAACGAGCTGCACGCGCGTCCCTTTCCCGTCGTCACCCCTCCGGCCACGGTGGTCTATCTGGCGATCAAGCAGCCGACGCAGGCGGTCAGCCGGGATCGCGCCGTCGATCTGGCGCATCTGACCGAATTGCTCGACCGTCACGGCGCACCGCATCCGCAGCCGGGGGCGACGCATTATTCCGGCCGGATCGGCCGGCACGTGCTGAAATGGGAGCAGCACACCGAATTCGTCACCTATACGGCGATTTCCGCGGGGCTGTCGGAGCGTGCCTTCGATCCGGCGGATTTTGATGTTTTCCCTGAGGATTGGCTGGGCCGCGCCCCGGGGCAGCGGATCACCTCGATCGCCATCCGGGTGGCGGCGCGGCCGGATGACGAGGGCATCAACGCGGCTCTGGCGGATTGGTTCGTGGCCGAAAGCACCGCGGTGTCGCATGTGCTGGACGATGCCGCCGTCGCCGCCGGAGATTTCCGCATCGACCCTGCCGGCAACATGCGCTTTGCCGTCTTTGTGACCGAGGGCACCGGCCAGCGCCGGGTCGGCCGGGTGGTACAGCGGCTATGCGAGATCGAGACCTATAAGGCGATGTCGATGCTGGGGTTTTCCCGCGCCCGAGGACTGGCGCCGAAGATCGACGCGCTCGACACCCGGCTGCTCGGGCTGATGACGGACATGAGCGGCGGCAACAGCCCGGCGGATCAGACCCTGACCCGGCTCTTGTCGATCTCGGCCGAGTTGGAGACGCTGGCGGCGCGGGGGGCCTTTCGCTTCGGTGCCACCGGCGCCTATGAAGCCCTGGTCAACCAGCGCATCGCCTCGCTGCGGGAAGGCTGGTTCCAGGGGCGGCAGAGCTTTGGCGACTTCATGGCGCGCCGCTATGAGCCGGCGATGCGCACGGTGAAATCGACCGAGACCCGCTTGCAGGCGCTGGCCGACCGCGCCATGCGCGCCGGAGAGCTGTTGCGCACCCGGGTGGATGTCGAGCGCAGCGGCCAGAACCAGGCGCTTTTGGCCAGCATGGACCGGCGTGCCGATCTCTCGCTCAGGTTGCAGCACACGGTCGAGGGGCTGTCGGTGGTGGCGATCAGCTATTACGCGGTCTCGCTGGCCTCCTATCTGTTCTATCCCGTGGCCGAGCTTGGCGGCCTCAGCAAGGGGATGTTGACAGCGGCGCTGGTGCTGCCTGTCGCGCTGGCGGTCTGGGCCGGGGTGCGCCGGGTGCGGCGGCGGCTTGAGGGCGGCGCGGGCCATTAGGGCCAGTGATTAGGGCCAGTGATTAGGGCAGGGGCAAACGAAAACCGCCGCCCCTTGGGGCGGCGGTCTGTCTTTGTGCGTCCGGATGGCTCAGCGCCCGCGAATGCGCGGATCGAGCGCATCGCGCAGACCATCACCCAGATAGTTGACGCTGAGCACGGTGAGCGAGATCGCCAGACCCGGCCAGAACACCCGCTCTGGGTATTGCTGCAGATAGTCGGTGGCGTCGAACAGCAGCCGCCCCCAGGTGGGGAAGTCCGGCGGGAAGCCGAGGCCGAGGAAGCTGAGCGAGCTTTCGGTGATGATCGCGGTGGCGATCCCCAGCGTGGCCGAGACCATGATCGGCGACAGCACGTTGGGCAGGATGTGCCGCAGGATCATCAGCGCGTTGGTGGTGCCGATCGACCGGGCGGCCAGCACGAATTCCCGCTCCTTGATCGCCAGCACATCGCCGCGCACGATCCGGGCCGTGGGCATCCAGCTGGTCACCCCGATCGAGACGACGATCAGGATGAAGATGCCTTGTTCGGGCCCGAAGGCAGCGTTCAGCGGATCGCGGAACAGCAGCATCATCACCAGCAGCAGCGGCAGCAGCGGCAGCGCCAGGAACAGATCTGTCAGCCGCATCAGCAGCCCGTCGAGCCGTTTGAAGAAGCCCGACAGAACACCCACCAGCGATCCGAGACCCAGCGCCAGCAGCATCGCGGTGATGCCGACCGAGACCGAGGTCTTGCCGCCCGCCATCATCCGCGCAAAGGTGTCGCGGCCAAGCTGGTCGGTGCCGAAGGGATGGGTAAAGCTGGGGCCCTGGTTGCGGGCGCGGATGTCGATCTTGGTCGGATCTAAGTCCCAGAACATCGGCCCGAGATAGACCCAGACGATGATCACGAGGAACAGGCACCCGCCATAGAGCGCGCCCCTGTGGTTCTTGAACTGATGCCAGACTTCGCGCCATTGGCGTTGCGGCGGTTTGGTGAATTCCTCCAGCGTGCCGGCTGCGGGCAGGGCGGTCGAGGCCGGGGCGATTCCGTCGTCGGGCACCAGACGGTCGTTGTCAGTCATAGCGGATCCTCGGGTCAAGCAGGCCATAGAGCACGTCGGCGATCAGGTTGAACAGCACGATCAGCACCGCGAAGATGAAGGTCAGCGTCTGCACCATCGGCAGGTCGTTGGCCTGGATGGCGCCGATCAGCAGCTGGCCGATGCCGTTCACCTTGAACACCTGTTCGGTGATGATCGCGCCGCCGAAGATCGAGGGCACCCCGAGCGCGATGACGGTGACCACCGGGATCATCGAGTTGCGCAGGACGTGAACCAGGACCACGGTCCTTTCGCCCAGCCCCTTGGCGCGGGCGGTACGGACGTAATCCTGATTGAGGTTATCCAGCATCGAGGCGCGCATGAAGCGGCTGATCTGGGCGGTGATCTGCAACGCCAGCACCGTCACCGGCATGATCATCTGCCTGAGCTGAACGACGAAGCTGTCCCAGTTGTCCACCTTGAGGGTGGTATCATAGATCGAGGGGAACCAGCCCAGGTTGACAGAGAAGATGACGATCACCAACACGCCCGAGAAGAAGGGCGGTACCGAAAAGCCGATCATCGACACGAAGGTGCCGGCCTGGTCGAACCAGGAATATTGCCGGTAGGCGGAATAGATGCCGATCGGCAGCGCGATCAGCACGCCCACCACATAGGCGGTGCCGACCACCCAGAGGGTCTGGGGAATGCGCTGAATCACGATATCCATCACCGGGCTGCGGGTCTGCCAGGAGATCACGCGCAGATCGCCGGCCGAGAAGCTGGTGCCGAAGATATGGTCGATCAGCACCTGCGGCTCGATCCAGAAGAACTGGACCAGCCACTTCCAGAACCGCACGTGCACCGGCTGACCAAGCCCCAGCGCCTCGCGCATTTTCTCTTTGACTTCCGGCGGCACGGTGAGGGGGACCTGTGCCATCGGGTCGCCGGGTGCGAATTCCAGGAGCAGGAACAGCACCAGGCTGATGAACAGTAACGTCGGCACGGCCAAGACCAGGCGCCGAACGGTAAAGGTGAGCATGGAGGATACACCCTAGGTTCTGTGGGGTGCCCCGGGGGGCACGCCCTTGTCAGAAAGAACAGCCCCGGACGGTGCCAGGGCTGTCGATGGCCGGTTTACTTGATGCGGTACCAGTCCGCCGCATTCCAGAGTTCGGAGTCCCAGGTGTTCAGCAGGACCCCGCCCAGGGTGTTGGAATGCGCCGAGACGCGGCCGCGATCGACCAGCGGAATGATGGCATAGCTTTCCTTGGTCAGCATCTCGTTCAGCTTGATGGCGAGCTGACCGCGTTTCTCCAGCGCGCCGGTGTTCAGCAGCTCGTCGAGCAGCTTGTCGTATTCCGGATCGCAGTAGCGGTTGATGTTGGTGCCCTGCCACTGGGTGGAGGGTTTCGGTTCCGCGCCGCAGCGACGGGTGGCCAGATAGGCCTGCGGATCGGTGCCGTCGAAGTTGTTGGCGTACATCTCGACGTCGGCATAGAACTTCTGGAAAGTGTCGGGCGAGCCCGGGTCACCGCCGAAGAAGACCGAGCCGGAGATATTGCGCAGTTCGGTCTCGACGCCGATTTCGCTCCACCACTGCTTGATCAGCGCCTGGAAGTCCTGACGCACCGCGTTGGTCGAGGTCTGGAAGAGCAGTTGCAGCTTCATGCCGTCCTTTTCGCGCACCCCGCCGGCACCGACTTTCCAGCCGGCTTCCTCGAGCAGCGCCTTGGCGCCCTCGATGTCCTGCGTCATGCAGTCGGTATTGGGCGAGGCATAGAGCGCCGGAGCCGGCACCAGGTTGCAGGTCGGTCGGCCGGCCTGGCCATAGCCCACCTCGGTCAGCAGGCCGCGGTCGATCGCCATCGACAGCGCCTTGCGCACGCGCAGGTCGCTCAGGATCGGATGCGGCGCCTCGCGGGTCGATCGCACATCGTCGGGCAGCGAGGGCGACGGATCGGTCAGGTTGACCTCGATCCGTTCGACCAGGGTGCCGAAGGCCGAGACGGCGACGCCCTTGCCGGCGGCGGCCATCTGCGCGATCACCTCGGGGGCGAGCTGCAGGTTCCAGGCATAATCGTATTCGCCGGTTTCCAGCACCGCACGACCGGCCGCGGTGGCATCGCCGCCGCCCTTGAAGTTCACCTTGGCGAAGGCCGGTTTGGCCGGGTCGCGATAGTTGGGGTTGGCCGACAGCGCGATCACGTCGTTGGGGCGGAAGTCATCCACCTTGAAGGGGCCGGTGCCGATCGGAGAGAAGTTCGCCTCGGTGCATTCGGGGGCCTTGGTGCCCAGGCAGTTCTGGAACTGTGCCTTTTGCAGGATCGGCGATTGCGCGCCCATGAAGGGGCCATAGGGGTTCGGCATCGGCCGTTTGAAGGTGACCTTCACGGTCAGGTCATCCAGCGCCTCGACCTTGTCGACGCCGTCGAACTTGGCAAGCTGAGCGCAGCCACCTTCGGGATGCATGCAGTATTCCGCGGTGAAGGCCGGGTCGGCCGCGGTCACCGGGCTGCCATCCGACCACTTCAGGCCGGGCTTCAGCTTCCAGGTGATCGTCATCAGGTCAGACGAAACACCGCCGTTCTCCAGCGTCGGGATCTCGGCGGCGAGGAAGGGCACCATATTGCCCTCCGGATCATAGCGGCCCAGCGGTTCCAGCACCAGGGACGAGGATTCGATGTCCTTGGTGCCGCCCGACAGATAGGGCGTCATGATCGACGGCGCCTGCCAGTAGATGATGTTGACGGTGCCGTCGCTGCCGCGTTCAGCCATGGCAGCCGGCGCCAGTGCGGTCGAGGCAATGGCGCCGAGCAATAGGGATTTGATCTTCATTATACACTCCACGTTGGACACATTGTCGTGTCGCTTTATCCGCTCGTCCGAGCAGAGTTTTTGGTTCCGTAGCGTCACGCAAAATATTGGAATTCAAGAAAAATACTCGAGCAGTCGGAGCATTCTCAGCAATTCGCGGCGACGGATACATGACCATCGAAACAAAGTTTGAGAAAAAAGCAAGCCTTGCCGCGGGGAAATTCTGTTCGGGGGTTTGACACCGGCGCCATGCCGGCCTTAGCGTCGGGTCAATAATTATAAAAAGGGGAGCGCTGTGCTGGATAATCCGATCGCCCGGATCGAAGGGCTTCGCGTCGAATTCGAAACCAAAGATGGTCCCGTTGTCGGGGTCGAGAATGTGTCGTTTTCCGTAAATCCCGGTGAAACCGTCTGTATCGTCGGCGAATCCGGCTCTGGCAAGTCGGTGTCCTCGTTGTCGCTGATGCGGCTGGTGGAGTTCGGAGGGGGCGATATCGCGGCCGGGCGCCTAATTTTTGATCGTCGCAACGGTGAGGAAGTCGACCTTGCCAAGGCCGATCAGGATCTGATGCGCCAGATCCGCGGCAATGAGATCGGCATGATCTTCCAGGAGCCGATGACCGCGCTCAATCCGGTCTTCACGGTCGGGCGGCAGCTCACCGAAGGGTTGCGGGTGCACAAGGGGATGACCAAGGCCCAGGCCCGTGCCCGCGCTTTGGAGCTGCTGCGCGAGGTACGCATTCCTGAACCCGAACGGCGGCTGGATCAATATCCGCACGAGCTGTCGGGCGGTATGCGCCAGCGGGTGGTGATCGCCATGGCGATGGCCTGCGAGCCGCGCCTGCTGATCGCGGACGAACCGACAACCGCGCTCGACGTGACGATCCAGGCTGAAATCCTCGCCCTGATGGACCGCCTCAAGCGCGAGACCGGCACGGCGGTGATGTTCATCACCCACGACATGGCCGTGGTCGCCCAGATGGCGGACCGGGTTGTCGTCATGTTCCGTGGCAACAAGGTCGAAGAGGGGCCGGTCGAGCAGATCTTCGAGAACCCGCAACACGATTATACCAAGGCGCTGCTTGCGGCGGTGCCGAAGCTGGGCGAGATGCGTGGCAAGGCGGCGCCCGAGCCGATGAAGCTGATGGGCGTCGAGAACCAGAAGATCGAACCGATTCCCGGCACCGACGAGGTGCTGTTGCGGGTCAAGGGGCTGACCACGCGCTTCGCGGTCAAGGGCGGTTTCTTCCGTCGCACCGTCGCCAATGTCCACGCGGTCGAGGATGTCTCCTTCACCATCAACAAGGGGCAGACGCTGAGCCTGGTGGGCGAATCCGGTTGCGGCAAATCGAGCTGTGGCCGATCGGTGCTGCGGCTGGTCGAACCCATGGCCGGAGAGATCGAGCTTGATCGCAAGGACATCATGTCGCTGAACGATCGCGATCTGCGCAAGGCGCGGCTCGACATGCAGATGATCTTCCAGGATCCCTTCGCCTCGCTCAATCCGCAGATGCAGCTGCTGGATCAGGTGGCCGAGCCGATGCGCAACTATGGCATCGCCTCGGGGTCCGAGATCCAGGATCGCGTCGCCTCCCTGTTCGACCGGGTGCAATTGCCGCGCAGCTTCATGCGCCGCTATCCGCACGAGATGTCGGGCGGCCAACGGCAGCGGATCGCCATCGCGCGGGCGTTGGCGCTGAACCCCAAGCTGATCGTCTCGGACGAGGCGGTCTCGGCGCTCGACGTCTCGGTGCAGGCGCAGGTGCTGAACCTGATGATGGAGCTGCAGGCGGAACTGGGGCTGTCCTATCTTTTCATCAGCCATGACATGGCGGTGGTCGAACGGGTCAGCCACCATGTCGGCGTGATGTATCTGGGCCGCATCGTCGAGATGGGGCCGCGCGCCGCCGTCTTCGAAAATCCGCAGCACCCCTATACCCAGGCGCTGATGAAGGCGGTGCCGATCGCCGACCCGCATCGCCGCAAGGCCGAGAAGGATTTGAACTTCAAACCGATCCCGTCGCCCATTCATTCACCGGATTATCGGCCCGAGCCTTCGCTTTATCGCGAGGTGAGCCCGGGCCATATGGTGCTGACCACCGACAGCGGCTATTGACCGATGCGAACCGGGCCGGCGGACAAGACGCCTTCGCGCCACCGCGCGGCCCGGGATTTTCCCTACCGAACGGACCTTAGATGCCGACCCGATTGACCCCCCGCCAGATCCTCGCCCAGTTGGTGAGCTTTCCCTCTGTCAGCCGCGACAGCAACCTTCCCCTGATCGACTGGGTCGAGGAGTATCTGGCCAGCCACGGCATCTCCGCCCACCGCCATTACAACGACGACGGCGACAAGGCGGCGCTTTTCGCCCATGTCGGCCCCTGGGAAGAGGGGGCCGTGGTGCTCTCCGGTCATACCGATGTGGTGCCCGTCGATGGTCAGCCCTGGACCGACGATCCCTTCGTGCTGACCGAACGCGACGGCAAGCTCTATGGTCGGGGCGCCGCCGATATGAAGGGCTTTGACGCGCTGTCGATCTGGGCCCTGGTCGAGGCGCAGGCGCGCGGGGTGAACCGCCCGCTGCAGATCGCGCTCAGCTATGACGAGGAAGTCGGCTGCACCGGCGCGCCGCCGTTGATCGAGGCGATGCAGAAGGTGCTGCCCAAGGGGACGGCGGCCATCATCGGTGAGCCGTCGATGATGAAGACTGTGACCGGCCACAAGTCGGGCCGCGGCTATTGGATCGACGTCTGGGGGCACGAGGTCCACAGCTCGATCCTGCATACCGGGATCAACGCGATCATGGAGGCGGCCAAGATCATCGCCTGGGAAAACGAGGTCAACGCCGAACAGAGGGCCAAGACCCCGTCGCCCATCGCGGCGATGTTCGTGCCGCCCTGGACCACCTTGCACACCGGGCTGATCGAAGGCGGCACGGCGGCCAATATCACCGCCAAACATTGCCGGTTCGATTTCGGCTTTCGCGCCGTGCCGGATGAAACATTGGACGACTGGCATGTCCGCCTGATGGCCAAGGTGGCCGAGGTCGAGGCCGAGATGAAGGCAGTGGTGCCGGAAACCCGGATCGACGTGACCGAACGCTTTTCCGTTCCCGGGCTGCGCCCCGAAACGGAGGGGGCGGCCGAGGAGATCATCCGCCAGGTCACCGGCGACAATGCCACCCATGTGGTGAGCTACGGCACCGAGGCCGGGCATTTCCAATCCGCCGGCTATTCGGCGGCGGTCTGTGGGCCCGGCGACATCGCCCAGGCGCATCAGCCCGACGAATTCATCACCATCGCCCAGTTCGAGGCCGGCGCCGCCTTCATGGACCGTCTCGTCACCCGTCTGCAGGAGGTCTGAGATGCCGATCAAGAACCGTCTTGCCGAGATGCACGCCGAAATCACCGGGTGGCGTCGATACCTGCACGAGAACCCGGAACTGGAATTCGCCTGCCAGAACACCGCCGGCTTCGTGGTCGACCGTCTGCGCGACTTCGGGATCACCGATATCACCACCGGCGTGGGGAAATCGGGCGTGGTGGCCCGGATCGAGGGCAAATCCAACACCTCGGGCCGGGTGATCGGGCTGCGCGCCGACATGGATGCGCTGCCGATCCTGGAGGCGACCGGCAAGGACTATGCCTCGAAGACCCCGGGCAAGATGCACGCCTGCGGTCATGACGGCCACACCGCGATCCTGCTGGGCGCCGCCAAATACCTGGCCGAGACGCGCAATTTCGATGGCACCGTGGTGCTGATCTTCCAGCCGGCCGAGGAAAACGGCGGCGGCGGTCGTGCCATGTGTCGCGACGGGCTGATGGAGCGCTGGGGCATTCAGGAGGTCTACGGGCTGCACAACATGCCCGGCCTGCCCGAGGGCGCCTTCGCCATGCGCCCCGGCGCGTTGATGGCCTCGACCGACCAGTTCGAGATCACCCTCACCGGACGCGGCGGCCATGCCGCGGCGCCGCATCAGGCGATCGACACCAATCTCGCCGCAGCCCAGGTGGTGGTGGCGCTGCAATCCATTGCCTCGCGCAATGTCAACCCGCTGGATCATGTGGTGGTCTCGGTCTGCACCCTGCGGTCGGATACCGAGGCGTTCAACGTCATCCCCCAGACCGTGCTGCTGCGTGGCACCGTGCGGGCGCTGTCGAGCCAGGTGCGCGATCTGGCGCAGGAGCGGCTGACCAAGCTGACCGCCGCCACCGCCGAGGCCTATGGCTGCGTGGCCGAGATCGACTATCTGCGCGATTACCCGGTCACGGTGAACGATGCCGACAGCGTTGCGATCGCGGGGGATGTCGCCGCGCTGGTGACGCCCCAGGTCGATCGGGACACCCCGCCGATCATGGCGGGCGAGGATTTCTCCTTCATGCTGGAGGAGCGCCCCGGCGCCTATGTCTTCCTTGGCGTCGGCGACGGTCCGGGGCTGCATCATCCCAAGTACGATTTCAACGACGCGGTGATCCCGGTCGGCTGCAGCTGGTTCGCCGAGCTGGTCGAACAGCGGATGCCCGCCGCCTGAGTTTTCCGAGAGAAAGAGCCGAAGATATGCCCATCAAGAACCGTATCGCCGACCTCGCCCCTGAAATCGCCGCCTGGCGTCAGGATCTGCATGCACATCCCGAAATCGGCTTCGATCTGGGCCGAACCTCTTCCGTGGTGGCCGAGAAGCTCAGGGAATTCGGCTGTGACGAGGTGGTGACCGGCATCGGCAAGTCCGGTGTGGTGGGGGTGATCCGCGGCAAGACCGATACCCGCGGCAATGTGATCGGCCTGCGCGGCGACATGGATGCGCTGCCGATCCTCGAGGCGACCGGCGCCGCCTATGCGTCGGAAAACGCCGGGGTGATGCACGCCTGCGGCCATGACGGCCATACCGCCATGCTGCTGGGCGCGGCCAGATACCTGGCAGAGACCCGCAATTTCGACGGCACCGTGGTGCTGCTGTTTCAGCCGGCCGAGGAATTGGGCAGCGGCGCCAAGGCGATGATCGAGGATGGCGTAATGGACCGCTTCGGCATCAAGGAAGTCTATGGCATGCACAACGCGCCGGGCATGCCGGTGGGGGTCTTCGCCATCCGCTCCGGTCCGATGCTGGCCTCGGCAGATGAGTTCGAGATCATGGTGACCGGCCTTGGCGGTCACGCCGCCAAACCGAACGAGACCATCGACCCCACGGTGATGGCCAGCCAGATCATCCTGGCGCTGCAGACCATCATCAGCCGCAACGCCGATCCGATCGCGCAGGGCGTGGTTTCGGTCACCTCGGTCGATACCTCCTCGCATGCCTATAACGTGATCCCGCAATCGGTGACGCTGCGCGGCACCGTGCGCACCCATTCGCCCGATCTGCAAAGGCTGATCCAGCGCCGCATTCCGGAGCTTTGCGAAAGCATGGCGCAGTCCTTCGGCGGAAAGGCCAGGGTCACCTATACCCCGTATGTGCCGGTGACGGTGAACGCGGAAGACCCCACCGCCTTCGCCGCCGAGGTGGCGAGGGATGTGGCTGGCGCCTGCGTCGAGGCGCCGTTGACCATGGGGGGCGAGGATTTCTCCTATATGCTGCAGGAACGCCCGGGCGCCTTCATCCTCATTGGCAATGGCGAGGATAGCGCCACGCTGCACCACCCGGAATACAACTTCAACGACGAGGCGATCCCCGCCGGCTGCTCCTGGTTCTCGGAGCTGGTGGAACGGCGGATGCCGGCTGCCTGAGCGCCGCCAAATTCGCCCCGCCGAAGACGGCTGGCCCGGACCTCGGGCCGCCAGCAGACAAAAGGACGCGCCCGATGCCGATCAGAAATCGTATTGCCGAGTTGCAGGATGAAATCACCGCCTGGCGGCACGATATCCACGAACACCCCGAGCTTCTCTATGACACCTTCCGCACCGCGGCGCTGGTGGCCGAGAAGCTGAAGGACTTCGGCTGTGACGAGATCGCCACCGGCATTGGCCGCAGTGGCGTGGTGGGGGTGATCAAGGGCCGGCAGAGCGGGTCTGGCCGGGTGGTCGGGTTGCGCGCCGACATGGACGCCCTGCCGATCCTCGAGGCGACCGGTCTGCCCTATGCCTCGAAAACCCCGGGCGTGATGCACGCCTGCGGTCATGACGGCCATACCGCCATGCTGCTGGGGGCGGCGAAATACCTGGCCGAGACGCGCAATTTCGACGGCACCGTGGTGCTGATCTTCCAGCCGGCGGAAGAGGGCGGCAAGGGCGGGCTTGCCATGTGCAAGGACGGTCTGATGGACCGCTGGGGCATTCAGGAGGTCTATGCCATCCACAACGCGCCGGGCGTGCCGACGGGGGTGATGGCGATCCGGCCCGGACCGCTGCTGGCCTCGGTCGACAATTTCAGCATCCAGCTTCAGGGCAAGGGGGGCCACGCGGCCAATCCCGGCGTCACCGTGGACACCACGGTGATGATGGCGCATCTGATCGTGGCGCTGCAGACGGTGGTCGCGCGCAATGTCGATCCGGTGCTGCAGGGCGTGCTTTCGGTGACCTCGGCGGTCACCTCCTCGACCGCCTATAACGTGATCCCCGACAAGGCCGAGCTGCGCGGCACCGTGCGCACCCATGACGCCGGGGTGCGCGCCCAGATCGAGACCCGGGTGAAACAGATCACCGCCGGCATCGCGGAGAGCTTCGGCGGCAGCGCCGAGGTGAGCTATGACCATGGCGTGCCGGTGACCATCAACGCCGAGGCGCAGACGCAGTACGCGGCCGAGGCCGCCACCGCCGTGACCGGCGGCTGCGACAGCATCGACCTCAGCATGGGGGGAGAGGATTTCTCCTATATGCTCAAGGAACGTCCGGGGGCGATGATCAATCTCGGCAATGGGATGGGCGCGGATCTGCACCATCCCGAATATAACTTCAACGACGATATCCTGCCGGTGGGGGCGAGCTGGTTCGCCGAGCTGGTGGAACGACGGATGCCCGCGGCCTGAGGGGCGAGACAGACAACGAAAGGCCCCGGTTTGGGCCGCAAAACGACAAACGACAAGGAGTGTCACCATGCCGGTCAAGAACCGCTTTGCCGAGCTTCAGGACGAAATCACCGCCTGGCGGCGCGATCTGCACGAACATCCCGAGATCCTCTATGACACCCTGCGCACCTCGGCCGTGGTGGCGGAGAAGCTGCAGGAGTTCGGCTGCGACGAGGTGGTGACCGGTATCGGCCGCACTGGCGTTGTCGGCGTCATCAAGGGCAAGGCCAGCGGGTCGGGCAAGGTGATCGGCCTGCGCGCCGACATGGACGCGCTGCCGATCGTTGAGGCGACCGGGCTGCCCTATGCCTCGAAGACGCCGGGCGCGATGCACGCCTGCGGCCATGACGGTCATACCGCCATGCTGCTGGGCGCCGCCAAGTATCTGGCCGAGACCCGCAATTTCGACGGCACCGTGGTGGTGATCTTCCAGCCCGCCGAAGAGGGCGGCGCCGGCGGCAAGGAGATGTGCGACGACGGGCTGATGGACCGCTGGGGCATCCAGGAGGTCTATGGCATGCACAATTGGCCGGGGCTGCCCACCGGGCAGTTCTCCATCCGCCCCGGCGCCTTCTTCGCCGGCACCGACCAGTTCGACATCTATTTCGAAGGCAAGGGCGGCCATGCCGCGCGCCCGCATGAGACCGTCGACACCGCGGTGATGGCGGCCCAGGCGGTCACCGCGCTGCAGACCATCGCCAGCCGCAACGCCGACCCGGTCGGCCAGGTGGTGGTTTCGGTCACCTCCTTCGAGACCTCGTCCAAGGCCTTCAACGTGATCCCGCAGAAGGCCCATCTGAAGGGCACCGTGCGCACCATGAGCAAGGAAATCCGCGAGCTTGCGGAAGAGCGGATCAAGGCGATCTGCGCCGGCGTCGCCGCCACCTATGGTGGCACCGTCGAGGTGCAGTATCACCCCGGCTATCCGGTGATGGCCAATACCAAGGAGCAGACCGAATTCGCCGCCGATGTGGCCCGCAAGGTATCCGGCCAATGCGAGGATGCGCCGATGGTGATGGGGGGCGAGGATTTCGCCTTCATGCTGGAGGAGCGTCCCGGCGCCTATATCCTGCTCGGTAACGGCCCGGGCGCCATGGTGCATCACCCGGAATACAACTTCAACGACGAGGCGATCCCGGCCGGCTGCTCCTGGTGGGCGGAGATCGTCGAACAGCGTATGCCCGCCGCCTGAGCGGGGTGGAAAACGGGGAAGGGGGCTCTGCCCCCGGTGCGGCGCCGCCGCACCTCCCCCGCCGTATTTGTGGACAAGAAGAAGGGGGGCGTTGGTGGGTTAAAGTCGCGTCCAGAGCCCTTGATAGACCGCCTCGATCCCCTCCGCCTCGGCGTGGGCGCTGAAGCTGACCTCCGCCACCTCGCGCGCGGCCTTTGCCATCGCGGCGTGGCGTGCCGGATCGGTGAGCAGGGCGCGCGCCGCTTCGGCGGCTTCGGTCGCGGCTTCGAGTGGAACCACCAGCCCGCTCCGCCCCTGCGCCGAGAAGGCGCGGTAATAGCCGGCGTCGCTGGCGACGAAGGGCACGCCGCTCGCCATGCCTTCGAGCGGCGCCATGCCGTAGCCCTCGTAGCGCGGCATTTGCATCACCAGCGATAGGGCGCGGATCAGCGTGGGCAGCGCTGCCGCCGGTATTTCGCCGGGAAAGAGGATGCGATCGGCAAGGCCCGCAGCGGCGATCCGGTCCTTCAGCCCCTGCAGGAAGCCCTGATGTTCGCGCGCCGCACGCCCCAGCACCAGCGCGGTGGCGCCGGGCAGATCGGGCAACAGCCACAGCATCGCCTTGACAAAGAGGTCGGTGCCCTTTTCCGGGCGGATGCGTCCGATGGTGGCGATGCCGATCTCGCCGCCATATCCCAGCGCGCCCCAGGCGGCGGCGCGGTTATGGGCGGGGCTGAACAGCTCGGTATCCACCCCGTGGGGGACCACGGCGCGCACATGGGGGACGAAGCCGGCCGCCGCCTCGGTGGTGGCGATCACCGCGTCCATGCGCGAGATCAGCCAGCGCGGCAGCGCCGAATGCCGCCGTTGCGCGGCCGAGGTGAAGACGATGCGGATCGGCAGGCGCAGCACGTCGCGGGCCCAGATCGCGGCGCGCATCTCGGTATTGCGGCGCACGTGCCAGATGGCGAAGGGGCGGTCTTTCGGCGCCTGACGCGACAGTGCCCGGGCTTGCGCGACGGAGATCGGATCGGGGCAGCCGGGCAGCGGCTGGCCCACCAGCGCCAGATCGTGGGTCTTGATCTGCTGGCGGATCACATTGGCGGCGGTGGCCGAGACGCCGGTGAAGTTGCGGTTGAAATTGGTGACAAAGAGATCAGGCATCGCCTGGCTCCAGATGCAGCGCGGCGCAGAGGCGTGCGGCGATGTCCTGCAGCGCGCTGTCCTGATCCCGCACCAGCCGCCGGGCGCCGGCCTGGGCCTGCTTGAGCGCGGCGGGATCGTCGAGCCAGCGCGCCACGGCGCTGGCAAGGGTGGCCGCATCCGAAACCTCGGCCAGCCCGCCGGCGAGGGAGAGCGCCTCGAAAGCCGCGCGGTTGTTGGCGCGCGAGGGGCCCACGATCAACGGCACGCCGAATTGCGCCGGTTCGATCGGGTTGTGGCCGCCCTTGTCGGCCAGGGTGGCGCCGAGAAAGGCGAAGGGGGCGAGGCTGTACCAGCTGCCGGTCTCGCCCAGCGTATCGGCGAGATAGACCTGGGTGTCGGGCGTCACCCTCTCCCCGGTGCTGCGCCGGGCGGTGGAGTGGCCGGCCTTGGTGATCAGCCCCGCGACCTCGTCCCCGCGTTCGGGGTGGCGGGGGGCGAGGATCAGCAGCAGGTCGGGGTGGCTGGCCAGCAGCCGGTGATAGGCCGCGAGCACGATCTCCTCCTCTCCCGGATGGGTGGAGGAGGCGAGCCAGATCGGGCGCTTGCCGATCGTCTTGCGCAGATCGGCGACCAGGTCGGCATCGACCGGGGGTGGCGCGCTGGTGGCCTTGAGGTTGACCGAGAGCCCGACCCGGTCGGCGGGGGCGCCAAGCGCGATCAGGTCATCGGCGGTCTGCCGATTGGGCGCCAGCAGCAGCGCGAAGCGGTTGAAGATGAAGCGCGAGGTCTTCGGCCATTTGCGCCAGCTTTCGACCGATTTCTGCGACAGCCGCGCGTTGACCAGCGCCAGCGGCACGCCGCGATCCGAGGTTTCGACGATCATCAGCGGCCAAAGCTCGCTTTCGACGAAAAGCGCCGCCGCCGGGCGCCAGTGATCCAGGAACCGCCGTACCGGAGCCGGCGCGTCGAGCGGGGCGAATTGGTGTCGGCTCCGCGGTGGCAGGCGTTTCGCCACCAGCTCGGCCGAGGTGGCGGTGCCCGAGGTGATCAGGAATTCGGTATCGGGCAGGCGCTTGCCCATCACGGTGATCAATTGCAGCACGGACAGGCTTTCGCCGACGCTGGCGGCATGGAACCAGATCAGCCGACCGGAAGGGCGCGGCAGGCTGGCGTGGCCCAGCCGCTCGCCGGCCCGCAGGGCGCTGACCCCGTGATCGCCAAGCCGGCGCGACACCGACCGCCAGGCAAGCGGCAGCAGCAGGGGCGTCAGCCGCCGGTACAGGCGATAGAGCGCTGGGGGCTGCGCCATCAGCCGCCCGTATGGCTCATGTGGCGGGGCATCTGCCCGTCGGCCCGCTGGCGGGAATAGTCGAAATCGTGACCCTTGGGCTTGCGACCGATGGCGGCGCGGATCGCCTCTTGCAACGGCGCTTCGGTATCGGGGTGGTTGCGCAGGGGCAGGCGCAGGTCGGCCATGTCCTCCTGCCCGAGACACATGTAAAGCTCTCCGGTGCAGGTCAGCCGCACCCGGTTGCAGCTTTCGCAGAAATTATGGCTGAGCGGCGTGATGAAGCCGATCTTCTGCCCGGTCTCCTCCAGCCGCACATAGCGCGCCGGCCCGCCGGTGCGTTCGGCCAGATCGGTGACGGTATAGTGGTCGGCATAGCGCGCGCGCACGTCCTTCAGCGACCAGTATTGATCGAGCCGGCTTTCGTTGCCGATGTCTCCCATCGGCATGACCTCGATCCAGGTCAGGTCCATGTCTCGTTCGGCGCACCATTCGGTCAGGCGGGGAAGCTCATCCTCGTTCACCCCCTTCAGCGCCACGGCGTTGATCTTGACCCGCAGCCCCGCGCGCTGCGCCGCATCCACGCCGCGCAGCACCTGGGGCAGCCGGCCCCAGCGGGTAATCGCGGCGAATTTGTCCTCATCCAGCGTGTCGAGCGAGATATTCACCCGCCGCACCCCGGCATCGTACAAATCCGCGGCGAAGCGTTCGAGCTGGGAGCCATTGGTGGTCAGCGTCAGCTCCTTCAACGCGCCGGAGTCCAGATGCCGGGTCATGGCGCGGAAGAAGGTCATGATATCGCGGCGCACCAGCGGTTCGCCGCCGGTGATGCGAAGCTTCTCGACGCCCATGTGAACGAAGGTGGAGCACATGCGGTCGAGTTCCTCCAGCGTCAGAAGGTCTTTCTTCGGCAAGAAGGTCATGTTCTCCGACATGCAATAGACACATCGGAAGTCACACCGATCGGTGACGGAGACGCGCAGATAGGTAATCGCGCGGGCAAAGGGGTCGATCAGCGGGCCAATCATGAGCGCATAGGTAAAGCGCGGCAGGGGGGCCGGCAAGGGATAAGGTGACGGCTTTGTGGCTGGCAGGCGCCGACGGGCCCGGCTATGGTCTGGGCATGAGATATGCAGTGTTCCTTTCGCTGGCCCTGGTTGCCGGCTGCAGCCAGGTCGGCGCCGTGAAGTCCCGGGTCAATACCGAGCTGTCCAATTTCACCCTGCTCGACGATATCGGCGGCATAGTGGACGGCCGCGGCACCACCGCGGCACGCGCGGCCTCGGCGGCCTCGGCGGCCTCCGCGCCGCCGCCCGTCGTCGAAGCGCTGCCGCAAACGCCGCCGGTCGCCGCCGTGCCCAAGGCCGCCGACGGCCGGTTGGGGGCCTCTGTCGCCAGCCTCGGAGATCCGGGCAAGGCCGGGCTGTGGCTGGAAACCCCGCTGGTCAAGACCGCCGGCAAGGGGCGGGTGGTCTGGCCCAGTTCGGGCCGCTGGGTCGCGGTGGCGCTGTTGCCCGCCTCGGGGGAGGTCTCGGCAGGCAGCCGGCTGTCGCTTGACGGGTTCCGCGCGCTCGGAGCGCCCTTGACCGATCTGATCAAGATCGAGGTCTACGCCGGCGGCTGATCGGCCTCGGGCAGGTATTTTCCCGCCTCCCGGCGCGCGAAGGGTTTCAACCGCGCGCCGTGCTCGGCCAGAAAACCGCGCGCCCGTTCCGGGTCATGCTTGCTGAGGTCGCGCAGCCACCAGGCGATCGCCTTCTGGATGAACCAGTCGCGATCGTCGACATAGCCCGCCGCCCAGCCGAGAATGCGGTCGCGCGCGGCCAGCTCTTCGGGCTTGGGGTGGTTCTGCTTGGTCCAGGGCAGGGTGCAGACCAGCGCGGCGCGCCGGGTCCACATGTGATCGGAGCGGGTCCAGTCCTCGACCTCATCCAGCCGGGCCGGATCGGCGGTCAGCCGCTTCTGCGCCGCGCTTGCTACCGCGTCGGCGATCGCCCAGGCGTCGAAATCGGGCAGCCAGGAACAGATCAGCGCCCAGACCGCATCGTCAGGCCGGATCCGCGCCTGGGTCAACAGTTTGGCCGCCAGGATGCGGGCCTCGTGGATATCGGTTTGCCAGAGCTGATCGGCCAGCGTCACGCGGCCGGCGATGTCGAGATGCTGCCGCCAGTCCTGCGCCAGGTCCATCAGCACCGGGTTGGCGATGCCGAGATAGCGCCGCGCCGCCTTGTGATAGGCCGCCATTTCCGCCGCCTTGTCGGCGTCGCCGCGTGTTTCGAGCTGGGCGAGATAGGGGGCAAGCATCCTCTGTCCTTTCGTGAGGGCGTTTCGGGAGGGGCGCTTCGCCCCCCGGTGCGGCGGGGCCGCCGCTCCGCCCCGAGTATTTGGGCAGAGAAGAAGGGGACGGGCGGGCCTGGTTTTCGGCGCCCGCCCGAGACCCCGCCAGAGGCAGGCTTACTCGACGGTGACCGACTTCGCCAGGTTGCGCGGCTGATCGACGTCGGTGCCTTTGGCCACTGCCGTGTGATAGGCCAGAAGCTGCGCCGGCAGGGCGTAGAGGATCGGGGCCAGAAGCGGCGCGACGCGGGGCATGCGGATGGTCGACCAGACGCCGTCCTTGGCCTCGGCGATGCCATCCTCATCCGAGATCAGCATCACCTTGCCCTTGCGGGCCAGAACCTCCTGCATGTTGGAGACCGTCTTGTCGAAAAGCCCGTCCTTGGGGGCCATCACCACCACCGGCATGCTCGGGTCGATCAGCGCGATCGGGCCGTGCTTGAGTTCTCCTGACGCATAAGCTTCGGCGTGTATATAGCTGATTTCCTTGAGTTTCAACGCGCCTTCAAGTGCCAGAGGATACATCAGCCCGCGCCCCAGGAACAGCACGTCGCGCGCCTCGGCCAGTTGCAGCGCGGCGCGATGCATCGGGTCGGCGCCGTCGAGCGCGATATTCATCAGCTGCGGCAGGCCACGCAGGGCGGCAATGTGATCGGCCAGTGTCTCCGGCCCGATCTCACCCCGGTCGGCGGCGGCCTTCAGCGCCAGGATCAGCAGCACGGTGAGCTGGCAGGTGAAGGCCTTGGTCGAGGCGACGCCGATTTCCACACCCGCGTGGATCGGCAGCGCCAGATCGCTTTCCCGCGCGATGGAGCTTTCGGGGACGTTGATCACCGACAGGATGTGATCCGCCTTGCCACGACAATAGCGCAGCGCCGCCAAAGTATCGGCGGTTTCGCCCGACTGGCTGACGAAAAGCGCTGCGGTGCCCGCTGGGATCGGCGGTTCGCGATAACGGAATTCGCTGGCGACATCGACCTCGACCGGGATGCGGGCGAGCTGTTCGAACCAGTATTTCGCTGTGAGGCAGGCGTAATAGGCGGTGCCGCAGGCGACCATGGTCAGCCGCTCGACCTTGGTGAAGTCCAGCCCTTCGCCCGGCAGCCGCACGGTGTCGTCGCCGGCGGGCAGGTAGTGGCGGATCGCCTCACCCACCACGGCGGGTTGCTCGGCGATCTCCTTGGCCATGAAATGCTTGTAGCCGCCCTTGTCGACGCGGGCGGCACTGATCTGGATGGTCTTCTCGACGCGTTCGACCGGGGCGCCGGTCTCGTCGAAGATGCGCACGCCGGCGCGGGTGACCACGGCGCGGTCGCCCTCTTCGAGATAGGTGATCCGGTTGGTCAGGGGCGCCAAGGCGATGGCGTCGGAGCCGACGAACATCTCACCCTCGCCATGGCCGATGGCCAGCGGCGAGCCCTTGCGGGCGGCGACGATCAGATCGTCCTCGCCTTCGAAGAGGAAGGCCAGCGCGAAGGCGCCCTTGAG
The DNA here is from genome assembly GCF_048268305.1 of Pseudodonghicola sp. Classification (NCBI taxonomy): domain Bacteria; kingdom Pseudomonadati; phylum Pseudomonadota; class Alphaproteobacteria; order Rhodobacterales; family Paracoccaceae; genus Pseudodonghicola; species Pseudodonghicola sp. Next base: position 233,270 of record NZ_JBLWVT010000002.1, read on the forward strand.
CTGGTCGATGGCGGCAAAGGCGGCCTCGACCGGGCCCTGGCCGGCCGTCATGTTGCGCGCGGTCAGCAGCGCCACGGTTTCGGTATCGGTATCGGTCTGGAAGTTGACGCCGTCCCTGGCCAATTCGGTCCGGAGGTCGCGGTAATTCTCGATAATGCCGTTATGCACCACGGCGACCGCACCGGAGCGATGGGGGTGGGCGTTTTCGACCGTCGGGGCGCCATGGGTGGCCCAGCGGGTATGGCCGATGCCGGCCTTGCCGGCCAGCGGTTCGTGCACCAACAGGTCGGAGAGGTTGACGAGCTTGCCCACCGCGCGGCGGCGGTCCAGAACCCCGTGGTTGATCGTGGCGATCCCGGCGCTGTCATAGCCGCGATATTCCAGCCGTTTCAGCGCTTCAACGAGGATGGGCGCGGCCTCATGCTGGCCGAGAACCCCGACAATTCCGCACATTATTCGGTCTCCTGATCGCGTTTCGCTTTGCGGGCTTTCAACATGTCGAACAGTTTGCGCGCGCGGCCCGGTTTGTTGACCTGTTCGGCGCGCGCCAAGGCCAGGGCGCCGGGCTCCACGTCGCGGGTGATCACCGATCCGCTCGCCGTCAGGGCGCCGTCACCGATGGTGACCGGGGCCACCAGCATGGTGTTCGACCCGATGAAGGCGTTCCGCCCGATCTCGGTGTGATGTTTCATCACCCCGTCGTAATTGCAGGTGATGGTCCCGGCGCCGATATTGGTGCCGGCGCCGACGCTGGCGTCGCCGATATAGGTCAGGTGATTGGCCTTGGCACCTTCGCCGATATAGGCGTTCTTGATCTCGACGAAATTGCCGACGTGGCTGTCTTCGCCCAGTTCGGCGCCGGGGCGCAGCCGGGCATAGGGGCCGACGATGGCGCCACGGCTGACGTGGCAGCCTTCGAGATGCGAGAAGGCGCGCAGGGTGGCGCCGGATTCGACGGTGACGCCCAGGCCGAAGACCACATTGGGTTCGATCACCGTGTCGCGGCCGATCACCGTGTCAAAGGCGAGAAAGACAGTCTCCGGCGCGGTGAGCGTGATGCCGATCTCCAGCAGTTCCCCCCGGGCCTGGGCCTGGAACACCGCCTCGGCCGCGGCCAGATCGGCGCGGGAGTTGACGCCTAGGGTCTCGCTTTCGTCGCAGGCGACCGCGGTCACCGCAAGACCCCGGGCGGCGGCCAGTTCGACCACATCGGTCAGGTAGTATTCGCCAGCGGCATTGTCATTGCCCACAGCGGCGATCAGATCGAAAAGCGTCGCGGCATCACAGGCCAAAAGCCCACTGTTGCAAAAGCTTATCGCGCGCTCTTCATCGGTGGCCTCCTTGAACTCGACAATCCGTTCCAGCCGGTCGCCCGCCATCACCAGCCGGCCATAGCGGGCCGGGTCGGCGGCGTGAAAGCCGAGGATGACCAGATCGTTCGCCTTGCGCGCCTCGATCATCCGCTCCAGCGTTTCGGGGCTGACAAAGGGGGTGTCGCCGTAAAGGACCACCACGTCGCCCTCGAACCCCGCCAGCGCGGCGCGGGCCTGATCGACCGCATGGGCGGTGCCGAGCTGCTCTTCCTGGATCACCACCTGGGCGTCCTCGTCGATTTCGGCCACCGCGCGGGCGACCGCATCGGCGCCATGGCCGGCGACGATGACGGTGCGGGCGGGCTCCAGCGCCGCGCCGCTTTGCATCGCATGGGCCAGCATCGGCGCCTGGCCGATCGGGTGCAACACCTTGGGCAGGTCTGAGTTCATCCTGGTGCCTTTGCCTGCGGCCAGGATGACGAGGGCAATGCTCATCGCGTTTTCTCTTTGTGTTTTCGCTTGGCCCGTTTTATCGGCTGGAGGCAGGGGCGCAAGCTTTGGTGCGATCAAACAAGGTTGCGGGCTGCAACACCTGCCCGTCGAAGCGGGCGAAAACACGCCGAAAGGGGGCAGGACATGCGCACGGTGATCTTCGATCTGGATGGGACGCTTGCCGATACCTCGGGCGATCTGATCGCCGCGGCGAATGCCTGTTTCCGGCAGATGGGGCTGGGCGATGTGCTGGACGCCGCCCGCGACCAGGGCACCGCGCTGAGGGGCGGGCGGCGGATGCTGAGCGTCGGGCTGGAACGTGCCGGGCGGTATGACGTCGAAGTGGTCGATCGTTATTATCCCGTGCTGCTTGAGGCCTATGCCGATCAGATCGACCGGCACACGGTGCTTTATCCCGGTGCGATGGCGGCGGTGGCGGCGCTGAAACAGGCGGGCTATGGCGTTGGTATCTGCACCAACAAGCCCGAGGCGCTGGCCGATCAATTGCTGCAAAGCCTTGGGGTGAGGGACGATTTCGCCTCGCTCATCGGGGCGGATACGCTTTCGGTGCGCAAACCCGACCCGGAGCCGTTGCGAGAGGCGGCGCGCCGTGCGGGCGGCGATCCGGCCCGAACCCTGCTGGTGGGGGATTCCGATACCGACCGCAACACCGCCCGCGCCGCCGGCGTGCCCTCGGTCCTGGTGACCTTCGGGCCGGCGGGCGACGATATGGCGGCGCTGGCGCCCGAGGCGCTGCTGGAACGCTATGAAGACTTGCCGGGGCTGGTGGCGCGGCTGATCGGCGCGAACCGCTGATCGGACAGCGGCGCGCCAAGGCGAAGGAAGCCGTCGCCTTGTCGCGGACCGGCATCGGTCAATCGTGATCGGGGGGCGGTTCGCGTTGCCGCGCGTCCCATCGGGCGGATCGGTCAGCAAGTGCCCGGCCGGATTATGACAGCTTGATGAATTCTCGTGCGCACGCTCTTGACCGCCCCGCGCGGCGGTCTCACAAACACCGCATGACAGAGACATTCACCGGCAATTTCACCCAGCAGGAACCGATCCCCGAAGAGGCGATCGAGGCCGCGCTCGCCGTTTTGCGCCATGGCCGCCTGCATCGTTACAACACCGCCCCCGGAGAGCTGGGAGAGACCGCCCTGCTGGAGCAGGAATTCGCCGCCCAGATGGGGGCGAAATACTCTCTGGCGGTGGCCTCGGGCGGCTATGCTCTGGCAACCGCCTTGCGCGCGGTGGGGGTGAGACCGGGCGACACCGTCTTGACCAACGCCTTCACCCTGGCGCCGGTGCCGGGCTCCATCGCCTCGGTCGGCGCGGTGCCGATCTATGTCGGGGTGACGGAACAGTTGGTGATCGACCTTGACGATCTGGCGGCGAAACTGGATCAGGCCAAGGTTCTGATGCTGAGCCACATGCGCGGGCATCTGTGCGACATGGACCGGTTGATGGCGATGTGCGACGCTGCCGGCGTGACCGTGATCGAGGATTGCGCCCATACCATGGGGGCCTCGTGGAATGGGGTGCCGTCCGGTCGGACCGGGGCGGTGGGCTGCTATTCCTGCCAGACCTACAAGCATGTGAACTCTGGCGAGGGCGGGTTGTTGATCACCGATGACGAGGAGATCGCGGCGCGGGCGGTGATGCTCTCGGGGTCCTATATGCTGTTCGAACGTCATCTGGCGGCGCCGGGCGTCGAGGTTTTCGAGCGGATCAAATACGAGACGCCGAACATTTCCGGCCGCATGGACAACCTGCGTGCCGCGATCCTGCGGCCGCAGCTGCGCATTCTGGACCAGCAGGTCGCGCGGTGGAACGAACGCTATCAGGCGATCGAGGCGGGGCTGCGCGGCACTCCGGGGCTGACGGTGATCGAGCGTCCCGAGCAGGAGGTCTATGTCGGCTCCTCGATCCAGTTCCTGCTGCTCGACTGGTCGGCGGAGAAGGTGGGCGAGGTGCTTAAGCGCTGCGCTGCCCGGGGGGTGGAGCTGAAATGGTTCGGCGCCGCGGAGCCGCATGGCTTCACCTCGCGTTATGACAGCTGGCGCTATGCCCCGTCGGAGCCGATGCCGCAAAGCGACCGGGTGCTGGCGGGCATCGTCGACATGCGGGTGCCGTTGACCTTCAGTCTTGAGGATTGTGCGCTGATCGCTCGGATCATCCGCTCCGAAGTGGGCGCGGTCTGGCAGGGGGCGTAAAGATTTACTTTACGTAAGTTGAGTCGTTTCTCGTCGGCGGATAACCGGTTCGGTTACCGTCTTGTGCGCAGCGCATTGGTTTGTCCGGGTTTTTCCTTTCCGGTTCGCATCCCGAACGGTCGTTCCGCACAACGCTGTGGCGAAATTTCGCTACGCGAAAAAATTTGCGCAATTTTAGGTTGATTTTTGTAACAAGGCATCGCGTATGTTATGTAAATGGCGCGGGCAGGCCATGCATTAGAAAATGCGAGGATAATAACAAGGACATGCGCATGAACGCGAGTGCGGCTCAGCCGGATCTTGCCAGTTTGTTCCCCTCGCGGGAGCAGTCTGGTTTTGGTGGGGGTGAAGGCTTTATCATCGAGGCGCTGGGGGAACATGCGGTCATCAGCGTCGCTGATGCCAGCGGCCATATGATATATGTGAATCGCAAATTTGCGGAACTGAGCGGCTTTGGTCGGGAAGAGCTGATCGGCAGCCCCTATGGGATCATCAAGTCAGAACATCACAGCCCGGGCTTTTTCCGCGATATGTGGGAAACGATCGCGGCGGGCCGGATCTGGCAGGGCGAATTCAAGAACTCTCGCAAGACCGGCGAGGTGTTCTGGATGCGTGTGACCATCGTGCCCTATATCGGGGCGAACAAGAAGCCGGAGAAATTTCTTTCGATCGGAACCGATATCACCGAGACCAAACTGGCCGAGGGGGTGCGGCAGCAACGGCTGTCCTTCGATCTGATCAAGGACGAGATCTATCTGTTCTGGCCCGAGACGCTCGAGGTCTTCTATGCCAACCGCGGCGCGCGGATCCGGCTCAGGGCGCTGGGGCATCCGATGAACGGGCTGACCTTGCCGGCCTTGCTGCAGGGGGTGTCGGTACAGGATGTCTCGGGGCGTCTGGCGCCATTGATCGAAGGGCGGCGCAAATGGATTTCCTTCGAGGCCAGCCAGCAGCGTCCCGATGGGCGCAGCAATCCCGCCGAGGTGACGATTCAGATGATCTCCCCCGATGGGGAGGAGCCGCGGTTTCTGGCCCACATCCGCAATATCAGTCAGCGCAAACAGGCCGAGATCGCCAAGCAGCAGTTCGTTGCCAATGTCAGTCACGAATTGCGCACGCCTTTGACCACGATAAAGGGCGCGTTCGAACTGATCCGTTCGGGTCTGTGCAACGCGACGCCGGAGCGTGCCGGCCAGCTTGCGGCGATGGGGTTGAAGAACACCACACGGCTGGAGCATCTGATCGAGGATCTGCTGGATATGGAGCGGATCGCCTCGGGGCGGATGGTGTCGCGGCTGAAAAAGCTCGATCTTTCGGTGCTGATGCAGCGGACGATGAAGGAGATGGAGGGCTACAAGCCCGAAAAGGCGGTGCGCATCGACAGCAAGGGCATTGATCGGCCGATCTGGGTCAAGGGCGATGAAGAGCGGCTCAGAAAGGCGATCACCAATCTGCTGTCCAACGCGGTGAAGTTTTCGCATCAGGGCGGCGCCGTGGAGATCGCGGTCGAACGCAATGGCGCCCATGTCGGGGTTTCGATCCGCGACGAGGGGATCGGTATTCCGGAACCGGCGCTGTCGACCCTGTTCGATCCGTTCACCCAGGCTGATTTTTCCGACCGGAGGCCGTCGGAAGGCGCCGGGTTGGGGCTGTCGATCTCCCGCGCCATTATCGAGGAACATGGCGGTGCAATCGAGATCGAGAGCACCGAAGGGGCCGGCACCGAGGTGAGATTTTACCTGATCCTGCATCCGAGCGCTTCGGAGGCATGAGGGGGCTCCGGGTGTCGTAATGCTTGAGGTCGCTCCAGAACAACGGCCTGCAATGGTCTGAATACATTGTGAAAGTGATCGGAACTCCGCGACCGATCCGGCCCTCGTCCTTGCGACGGGGGCCTTTTGCTTTTCACTGCGTCCCGGCGTGTCCGGCACGGGCGCATCTCGTGCTGTGGACCACGGCCTGCGCAAGCGGGTTGACGCGACTCGATTGCTGCGCATATTAAATGAACGTGTGTTCAATAAAGCGCCGGGGAGGGGCCATGTTCAACGCGACCATGCAATTCGATCTGGGCGAGGACGTGAATGCGCTGCGCGAGAGCGTGCATCGCTGGGCGCAGCAGCGGGTCAAGCCGCTGGCGGCCGAGATCGACCGCAGCAATGACTTCCCCGCCGCGCTCTGGCGCGAGATGGGCGATCTGGGGCTGTTGGGGATCACCGTGTCCGAGGAGTATGGCGGCACCGGACTGACCTATCTGGCCCATACCGTGGCGGTGGAGGAGATCGCGCGGGCCAGTGCCAGCGTTTCACTCTCCTATGGCGCGCATTCAAATCTCTGCGTCAATCAGATCAAGCTGAACGCGAGCGAGGAGCAGAAACGCAAATACCTGCCGGGGCTCGTTTCGGGCGAACATGTGGGCGCCCTGGCGATGAGCGAACCTTCGGCGGGCTCGGATGTCGTTTCGATGAAGCTCCGCGCCGAAAAGCGGAATGGCTATTACGTTCTGAACGGCAACAAATACTGGATCACCAACGGCCCGGATGCCGATACGCTGGTGGTCTATGCCAAGACCGATCCCGAGGGCGGCTCGAAAGGCATCACCGCCTTTATCGTCGAGAAGACGATGAAAGGCTTCTCCACCTCGCCGCATTTCGACAAGCTGGGGATGCGCGGATCGAACACGGCGGAATTGATTTTCGACAATGTCGAAGTGCCCTTCGAGAATGTCCTGGGCGAAGAGGGCAAGGGCGTCCGCGTGCTGATGTCGGGGCTCGATTACGAACGGGTGGTGCTGGCGGGCATCGGGCTGGGGATCATGGCCGCCTGCCTTGATGAAATCATGCCCTATCTGGCCGAGCGCAAGCAATTCGGTCAGCCGATCGGGAATTTCCAGCTCATGCAGGGCAAGATCGCCGATATGTATACGGCGATGAACTCGGCCCGCGCCTATGTCTACGAGGTCGCCAAGGCCTGCGACGCCGGCACGGTGACGCGGCAGGATGCGGCGGCCTGCTGTCTCTATGCCAGCGAACAGGCGATGGTGCAGGCGCATCAGGCGGTGCAGGCGATGGGCGGGGCGGGTTTCCTTTCGGACGCCGCCGTCAGCCGCATCTTCCGCGACGCCAAGCTGATGGAGATCGGAGCAGGAACCAGCGAAATCCGCCGGATGTTGATCGGGCGGGAACTCATGGCGTCGATGGGCTGAGAGGAGAAGGCCCCCAGACGCAAACGGCCCGCGCGACCGAGGGGAGCGCGCGGGCCGATCAGCAGCGCGAGGGGGAAACACCCCCTCGCGATGTCGGAGGATCAGAAGCGATGCACGTAGGACACGCCGACAACCAGCGGGTTGATATCCGCCGTCCCGATATTGGCGCCGTTCAGCGACACGTCGGAGCTGATATCGATCCAGCGTACGTCAAAGCGCATCGAGCCGTTGTCGCTGATCGCGTAGTCGACGCCGGCATGCACCGCCACGCCCCAGGAGTCATCCAGCGAGATCTTTCCCAAGGGCGAGCTTTCGTCGAAGAAGGTGGTATAGTTCAGGCCGAGACCGACGAAGGGTTTGAAGGCGGTCTGCGTCGGGATGTGATAGTTCACGCTCAGGGTCGGGGGCAGTTGTTTAACCGTCGCGGCATAGCTGCCACCCAAGAACACATTGTGCTTGAACGGCGTCGCTGCCAAAAGCTCGATCCCCCAGTTGTCCTGGAAGAAGTATTCGGCGGTGAAGGTCGGCCGGATGTTGTCGCCGACTTCGGCCTTGGCACCAGCCAGCGTGCCGTTGCTCGATTTGGGGTCAACCCAGCCGATCCCGACGCCGACGGTCCAGTCGCCCTTGGACTGCGCGGCCAAGGGGCCCGCCAGCACGGCGGCAAGTGCGGTCGTGAAAACCAACGCAGCGGTTTGGCGTGTCATTTGTCTGTCCTTTCTCATCTTGATGACGGGACTTTGCCCCAGGGGCACGGTGGAATCGCTGATCTGGATCAAGGTTTGCCTTGGTCGAACACGCATTCTTTCGATCTGACCCTATGGAATATTCCCAATTTTAAGGAGGTTGAGCAGTGATCTGCGTAACTTGCATGGCTGCCATGACTGCCATGAAGGCCGCGCGCAGGATCTGCCGCCGCTCTCTGCGCGGGCTTGGCCCGACTGAAACCCGCCGCCCCAGCGCGGCAGAGGAGGCCCTGAGGTGAAACTTATATCCCGCGTCCTGCCCACGTCCGAGGCATTCCAGACCAACCGGGCCGCCCATCTCGAGGCCCTCGCCACCGTGCGGGCGGCCGCCCTGCACGCGGCCGAGGGCGGTGGCGAGGCCGCGCGCGCCCGTCATGTGTCGCGTGGCAAGATGCTGCCGCGCGAGAGGGTGGCCAATCTGCTCGACCCGGGCTCGCCCTTCCTGGAAATCGGCGCCACCGCGGCGCATGACATGTATGATGACGCCGCCCCCTGCGCCGGGGTGATCGCCGGCATCGGCCGGGTCGAGGGGCAGGAGGTCATGGTGGTCTGCAACGACGCCACCGTGAAGGGCGGCACCTATTATCCGATGACGGTCAAGAAGCACCTGCGCGCGCAGGAGATCGCCGCCGATTGCGCGCTGCCCTGCATCTATCTGGTCGACAGCGGCGGCGCCAACCTGCCGCAGCAGGACGAGGTCTTCCCCGACCGCGACCATTTCGGCCGCATCTTCTATAATCAGGCCAATATGTCGGCCCGGGGCATCCCGCAGATCGCCGTGGTGATGGGCTCCTGCACCGCCGGCGGCGCCTATGTGCCGGCGATGTCGGATGTCACCATCATCGTGCGTGACCAGGGCACCATCTTCCTCGCCGGCCCGCCGCTGGTGAAGGCCGCGACGGGTGAGGTGGTCTCGGCCGAGGACCTCGGTGGTGGCGATGTGCACACGCGCCTCTCCGGTGTCGCCGATTACCTGGCCGAGGATGACGCCCATGCCCTGGCGCTGGCCCGCCGCGCGGTCAGCCACCTGAACCGCGCCAAGCCGCAGACGGTGCAATGGCAAAGCCCCGAAGACCCCGCTTACGACCCCGAGGAAATCCTCGGCGCCGTGCCGGCCGATCTGCGCACCCCCTATGACATCCGCGAGGTGATCGCGCGCACCGTCGACGGCTCCCGCTTCGACGAGTTCAAGCCGCGCTTTGGCGAAACCATCGTCACCGGCTTTGCCCATGTGATGGGCTGTCCGGTGGGGATCGTCGCCAATAACGGCGTGCTGTTCTCGGAAGCCGCGCAGAAGGCGGCGCATTTTGTCGAGCTTTGCTCGCAGCGCAATATCCCGCTGGTCTTCTTGCAGAACATCACCGGCTTCATGGTTGGCCGCAAATATGAAAACGAAGGCATCGCGCGCCACGGCGCCAAGATGGTGACGGCGGTGGCCACCACCAATGTCCCCAAGATCACCATGCTGGTGGGTGGCTCCTTCGGCGCCGGCAACTACGGCATGGCCGGGCGCGCCTATTCGCCCCGGTTCCTCTGGACCTGGCCCAACAGCCGCATCTCGGTGATGGGCGGCGAACAGGCGGCGGGGGTGCTCGCCACCGTCCGTCGCGACGGGATCGAACGCAAGGGCGGCAGCTGGTCGACCGAGGAAGAGGCCGAGTTCAAGCGCCCCACGCTCGAGATGTTCGACCGCCAGAGCCACCCGCTCTATGCCTCGGCCCGGCTCTGGGACGACGGCATCGTCGATCCCCGCAAGACGCGTGAAGTGCTGGCGCTCAGCCTCTCGGCCAGCCTCTGCGCCCCGATCGAGCCCACGCGCTTCGGCCTGTTCCGGATGTAATGAAATTTCATGCCTCCGGCGGGGATATTTGGACCAGGTCGAAGCCCCTTCGATCTGGCAGAAATATCCCGGGGGAGCTCCGAAGGAGCGGGGGCAGAGCCCCCGAGCCGGTGGATCAAAGGAGAGACAGATGTTTGATAAAATCCTGATCGCCAACCGTGGCGAGATCGCCTGCCGCATCATCGAGACCGCCCGCAGCCTGGGCGTGGCCACGGTCGCGGTCTATTCCGAGGCCGACGCGCGCGCCAAGCATGTCGCCCTGGCGGATGAGGCGTTCCTGATCGGCCCGCCGCAACCGGCGGAAAGCTATCTCAAGGGCCAGACCCTGATCGAGGTGGCGCTGGAGGCCGGCGCCCAGGCGATCCACCCCGGCTATGGCTTTCTCTCCGAGAACCCCGATTTCGTCGAGGCGGTGGAGGCGGCGGGGCTGATCTTCATCGGGCCTTCGGCGCCGGCGATCCGTGCCATGGGGCTGAAGGATGCCGCCAAGAGGCTGATGGAGGCGGCCGGCGTGCCGGTGGTGCCCGGCTATCACGGCGACAATCAGGACCCCGAGCATCTGGCCGGCGCGGCCGAGGCGATCGGCTATCCGGTGTTGATCAAGGCGGTCGCCGGTGGTGGTGGCAAGGGGATGCGCAAGGTGGTGGCACCGCAGGACTTCGCGGCGGCGCTCGACTCGGCGCGGGGCGAGGCGCGCACCGCCTTCGGCAATGATGCGGTGCTGATCGAGAAATACGTCGAAAAGCCGCGTCATATAGAAGTGCAGGTCTTCGGCGATGGTCACGAGGCCGTCCACCTCTATGAACGCGACTGCTCGTTGCAGCGCCGCCACCAGAAGGTGATCGAGGAGGCGCCGGCGCCCGGCATGACCGAGGAGATGCGCGCGGCGATGGGCGAGGCGGCGGTGCGGGCGGCCAAGGCCATCGGCTATAAGGGCGCGGGCACCATCGAGTTCATCATCGATGCCTCCGACGGGCTGCGCCCCGACCGCTTCTGGTTCATGGAGATGAACACGCGGCTGCAGGTGGAACACCCCGTGACCGAGGCGGTGACCGGCATCGACCTGGTCGAATGGCAGCTTCGCGTCGCCGCCGGGGAACCTTTGCCGATGGGCCAGGCGCAGATTCCGCTCAAGGGCCATGCCTTCGAGGCGCGGCTCTATGCCGAGGATGTGCCGAAGGGCTTTTTGCCCGCGACCGGCACGCTGTCCCATCTGGTCTTTCCCGATGGCGCCCGCATCGACAGCGGCGTGCGCGCGGGCGATACCATCAGCCCGTTCTACGATCCGATGATCGCCAAGGTGATCACCCATGGCCCGACGCGGGAGATCGCGCTGGCACGGATGACTCGGGCGCTGGAACGGTCGGAAGTGGCGGGATCGGTGACCAATCTGGCCTTTCTCGCCGCGCTGACCCGGCATCAGGGCTTTGCCGCGGGCGATGTCGACACCGGGCTGATCGAACGCGATCTGGATGGGTTGATCTCTGCCGAAGTGCCGGCACCGCATCTGGTCGCCCAGGCTGCGCTTGCGGCGGCCGGGCTGATGGAAGGGCCGGCGGCCCTGACCGGCTTCACCCTCTGGGCACCGCTTGATCGTCGGGTCAGCCTTGCGCACGAGGGAGAGGAGATGGTGGCAACCATCCGGGTGCGGGCACCCGGGGCGGCGGTGATCGGGATCGAGGGGATGGAAATTGTCGCTGAACGCGATGCCTCCGGCTGGCGGTTCGACGGGGCGAAGGCGGTGCCGATGGCGCGGGCGGGGGCGCGGATCACGCTGTTTTCCGGCGCGGCGCCGGTGTTCGATCTGGTCGATCCGCTGGATCGCGCCGGGGCGGATGTCGGCGGCGGCAATCTGATCGAGGCGCCGATGCCGGGGTTGGTGAAGGCGGTTTTCGTTGCTGCTGGCGAAGCGGTCGAGGCCGGTCAACGGCTGGCGATCCTCGAGGCGATGAAGATGGAGCATACTCTGGTGGCCGCCCGCGACGGGGTGGTGGCCGAGGTGCTGGCCGCCGCCGGCGATCAGGTCGAGGCCGGCGCGGCGCTGGTCCGGCTGGAGGAGGACGAGGCATGAGCGGGGCGGCTGGACCTGGTCTTGGGGCATGGGGCTTGACGCTGGAGTGGCGTGAGGGGGGGATGCGCGACGAACGCCCCCTCGGGCTTGGTGACGGAATGGGAGGCAAATCGCATGGCTGAACATATGGCTGAACATGTCGAGATCTTCGAGGTAGGGCCGCGCGATGGGCTGCAGAACGAAAAGCGCCCGATCCCGGTGGCGGAAAAGGTGGCGCTGGTCGATTGTCTCAGCGGCGCCGGGTTCCGGCGCATCGAATGCGCCAGCTTCGTCAGCCCCAAATGGGTGCCGCAGATGGCCGGCAGCGCCGAGGTTCTGGCCGGCATCACCCGCACCCCCGGCGTGCGCTATGCCGCGTTGACGCCGAATCTGCGCGGGTTTCAGGATGCGGTGGCGGCAAGGGCCGATGAGGTGGCGATCTTCGCCGCGGCCTCAGAAGGCTTTTCCAAGGCCAATATCAATGCCACCATCGAGGAGAGTCTCGCGCGGTTCGAGCCGATCATGGGGGCGGCATCCGAGATCGGCCTGCCGGTGCGCGGCTATATCTCCTGCGTGACCGATTGCCCCTATGACGGGCCGACGCCCCCCGCGAAGGTGGCCGAGGTGGCGGCGCGGCTTTTTGCCATGGGCTGCTATGAAATCTCGCTGGGTGACACCATCGGCCAGGCGACGCCGGAGAGCATCACCGCGATGCTGAAGGCGGTGCTGGAGGAAGTGCCGGCAGCGCAGCTTGCCGGACATTATCATGACACCGCCGGCCGGGCGCTGGCCAATATCGACGCCTCGCTGGAACTGGGGCTCAGGGTCTTTGATGCCGCCGTCGGGGGCTTGGGGGGCTGCCCCTATGCGCCGGGCGCTGCCGGCAATGTCGCGACCGAGCGGGTGGCGGCGCATCTGGCGGCGCGGGGTTTTGAGACCGGGCTCGATCAGTCGGTGATCGCGCGGGCGGCGGCGATGGCGCGGGCGATGCGCCTGGGAGAAGGGGCAGAATGATGTTCGAGACTATCACAATCGCGTGTGACGACCGGGGTGTCGCGACGCTGACGCTGAACCGGGTGGAGAAGCACAATGCGATGTCGGCGGCGATGATCGCCGAGCTGACCCGGGCGGCGGAGCAGTTGGGGGCCGATCCGGCAGTGCGGGCGGTGATCCTGACCGGGGCGGGCAAATCCTTCTGCGCCGGGGGCGATCTCGGCTGGATGCAGGATCAGATGGCCGCCGATCCCGAGACGCGGTTCATCGAGGCGCGCAAGCTGGCGCTGGCGCTGCAGGCGCTCAACACCCTGCCGAAACCGCTGATCGGGGCGCTGCAGGGCAATGCCTTCGGCGGCGGGGTCGGGCTCGCCTCGGTCTGCGACGTGACGCTGGGGGCGGATCATCTGAAGATGGGGCTGACCGAGACCCGGCTGGGGCTGATCCCGGCCACCATCGGCCCCTATGTCATCGCCCGCATGGGCGAGGCGCGGGCGCGGCGGGTGTTCATGTCGGGCCGGCTGTTCGACGCCGCCGAGGCGGTGGAGCTGGGGCTGCTGGCCCGGGCGGTGCCGGCCGCCGATCTGATGGCGGCGGCCGAGGCCGAGATCGCCCCCTATCTCTCCTGCGCGCCCGGCGCGGTGGCGGCGGCCAAGCGGCTGACCCGCACGCTTGGTCCGCGGATCGACGCCGAGGTGATCGACCATACCATTCGCGCCCTGGTCGAGTGCTGGGAGGGCGAGGAGGCGAAGGAGGGCATCGGCGCCTTCTTCGCCAAGCGCAAGCCGGGCTGGATCGCGGAAGGCTAGATCAGCCGCGCCAGAAGGGTTTTGCCGCCTCTTCCAGGGCGGCGGCCCGGCTCCAGCCCGCGTCGCTGAGCACGCTGTCGGGGTGGCGCAGAAGCTCGTCCCGCAGCATCCGGCGCAGGGTCAGGCGATGCCACCAGAGGGCCGGTAGTGATCCGAATCCACTGCTCCGCGCAGGCTGCGACGGGCGGGTCCGATCCTGCGGGTGAAGAAAAACCACGGTGGCCATTGTGATATCTCCTTTGTTCCTGATGGGATGGGGATATCGCTTGTTCATCCCGATAAAAATTGAGAAGTTTTCTCCAGTCTGTGACGAAATGGAACAAAGATGCGCCGCTTGCCCCCCTTGTCCGCCCTGCCGGCCTTCGAGGCGACGGCGCGATTGGGCTCTGTCACCGCGGCGGCGGCCGAGCTGGGGCGGACCCATAGCGCGATCAGCAAACAGCTCCACCATCTGTCCGAGGATCTGGGCGGGGCGCTGTTCGAAAAGGCCGGCAACGGGCTGCGGCTGACCGCCCGGGGCGATCGGCTGCGGCGCAGCGCCACGCCGATGCTGGACGAATTGGCGGCGCTGTCCGAAACCCTGCGGGCCGAGCAGGACGCGCGCTTTGTCGATCTGCGGGTGAGCGCGACGCTGGCCAGCCGCTGGCTGATCCCGCTGCTGCCCGAATTCTACGCCCGCCATCCGGAGATCGAACTGCGGCTGCGGATGTCGGGGGCGGAGCTGCCGCAGGAGAGCGATTTCGATCTCCTGATCAGCTACGACCGGCTGCGCGGGACGATGCGCGAGGCCGATCAGCGGCCGTTGGGGGATGCGCATTACGGCGTGGTTTGCGCGCCGGGCTATCCGCTGGCCGGGCAGGGGCAGACCTGGCGCGCCCCGGCGCGGCTGACCCAGCCCAATGCCCTGCAGACCTGGGACGAATGGGGGCAGCACAGCGGCATCGCGATCACCGCCGAGCGGGAAGAGATCCATGCCCACCATTTCCTCGCGCTGGGGGCGGCGGTGGCGGGGCTCGGGATCGCGCTGGCGGAACGGCGTCTGGTGGCGGAGGATCTGGCCTCCGGCCGGCTGGTGGCACCTTTGGGATTCGTCACCGTGGCCGGGGGCTTTCGCGCCGCGGTGATGCCACGGGCGCAGGGGCGGCGGGCGGTCGGGGCTTTCCTCGAGTGGTTGCGAGAGGTTGCGGGGCAGGGTGCTTGAACCGACGCCGGCACGGCGGGTTCCCGTGAAAGGGACTCACTTCCTGCCTGAAAACATGGCGCTTGTGCAGTGACCGGCCTTGCCGTGGCATACTGTCTCGGAGCGCGCCGGTGCCGCATTGCGGCATTGATGCGTGGAAAAGGTGTATTTCCTGCGGTTTTTTGGCTACAGCCAATGCATCCGGTTCGGGATTTTGGGCGGCCGGGAATGCCGCCCGCTTGGTTGACGCTCTGGATCGGCGGGAGTAGAGAAGCGGCAGGTCAACATGCCAATTGACGGCGCGCCGCACCGATGCGCGCGGGAAAGGAGCCACTCGTGGAAGAGTTGTTGCGGGAATACCTCCCGATTCTGGTGTTTCTGGCGGTTGCCGTGGGGTTGGGTCTTGTCCTGATGCTCTCGGCTGTCGTCCTCGCCGTGCGCAACCCCGACCCGGAAAAGGTCAGCGCCTATGAATGCGGCTTCAACGCCTTCGACGACGCCCGGATGAAGTTCGATGTGCGCTTCTACCTGGTGTCGATCCTTTTCATCATCTTCGACCTCGAAATCGCCATGCTGTTCCCCTGGGCCGTCGGCTTCAGCGGGCTCAGCGATGTCGCCTTCTGGGGCATGATGGTGTTCCTGGGCGTTCTGACGGCCGGGTTTGCCTATGAATGGAAGAAAGGGGCGCTGGAATGGGAGTGATGACCGGGATGAACACCGCCGGCGCCGACAAGGAAGTCGCGACTCAGGCGCTGAACGCCGAGCTGCAGGACAAGGGGTTCCTGCTCACCTCGACCGAGGATATCATCAACTGGGCGCGCACCGGGTCGCTGCACTGGATGACCTTCGGTCTGGCCTGCTGCGCCGTCGAGATGATGCATACCTCGATGCCGCGCTATGACGCCGAACGCTTCGGTATCGCGCCGCGCGCCTCCCCGCGTCAGGCCGACCTGATGATCGTCGCCGGCACGCTGACCAACAAGATGGCGCCGGCGCTGCGCAAGGTCTATGATCAGATGCCTGAACCGCGCTATGTCATCTCGATGGGCTCCTGCGCCAATGGTGGCGGGTACTATCACTATTCCTACTCGGTGGTGCGCGGCTGTGACCGCATCGTTCCCGTCGACGTCTATGTCCCCGGCTGCCCGCCGACGGCCGAGGCGCTGATGTACGGGCTGATGCAGATGCAGCGCAAGATTCGCCGTACCGGGACACTCGTGCGCTAAGGCGCGCCAGGATTGGAGAGAGCATGATGAGCCAAGCACTCAAAGAACTGGGCGCGCATATCGAGGCCAAGCGCCCGGATTGCGTTCTGAGCTGGGATGTCGCCTATGGCGAACTGAACGTCGATGTGGCCCCGGCCAATATCGTCGCCTTCGTCGAATTCCTGAAAAGCGATCCGACCTGCAAGTTCTCGTCGCTGGTGGATATCACCGGCGTCGATTACCCGGAGCGCACGAAACGCTTCGATGTGGTCTATCACTTTCTGTCGATGTACCAGAACCAGCGGATCCGCCTGCGGGTGTCGATCCGCGAGGAAGACATCGTGCCCTCGATCATCTCGGTGCACCCCTCGGCCAACTGGTTCGAGCGGGAGACCTTCGACATGTACGGCATCCTGTTCTCGGGGCACCCGGACCTGCGCCGGATCCTCACCGACTACGGCTTCCGCGGCTACCCGTTGCGCAAGGATTTCCCGACCACCGGCTATACCGAAGTGCGGTATGACGAGGTCGAGAAGCGCGTGGTCTATGAACCGGTGAGCCTGGTGGCCGAATATCGCCAATTTGACTTCATGAGCCCGTGGGAAGGCGCCGAATACATCCTCCCCGGCGACGAGAAAGAGGGGGCGAAGTGATGGACGGCTCCAAATTTGACGACGGCAGCACCGACGCGCTGAGCGGCGAGCAGAAGATCCGGAACTTCAACATCAACTTCGGGCCGCAGCACCCGGCGGCGCACGGCGTGCTGCGTCTGGTGCTGGAGCTGGACGGCGAGATCGTCGAACGCTGCGACCCGCATATCGGCCTGCTGCACCGCGGCACCGAGAAGCTGATGGAAAGCCGCACCTATCTGCAGAACCTGCCCTATTTCGACCGGCTCGACTATGTGGCGCCGATGAACCAGGAGCATGTCTGGTGTCTGGCGATCGAGCGGCTGACCGGGGTGCAGATCCCGCGCCGCGCCTCGCTGATCCGGGTGCTCTATTCCGAAATCGGCCGGGTGCTGAACCACCTGCTGAACGTGACCACCCAGGCGATGGACGTGGGCGCGCTGACCCCGCCGCTCTGGGGCTTCGAGGAGCGGGAAAAGCTTTGCATCTTCTACGAACGGGCCTGTGGCGCGCGGTTCCACGCGGCCTACTTCCGTCCCGGCGGGGTGCACCAGGATCTGCCGCCCGAGCTGCTCGACGATATCGACGCCTGGGCTGATCATTTCCCCAAGGTGATCGACGATATCGACGGGCTGCTTAGCGAGAACCGCATCTTCAAGCAGCGCAACGTCGATATCGGTGTCGTCAACGAAGAGGAGATCCAGCAATGGGGCTTCTCCGGCGTGATGGTGCGCGGCTCTGGCCTGGCCTGGGACCTGCGGCGGTCGCAGCCCTATGAATGCTATGATGAGTTCGACTTCCAGATCCCGGTGGGCAAGAACGGCGATTGCTATGATCGCTACCTCGTCCGGATGGAGGAGATGCGCCAGTCGACCCACATCATCAAGCAGGCGATCGCCAAGCTGAGAATGCCGGAAAACCAGGGCGATGTCCTGGCCCGTGGCAAGTTGACGCCGCCGAAGCGCAAGGACATGAAGACCTCGATGGAAAGCCTGATCCATCACTTCAAGCTCTACACCGAAGGCTTCCACGTGCCGGCGGGTGAGGTCTATGCTGCGGTCGAGGCGCCGAAGGGGGAATTCGGGGTCTATCTGGTGGCGGATGGCACCAACAAGCCCTATCGCGCCAAGCTGCGGGCGCCGGGCTATCTGCACCTGCAGGCCATCGACCATGTCGCCAAGCACCATCAACTGGCCGATATCGCTGCCATCATCGGCACCCTCGATATCGTGTTCGGCGAGGTGGACCGCTGATGGCTCGCGTCTCTGCCCTGCTTCTTCTCTGTAAAAATATTCCCGCCGGAGGCTTCCTCCGGTGCGGCCCGCACAAGGGGACAGCCTAATGCTCCGCCGCTTGCATCACGAACAACCGGAAAGCTTCGCCTTTACCCAGGCCAACCAGGCCTGGGCCGAGGCGCAGATCACCAAATACCCCGAGGGCCGTCAGGCCAGCGCGATCATTCCGCTGCTGTGGCGCGCTCAGGAGCAGGAAGGCTGGTTGACCCGGCCGGCGATCGAATTCGTCGCCGATTTCCTCGGAATGCCTTATATCCGGGCTCTGGAGGTCGCCACCTTCTACTTCATGTTCCAGCTCGAGCCGGTCGGTTCGGTCGCCCATATCCAGGTCTGCGGCACCACCACCTGCATGATCTGCGGCGCCGAGAACCTGATGGAGGTCTGCAAGCAGAAGATCGCGCCCAAGCCGCATATGCTCTCGGCTGACGGCAAGTTCTCCTGGGAAGAGGTCGAATGCCTCGGCGCCTGCTCGAACGCGCCGATGGCGCAGATCGGCAAGGATTACTACGAAGACCTGACCGCTGAACGGTTCGCCGAGATCCTCGATGAACTGGCCGCAGGTCAGGTGCCGGTGCCGGGCCCGCAGAACGGCCGCTATGCCGCCGAGCCCAAATCCGGGCTGGTGGCGCTGACCGATTTCGAAAGCGGGCGTACCCAGTATAACGCCAGTGTCGCCCGCGCGGTCGAGATCGGCGATGGCATCAAGCGGATCGACGGCACCGAAGTGCCGCTGCGCGCGCCCTGGCAGGGCAAGGCCGACGTTGCCGATATCGCCGAGAAAGAGCCTGCGATCCTCGCCGCCCCCCGCGAGGGTGGGGCGGATGACCTCAAGCTTCTGAAGGGCGTCGGGCCGAAGCTCGAAGGCATGCTGAACGATCTGGGCATCTATCACTACGATCAGATCGCCGCCTGGACCGAGGCCGAGATCGCCTGGGTCGACACCCGGCTGGCCTTCAAGGGCCGGGTCGAGCGTGATGGCTGGATCGAGCAGGCGAAGCAACTGGCGGCCGGCGAGGAGACCGAATTCTCCAAGCGCGCCAAGGACGACAAGATTTACGACTGACCGTGTTTCCCGCCTTGGGGCGGGGGGCAGCCAAATGGGAAAACGATGAGCGACGAGCGCGACAGGGCGATGGCCCGGAAGGGCCGGGCGACGGGGCTGGTGATTGCCGGCGCCGCTTTGGCTGCGCTGCTGGCGCCCTGGATCTGCCAGGGTCTCGGCCTCACGATCCGGCATGAGATGCTGATTTATTTCGCCTCTCTTGCCGCTTTCGTCTGGGCGTTCGTCAACATCTATCAACTCTGGCGGATGCGCCAGGACAGCCAAGGGTAGCACGCATGCTCAAGGACCAGGACCGGATCTTTACCAACCTCTACGGGATGCATGACCGTTCGCTGAAAGGCGCCATGGCCCGCGGCCATTGGGACGGCACCGCCGGTATCCTCGCCAAGGGGCGCGACTGGATCATCCAGCAGGTCAAGGACTCTGGCCTGCGCGGCCGGGGTGGCGCCGGCTTCCCGACCGGTCTGAAATGGTCCTTCATGCCGAAGGAAAGCGACGGGCGCCCGGCCTATCTGGTGATCAACGCCGACGAATCCGAACCCGCGACCTGCAAGGACCGCGAGATCATGCGCCACGATCCGCATACGCTGGTCGAAGGTGCGCTGATCGCCGGTTTCGCGATGAATGCGATCGCCGCCTATATCTATATCCGTGGCGAATACATCCGGGAACGCGAGGCGCTGCAGGCCGCGATTGACGAGGCCTATGATGCCGGTCTGATCGGCAAGAACGCCTGCAAGTCGGGCTATGACTTCGACGTCTACCTGCACCACGGCGCTGGCGCCTATATCTGTGGCGAGGAAACCGCGCTGCTCGAAAGCCTGGAAGGGCGCAAGGGCATGCCGCGGATGAAACCGCCGTTCCCGGCGGGCTCGGGTCTCTATGGCTGCCCGACCACGGTGAACAACGTCGAATCCATCGCCGTCGCGCCGACCATCATCCGCCGCGGGCCGGAGTGGTTCTCCTCCTTCGGGCGGCCGAACAACCACGGCACCAAGCTGATGGCGCTGACCGGCCATGTGAACAATCCCTGCGTCTTCGAGGAATCGATGTCGATGTCGGTGCGCGAGATCATCGAGCATCACGGTGGCGGTGTTCGCGGCGGCTGGGACAATCTGAAGGCCATCATCCCCGGCGGTGCTTCCTGCCCGGTGCTGCCCAAGGCGGCGCTGGAAGACGCCATCATGGATTTCGACTGGATGCGCGAGAACAAGTCGAGCTTTGGCACCGGCTGCATGATCGTGATGGACAATTCGGTCGACGTGATCAAAGCGGTCTGGCGGCTGTCGAAGTTCTTCAAGCACGAGAGCTGCGGCCAGTGCACCCCCTGCCGCGAAGGCACCGGCTGGATGAGCCGGGTGATGGATCGTCTGGTCACCGGCGACGCCGAGGTCGAGGAAATCGACATGCTGCTGTCGGTCACCAAGCAGGTCGAAGGCCACACCATCTGCGCCCTCGGAGATGCGGCGGCCTGGCCGATCCAGGGTCTGGTGCGCCACTTCCGCGAAGAGATCGAGGACCGCATCAAGGCGAAGAAGACGGGGCGCATGGGCGCCATGGCGGCCGAGTGATCGTGATGCGGCGGCTTGCCTCATATCCCGGGCTCGTGACGGTGAGCGTTCTCTGCGTGCTGGCGGTTGCCGCCTGCACGCCGAAAGACAAGCGCGTGCTGTTCGATGGCATCTATTTCCGCACCAAGGCCAAGGCGGTCGATCGCAAGGTCTCGGTGGCGGATTTCCGAGTCGAGGTGAAGAACGCCAACCAGTCGCTCGACGGTGCCCGCCAGGCTGGCGCCTATGCGGCCACCCGCTATTGCGTCGAGAATTACGGCTCCTCGCAGATTGTCTGGTCCAACGGGCCCAAGGCTGATGCGCAGAACCTGGTGTTCGACGGGGACAATCTGGTGCTGCGCGGGGTCTGTCAGAAACCATGATGGCGCTTCAGGCATATCCCGGCCTGACCGAGGCCCGCGGGCAGGGGGGCGGATTGCGCTCTCTGGCATCGCGGCTGCTGGTGGCGCTGGCGGTCTGCTTTGGTGGCCTGCCGGCGGCGGCCAAGCCGCCGTTGCGCGACGTGCCCGAGATCTCGGATGGCATCTTTACCGTGGTCGTCGCCAATGAAATCCGTCGCAAATGCGACGATATCCAGGGCCGGCTGTTGCGCGGGATCGGTGAAATCAGCCGACTGCGGGCACGGGCCAACCAGCTCGGCTATTCCGATAGCGAAATTCGGGCACTGCTCGACTCGCGCGAGGAAAAGGCTCGGATGATCGAGCGGGGCCGCGACTATATGGCCCGCTTCGGGCTGGATTACGACAAACCGGGCGATCTGTGCCGGCTGGGCCGGTTGGAAATCAAGAACAACAGCGCAATCGGCGCGCTACTGAGGGCGAAATAGACCATGTCTGACCTCCGCAAAGTCATCATCGACGGAACCGAGATCGAAGTGGAAGGGGCAATGACCCTGATCCAGGCCTGCGAGGTCGCTGGTGTCGAAATTCCGCGGTTCTGTTATCACGAGCGTCTGTCGATCGCCGGCAACTGCCGGATGTGTCTGGTCGAAGTCGTGGGCGGCCCGCCCAAGCCCGCCGCCTCCTGCGCCATGCAGGTCCGCGACCTGCGCCCGGGGCCGGAAGGCCAGCCGCCGGTGGTCAAGACCAATTCGCCGATGGTGAAGAAGGCCCGCGAGGGGGTGATGGAGTTCCTCCTGATCAACCACCCTCTGGACTGCCCGATCTGCGACCAGGGCGGCGAATGCGACCTGCAGGACCAGGCGATGGCCTATGGCGTCGACTTCTCGCGCTATCGCGAGGCCAAGCGCGCCAGTGACGATCTGAACCTCGGGCCGCTGGTCGAAACCCACATGACCCGCTGCATCTCGTGCACCCGCTGCGTGCGTTTCACCTCCGAGGTGGCGGGGATCACCCAGATGGGTCAGACCGGTCGTGGCGAGGATGCCGAGATCACCTCTTATCTGAACCAGACGCTGAATTCGAACCTGCAGGGCAATATCATTGACCTATGCCCGGTCGGCGCGCTGACCTCGAAACCTTATGCGTTTACCGCGCGTCCGTGGGAACTCACCAAGACCGAGACCATCGACGTGATGGACGCGCTGGGGTCGAACATCCGGGTCGATACCAAGGGCCGCGAAGTGATGCGCATCATGCCGCGCAACCATGACGGCGTGAACGAGGAATGGATTTCCGACAAGACCCGCTTTGTCTGGGACGGGTTGCGCCGCCAGCGTCTGGACCAGCCCTATGTCCGTGAGAACGGCAAGCTGCGTCCGGCCACCTGGGCCGAGGCGCTCGGCAAGGCCGCTGCCGCGATGAAGGGCGGCAAGGTCGCCGCTCTGGTCGGCGATCTGGCTCCGGCCGAGGCGATCTTCGCGCTGAAGCAGATCGTCGAGGGGCTGGGCGGCAAGATCGAATCCCGCACCGACGGCGCCGTGCTGCCGGCTGGCAACCGCTCGGCCTATGTCGGCACCGCCAAGATCGAGGATATCGAGACCGCGAAGAACATCTATCTGATCGGTTCGAACCCGCGCGACGAGGCGCCGGTGCTGAACGCGCGGATCCGCAAGGTCTGGTCGAAGGGCGCCACCGTCCATGTGATCGGGCCGAAGGACATGGATCTGACCTATGATTACGAATGGGTCGGGCCGGGTCGCGGGCCGCTGAACAAGCTGGTGGCCGAGGCCAAGCCGGTCGAAGGCGCGCTGGTCATCGTCGGGCAGGGGGCCCTGACCGAAGGCGACGGCATCGCGGTGCTGGGCCAGGTCATGGCGCTGGCCGAAAAGCTGGGCGGCAAGATGCTGGTCTTGCATACCGCCGCGTCGCGTGTCGGCGCGCTGGATCTGGGGGCCGTGACCGAAGGCGGCATGACCAAGGCGCTCGACGGTGCCGATGTGGTCTATAACCTCGGCGCCGATGAGGTCGAGATCGCCGCTGGTCCCTTCGTGATCTATCAGGGCAGCCATGGCGATCGCGGCGCACATCGTGCCGATGTGATCTTGCCGGGCGCCGCCTATACCGAGGAATCGGGGCTGTTCGTCAATACCGAGGGTCGTCCGCAACTGGCGCTGCGCGCCGGTTTCGCCCCCGGTCAGGCGAAAGAGAACTGGGCCATCCTGCGGGCGCTGTCCGGCGAAATGGGCAAGCCCTTGCCCTATGACTCTCTGGCGCAACTGCGTCAGGCGCTGGTCGCCGCCGTGCCGCATCTGCGCCGGATCGACCAGGTGCCTGCCAACGAGTGGCAGCCGCTCGAGACCAAGGAGCTCAAGCCGGGCAAATTCTTCCCGGCGGTCAAGGATTTCTACCTGACCAACCCGATCACCCGCGCCTCGACCCTGATGGCCGAGCTCAGCGCCAATGCGGCGGCGCGCAATGCGGGGAAAATGGCGGCGGAATGATGAAGCGAGCTGCGCTCATATCGCCCCTGCTGCTGGCGGCCTGCGGTGCGCAGGCCACCGGCGACCAGTCGAGGCCCTTCACGCCGAGCTATCGCGGTGTGGAAACCAGCCTGCTGGACGGCGATCTGGTGCAGTTCAACGTGTCGATGACCGGCGCGCGCAATCAGGCCGATGTGGATGCCTATGTCGAATGTGCGGCGGCGCAATATGCGTTGATCCGCGGATACGGTTTCGCGCGGCATCTGCGCACAAATGTTTACGAAGAGGGTGGCGTGTGGCGTGCAGATGCTGTTTACACCATTTCGCCATCGCTGCCCCGTGGGCTGCGCAAGCTAGACGCCGAGGTCGTAGTTGCGCATTGCGCGGAGAACGGAATACCGACGGTGTGAGGACCTATGGCTGACTTCTTTTCCAACACCTATCTGGGCATCGCCCTTGTCCTGATCGGGCAAGTGCTGCTGGTCGTGGTGCCGCTTCTGGTGGCGCTGGCCTTCCTGATGTACGCTGACCGCAAGGTCTGGGCCGCAGTGCAGATGCGCCGCGGGCCGAACGTTGTGGGCGTCTACGGGCTGCTCCAGAGTTTCGCCGACTTCCTGAAATACATGGTCAAGGAGGTCATCTTCCCGGCCGGGGCCGACAAGGTGGTCTTCCTGCTGGCACCGATGATCTCGTTGGTGATGGCGCTGATCGCCTGGGCGGTGATCCCCTTCAACGAGGGCTGGGTGGTCTCGAACATCAACGTCGCGATCCTCTATATCTTCGCCATCTCCTCGCTCGAGGTTTACGGCGTGATCATGGGCGGCTGGGCGTCGAACTCGAAATACCCGTTCCTGGGCTCGCTGCGCTCTGCCGCGCAGATGATTTCCTACGAGGTGTCGATCGGCCTGATCATCATCGGTGTGATCATCTCCACCGGCTCGATGAACCTGACCGACATCGTCCATGCGCAAGACGGCGATTATGGGCTGTTCAGCTGGTACTGGCTGCCGCAGTTCCCGATGGTCTTCCTGTTCTTCATCTCGGCCCTGGCCGAAACCAACCGCCCGCCGTTCGACCTTCCCGAAGCGGAGTCGGAACTGGTGGCCGGCTATCAGGTCGAATACAGCTCCACGCCCTTCCTGCTCTTCATGATCGGGGAACTGACTGCAGTGGTTCTGATGTGCGCGCTGACCTCGCTGCTGTTCTTCGGCGGCTGGCTGTCGCCGATCCCCGGGCTGCCCGACGGTATCCTCTGGATGATCGGCAAGATGGTGTTCTTCTTCTTCATCTTCGCAATGGTGAAGGCGATCACTCCGCGCTATCGCTATGACCAGCTGATGCGCCTGGGCTGGAAGATCTTCCTGCCGATGTCGCTGGTCTGGGTGGTCTTCGTCGCCTTCGCGGCCCGGTTCGACTGGTTCTGGGGCGCCTTTGCCCGCTGGGGGAGCTGAGGATGCCTGCCGCAGCCCTTCATAAGACAAGCCCCGCACAAGTGGAGTGCCCAGCAAAATGACGCAGATCGACTATACCCGCGCCGCGAAATACTTCCTGCTCGCCGACTTCTTCGTCGGCATGAAGCTGGGTCTGAAATATTTCTTCGCGCCGAAAGCGACGGTGAACTATCCGCACGAAAAGGGGCCGCTCAGCCCGCGGTTCCGTGGCGAACATGCGCTGCGTCGCTATCCCAACGGCGAAGAGCGCTGCATCGCCTGCAAGCTGTGCGAGGCCATCTGCCCGGCGCAGGCGATCACCATTGACGCCGAGCCGCGCGAGGACGGCAGCCGCCGCACCACGCGCTATGATATCGACATGACGAAATGCATTTATTGCGGCTTCTGTCAGGAAGCCTGCCCGGTGGATGCGATCGTCGAAGGACCGAATTTCGAATTCTCGACCGAGACCCGGGAAGAGCTGTTCTATGACAAGGACAAGCTGCTTGATAACGGGGCGCGTTGGGAGGCCGAGATTGCCCGCAATCTGGAATTGGATGCGCCCTACCGATGAATGAGACGCCGAAGAATCCATTCGAGGTCATGATGAAACAGGCCCAGGAGATGGCGCGGGTGTTCAATCCTGCGCTTGAAAACTTCAACCCCAAGGGGTTCGAAGCGCTGTGGCCGACCATGCCCAAGGACGTGATGGAATTCATGTTCGGCAATGCATTCAACAAGGGCGGTCTTGATGCCAAGACCCGGCTGCTGCTGACTTTGGCCGGGCTGACGATGCAAGGGGCGCAGGCCGATACCGCCGTGCGCCAGACCGTGCGCCACGCCTTGGAGGCGGGCGCGAAGAAACAGGAGATCGTGGAAACGATCGGCCATATGTCGGTCTTCGCCGGCATTCCCGCCATGACCCGGGCGCTTGATCTGGCGCGCGAGGTGATGGACGGAGACAACGAGGATGACGAAGCATGAGCGTGTTTGCCTTTTACCTGTTTGCCATCTGCGCCCTTGCCGGCGGGCTGTTCACGGTGATCAGCCGACAGCCGGTCCATTCGGTGCTTTGGCTGATCCTGGCCTTCCTCTCCTCGGCGGGGCTGTTCGTTCTGCTGGGAGCCGAATTCGTCGCCATGCTTCTGGTGATCGTCTATGTCGGCGCGGTGGCGGTGCTGTTCCTGTTCGTGGTGATGATGCTGGACGTGGACTTCGCGGCGCTGAAGGCCGAGATGGCCAAGTACATGCCGCTGGCGCTGCTGGTGGGCGTGATCATCCTGATGCAGCTTTTCCTCGCCTTTGGCGCCTGGCAGGCCAACGACGTTGCCCGCGGCCTGCTGACCGCACCGACGCCGACCGATGTGCACAACACCGTGGCGATTTCCGAGCTGCTCTATGACAAGTATTTCCTGCAGTTCCAGCTTGCTGGGCTGATCCTTCTGGTGGCGATGATCGGGGCCATCGTGCTGACCCTCAGGCATCGCAAGGATGTCAAGCGGCAGAACGTTCTGGCCCAGCTCTACCGCGATCCCGCCAAGGCGATGGAGCTTCGGGACGTCAAGCCGGGGCAGGGGCTCTGAACCATGGCCTGGATCGACCTCGCCCATTTGCTTGTCAGCAAGATCGGGATTTTCGGGGTCGCTCTGCTTTGGGGGATTAAAGCCGCGGTGAGCTGGATGCTGATCCGCTGGTGGAAACTCAGGCGCGCTGCGCTGCGCTGATGAAACTTACCGCCGGGCAGTTTGCCCGGCAGTTCCGGGCAACCGGGACAACGCGACAAAGAACGAATGGGCCAGGCCCAGAGGGACGATATGATCGGACTTGAGCATTACCTAACCGTGGCAGCCACGCTGTTCGTCATCGGGATCTTCGGGCTGTTTCTCAACCGCAAGAACGTGATCATCCTGCTGATGAGCATCGAATTGATCCTGCTGTCGGTGAACATCAACTTCGTGGCCTTCTCCTCCTTCCTGGGCGACATGGTCGGGCAGGTCTTCACCCTGTTCGTCCTGACCGTCGCCGCCGCCGAGGCGGCCATCGGGCTTGCGATCCTTGTCTGTTTCTTCCGTCTCCGCGGCTCCATCGCGGTCGAAGACGTCAACGTGATGAAGGGGTAAGAGACTAATGGAAACCATCATCCTCTTCGCCCCGCTGGTCGGGGCGATCCTGGCCGGCTTTGGCTGGAAGATCATCGGCGAGACGGCGGCCCAGTGGTTGACCACGGGGCTCTTGTTCCTCTCCTGCATCCTGAGCTGGATCGTCTTCATCAATTTCGACGGCGTTACCCACACCATTGAAATCCTCCGCTATATCGAGAGCGGCTCGCTTTCCACCTCCTGGTCGATCCGGCTGGACCGGCTGACCGCGATCATGCTGATCGTGGTGACCAGCGTGTCGGCCTTCGTGCACCTCTACAGCTTCGGCTACATGGCGCATGATCCGCAGTTCAAGCACGGCGAAAGCTACAAGCCGCGCTTCTTCGCCTATCTGTCGCTCTTCACCTTTGCCATGCTGATGCTGGTGACCGCCGACAACCTGGTGCAGATGTTCTTCGGCTGGGAAGGCGTGGGCCTGGCCTCCTACCTGCTGATCGGCTTCTACTATCGCAAGCCCTCGGCCGGTGCCGCCGCAATGAAGGCCTTCGTGGTCAACCGGGTCGGCGACTTCGGCTTCTCGCTGGGCATGTTCGCGCTGTTCTTCCTGACCGACAGCATCGCCTTCAACGATGTCTTCGCCGCGACGCCGATGCTGGCCGAAACCAAGCTCAGCTTCCTCTGGGGCCAATGGACCGCCACCGAGGTGATCGCAGTGCTGCTCTTCATCGGGGCGATGGGGAAATCGGCGCAGCTCTTCCTGCACACCTGGCTGCCGGACGCGATGGAAGGCCCGACCCCGGTGTCGGCGCTGATCCATGCCGCCACCATGGTGACCGCCGGCGTGTTCCTGATCTGCCGGATGTCGCCGGTGATGGAATTCGCGCCGCACGCGACCGCTTTCATCACCGTGCTCGGTGCGCTGACCGCCTTCGTCGCGGCCACCATCGGCCTGGTGCAGACCGATATCAAACGCGTCATCGCCTATTCGACCATGTCGCAGCTTGGCTATATGTTCGTGGCAGCCGGTGTCGGCGTCTATTCGGCGGCGATGTTCCACCTGCTGACGCACGCCTTCTTCAAGGCGCTGCTGTTCCTCTGCGCCGGTTCGGTCATCCACGCGATGCATCATGAACAGGACATGCGGAACTATGGCGGCCTGCGGAAGAAGATTCCCTTTACCTTCTGGTCGATGATCATCGGCACCCTGGCGATCACCGGTGTCGGCATCCCGATGACCGAGATCGGCTTTGCCGGCTTCCTGTCGAAGGACGCGATCATTGAAAGCGCCTGGGCCGGTGGGTCGAGCTTCGGCTTCTGGATGCTGGTCATCGCTGCAGCCTTCACCAGCTTCTATTCCTGGCGCCTGATCTTCCTGACCTTCTTCGGCGCGCCGCGTGGCGACAAGCATGCCCACGAACATGCGCATGAAAGCCCGCTGGTCATGCTGGTGCCGCTCGGCGTGCTGAGCCTGGGCGCGGTCTTCGCGGGGATGCTGTGGTACGGCAACTTCTTCGGTCATGCCGATGAGGTGGGCAAATTCTACGGTATCCCGGTGGCCGAGGCCTCGATGTCCGCCGAGGGCGGCCATGGCGAAGTCGCCGCGACCCCGACCCATGGCGAGACTGCCACTGACGCGCATGGTGAGACTGCAACCGCAGCCCATGGCGAAGCGGCAGGCACCCACCACGTGACCTTCGCCGGCGAGCCGGGGCAGGGGGCGCTTTATATCAGCCCGGAAAACCACGTGCTGGATATCGCCCATACCGCGCCGGCCTGGGTCAAGACCTCGCCCTTCTTCGCGATGCTCTTGGGTCTTCTGGTCGCCATCTGGTTCTATCTGGTCAGCCCCGCGCTGCCCAAGAAGCTGGCTGAAAGCCAGCGCCCGCTCTACCTGTTCCTGCTGAACAAATGGTACTTCGACGAAATCTATGACGCCGTTCTGGTGAAGCCCACGTTGGCTCTGGGTCGGCTGCTGTGGAAGCGCGGTGATGGCAGCATCATCGACGGCTTCCTGAACGGGGTCGCCCTGGGCATCATCCCGTTCTTTACTCGGCTCGCGGGCCGGGCGCAGTCGGGCTATATCTTCACCTATGTCTTCTGGATGGTGCTGGGCATGGCTGCCCTGGTCACCTGGATGACGATCGGCGGAGGAGCACACTAATGGACCACCTCCTTTCCATTATCACCTTCGTGCCGGCGCTGGCGGCTTTGATCCTGGCGGTGTTCCTGCGCGGCAATGATGCCGCGGCGCAGCGCAACGCCAAATGGGTCGCGCTCTTCGCCTCCACGGTGACCTTTCTGATCTCCATCGCGCTCTATACCGAGTTCGATCCCGCCAATACCGGCTTCCAGTTCGTGGAAGAGGGCAAATGGCTGATGGGGATGAAGTACAAGATGGGCGTGGACGGCATCAGCATCCTCTTCGTGCTGCTGACCACCTTCATCATGCCGCTCACCATCCTGGCGAGCTGGAACGTCACCGACCGGGTGAAGGAATACATGATCGCCTTCCTGCTGCTGGAAACGCTGATGCTCGGCGTGTTCATGGCGCTGGATCTGGTGCTCTTCTACCTGTTCTTCGAAGGCGGTCTGATCCCGATGTTCCTGATCATCGGCATCTGGGGCGGTCCGAACCGCATCTATGCGGCCTTCAAGTTCTTCCTCTACACCTTCCTTGGCTCGGTGCTGATGCTGGTGGCGATGGTGGCGATGTATGCCGATGCCGGCACCACCGACATCGAGATGCTGCTGACGCATGAATTCTCCTCGACCGGCTTCACGCTCCTGGGGATGCATGTGGTGGGCGGGATGCAGACCATCCTGTTCCTGGCCTTCTTCGCCTCCTTCGCGGTGAAGATGCCGATGTGGCCGGTGCACACCTGGCTGCCCGATGCCCACGTTCAGGCCCCGACCGCGGCCTCGGTTCTTCTGGCGGCGATCATGCTGAAGATGGGCGGCTACGGCTTCCTGCGCTTCTCGCTGCCGATGTTCCCGGTGGGCTCGGACGTCATGGCACCGCTGGTGATGTGGATGTCGGCCATTGCGGTGGTCTACACCTCGCTGGTGGCGCTGGTGCAGGAAGACATGAAAAAGCTGATCGCCTATTCCTCGGTGGCGCACATGGGCTTCGTGACGCTCGGGCTGTTCGCTGCCAACCAGCAGGGGATCGACGGCGCCATCTTCCAGATGCTGAGCCACGGCTTCGTCTCTGCCGCGCTCTTCCTCTGTGTCGGTGTCATCTATGACCGGATGCACACCCGTGACATCGCCGCCTATGGCGGTCTGGTGAACCGGATGCCGGCCTATGCCCTGGTCTTCATGTTCTTCACCATGGGCAACATCGGTCTGCCGGGCACCTCCGGGTTCATCGGCGAATTCCTCACCATGGTCGGCGCCTTCCAGGTCAACACCTGGGTGACCGCCGTGGCCGCGACCGGGGTGATCTGGTCGGCCGCCTATGGGCTCTGGCTCTATCGTCGGGTCGTCTTCGGCGATCTGATCAAGGAAAGCCTGAAGACCATCAAGGACATGAACGCGCGTGAGAAATGGATCTTTGCGCCGCTGGTGGCGATGACCCTGCTCTTGGGTTTCTACCCGTCGGTCGTGACCGACATCATCAGCCCGTCGACCACCGCGCTGGTCCATCATTTTGACACTGCGGTGGCCGCGGCCGAGACCGCGACCCAGACCGCTTCGAACTAAGGAACCGGACAGATGATTCAGGCCGATCTCACCGCAATCCTGCCGGAAATCATTCTGGCCGCCTACGCGCTGCTGGCGCTCGTCGCCGCGGTCTATACCGGCAAGGACCGTCTCGGTCCGACGCTGGTGTGGACCACCGGGGTGCTGATGGTGCTGCTGGGGATTTGGATCGCCACCAGCTCCGGCGGCGACACCACCGCCTTCAGCGGCATGTTCATCGACGACGGCTTCTCGCGCTTCGCCAAGGTGGTGATCCTGTTCTCCGCCGCCGGCGTCCTGGTGATGAGCCAGGAATATATGGCGCGCCGCGGCATCCTGAAGTTCGAATTCCCGGTTCTCGTCTCTCTCGCCGTGGTGGGCATGCTGGTCATGGTTTCCGCCGGCGATCTGATGGCGCTCTACATGGGGCTCGAGCTGATGTCGCTGTCGCTTTACGTCGTCGCCGCGATGCGCCGCGACAGCGTCAAGTCGACCGAGGCCGGGCTGAAGTACTTCGTCCTCGGCGCGCTCAGCTCGGGTCTGCTGCTCTATGGGGCTTCGCTGGTCTATGGCTATACCGGCACCACGCAGTTTTCGGGCATCATCCAGGCGGCGCAACAGGGCGACATGTCGCTCGGTCTGCTGTTCGGCCTGGTGTTCCTGATCGCCGGGATGGCCTTCAAGGTCTCGGCGGTGCCGTTCCACATGTGGACGCCCGACGTCTATGAAGGCTCGCCCACCCCGGTGACCGCCTTCTTCGCCACCGCGCCGAAGATGGCTGCGATGGGCATGATGGCCCGGCTGCTGTTCGAAGCCTTCGGCGACGCCATCCCGGACTGGAGCCAGGTGATCGCGCTGCTGTCGCTCCTGTCGATGTTCCTGGGGTCGGTCGCCGCGATCGGTCAATCCGACATCAAGCGACTGATGGCCTATTCCTCCATCACCCACATGGGCTTCGCCCTGATGGGCCTCGCCTCGGGCACCGTCTTCGGCGTGCAGTCGATGCTGATCTACATGGCGATCTACGTCACCATGAACATCGGCACCTTCGCCTTCATCCTGATGATGGAGAAGGACGGCAAGCCGGTCACCAATATCTCGGCGCTGAACATGTATGCCAAGCGCGAGCCGGGCAAGGCGCTGGCGATGCTGGTGCTGATGTTCTCGATGGCCGGCGTGCCGCCGATGCTGGGCTTCTTCGGGAAGTTCTATGTGCTGCGCGCCGCCTATGAGGGCGGGCTGGTGTGGCTGGCGATCGCCGGCGTGATCGCCTCGGTGATCGCCGCCTTCTACTACCTGCGCATCGTCTACTTCATGTACTTCGGCAAGGAAGGCGAGGAGATGGACACGCACAGCTCTCCGATGCTGTGGCTGGCGCTGACCGCATCGGCCGCGATCATGGTGGTGGGCATCATCAATATGTTCGGCATCGAGGGGGCCGCCGCTGCGGCCGCCCAGACCCTGCTGCAGCAGTAATGCTTTCGGCGGCGGGACGCGTGATGCGCCCCGCCGCCGCCATTCATACCCGATCCGGAGGTCGCGCGCATGACGGTTTGGCCCCAAGGCTACGAACGCCGCATCCTGGAGGAGGTTGACAGCACATTGAGCGAGGCGGCGCGGATCGCCCCCACGCTGACGGCTCCGATCTGGCTGATGGCCCGGGTCCAGACCGCCGCCCGCGGCCGTCGCGGCCGCGCTTGGACAAGCCCGCTGGGCAATCTTTATTCCACATTGATCTATCGCCCCGAAGGGCCGGTGCCACAGGTCGCCCTGCGCAGCTTCATCGCCGCGCTGGCGCTGTTTGACGCCTGCGTCGCAGTGACTGGCCGGGCCGAATGTTTTGCGCTGAAATGGCCGAATGATGTGCTGCTGAACGGCGGCAAGCTGGCTGGTATCCTGCTGGAAAGCCTGAGCCAGGGGAGCGGCGCCATGCATCTGGCCATCGGCATCGGTGTCAACCTCGCTGATGCGCCCGGCGCGGCTTCGGTCGAGCCCGGCGCGGTGCGGCCGGTCTCTCTCGCCTCGGAACTTGGCGTGCTGGTGACACCGGACGAATTCCTCACCGAACTGGCCGCCGCCTATGACCGGTACGAGACCCAGTTCACCAGCCTTGGCTTCGCCCCGATCCGCGAGGCCTGGCTGGCGCGCGCCGCCCGTTTGGGGGAACGGGTTGTCGCCCGCACCACCACGTCCGAGACCGCCGGCATCTTCGAGACCATCGACGCTGACGGACAACTGGTTTTGTCCACCGACCGGGGCCGCGTGCGCATCCCGGCGGCGGATGTCTATTTCTGACACCCTGGGGAGGGGAAAGGCCCATGCTTCTGGCCATCGACTGCGGCAATACCAATACTGTCTTCTCGGTCTGGGACGGGGAGAAATTCCTCTGCACCTTCCGCACCTCGACGCATCACGCGCGCACGGCGGACGCCTATTTCACCTGGTTTCTGACCCTGCTGAAACACTATGGGATCGAACCGGACATCACCGATGTGATCATCGCCTCGACGGTGCCGCGGGTGGTCTTCAACCTGCGCATCTTCTCTGAGCGTTTCTTCGGGTGCCGGCCGCTGGTGGTGGGCAAGCCGGAATGCCTGTTGCCGCAGGAGCCGCGCGTCGATCAGGGCACCCGGCCCGGGCCCGATCGCCTGGCCAATGCCGTCGGCGCGTTTGATCGGCATGGCGGCGATGTCGTGGTGGTGGATTTCGGCACCGCCACCAATTTCGACGTGGTGGCCACGGATGGCGCCTATGTCGGCGGCGTGATCGCTCCGGGTGTCAATCTGAGCCTCGAGGCGCTGCATGCCGGTGCCGCCGCCCTGCCGCATGTCGATATCAGCCAACCTGCGAAGGTGATCGGAACAAATACCGTTGAATGTATTCAATCCGGCGTCTTCTGGGGTTATATCGGCTTGATCACCGGGATCATCCAGCGGATCAAGGCCGAATACGGGCGCCCGATGAAAGTAATATCCACCGGCGGACTCGCGCCCCTGTTTCAACAGGGCGAGGATCTGTTCGACCGGTTCGAGGATGACCTCACGATGCACGGGCTGACCGTGATACATCGCTACAACAAAGAAAACGGAGTGTTATGAGCAGCAAGAGACTGATCTATTTGCCGCTGGGCGGCGCAGGCGAAATTGGCATGAACGCCTATGTCTACGGCTATGGCAAGCCGGGGGAGGAGCGTCTGATCCTGGTCGATCTGGGCGTTGCCTTTCCCGATATGGACGGCACCCCGGGTGTTGACCTGATCATGCCCGACATCGCCTGGCTGAAGGAGCGGACGGACAGGCTCGACGCGGTCTTCATCACCCACGCGCATGAGGACCATATCGGCGCCATCGCGCATTTCTGGCGCGATCTTGGTGCGCCGGTCTATGCGCGTGCCTTCACCGCCAATATCGCGCGGGGCAAGATGGCCGAGTTCGGCCTGCCCGAGGATGCGATCACCACGGTTTCGGCCTGGCCCGAAGTGACCACCGCCGGTCCCTTTACCGTGGGTTTCCTGCCGATCTCCCACTCGATCCCCGAAAGCGCTGGCCTGGTGATCGACAGCCCGGCCGGGCGCGTCGTGCATACCGGCGACTTCAAGCTCGATCCGGCGCCGGTGGTGGGCGAGGCCTTCGATCCGAACCTCTGGGCCGAGGTGGCGAAACCCGGGGTGCGGGCGCTGATCTGCGATTCCACCAACGTGTTCTCGCCGAAGCCCGGGCGGTCGGAATCCGATCTCGGCACCCCGCTGGAAGAGCTGGTGCTGGAAGCCCGCGGCATGGTGGTGGCGACAACCTTCGCCTCGAACGTGGCACGGCTCAAGACGCTGGCCGAGGCTGGCGATCGGGCTGGGCGCTCAATCATTCTGCTTGGCCGCGCCATGCGTCGGATGGTCGAGGCCGCGATCGAGACCGGGGTTCTGCGCAGCTTTCCCAAGGTCGTCAGCCCGGAAGAGGCGCAGGATATCCCGCGCGACAACCTGATGCTGCTGGTCACCGGCAGCCAGGGCGAACGTCGCGCCGCCAGTGCCCAGCTTGCGCGCGGCAAGTATCGGGGGCTGGAGCTGAAGGAGGGGGACACCTTCCTGTTCTCCTCAAAGACCATCCCGGGCAATGAACGCGGCGTGATCCGCATCATGAACCAGCTCAGCGAAAAGGGCGTCGACGTGGTCGATGACCACAGCGGTCTCTATCACGTCTCGGGCCATGCCAACCGGCCGGATCTGCAGCGGATGCATGAGATCATGAAGCCGAAGATGCTGATCCCGATGCATGGCGAACACCGCCATCTGCGCGAACATGCCCGGCTGGCGGAATCACGCGGCATCGCCTCGATCGTCGCGGTCAACGGCATGATGCTCGACCTGTCGGGCAAGACCCCCAAGGTCGCCGATTATATCGAGACCGGCCGCACCTATCTGGACGGCAGCGTCAAGATCGGCGCGCTTGACGGTGTGGTGCGCGACCGGATCCGCATGGCGTTGAACGGCATGCTGGTGGTCTCGGTCATCCTCGATGAGGATGATGATCCGATTGACGGCGCCTGGGTCGATATCAAGGGTCTGGCGGAGCTGGGCGGCAGTAATGCGTCGCTCGTCGAGATTCTCGAAGAGGATCTGGGCCAGTTCCTGGCGCGCGCCAATCGTGCGACGCTCACCGATGACGACAAGCTGGAAGAGGGCTTGCGCCGGGTGGCGCGGCAGAGCGCGCAAAACGAAATCGGCAAGAAGCCCGAGGTCACCGTGGTGATCAGCCGCCTCGGCTGATACCGCCGACAGTGGAAACGAAAACGCCCCGGACCTTGGTCCGGGGCGTTTTCCTTTGGGGGTTACCCGATCGCTCAGGCGCTGCGACGCTCGTCGAAACTCAGCGCGATAAAGCTGGGCATATGATCGCCCATGCCGACAACCTTGCTGTCGCGGCTGCTGGTGCTGCTGCGCGACGAGCTCGGCTTCGACGAGGAGTGTTTCGGGGTGGCGGGGCGGCTCTCCGCAGCAGGAGAGGACACCGGCGCCGGCGCCGAAGGAAGGTCCGAAGCGGCAGGTTTCGGTGCCGAAGCTGCCTTCGGTGCCGATTCGGGCTTGGGTGTCGATGCGGCCTTCGAAGTGGTCCCCGATTTGGAGGACGATCGCGACGAACTCGATCGCGACGAGGTTGCCGATTTCGAGCTGGAGCTGCGAGGGCTGCTCTTCTCTTCGCTCTGCGTTGCGGCGGCCTCGAAGCCGGCCGGCAGGTCAAGACGCGGGATCTGCTTTTGCAGCAGCCGCTCGACCGCGTCGAGCAGCTTGTCATCGCGGCTCGAACAGATGGTGATCGCCTTGCCGGCGCGTCCGGCGCGGCCGGTGCGGCCGATGCGGTGGACGTAATCCTCGGCATGGCTGGGCACGTCGAAGTTGATCACATGGCTGACGCTCGGCACGTCGAGCCCGCGCGCGGCCACGTCGGAGGCGACCAGCAGCCGCAGGGAGCCTTCGCGGAAGCCGTCCAACGTCTTGGTTCGCTGGCTCTGCTCCAGATCGCCGTGGATCGGGGCAGCATCATAGCCGTATGTCTTCAGCGACTTGGAGACGACATCCACGTCCATCTTGCGATTGCAGAAGATGATCGCGTTGGTCAGCTTGTCGCCCTCGGCGTCGATCAAGGCGCGCAGCAGCGCGCGTTTCTCGCTGGCTTCGCGGTCCTTGCGGCTGGCCTTGAACATCACCACGCCCTGTTCGATCGTCTCCGAGGCGGTGGCCTGACGGGCGATCTCGACCCGTTCGGGGTTCGACAGGAAGGTATTGGTGATCCGCTCGATCTCGGGCGCCATGGTGGCCGAGAAGAACAGCGTCTGCCGGGTGAAAGGGGTGAGCGAGAAGATACGTTCGATATCGGGGATGAACCCCATGTCGAGCATCCGGTCGGCTTCGTCCACCACCATGATCTGCACGCCGGTCAGCAACAGCTTGCCGCGTTCGAAATGGTCGAGCAGCCGGCCCGGGGTGGCGATCAGCACGTCGACGCCCTTGTCGATCAGCTGATCCTGTTCCTTGAAGCTGACGCCGCCAATCAGCAGCGCCTTGGTCAGCTTCAGGTGTTTGGTGTAAACATCGAAGTTTTCCGCAACCTGGGCGGCCAGTTCCCGCGTCGGGCAGAGAACCAGAGAGCGGGGCATCCGCGCCCGGGCCCGGCCACGTGCCAGCAGCGTGATCATCGGCAGGGTGAAGCTTGCCGTCTTGCCGGTGCCGGTCTGGGCGATGCCGAGCACGTCGCGGCCCTGAAGGGCTGGGGGAATCGCGCCCGCCTGAATGGGGGTCGGGCTTTCATACCCGGCTTCTTCGATGGCTTTCAGAACCTTGGGGTTCAGATTCAGATCTGTGAATTTCGTCATATGCTACCGCGTTTCGCGGACATCGACTTGGCCCGCGCGTCTGATCAGGGGCCGAACCCGGTTGGTTCGCGCGTCTGGCGCTTGCAGGCCCGTGCTGCCGCATAGCAAAAAGGCGGGCTGGGGTCAAACAGAGTTGCAGATAGATGAAATTTCTCTCTCTCCGCGGCAGCTCAGGAAACAAATCACCCTAAATCAGGGAACTGTTTCTGTAGCTTTTCGGCCAGGCCGAGATCGCACTGATGCAACAGCCCTTCAGCCTGCAGGGCGGCCCGCAGGCGCGGGGTGTCGGCGCAGAGTTCGTCATAGAAGGCGCGTAGCCCGGTCTCGCCTTCGACCTGATGGATCGTGCTCAGCACCTCGTGCAGCGTCAGCCCGCCCTTGTCACGCGCGCGCGCCGGCGCCAGTTCGGCCCGATAGGACCCATGGTCCAGCCGATAGCGGAAGGCCGACAGCCAATGCTCCCAGCTCTTGGCATGGCAATGAAGCAGGCGGATATCGTCGAGCTCCACCTCCGCGGGGTTCATCTCCTCGCCGCGGAAGACGTTGTGAATCTTCACGGTCAGATCGCCCAGCCCGGTACGCACGAACAGCTTGCCGGCCAGATGGCTGAGAAAGCCGCCCTTCACGAAGGCGCCGAAGCGCGGATAGAGCCGCTCCACCACCGCCTCGCGCTCCGGTCCCGCGGGGATGAAGCCCTTGAATCCCGTACCGTCCCCGGCCAGTGCCTCGAAGGGGCGAACCCGGGCGCAGAGCGTTGCCGCGGGCAGGGCGCCCAGCCGCTGGTCGACGCGGCCCTCGGGCCAGAGGAATTCGTCGACATCCATATGGATCAACCAGTCGACCTCGGCCTTGCGGCGATAGATGCGGGTGGCGTTGAAGGTCTGCCGCGCCTGATGCTTTGCTGGCCGCTTGACCCCTTGCTTGCGCCAATAGGCGTCATCACAGGCGAAGGCGCGGATTTTCGGATGCGTCTTCAGCATGGCGAGCGTATCCGGGTCGGGATCGTCGAGATGGATGTAAAGTCGCTGTGCGCCCAGTTCCAGATGATAGGCGGCGAAGTCCAGAATCTCCGCCTTCGGGGCCTTGATGGTCGAGACGATGCCCCAGCGTGTCACTTATCCAACCGATCCTCAGGAAGCTCTCCAAACCAGCGCGCGACCTTCTCGTCGAGATCAAGCGGCGCGGTCACCAGCATAGCATGAGCGGCCAGCCGGTCCAGCAGCCGCGGGGTGGTGGTGTTGATTTCCTCATAGAAGCGGCGCAGCCCGGCCTCTCCCTCGGCTTCGAGTATCACGTCGAGAACGTCACGCAAGCGCATGCGATCTTTCAGTTTTTCGCGATACGATCCCTTTTCCATCCGAAACTGCAGATGGCGGTGGA
Source organism: Pseudodonghicola sp. (assembly GCF_048268305.1). Taxonomy (NCBI): domain Bacteria; kingdom Pseudomonadati; phylum Pseudomonadota; class Alphaproteobacteria; order Rhodobacterales; family Paracoccaceae; genus Pseudodonghicola; species Pseudodonghicola sp. The sequence goes on from NZ_JBLWVT010000002.1 coordinate 271,648, forward strand.
AATGCTCCCAGCTCGGCGCATGGGCATGGCCCACATGCACCTCGGGCAGCCGTCCATAATTGGCGATCGGCAGGCCCTGGTGGATCACCCCGTGGATGCCCATCCGGATCTGTGGCAATCCGGTGCGGGCGATGTTCTTGCCCCCGGTATAGCCGAGGAAGCCTTCGGGCACATAGGCGCCGAACTCGGGATAGATGTCGGCCAATTCGGTCTTGGTCAGCCCGAGTTCGCGGCGGGTCAGCTTGAAATGCGATGGCCCGCGCCAGGGATCCTCCTGCGCCAGCAGCTCGGCCGGGCGGATGCGGACATAGGCGACCTCGGGGTCGACAGCGGTCAGCAGCTCGGCCAGCGGTTGCGGCGACAGCAGGAATTCGTCGACGTCGATATGGGCCAGCCAGTGCATCTGGCTGCGGCGATAGGCGCGAGAGGCGTTGAAGGCCTGGCGGAGCTGATGCGACCGCTGTGCGCGCTCTGGCTTCTTGCGCCAATAGGCGGCGTCGCATTGGGTGATGCGTACCGTCGGGTGGGCGGCGAAGAACTCCGCCACCTGCGGGTCGGGCTGGTCGAGAAAGATGTCGATCAAGGCCGCGCCAAGGTCGAGGTGATGCGCCGCGAAGCGGGCAATGGCGCTGAGCGGCGCCTTGATGGTCGATACCGTGCCCCAGCGCAGCCGGGCGGGGTCGCGTTCGACCAGATCGGGCGGAACCGGCAGGTGGATATTGGATGGCGCCGGTTCCGTCATTCAGGGATCACACCATCATTTCCTTCGTCGCGCTCAGCGTGAGATCGGGATAATCGCGCTCGATCCGGTCGATGTCCCACTGCAGCCGGGTCAGATAGACGATATCGCCGTCATGATCATGGGCGATATGCTGTTTGTTGGCGTTCACGAACTTGTCGAGCGACAGCTTCGGCCCACTGACCCAGCGGGCCGAGGTGAACTGGCTGGGCTCGAACCGCACCGGCAGGCCATATTCCATCTCGATCCGGCTGGCCAGAACCTCGAACTGCAGGGCGCCGACCACACCGACGATGAAGCCGGAACCGATCGAGGGTTTGAACACCTTGGCGGCGCCTTCCTCGGCGAATTGCATCAGCGCCTTTTCCAGGTGCTTGGCCTTCATCGGGTCGCCCGCGCGCACCGTCTGCAACAGTTCCGGCGCGAAGGAGGGGATGCCGGTGACCCGAAGCTGTTCGCCCTCGGTCAGCGTGTCGCCGATGCGCAACTGGCCGTGGTTCGGGATGCCGATGATGTCGCCGGCCCAGGCCTCTTCCGCCAGCTCGCGGTCTGAGGCGAGGAACAGCACCGGGTTCGACACCGCCATCGGTTTCTTCGACCGCACATGCAGCAGTTTCATGCCGCGCTTGAAGTGACCCGAGGCCAGGCGGACAAAGGCCACCCGGTCGCGGTGCTTGGGGTCCATGTTCGCCTGGACCTTGAAGACAAAGCCGGAAACTGTTGTTTCTTCGGGAAGAATTTGGCGCGGTGTGGCCTGTTGCGGCTGCGGTTCCGGCCCATAGGTGCCGATGCCGTCCATCAGTTCCTTGACCCCGAAGGAGTTGATGGCCGAGCCGAACCAGATCGGCGTCATATGGCCTTCGAGCACCGCCTGAGGGTTGAGCGCGGGCAGCAGTTCGCGCGCCATCTCCAGTTCTTCCATCAACTTGTCCAGCAGATGGGCGGGGACGTGTTCGGCCAGCTTGGGGTCGTTCAACCCCTCGATCTTGATCGATTCCGCCACCTTGTTGCGGTCGGCCCGATCCATCAGTTCCAGCCGGTCGCGCAGGATGTCATAGCAGCCGATGAAATCGCGGCCCTGACCGATCGGCCAGCTGGCCGGGGTCACGTCGATCGCCAGCATCTCCTGAATCTCGTCGATGATCTCGAAGGTGTCGCGGCTTTCGCGGTCCATCTTGTTGCAGAAGGTCAGGATCGGCAGGTCGCGCAGGCGGCAGACCTCGAACAGCTTCTGGGTCTGGCTTTCCACCCCCTTGGCGCCGTCGATCACCATGATCGCCGCGTCCACCGCCGTCAGCGTGCGATAGGTGTCCTCGGAAAAGTCCGAGTGGCCGGGGGTATCGACCAGGTTGAAGCGGAATTTGCCATAGTCGAAGGACATCGCCGAGGCCGAGACCGAGATGCCGCGGTCCTTTTCCATCTGCATGAAGTCCGACCGGGTTCGCCGTGCCTCACCCTTGGCGCGCACCTGTCCGGCCATCTGGATGGCGCCCCCGTAGAGGAGGAATTTTTCGGTCAGCGTGGTCTTGCCGGCATCCGGGTGAGAGATGATGGCAAAGGTGCGGCGCCGGGCGATTTCCGGCGGCAGGGCGGGGCGGTTCGAGGCGGTGTCCAACATGGTCGCGCGTATAGGCGCGCTTTGGGGCAGAGGCAAGAAAATCAGCGCGCTCTACTGCGTCGAGGCGCGGCGCAGCAGGGCGATCGCATCGGGCCGGTCAAGCAGCGATTTCTGCACGTCGAGCCCCTGCGCCTCGCCCCGTTGGTGACCGGGCAGATGATCGCCGATCCGGTTCAACAGCTCGGCCGGCAGGGCGGGACGGGTGCGGGGATCGACCAGCAGGCTTTCGGCGGCGATGCCCTCGGCATAGATGATCTCGTGCCGGTCGAACAGCAGCTGGAAGTAATCGACGAAACCGCCCTCCTGCACATAGACGCTGTCACCGTTGACCAGATGGCGGGCCTTGACCAGAAGATCGGGCCGTCCGGCGCCAAGCGCGTCGCGGCGCTGATAGACGAACAGCCGGTGATCGGGGCTGACCACCAGATCGCCGGTATTGTTCAGCGTGCCGGCGGTGATCACGATCGGGGCGAAGGCGCCGCTGGCGCGCAGCGTGCTTTGCCCGATCCAGCGGATTTCCTGGGCGCCGTCGTCGCGGGTCAACACCCGGTCACCGGGCCTCAGATCCTCGATCCGCACCTGCGCCCCCGAGGCCAGGGTGATCCGGGTGCCCCGGGTGAACGAGACGCAGGCGATCTGGGCGAATTTCACCCGCGCCGCCGCCTGATCCATGCCGACCAGAGTATAATCGGTTTCGGCGATCATCGGCCCCAGCGGTAACAGGTAAATCGCCGCGATCATCCCCTCGGCATCGGTTTCGACCAACCCCAATGCCTCGGTGGTCTGGCCGTCGGGGCTCATGAATTGCAGCGCGCTGTCGAGATGCAGCAACGCCCCGGGCTGGCCGATCTCGCCGCCCTCGCGAATGCGGAAGCTGCCGTCGCCCAGGGTTTCCACCACCAGGCGCTGCCGCGTGGCCGCAGCGCCGAGCTGATAGACGTCGTCGAGCATCAGCTCTTCCATGTCGGCCAGCGCATCGCCCAGATTGGCGCCCTGCACGACACGGAAATCCCGGGCGGGATAGACGGGGATGGCCTGGATCTGGCTCTCGGTTGTGGACACGGGCATCGACCTTTATCAGGGGGATGACATTAATGAGGCTGCGGGTAGGCTGGATTCAAGGCGTAGCCGGAGATTATGGCTAATCCGGGTCAATTCGCGGGTGATACGCTGGCAATCGACTGCGGGCGGGCTAGTATCCGGCGCGGATTGGGCCGCGCCAGTGGCCGACAAGGGAGACTGAAGATGGATCTGGGAATTTCAGGCAAACGCGCGTTGGTCTGCGCCAGCAGCAAGGGGCTGGGCCTTGGCTGTGCCGAGGCGCTGGCGGCCGAGGGGGGCGATCTGGTGATGAACGCCCGTGGCGCCGAGGCGCTGGAGGCGAGCGCCCAGGCGATCCGCGACACCTATGGCGTCGATGTGGTGACCGTGGCCTGCGACGTGACCACGCCGGAAGGCCAGGCGATGGTGCTGAAGGCGGCCGAGGGCGTCGATATCCTGGTCAACAATGCCGGTGGTCCGCCGCCGGGCATGTGGACCGATTGGGAGCGCGAGGATTTCATCAAGGCGCTCGATTCTAACATGCTGACGCCGATCGCCTTTATCAAGGCGCTGGTGCCGGGGATGATGGAGCGCGGCTGGGGCCGGGTGGTGAACATCACCAGCCAGGCGGTTCGTGCGCCGATCCCGGTGCTGGGGCTGTCGAACTCGGCCCGCACCGGGCTGACCGGCTATGTCGCCGGCACCTCGCGCCAGGTGGCCTCCAAGGGGGTGACGATCAACAACCTGCTGCCGGGGCTGCATGCCACCGACCGGGCGGTGTCGCTCGATACCGCTTCGGCCAAGCAGCAGGGGATTACCATCGAGGAAGCCCGTGCGCAGCGCTGTGCGGCGATCCCGGTGGGCCGTTACGGCACGCGGCAGGAATTCGGTGCCGCCTGCGCCTTCCTGTGCTCGCAGCATGCCGGCTTCATCGTCGGGCAGAACGTGCTGCTGGACGGTGGCGCGATCAACCTGACCATGTGATCTTGCGGCCGGGGCGCCCCGCGTCCCGGCCCGTTTCCCGAGGGGCGGATGATGAAACACGACGCGGTTCAGACCTATTACGGTGAAACCCTGCAGGGCAGCGCCGATTTGCAGACCAACGCCTGTTGCACCGCTGGCGAGATGCCGTCGCATCTCAAGCCGATCCTGGCCCGGCTGCATGACGAGGTGCTGGCGCGCTATTACGGCTGCGGTCTGATCGCCCCCGCGGCGCTCAAGGGCATGCGCATCCTTGATCTCGGCTGTGGGGCCGGGCGCGATGTCTATGCGCTGGCGGCGATGGTCGGCGAAACCGGGGCGGTCGTGGGCGTCGATATGACCCCGGCGCAACTGGAGGTCGCCCGCCGACACCAGGCCTTTCATGCCGAGGCTTTCGGGTTCTCCAAGTCGAATGTGGAGTTCCACGCGGGATTCATCGAAAGGCTGGATGACCTGGAGCTGGAGCCGGCTTCCTTCGACATCATCGTGTCGAATTGCGTCCTGAATCTCGCCACCGACAAGGCGGCGGTGCTGCGGGGCGCGCATCGGCTGCTGAAAGAGGGCGGCGAGATGTATTTCTCCGACGTCTATGCCGACCGGCGCGTTCCGGCGGCGCTGGCCGAGGATGAGGTGCTTTATGGCGAATGCCTGTCCGGCGCGCTTTACTGGAACGATTTTCTGACCATCGCCAAGGCCGCCGGTTTCGGCGATCCGCGCCGGGTGGAACAGCGGCCCCTGACCATCGAGAACCCGGAGCTGGAAGCAAAGGTGGCGCCGATCAGGTTCCTGTCGGCCACCTATCGGCTGTTCAAACTGGCGGGGCTCGAGCCCGCCTGCGAGGATTACGGTCAGGCGGTGGTCTACAAGGGCACGCTGCCCGATGCGCCGCATGCCTTTGCCCTGGACGATCATCATGTGATCGAGTCCGGCCGCGTCTTTCCGGTCTGCGGCAATACCTGGCGGATGCTGGCGGAGACGCGCTTTGCGCCGCATTTCGACTTCATCGGTGATTTCTCTACCCATTACGGCATCTTCGCCGGCTGTGGTGGCGACAGCCCCTTTAACGGGCTGGAGACGCCGGAGCCCGTGACCCCAGCCGGCGGCTGCTGTTGCTGATGGCTTGTCCCCGGCGGCGGGGATTGCTATCTGCAGACCATCCGAGGGTTTTCCTCGGGTATGGAACGAGGCCCCAGAGTGAGCGCAGAGTCCACCACCCCACGGCTAGAGATCAAGAACCTGGTGCGTCATTTCGACGGGCGCCGGGTGGTCGATGACGTTTCGCTGCAGATTCGCGCAGGTCAGGTCACCTGCCTCCTTGGCCCCTCGGGCTGCGGCAAGTCCACCACGCTGAGAATGATCGCCGGGGTGGAGATGCAGGACGCGGGCGAGATCTGGGTCGATGGCAAGCTGGTCTGCGACACCGTCTTCCGGGTGCCGCCGGAGCGGCGCGAGATCGGGTTGATGTTTCAGGACTTCGCCCTGTTCCCGCATCTGAACGTCGCCGACAATGTGGCCTTCGGATTGCACAGGGGCACCAAGGCCGAGAAACGCGCACGGGTCGAGGATTTGCTGACCCGGGTGCATCTGATCGGCCATATCGACGATTATCCGCATCAGCTTTCGGGCGGGGAACAGCAGCGGGTGGCTCTGGCCCGCGCGCTGGCGCCGCGCCCCAAGATCATGCTGATGGACGAACCCTTCTCCGGCCTCGACAACCGGCTGCGCGACGGCATCCGCGACGAGACGCTGGCGCTCTTGAAGGAAGAGGACACCGCCGTCCTGCTGGTGACGCATGAGCCGGAGGAAGCGATGCGCATGGCCGACGAGATCGCGCTGATGCGCGCCGGGCGGATCGTGCAGCGGGGCGCTCCCTATAACGTCTATACCCGCCCTGTCGATCGCGCTGCCGTGGCGTTTTTCAGCGATACCAACGTGCTGCATGCGCAGGTGAACGGCGCCTTGGCGAATACGCCCTTCGGCCAGTTTCTCGCGCCCGGGTTCCCTGACGGCACGGATGTCGATATCGTCTTTCGCCCCCAGCACGTCCGGATCGACTTTGACCGCAACGGTCATGGGCCTTTGCCGACCCCGGCCGAAGGCGTGGCCGCGCGCGGCGTGGTCGAGCGGGCGCGCTTCCTGGGTCATGAGAGCTTGGTGGAATTCCGCATGGATTATGACGGCAGCAGCCTGAAGGCGACGGTGCCCAATGTCTTTTTGCCGCAGCCCGGGCGGGTGATGTGGCTGACGGTGCGGCGCGACCGCTGTTTCGTCTTCCCGGCCTGAGCTTTCCGCTCGGCGCGAAACCCTCTGGCGCGACTCTCCCGGCTTGGCGATACTCCTCTGCAGAGGAGGCCGCGACAAGCAGGAGGGTGCTATCATGGATCACATCGGCAGGATGACCGAGGCGGAGCGGGCGCGCATCGCCGAATGGGCGGCGTCCGAGGGGTGGAATCCGGGGGCGAGTGACATGGAGTGTTTCGCCCGCGTCGATCCCGAGGGGTTTTTCGCCGGCCGCCAGGGAGGGGAGATGATCGCCTCGATCTCGGTGGTGAATTACGATTCCGACTTCGCCTTTCTGGGCTTCTACATGGTGCACCCCGACTGGCGCGGGATGGGACATGGGTTGCGGCTCTGGCAGGCGGCGCTGGAGCATGCCGGCGAGCGGGTCGTCGGGCTTGACGGGGTGGTGACGCAGCAGGCGAATTATCAGCGCGCCGGCTTCGATCTGGCCTATCGGAATATCCGTTTCGGCGGAGCTTCCGGGCCGATCGCGCCGGTCGAGGGGGTAAAGCTGCGCCCGGTGACCGCCCCCTTCGAGGCGTTGGAGCGGATGGACGCAAGGGTGTTTCCCGCCCGGCGCAGCGGTTTCTGGGAGGGCTGGCTGGCCGCCCCCGGCCACCGCTCCGTCGCCGCCTGGGACGGCGAGACGCTGGTGGGCTTCGGTACGCTGCGGGCCTGTCGCGAGGGCTATAAGATCGGCCCGCTGGTGGCGCGTGACCTGCGGGCGGCGCGGGCGGTGCTGGGCGATCTGATCGGAGGGCTGCCGCAGGGCACCCAGGTGTTCCTGGACGTGCCCGAGCCCAATGTCGAGGCGGTGCTGATGGCGCGGCAACTGGGATTGCGCCCGGTTTTCGAGACCGCGCGGATGTACCGTGGCCCGGCGCCCAAGGTCGATCTGACCCGGGTCTTCGGCGTCACCACGTTTGAACTGGGGTGAGGCGCGCCGGGAAAACGGTCCAGTGGACCGTTTTCAGCGCCGAACGGGCGTAGCCCCGGGGAAGGCGCGCCGGGAAAACGCTCCCCCCGGAGCGTTTTCTGGTCCGCCTCACTTCAGCGCCGAACCGGCGTAGCCCCGGGCTGCGTTCGCGTGTTCCATCATTGGCCGGAGCTTTCACCACCGATCCTTCGCCAGAAGGCCGTGCTCTTGCCGAAGGGCGGCCCCGGGGGCGTCTATGGTGAAACGCCGCTGGCGCGGCTTGCCTCCGGCGGGGATATTGCTGGCCAGAAAAAGCGCCGCGATCAGCCCATGGTGGCGAGGTAGTCGGCGTAGGTCTTGCCCGGTTCGTCGACGAAGAGTTCCGGCAGCGGCGCCGCCTCTTCGATCAGGTCGACGCGGAACACCCGGAAATCGTCGCGCAAGTCGCACCAGGCGGTGAGCGTCCAGACCCGCCCCCAATATTCCATGTGCAGTGGTCGGATGGTGCGCTCGGTCAGGGTGCCGTCGATCCGCCGATAGCTCAGCCGCAGTTTCTGCCGGCCCTTGATGGCGGCGCGCAGCGCCGGCATGTGGGAAAAGCCACGGGCGGCGTCTGCGAAGGGATAGACCGCGAATTTCCACGCATCCGCCTCGGCCACGGTCTGGGTTGGCAGCACCGCGTCGATCTTGTCGGCGAGCGACAGCGCCGCCGTCTTCAGATCGGGATCGGCCGCCTCGGCCACGATCGCCATGCCGAGGTTCAGCGCCTCGAGCTCGGCGGCGGTCAGGGTCAAGGGGGGCAGGGTGATCGCCTCCACCGCCATATAGCCCATGCCGCGTTCGCCCTGCACCGGCACGCCGGAGGCGATCAGCGTGTCCATGTCGCGGTAGATGGTGCGGACCGAAACCTCGAGCCGGTCGGCGATGTCCTGCGCGCGGTGCAGCTTGCCGTCGCGCAGGATCTGGATGATGTCGAACAGGCGGTCGGTGCGGCGCATGGATCACCCTTGGCGCAACGGCCGCCCCGGCGTCAAGCGGGCATGGCCCATTCCACCCGTTCATGTCGCAGGCTGAGGCTGCCGGGGGCGATGGCGGCGATCAGCGCCGGGGTGAAGTCCTGCTGCGGGAACTGGCGCGCCACCGCCTGGGCGGCGGCCAGGTCACGCCAGATGACATAGTCGGTCCAGCGGCCGTCCTCGCCGCGGCTGAGCTGGCGGGTGACGAACCCCGGCGCGGCGCGCACGAAGGCCTCCGACGCCTGGCTGAGGGCGACGAAGGTGTCGCAGGTGACGCCGGGGGCGAGGGTGAAGGTTACGATTTCAGCGATCTGGGTCATCGGGCAGTCCTTTCCATGTTGCCTGGGGCTCCTTTATCGGGGTACAACTGACATAAACCTGTCAGGAGTGTTTCCATCCTCCGGCGAGGGCGCATTTTTCACCCTCATGGCGGGGCCCGCGTGACCGGCTGTTCTTTTCGTTGGCGGCGGGGCTGCGGTATTCAGAACGGGAACGAACTGGTTGCGGTGCGCCGCGTCGGTTTGACAGACAGGAGATTTATCATGCTGAACAATATCGGCCTTCCCGGCCTTCTTCTGATTGCCGTCGTGGTGCTGGTGCTCTTCGGGCGCGGCAAGATCAGTTCGCTGATGGGCGAGGTGGGCAAGGGCATCACCGCCTTCAAGAAGGGGGTGACCGACGGCACCAAGGAGCTGGAAGAGGATACGGCCGCGGCGGCCAAGGATGTGACGCCCGCGACCGAGTCTGAAAAAGACAAGGCGTAACCACCCATGTTCGACATGGGGTGGTCCGAGCTGCTGGTGATCGGCGTGGTCGCGCTGATCGTGGTGGGGCCGAAGGATCTGCCGGTGCTGTTCCGCAACGTCGGCCGCTTCGTCGGCAAGGCGCGCGGCATGGCCCGGGAATTCAGCCGCGCGATGAACGAGGCGGCGGATGAATCCGGCGTGCGCGACGTCGCCAAGACCTTCAAGACGGCGACGAACCCGCTGGGCTCGGCGATGGATGGGGTCAAGGATGCCGCCCGCGGTCTGACCGAGGGGTTGGGCAAGGACAAGTTCGATCCCGAAAGCGAGACCGGCAAGCTGGCCGCGCAGCGCGCCGAGGACACCAAGCGCATCCAGGCCGCCACCGCCCGCGCCGCAGCGGAACGCAAAGCGCGTGAGGCCGAAGAGGCCTTGAAAAAAGCCGAGGAGGCTGAGGCTGATCTGCAGGCGATGACCGCCACCGCATCCGCCCCCGCCGCTCCGGAGGAGCCCGAGAGCAAGATATGAGCAAGACCGACACTGACGAGATCGACGACAGCTCCGCCCCGCTGATCGAGCATCTGGCCGAGCTGCGCACGCGGCTGATCCATTCCGTGGTGGCCTTCCTTGTCGGGATGGTCCTCTGTTTCACCGTGGCCACGCCGATCTTCAACTTCCTGACCACGCCGCTGTGCCAGGTGCTGGCGGATCGGGGCCAGGATTGCGATCTGATCTTCATCAGCCCGCAGGAAGGCTTCTTCGTGGCGATCAAGGTGTCGCTGGTGGGCGGGCTCATGCTGTCCTTCCCCTATATCGCCTATCAGATGTGGCGCTTCGTGGCGCCGGGTCTCTACAAGTCGGAGAAGGGAGCTTTCCTGCCCTTCCTGGTCGCCTCGCCCTTCATGTTCATCCTGGGGGCGGCCTTCGCCTTCTTCGTGGTCACGCCGATGGCCTATAAGTTCTTCCTTGGCTTCCAGCAGTTCGCCTCCGATGGCGCGGCGGTCGAGGGCGGAGCCGCGCCGCTCAGCGTGGTGTTCCAGGGCTCGGCCCAGGAATACCTGAACCTGACGATCAAGTTCATCATCGCCTTCGGGCTCTGCTTCCAGCTGCCGGTTCTGCTGACGCTGATGGGCAAGGCCGGGCTGGTCAGCGCGGCGGGTCTGGCGGGGGTGCGCAAATACGCGGTGGTCGCGATCCTGATCCTGGCCGCCATCGTGACGCCGCCCGATGTGGTGACGCAGATCATCCTCTTCACCGTGGTCTACGGGCTTTACGAGATTTCGATCTTCCTGGTCCGTCGGGTCGAGAAGAAGCGTGACGAGCGGCTGCGCGAAGAAGGCTATTTCGATGACGAGGAAGAGGCCGATGACGACCTCGCCTACGAGTTCAAGGATGACTAGGCCGAACTGAATACCTCGTGCGAAGGGCGCGCCGGGCAACCGCGCGCCCTTTGTGTGTCCAGCCTCTTGTTGCGGCCGGGGCTTCGTGGTTTGAACCATGCCGACGGATTGGAGGACAAATCATGGCCGATATGGATCAGACCGCGCTCACCCGCATCGCCGAGGCGCTGGAACGGATCGCCCCGGCGCCGATGCCGGCGCCCGACTTCACCTGCGCAGAGGGATTTGTCTGGCATGTGGAGCCCGACCGGCTGGAGCCGGTGGCGCGGATCAACCGGGTGCGGATGGACCTGCTGGTGGGGATCGACCGGTCGCGTGACACATTGCTCGACAATACCCGCCGCTTCGCCGGGGGGTTCAGCGCCAATAACGCGCTGCTCTGGGGCTCGCGCGGGATGGGGAAATCGAGCCTGGTCAAGGCCATCCATGCTGAAGTGGCGGCAGAGCATCCCGATCTGAAGCTGGTGGAGCTGCAGCGCGAGGATCTGCCCAGCGTCGGCCGGCTGCTGACGCATCTGCGCGGCGCGCCGCAGCGGTTCATCCTGTTCTGCGATGACCTGTCGTTCAGCCATGACGACCAGCATTACAAGAGCCTCAAGGCGGTGCTGGACGGCGGCATCGAGGGGCGGCCGGAAAACGTGGTGCTCTATGCCACCTCGAACCGGCGTCACCTGATGCCGCGCGACATGATCGAGAACGAGCGCTCCAGCGCGATCAACCCCTCCGAGGCGGTGGAGGAGAAGGTCTCGCTCAGCGACCGCTTCGGCCTCTGGCTGGGCTTCCATCCCTGCAACCAGGACGAATATCTGGCGATGATCGACCGCTATTGCGCCCATTACGGCGTGACGGTCGACCCCGAGGTCCTGCGCGCCGAGGCGATCGAATGGCAGGCGACGCGGGGCGCGCGTTCGGGTCGGGTGGCCTGGCAATTCTTCACCGATCTGGCCGGTCGGCAGGGCGTCAAGCTCTGAACGTCAGCTGCGCCGTCCGCAGCTTCTTCTCTGCAAAAATACTCTCGCCGAAGGCTGCGCCCCGTTAGGGGCGCATCAGGCGCGATAAAAAGGGCCGGAAACCACGCGGTTTTCCGGCCCTTCGTCTTGGGAATGGGGCTTATTTCAGATAGGGCGCCGGATCGACGCTTTCAAAGCCGTCGCGGACCTCGAAATGCAGATAGGCCTGGGCGCCTGGGCGCAGCTCGGCGAGCTTCTGGCCGCGTTTGACCCGATCACCCTTGTTGACGGCGATGGCGCCCACATTGGCATAGACGGTCAGCAGGTTGGCGTCGTGCCGCAGCACGATGATCGGCACCTGGTCGGCGTCCTGGGTGATTGCCGCGACGGTGCCGCCTTCGGCCGCCATCACCGGGTTGCCGGCGGTGCCGGCGATGTCGATGCCGTCGTTCTTGCCCTTGGAATAGGAGCGGATGATCTTGCCACCGCTGATCGGCATGGCCATGGCGGCCGAACTCGGCTTGCTGGGCTGGCCGACCGAGACCTTCGGCGGCTCGGGCGCCTTGGCGGCGATCTTCTCGTCGGGCAGTGGCTGGGTCGAACTCGGCGGCGGCGGCGTCGGCGATCCGACGCCCGGCGGGGTGGTGTCGACCACGGGCGTCGCGCGGCTGGGGGCGGGCTGATCCTTGACCGGGATCAGCAGATATTGTCCCTCGCGGATGGCGAAATCCGAGCCAAGCCCGTTCCATTCGGCCAGCGACTTCACCGGCACCTGATAGAGCCGCGAGATGGTATAGGCGGTTTCGCCGCGCTCCACCTTGTGGCGGACCGGCTCCACCCGTTGCGGCTGTGGCGCTGCCGCCGGTGCCGGGGTGGCCGCGGGAGCTGGGCTGGCCGCGGCTGCGCTCTGCGCCGGTTCGAGGCTGGCGGTTTCCACCTTCTTCGGCGTGGTCGCGGGCGAGGCGTCGATGGCGCTGCCGGCAAGCGTCGCGATGTCGATCGAGCCGGGGCCGCCGGCGGGCGGCTCCGAGACCCGGCGGGGCAGGGCCATCACCTCTCCCGGGCGCAGCGTGTCACCGGTGGTGACGCCGTTGAAGCGGGCCAGTTCGTCCGGCGGCAGGCCGATGCGCTGGGCGAGCGAGCCGACGGTATCGCCGCGGCGGGCGACGGCGACTTGATAGCTGGGATAGGAGATGATGCCGCGATCATCCGGCTGGGGGCGATTGGCGGTGCCGACATTGCGCGCGGCCTCGGCGGTACTGAAGCCGCCCAGATTGCCGCGCAGGTCGAAGTCGAGCGGCTCGGAGCAGCCAGCAAGCAGGGCAAGCCCGGCGGCGGCCAGCAGCAGGCGGTGCGACGGTTTTACGCCGGCAGGCAGATTGGCGGCAAATGACATCTCGTGGTCCTCAATGCATGTCCCCTGTTTCCCGGGGCTTTGCGGTTCACCTAATAAGGGTCGTGCAGGTCGTCTGCGCGACGGGTCACACATCCTGCCCCAGCCCTTCGAGCAGAGGCACGAAACGCACCGGCCGGATTTCGTCATAGTCGAATCCGTCTTCGTCGCGGCGGACCCGGATCAGGGTCTGCACGGTGTCGGACTGGCCGACCGGCACCACCATGATACCGCCGATTTTCAACTGCGCCAAGAGCGGGCCGGGCGGATCCTCGGCGGCGGCGGTCACCAGGATGCGGTCGAAGGGCGCCTGTTCCGGCAAGCCGTGGCTGCCGTCGGCAGTGATCGCGGTGATATTGCTGAGCGACAGCGTTTCGAACACCACGCGGGCCTCGCGCACCAGTCGGGGGTGGCGATCGACGGTATAGACCCGCCGCGCCAGCTTGCTGAGGATCGCCGCCTGATAGCCCGAGCCGGTGCCGACCTCGAGCACCTTGTCGCGCGGATTGATCTGCAGCGCCTGGGTCATCAGCCCGACCACCGAGGGTTGGCTGATGGTCTGGCCGCAGGCGATCGGCAGCGGCATGTCCTCATAGGCGCGTTCCGAGAAGATGCCGCGCACGAAGGGGCCGCGGTCGATTTCTTCCATCGCGTTCAGAACCCGACGATCGGTCACGCCCTTGGACCGCAGCGCGAAGAGAAATTGCATCTTGGTCTCGGGCGTGGGTCCGGTCATTCGATGGCCTTCAATGCCTCGAGCTGGTCGTGCGCGGTCAGATCGGCGCGCATCGGCGTGACCGAGACATAGCCGTCGAGATTGGCCGCCGCATCGCTGCCGGGCAGGGTGGGCTCGTGCTGATTGCCGCCCTTGATCCAGAGAAAGCGCCGCCCCGAGGGCGAGCTGTGCGGTTCGACCGAAAACCGGGTGTTGCGGCGAAAGCCCTGGGTGGTGACGCGAATGCCCTTCACCTCGGTGGCGGGCACCGGCGGGAAGTTGATGTTGTAAAACAGCCGGTAATCCTCACCCTCGTCCAGATCGGCGGCGAGGATCTTGCGGATCACCTCGGCCCCGTGCCGGGCGGCGGCATCGAAGGGGTCTTCGACCCCGAGGTTGGCCGGGCCGAAATACTGCGACAGCGCCATTGCCGGGATGCCCTGCAGCGCCGCCTCCATGGCGCCGCCGAGGGTGCCGGAATAGAGCGCGTTTTCGGCCGAGTTGTTGCCGCGGTTGACGCCGGAGAGCACCAGGTCGGGCTTGGTGCCCTGAAGCACGTCGTGCAGCCCCGCCATCACGCAGTCGGCCGGGCTGCCCTCGGCCGCAAAGCGGCGATGGCCCAGCTTGGCGATCATCATCGGGCGGGTATAGCTGATCGAATGGCCGACACCGGATTGTTCGAAGGCGGGCGCAACCACCCAGACCTCGCCCGTGGGGCCTGCGATCTCTTCGGCGATCGCTTCGAGAATCTCCAGCCCCGGCGCGTTGATGCCGTCATCATTGGTCAGAAGTATGCGCATAGGTCCCGCCCTGTTTGCGCCTTGATAGCCCCCGGCGCCGGCCGGGGCAAGCAAGCGGAGGCCGAAGCGGGGAAATTGCGGTCCCCACGGCGGCGGGACGGGCGGGGATGCGCGCCGGGGCGGCGCGCGGGGCCTTTCAGAGCTGGGCCAGCAGGCGGGCGGCCTCGTCGCGGGGATGGGCCAGCGTGTCGCGATCCTCGCCGGGGAAGAAGCGGCCGCGCAGCGCGGTCGCCATCGGCTGAGGTTCGAGGATGCGCACATGCGGGCCGGTGCGCGGCGTCTCGGCCGCCCAGCTGCGCGCCAGGGCGATCTGCGCCGCCTTGGTGGCGCCGTAGGCGCCGAAGAACTTCTGCCCGGCGCGCGGATCGTCGAAGAACACCGCCTGACCGTGTTCGCCCAGGAGCGGCGCCACATAGGTGATCAGCAGCGCGGTGGCATTGGCGTTGACCGCCACCGACTTGTCCCAATCCTTGGCGTCGATGAAATGCGCCGGGCTCAGCGGGGCGGCATGGATGGCGGTGTGCAACCAGAGATCGGCCTTGCCCCAGCGGTCATGGATGCCCCGGCACAGCGTCGCCATGGCGCCGGGAATGGTGATGTCCATCGGCGCCAGCGTGGCATTGCCGCCCTTGGCGGTGATCCGGTCGTCGAGATCCTCGAGCGCGCCGGTGGTGCGGGCCACGGCGACGATATGGTGGGTCTCGCAAAGAGCTTCGGCCAGGGCGGCGCCCAGGCCGCGAGAGGCACCGGTGATCAGGGCAATCTGTGTCATGGCCCAGGATCTGCGGGTTTTCCGCAGGTCCGTCAAGTGGGCACGATAGACTGGTAAACAGTTCCTCTGCGGGGACGGGCGCGGCCCCGCGAAGGCAGGAGATCCGGCGCGAGGTTCAGCCGCCGGGGAAGGTGATCCGCCGGCTCTTGCCATTGCGCTGCAGGATCAGCCCGTCGCTGTCGATGGCGACGATCTCGCCCTGCGAGAGCTTGCTGCCGGGGGTGACCGCCTCGATCCGGCCGCCGGGCAGGCGGACCAGGGCGCGGAACCGGCCGCTGCCGCCGGTCAGCCCGATCAGCGACAGATCGTCTTCGTCCAATATCTTCGGGGTTGTGGCAAGCCCTGCCACATTCGCCGGCGTGTCCCCCGGCGCTCTGCTCATGTCGGTCATCTGGTGGTTCCGGGCGCTCTGGGCGCGGTTTGGCTCGATCTCATCTCCGGCCCCGGAATGCGGGGCCGGCGTCGGGCCTATCCTGATTCCCCGGGCCGGAAAACCGGGGGCGCTGCCGGCCGGCCAAAGCCCGCCGGCCAGAGGTCATTCAGCGGCGGGTTTGAGCTGAAAGCCCTGTTCGATCATATCCGCCGGTTCCACAGGATATTCGCCGGAGAAGCAGGCATCGCAGAACTGCGGGCAGGCGTTGTTGCGCCCCCCGGCCTCACCCGCGGCGCGATAGAGCCCGTCGAGCGAGATGAACTTCAGGCTGTCGACACCGAGGAATTCGCGCATCTCGTCTTCCGACATATTGGCGGCGAGAAGCTTTTCGCGCTGCGGCGTGTCGACCCCATAGAAACACGGCCAGGCGGTGGGCGGGGAGGCGATGCGGAAGTGCACCTCGGCCGCGCCGGCGTCCAGGATCATTTCCTTGATCTTGCGCGAGGTGGTGCCGCGCACCACCGAGTCGTCGACCAGGATCACCCGCTTGCCGCGGATCAGCGCGCGGTTGACGTTCAACTTCAACCGCACGCCCATGTTGCGGATCTGCTCGGTCGGCTCGATGAAGGTCCGGCCCATGTACTGGTTGCGGATGATCCCCATGCCATAGGGAATGCCGCTTTCATGCGCGAAGCCGATTGCCGCGGGCGTGCCGCTGTCGGGAACCGGGCAGACCAGATCGGCCTCGACCGGCGCCTCGCGGGCCAGCTCCACACCGATCTGGCGACGGGTCTCGTAAACGGATCGCCCGCCGAGGATGGAATCGGGACGGGAGAAATAGACCTGCTCGAAGATGCAGAAGCGCGACTTCTTCTGGCGGAAGGGGCGGCGGCTTTCGACGCCGGTCTCCTGCGAGATGACGACCATTTCGCCCGGCTCGATTTCGCGCACGAAGTCGGCACCGATGATGTCGAGCGCGCAGGTCTCGGAACTCAGCACCCAGCCGCCGTTCTCTTCAGGGCCGACGCGGCCCAGCACCAGCGGCCGAACCCCCAGCGCATCGCGCACACCGATCAGCTTGGTGCGGGTCATCGCCACCACCGAGAAGGCGCCCTCGACCCGGCGCAGGGCGTCTTCCATGCGGGCCGGGATGTCGCGTTGCAACGAACGCGCCATCAGATGGATGATGCATTCGCTGTCGGACGAGGATTGGAAGATCGAACCGCGTTCGATCAGCTCTCGGCGCAGCGCATTGGCGTTGGTGATATTGCCATTGTGGGCAATCGCCGCGCCACCCATCGAGAATTCGCCGAAGAACGGTTGCACGTCGCGGATCGCGGCGGTCTTGGACCCGGCGGTGGAATAGCGGACGTGACCGATCGCAAGCGGCCCGGGCAGGGTCTGCATGATGTCGGTCGAGGTGAAGTTGTCGCGGACATAGCCGAAGCGGCGGGCCGAATTGAACCCTTGTTCGGGGTCGTGCGAGACGATGCCGCCGGCCTCCTGTCCCCGGTGTTGCAGGGCATGCAGCCCGAGGGCGACGAAATTGGCGGCATCCTTTACGCCCAAGACGCCGAAAATGCCGCACTCTTCGTGCAGCTTGTCATCGTCAAAGGGGTGCGCAGGGGGCATTTGCGGCATCGGCACGGCGGTTAGCTCCGAATCCGTTGGCTGGAATAGCCCTCACATAATGCCATGCAGGCCGAGTGTCACGAAATGATCACAGATTTCCTGTGCATCCATTGCCACAGGGCTGTGCCGGGCTGCGCGCGGAGCCGGCAGATCAGAGAAGAATCGGGGCGAAACGGCCACGCTCAGCGACACATTGCTGTAGAAAACAACGGGGCGCCACCGAGTTTTTGCTGTAGCTGCGCCAGCAGTTGGTGGCTTTCGCGATAGCTCAGCAGCCGGTGGCAGGTGGGCTCATGCGGGCTTGGCACATGCATCAGGCAGCCGGTATGGGCGAAAACCACCTCCTCGTGATCGAAGCTGAGCGCGATGCCGCAACGCAGGGCGAAGCCTGCGATGATGTGGACGCCGAAACAGCCGGTGATGGTGGGGACCGGCAGCAGCACCAGCGATTCGCCGAAGAGCCGCTTGCAAAGCGGATTGAGCAGCGCCACCCGCTGACCGGCGTTCAGCCGCATCTTGGAACAATTGCCAAGGCTCCCGGCGGGCACCTGCCAATGCAGATGGCTGCGGTCGGGCGGCTGGCGACTGGTCTGGCGCAAGACGGCCATGCCACGCAGCGTCCGCACGCGGTCGCCGGGATGCAGGGTTTCCACCGCACGCCAGCCGCTGTCGGTCTCCAGCAATGTCCCGGGGGCGAAAGTGCGGTCAAAGGCGCGGATCGGGCGCCGGGACGGGGCCAGAATCGAATCCGGCCGGCGGGGGGGAGGGGCTTCGAGCACCAAACACGGTAACATGACACAACTCATTCGGTACTGGATGAAAAAACTATTCGTAATAGGTGTATTAGAGCGCGTAGCGTGACGATTGCGTGGTTAAAATACGGCAATAATGCGGCCAAGCGCTCAAGTTTTCCGGATCATGCGGCGCATGGCGGCGCCGACAAGGGGCGATCCCGGGGACCCATAGGAAAACAGCCGACGGGCCGGCTGGCCCATCGGCTGTTGAGAAAGAGGGGCAGAGAGGAGGGCCGCTTATTGCGGCGCGCCGCAGCTTCCGACCAGATTTTCGTATTGCTGGGTGATCCAGCCAAGCGCCTGCTGGGGGTCGCGATCCTCGATCTTTCCACTCAGCCGCGAGAATACCTGGGCCGAGCGGCTTTCGTCGACGATGGTGAACTTCTGCCCGGTCATCACCGTGTCATAGACGAAGAAGGCGATCGCCACCAAAAGCACACCGCGCGCCACCCCGAAGAGGAACCCCGCCCCCTGGTCGAGGCCACCGAGAACCGAGCGGTGTACCAGCGAGGAAAACAGCGGTGTGAAGAAGGAGACCACGATCAGCGCCACGGCAAAGACCACGGCGAAAGCGGCGATGATGCTGAGTTCGCAACTGTCGGCGATATAGCCGCCCAGCACCGGGATTTCCTTGACCAGCGGTTCGACCTGAGGGGCGAACATAAAGGCCAATACGGCCGCTATGATCCAGCCGGCGATGGCCATGGCCTCGCGCACGACCCCCCGTGAGTAGGCCAGCAGTGCCGAAACCACGATGATCAGGGCCACGACCCCGTCGATGATGGTGAAACCTTCCATATCCCTCGCCCGAAATTACCTGTGCTCTATCCGGCCCCGAAGATTTCGCCGACAAATCCTGTCAGGTCGGCAGGCCGGGTCAGCTTGAGGCCGCCGCCCGATCCGATTTTGCCGCCGGCCGGAGCGATTGCTGCGGTGAAACCAAGTTTTCGGGCTTCTTTCAACCTGTTTTCGGTCTGCGAGGCGGGGCGCAGGGCTCCGGACAGGCTGATTTCCCCGAAAACCACCGTCTCTGGCGGCAAAGCCACATCTTCGCGCGCGCTGAGAAGCGCTGCGGCGACGGCAAGATCAGCCGCCGGTTCGCTGATCTTCAGCCCGCCCGCGACATTTAGGTAAACGTCGAGACCCGCGAAGGGGATGCCGCAGCGGGCCTCGAGCACGGCCAGGATCATCGACAGCCGCGCCCCGTCCCAGCCGACCACGGCCCGGCGCGGTTGCGAATGGGGCGAGGGGGCAACCAGCGCCTGAAGCTCGACCAGAACCGGGCGGGTGCCCTCGATTCCGGCGAAAACCACCGATCCGGGCGAGGGCTGGCCGCGCTCGGACAGGAACAGGGCCGAGGGGTTCAGCACCTCGGCCAGGCCCGATCCGGTCATCTCGAACACCCCGATCTCATCGGCGGGGCCAAAGCGGTTCTTGACCGCGCGCAGGATGCGGAACTGATGGCCGCGCTCGCCTTCGAAATAGAGCACGGTGTCGACCATATGCTCGACGACGCGGGGGCCTGCGATCTGGCCCTCCTTGGTGACATGGCCGACCATGATCACGGAAACGTTATGGCGCTTGGCGAAAGTGGTCAGCTCATGCGCGGTGGCGCGCACCTGGGTGACGCTGCCCGGGGCGCTGTCGACATTGTCGGCCCACATGGTCTGGATCGAATCGATGATGACGAGCTGGGGCTTTTCCGTCTCCAGCATGGTCAGGATATTGCGCAGGTTGGTCTCCGCCGCCAGCCGCACCGGCGCTTCGGCCAGCCCCAGCCGCTGTGCCCGCATGCGGACCTGGGCGGTGGCCTCCTCGCCCGAGACATAGATGGTCTTCAGCCCCTTGCGGGCAAAGGCGGCGGCGGCCTGCAGCAGCAGGGTGGATTTGCCGATGCCCGGATCGCCGCCCACCAGGATGGCCGAGGCCGCCACCAGCCCGCCGCCCAGCACGCGGTCGAGTTCCTCCAGCCCGGAGGTGGCGCGCGGCGGCGGGGTCTCCTGGGTGGAGAGATCGGTGAGTGTCACTGTGCTGCCACGCCGGGCGCCAAGCGACTTTGAACTCGGCCCCGCGGACAGCGGCACCTGTTCGACGATGGAATTCCACTCGCCGCAGGCTTCGCAGCGTCCCGACCATTTCGAGAAGCTGGCGCCGCAGGAGGAACAGACAAAGGTATTCGGTTTGGCCATGGGATCAGTCCTGCCCGAGGCCGGGGGCGGGCTCAAGCCTTTTGAGGCGCCGTTCGGTCAGCAGGCTGAGCACCAGCGAGGCGAGGATGCAGAAGGTGAAGAGATAGAGCCCCCAGGCCACCTCGATCCGCACATAGGAAATCCCCTTGGCCAGGGTGATGTAGAGCGCGATCAGGAAGATATCGGCCATCGCCAGTTTTCCCATGACATGCAGCACCGGCAGGGCGCGGCGATCGAGCAGGTGCCATTGCACCAGGGCCAGGCCGATGGTCTTGAGATAGGGGGCGAAGACGGCGAAAACCGTGACGATCAGCGCAAGCACGATATCGGTGCGCCAGAGCGATTGCAGCCCGGTCATCACCGAAATCTCCGACAGGCCGAAGATCGGCAACAGCCCCGCCCGCATCAGCGGCGCGAACCAGGCGACGGGGTAGAGGATCAGCAGGGCGAGGTTGGCGAGGCGGAGAAGGAGCATGAGCTTGGCCTATCCAATTTCACCCGCTTTGGAAATCCGGGCCAGAACCAGGTTCCGAGCCATTTTCTTCGAAGAAAATGGCCAAGAAAATTCGAATTTTCTTGGCGCCAAGGCTCAGCGAACCGCTTCGATCGGCCCCTCGGCGCGGCCATGGATGAACTGGTCCAGATAGGGATCGCCGGAATGGTCCATCTCGGCCACCGGGCCGGTCCATTTGATCACCCCGTCGTGCAGCATCGCCACATTGTCGGCGATGGCGCGCACGCTGGTCATGTCGTGGGTGATGGTCACTGCGGTGGCGCCCATCTCGACCACGATCTCGCGGATCAGCTCGTTGATGACGCCTGACATGATCGGGTCGAGCCCGGTGGTGGGTTCGTCGAAGAAGATGATCTCGGGTTCGGCGGCGATGGCGCGGGCCAGACCCACGCGCTTTTGCATGCCGCCCGACAGCTCGGCCGGGAACAGATCGGCCACCTCGGGCTTCAGCCCGACACGGCGCAGTTTCTCGATGGCGATCGCGCGGGCCTCGGCGGTGGGGCGTTTCTGCGCCCCGCGCAGCAGGCGGAAGGCGACATTCTGCCAGACGCTCATCGAATCGAACAGGGCGCCACCCTGGAACAGCATGCCGAAGCGGGCCAGAAAGGCGTCGCGGTCGCCGGCGGTGGCGTCCTTGCCATCGACCAGGATGCGGCCGGAATCCGGCGTCACCAGCCCCAGCACGCATTTCAGCGCCACCGATTTGCCGGTGCCCGAGCCGCCGATGATCACCATCGACGTGCCCTTGGGCACATCCAGCGTCAGGCCGCGCAGCACATGGTTGTTGCCGAAGCTCTTACAGACATTCTCGAACCGGATCATACCGAGAAAAACGCCCCCGTGATCAGGAAGTTGGCGGCGAGGATCAGCACGGCGGCGGCCTCGACGCTGCTCTTGGTGGCCTGGCCCACGCCCTGGGCGCCGCGGCCGGAATGCATGCCGTAATAGCAGCCCATCAGCGTGGCGATGCCGCCGAAGACGCAGCCCTTGACGAGCGAGGAGATCACATCGAGCGGTTCGAGGAAATCCACCGTGTTCTTCAGATAGGTCGCGGGATTGAAGCCAAGGTTGTGGATCGAGACGAAGAAACCGCCGGCGATGCCGATGACGTCGCCGACGCCGACCAGCAATGGCACGGTGATCAGCCCGGCCAGCAGCCGCGGCGCGGTGAGATATTTCATCGGGTTGGTCGACAGCGTCACCAGAGCATCGATCTGCTCGGTCACCTTCATGGTGGCGATCTCGGCCGCGATCGAGGAGGTGACGCGCGCCGCGATCATCAGCCCCGCCATCACCGGCCCCAATTCACGCACCATGCCGATGGCGACGATCTGCGGCACCACGGATTCGGCGTTGAAGCGGGCGCCGCCGGAATAGATCTGCAGCGCCAGCGCGCCGCCGGTGAACAGCGCCGTCAGCCCCACCACCGGCAGCGACAGCCAACCGATGCCGAGCATCGAATAGACGATTTCGCGCAGATAATAGGGCGGGCGAAAGATATGGCTGACGGACGAGAGGAAGAACAACGCCACCCGGCCGACGGAACCCATGGCCGCCAGCACCACCCGGCCGAGCCGGGCAATGAGGGTCAGCACCAGATTCATGCGATATAGCTGCGGTGGTAGCGCGCACCGAGCGAGGTCAGAAGCTCATAGCCGATCGTGCCTGCGATATCGCCCAGGCTGTCGATGGTCTGAACCTCGTTGATCAGCGTCATCACCTCGGGTTTGCGGGCGGGCTCCATCTCGGTGATGTCGACGGTGATCAGATCCATCGAGATGCGTCCGGCAATCGGATAGCCGTCGTCGCCATCATAGAGCTTGCTGCCCGGCGACAGCGCCCGGAACAGACCGTCGGCATAGCCCGCGGCGAGCGTCGCGATACGCGAGGGACGTTGCGCGGTCCAGGTGTTGCCATAGCCCACGGTCTCGCCCGGGGCGACGTCACGGATCTGCGCCACCGGCAGATCCAGCCGCACCACCGGCTTGGCATCCTCATAGGGGCGGCCGCCGTAAAGGCCGATGCCCGGGCGGGTGAGGTCAAAATGGTAATCCGCCCCCAGCAGCAGGCCGCCGGTCGCCGCCAGCGACCGCGGCACATCGAGGCCGTCGGTCATCTCGCGGAAGGCGGTGAGCTGCTTTTGATTCATGAAATGATCCGGCTCGTCGGCGCAGGCCAGATGCGACATCAGCAACGCCGGCTTTTGCTTCAGCGCCACATCGCGCAGCGCCGCCCATTCCTCGGGCTCCAGCCCAAGCCGGTTCATCCCGGTGTCGAGCTGGACGCCAAAGCTATGGCGCGGTAGCGCCTCGACATGGCGCAGCACCTGATCGACCGAATTCAGCATCGGTGTCAGATCGTTGTCACGGATCAGGTCGGTATCGCCGGCCATATGGCCAGACAGGACCGCGACCATCGGCCCGGGGCCGATCGCCTCGCGCACGGCGGCGCCTTCCTCGGCGACGGCGACGAAGAAACGGCGCGCGCCCGCCTGGGCCAGAGCGCGGGCAACCTTGCCCACCCCCAGACCGTAGCCGTTGGCCTTGACCACGGCGGCGGTCTCTACATTCGTTTTTGCGTCCAGCGCGCGCCAGTTGTCGGCGATGGCGCTCAGATCAATTGTCAGATGTCCGGTACTCATGCGCTGTTCATGCCACTGGGGGCGCTAGGGTCAAGCGGAAAACGCCGCCTGCGTCAGCATGGGCGGAAAGCCGGGCGAAATCGGAACTCGCACCGTCTGCTCCGCGATCATTTCGCGGTCGCAGCGGTGGGCGAGGGGGGGGGCGTCCGGCGGCCGCCTGCTGGGCTCAATACTCCGGTTCCGAGTCTTGCTGCTGCCAGGGTTTGACCAGGTTGCCGAAGCGGGTGAACTGCGCCTCGAACGACAGCTCCACCGTGCCGATGGGGCCGTGGCGCTGTTTGCCGATGATGACCTCGGCCTTGCCATGCAGGCGCTCCATGTCGGTCATCCATTTTTCCATCGCGGTCAGATCGGCCTCGTCGGGCTTTTCGCGTTCCTTGTAGTATTCGCCGCGGTAGACGAAGAGCACGCAGTCGGCGTCCTGTTCGATCGAGCCCGATTCCCGAAGGTCCGACAGCTGCGGCCGCTTGTCGTCGCGGCTTTCCACCTGACGCGACAGCTGCGACAGCGCGATCACGGGGATGTTCAATTCCTTGGCGATGGCCTTCATGCCCATCGAAATCTCGGCGATTTCGTTCACCCGGTTCTCGGCGGTGCCGCGGCAGAGCTGCAGATAGTCGATGATCAAGAGATCAAGCCCGTGGGTTCGTTTCAGCCGTCGGGCGCGGGCGGCAAGCTGCGAGATCGGCAGCGCCGGGGTGTCGTCGATGAACAGGGGGCAGGATTCCAGCGTCTTCGCCGCTTCGACGAACTGGCGGAATTCGCCTTCGGTCATGTCGCCCTGGCGGATCTTGTGGCTGGAGATCTCGGCGGCCTCGGCCAGAATCCGGCCGGCGAGCTGTTCGGCGCTCATTTCAAGGCTGAAAAAGCCCACCACGCCGCCGTCGATGGCGCCTTCGGAGCCGTCGTGTTTGACGCCACGGCGATAGGCCTTGGCGACGTTGAAGGCGATGTTGGTGGCCAGCGAGGTTTTCCCCATCGACGGCCGCCCCGCGAGGATCAGAAGGTCAGAGGGGTGCAGGCCGCCGAGCTTCTTGTCGAGATCGACAAGCCCGGTCGAAATCCCCGCCATGCCGCCGCCGCGCTGATAGGCGGCATTGGCCACGTTGACCGCGTCGGTCACCGCGCGCAGGAAGGATTGGAAGCCCTTTTCCGACTGGCCCTGTTCGCCCAGCTTGTAGAGCCGTTGTTCGGCCTCGACGATCTGTTCCTTGGGCTCGGACGAGACATCGACCTTGGCGGCCTTCGACGAAATCTCCTGCCCGAGCGCGATCAGCTCCCGCCGGATCGCGAGGTCATAGATCATCTGCGCGTAATCCCGCGCCGCGAAGGAGGAGATCGCGGCACCGGCCAGCCGCGCCAGATAGGCCGGCCCGCCCAGTTCTTTCAGCCCCTCGTCCTGTTCCAGGAAAGCCTTGAGCGTCACCGGAGAGGCCAGGGCGTTCTTGGCGATCCGGGCCGCGGCCACCTCATAGATGCGGGCATGGACCGGGTCGTAGAAATGCTGCGACCCGATGATCGCGGCGATCCGGTCGTAGACGTCGTTATTGGTCAGGATCGCGCCCAGAAGCTGCTGCTCCGCCTCGATCGAATGCGGCATGGTGTCAGGCTGCTGCGTCTCTGGGGTGGCCGGGGTGACGGTTGTGATCTCGTTCATTTCTGTCCCGTTTGCCTGTCTTTTGCGCCTCTCCGCTCCCTGGGGAAGGGGGCGGTCTTGGGTTCGGCCTTTCTAGCCGGTTCCCTCGGGGACCCCCATGGGGAAATCTTCGGGGGTAACCCTGTGGGCATCTTGTGGATTGCCTGTGGGCAACCCCGAGTCGGCCTCAGGGTGCGGGGCAATTTCTCTGGTTATGGTAGCACAACTGCAGGCGTCCGCAAAATGTGGTGAGGTGATGCGGCGGGAAAGTGATTCCCCGCCCGGGTTCTCCACAAATCAGCCCCAGACTTATCCCTAGGGCTCGGCGGGATTACGCCTTATGCGCTTCCTGCCAGCCGCGCGGGTCGTTGAGAAAGGCCTCGACCCCCTCGATGGTGACCTGATCGAAGGCGCCGGAGGCCTTGGCCTCGGCCAGCACGTCCCACCAGGTGCAGAGATAATGCAATTTCACCCCATGATCGCCCAGCGTCTTCTCGGTCTCTGGGAAGATGCCATAGTAGAAGATCACCGCGGTGTGGGCGCAGGTGGCGCCGGTGTCGCGGATCGCATCGACGAAGCTGAGCTTCGAGCCGCCGTCGGTGGTCAGATCCTCGACCAGAAGCACCCGCTCTCCCTCGGTCATGGCGCCCTCGATGCGGGCGTTGCGGCCATAGCCCTTGGGTTTCTTGCGCACATAGGTCATCGGCAGCGCCATCCGCTCGGCGACCAGGGCGGCGAAGGGGATGCCCGCTGTCTCGCCGCCGGCCACATTGTCGAAGGCCTCGAAGCCGGCCTCGCGCATCACCGTGATGGTGAGAAAATCCATCAGGGTCGAGCGGATGCGCGGGAAGGAGATCAGCCTGCGGCAGTCGATATAGGTCGGCGACGGCAGGCCGGAGGCCAGGGTGAAGGGCTCTGTCGCGTTCAGGTGCACCGCGCCGATTTCCAATAGCATCCGGGCGGTCAGGCGGGCCATTTCTTCGGAAGAGGTATAGGAGGAGGGGATCATCGCGAAACTCCTTTCGGGCGGCTGGGTTGCAGGGGGGCTTAGCCGAGCAGGGCGCAAAAGGGAAGCGGAGAGGCGAGGCGACAGAGCGATCGGTGAAGAGGGCGCAATGATCGGTGCCGATCGCGGCGCCGATCGCCAAAAAGAACCGCCCGACGCTAAGCCGGGCGGGACCGGGTTTGATTGGATGGCAGATCAGAACAGGAAGTCGTTCTTGGCCAGATCGTCCATTATGACGCCATAGAGGTCGATGGTATTGCCCGCGCCGTCGTTGATCACCGCATGGCCGCCGATGTCCGAGATGTGGTTGTTCATCAGATCGGCGAAGTTCTTGATCGCGGTCACCCCGGACAGGTCGATCTTTTCCTTGATGCCGGCGGTCCGGAAATCGCTGATGGTATCGTTGCCGAACTTGCCCGAGAAGATGAAACGGTCAAACCCCGCGCCGCCGGCCAGCATGTCATTGCCATTGCCGCCGTCGAGCTTGTCGTTGCCGTCGCCGCCTTCCAGGGTGTCGTTGCCGCCAAGGCCCTTGAGCAGGTCGTTGCTGTCGCCCCCCTGCAGCAGGTTCTTGCCGTTCGAGCCGGTGATCTTGTCGGCATAGTCCGAGCCGCGGACATTCTCGAAGTTCTTCAGGGTGTCACGGTCGCCGAAACCGTCGATCGCAAAGCCCGCCTTCAGGTTCACGGTGACCCCGTCGGTGCCCTCGTAACGGTAATCGCGGTCATAGCGCACGCTGTCGATGCCCCTGCCGCCATTCATGTAATCGTCGCCAGCCAGGCCGCGCATGATCTGGCTGCCCTTGGCACCGATGAACTTGTCGTCATACATGCTGCCGCGCAGCATCTCGATGCTGACGAACTTGTCGGTGTCGCCCCAGCCGTCAGTGCCACGCCCCTTGGCCAGATTGACCACGACGCCCGCGGGATCGTCCTGGAAGGTCACCTGGTCATAGCCGGCGCCACCCTTGTAGGTGTCGTTGCCCTCGGAGGAATAGAAATAGTCGTCGCCATAGCCGCCCGACAGCACGTCGCGGCCGGCGGTGCCCCAGATCTCCTCGTCGGCGCCCAGCACCGTGGCATCGACCACATTGGCCCAGGGGATCAGGACGCCCGGTCCATAGTCCCCGGTGGCGGGATACACCTCGGTGATATAGGTGTCGGTTTCACTGAAATGGGTGAAGTCGGACAGAGAGCTGAAGTCGGGCAGATCGTCACCGCCGAGGACGAAGTAATAGCGGGTGCCGTATTCGTAACTGTCCGCCGTGTTCTCGCCCTTCACGACCTCGAGTTCCATGACCACGCTGGAGTGGGAGACGCCGCCCATGGTCCAGTCGATACCGATGACGCTGGAATCGATATTGGCCGTATAGGCGTTCATGCCGTCGAGCGTGATGGCATAGGTGTCCGAGCTCGGGTTGATGTCGACCCAGAGCGTATCGCTCATCGGGTCCGGCGGCAGCACACTGTAGGTGAGGCCTGCGCGCACGTCCGCCGTGACGTTCAGGGAAACGCTGGCGTGGAATTTGGTCGCCGCGTCCTCTTCGGTGTCCCAGTAATAGCGGTAATCGTAGGAGAAACCGTTGATTGAATAATAATAAATTGTCGCTTCCGAAGTCATCTGTCCGCCTTGCTTGATCAAAATAAACAAGACCATCCGCCAGAGGCGGACCGCCTTGTGCCCGTCGAAGCTAGGGAAACCGTTAACTGTTCGTCAAGCTTGGATTGCCCGAACCTCCGGAATCGAAGGGCCTGGGGCTGCCTTCGGGGCGCGGAACAATGCGGAAATGGGCGCCACCGGGTCGGGCGGCGCCCCACGGATCAGAGGACCCGCCAGTGCAGCGGGAAACCGGGGTCGAAGACGGTGACCGGGCCGTCGGCGCTGACGATATGGGCGGGGTAGGTGACCGGCGCGCCCTTCTCCAGCGTGATCGTCGCCTCGTTGACGGGCAACCGATAGAACGCCGGCCCGTTGAGCGAGGTGAAGCCCTCCAGCCGGTCCAGCGCGCCTTCGCGATCGAAGATCTCGGCCACCAGTGACATGGTGTTGGTGGCGGTGAAGCAGCCGGCACAGCCGCAGGCGCTTTCCTTGTTGGCATCCGTATGCGGCGCGCTGTCGGTGCCGAGGAAGAAGCGCGCATCGCCAGAGGTGGCGGCGCCGACCAGCGCCAGGCGATGGCTTTCGCGCTTGGCCACCGGCAGGCAATAGTAATGCGGCTTGATGCCGCCGACCAGAATGTGGTTGCGGTTGATGATCAGATGGTGCGCGGTGATCGTCGCCCCCAGATCGTCGCCATCCTGCGCCCGCACGTAATCGGCGGCGCCCGAGGTGGTGATATGCTCCATCACCACCCGCAGCCCGGGGGTGGCGCGGCGGATCGGATCAAGCACGCGGTCGATGAACACGGTCTCGCGGTCGAAGATGTCGACCTCGGCGGCGGTGACCTCGCCATGCACGCAAAGCGGCAGTCCGATCTCGGCCATCTTTTCCAGCACGCCGCGCACCTTGTCGAAGTCGCGCACACCCGAGGCGGAGTTGGTGGTCGCCCCGGCGGGATAGAGCTTGACCGCCTTGACCAGCCCGCTTGCCGCGGCGGCGGCCACATCCTCGGGATCGGTCTCCTCGGTCAGATAGAGGGTCATCAGCGGTTCGAACCGCATCCCCTCGGGCAGGGCGGCAAGGATGCGGTCGCGATAGGCTGCGGCCTGATCGCCGGTCACCACCGGCGGCACCAGGTTCGGCATGATGATCGCGCGGGCGAAATGGCGCGCGGTTTCAGGCAGCACGGCCTGCAGCATGGCGCCATCGCGCAGGTGCAGGTGCCAGTCGTCGGGGCGGCGAAGCGAAAGGGTCTGGGTCATGCCGTTCCGCTAGCACAGAGGCGCGGTTTCGGCCAGTGGGATCAGCGTCGCAGCAGCCTCATTCCGCCGGTGCCGGGGGGGCCTTGAACTCGCCTGCCGCGGCGGCCTGTTCCAATTGGTCGAGCCGCCGTTTCATCCGCCGCACCCACATGCGCGAGGTGACATTGCGGCACAGCATCATGTTCAGATAGGGCCGCTCGACCTGATCGAGATGGGCGGTCAGGCTGCGCAGATAGGCGACGTTGTCGCGCCGCGCGCGGTAGAGTTCAAAGAACTTCCGTTCGGTCAGCTTGTCGCTGCCGGCGAGCGACAGCAGCCGATAGAGCAGCTTCATCTCGATCAGCCGGGTCTGCAGCGCGCCGCCCATGAAGGGCATCCGCAGCCGGGTCACATTGGTCCGGGCGAACAACGCCGCATGCATGGCGTCGAGCGTCTCACGCGGATCATAGAGCACGAAGGCGCGGTCGGCCGCGTCCAGCATGTCGGGCGCATAGCCATACCGCGAGGTGAAATCGCTGCGCCGCATCTCGATGAAGCGGTCGTCCCATTCGGTCATCCGAGGCTCCAGCGTCGCCTGCGGCTGCACCGCGATCACCGTGGCGCCGGGCGAGGCCACCGAATAGGCCGCCGCCGCATAGCCGCAGGGGCCGGCGCCATAGAAGACCACCCGCTCGAAGTCCTCGAAGAAGCCGTCGTCGATGAGCTGGTCGAAAAAGGCATAGACCTCGTCATGGCGGAACCAGGTGTCGCCGTCCGACAGGATGCACAGATGCGACCAGCCCTGCGCCTTGACCATGTCGGAGCCCAGCGGCTGGGCGGTTTCCGACAGGGCGCGGATGCCCTGGATCGTCTCGAAGGTGACCAGCAGGATGGGTTTCTTGTCGATGAAGGTGGCAAAATGGCGCGCGCCCAGACCCTGGCTCATGCCATGATCGTCGGCCTGCGCGATCAGCGCGGCTTTCCAGGCGGCCTTGTCCAGATCGGCCAGCGACCGGTCAAAGGCGGTATCGTCGTCTTCCGGCTGCATCGGGCTGTCTTGCATCTTGCTGTCCTCAATCGTGTCCGGCCGCATGTCGTCGGGAGAGGGCGGGCCGGTTTCGCGCAAGATTAGCTTAGGCCGGGAATACGGCTAAAATTGGATGGTTTTCGGGTGGTTCTGTGAAGGCCGGGGCGGGCCCAGGGCAGGCCAGGCCCCGGCCCGGCGATCAGATCAGCACCATGTCAGCGCCCAGCATCTCGGGGCTGAGCCCGCTCAGCACCAGATAGGCCGCGCCCAGATCAAGATGCAACGCGGTATCGCTCGCGGTCATCGTTGCCTGCACCGCCTCGAAATTGTCGAAGCCGAAGGCGCTGAGGTCGAGCAGATCCTTCTCCTCGAAATCGGTGATCCGGTCGCGGCCGTCGCCGGGCGTGATGATGAAGGTATCGGCCCCGGCGCCGCCGGTCAGCACATCGCGCCCCTTGCTGCCCGCCAGCACATCCTGGCCCTTGCCGCCGATCAGCCGATCTGCGCCGCCGCCGCCCGTCAGCGTATCGGCGCCCGTTCCACCGATCAGCCAGTCGGCGCCAGCGCCCCCCAGCAGGGTATCATCGCCGGAACTGCCGGTCAGCCGATCGTTCCCGGCGCGCCCGTTCAGCAGGTTGTCCGCGGCGTTGCCGGTGATCGTGTCATCGCCCTTGCCGCCGATGGCGCGTTCGATCACCACGCCGTTGGCGATGGTGAACCCGCCGTGGATGCCGGCGACATGGCTGACCCAGCCGCCACCGCCTGCCTCGGCCAGAAGCGTGGCGGCGCGCAGGTCGAGGGTGGCATCACCCTTGCCATTGTGGCGGATCGTGTCCTGGCCGCCCACGTCCCAGATCGCCAGGTAACCGGTGCCCGAGCTATTCTCGGACGGCAGGACATAGGTGGTCGCGCCCTTGCCGGTTTCGGTATTCACCCCGTATTTGTCCTGGATCACCGCGATGTCGAGGGCCGAGGGGCCAAGGTTCCAGCCCCAGTCGCGCGCCGCCGGCAGGCCTTCGGGCGCCTCGGGCCAGCCGTCGTTATAGGTCATCACCGTATAGACGCCCTGATCGAGACCGAGGCCATCGCCGATCTCGGGCATCACGGTCGAGGCTCCATGTTCCTCGAAGGGATGCGCCAGCCCCAGCCCGTGGCCGAATTCATGCAGGAAGATGGTGTACATATAGCTGCCGGCATCCAGCAACCCGCTGCCGGCATCGCCCCAATAGGGCAGGCTGTTGAACCAGGCGATGCCCTGGGTGTCGCCATAGGCGGGATCGGGCGGGTTCATGAAACCGAGCGATCCATAGGAAGACTCCGATTTCGTCAGTCGGAAGGTGGCGCCCTCGGGGGCGTCAACCTCGGCAAAGGTCAGGTTCGCCACCGCCGCATAGGCATCGAGCGCGGCCATTGCCTGCGCCTTGGCGTAATCGGACCAGTCGCCCTGGTTGGTGAAGAAATCGAATTTCTCCCCATCAGCGCCGAAATAGACGGTCACCAGATTGGACGAGAGCGCGACGCCCAGGTCGATGGAGGAGAGAACGGGATTGCTGGAAACGGACATGCACAGGCCTCTGATCGCCGGGTCCGGCGGGCCGGACAGGGTTGCGAAAGGGCTGGCATCGGAAGGGAGGGCTGGCTGACCCAAGCCATAGCGGATGGGGCCGTGCTGTCAACCGCCGCGCCGGATCACGGGCGCGGCGGTCGGGGGATTTGGCGGGGGATCAGCCCTTGGCGCCGGCCTCGGCGATCGCCAGGCAAAGATCGGTCGCCACCGCCATATCCTGGACCGAGATCCATTCCAGCGGCCCGTGAATGTTCTGCATGCCGGTGAAGAGGTTGGGGCAGGGCACCCCCATCTCGGTCAGCCGCGACCCATCGGTGCCGCCGCGGATCGGCACCGACACCGGATCGAGCCCAAGTGTACCGCAGGCCTTGCGTGCCAGCTCCACCGGGGTCATGTCGTTTTCCAGCCAATAGCGCATGTTGCGATACTGCGGCCGGATGCTGCAGCTGATCTTGGCGCGGGGCTCGGTCGCCTGGACGGCGGCGCAGACCTGTTCCAGCATCCGCCCCGTCGCCGCCAGCCCGTCGAGCTCGAAATCGCGCAGGATGAATTTCAGCTTCATCTCGGACGACCCGCCCGACATCTCGGTCGCGTGCCAAAAGCCTTCGCGCCCGTCGGTGACCTCGGGCGTCTTGGTCGCCTGCGGCATCATCTCGATGATCTTGGCGGCCAGGTGGATGGCGTTGACCATCTTGCCCTTGGCAAAGCCCGGATGGATCGACACGCCGGTGATGCTCACCTCGGCCGCATCGGCCGAGAAGGTCTCGTATTCGATCTCTCCGACCTTGCCACCGTCGAAGGTATAGGCGAAATCGGCGCCCAGATCCTTGGGGAGTTGCGCATCGACGCCACGGCCGATCTCCTCGTCCGGGGTGAAGGCGATGCGAATGGGGCCATGTTTCAGCCCGGGCGTAGTCAGCAGGTGGCGCG
Organism: Pseudodonghicola sp.; assembly: GCF_048268305.1. Taxonomy (NCBI): domain Bacteria; kingdom Pseudomonadati; phylum Pseudomonadota; class Alphaproteobacteria; order Rhodobacterales; family Paracoccaceae; genus Pseudodonghicola; species Pseudodonghicola sp. The sequence continues at coordinate 304,161 of NZ_JBLWVT010000002.1, forward strand.
CGGCGGTCATGATGATGGCGACGCCCGCCTTGTCGTCGGCGCCCAAGAGCGTCAGGCCCGAGGCGGTGATCAGGTCGTGACCGATCTTTTCCGCCAGATAGGGGAATTCAGCGGGCGAGAGCACCAGCGCCGGATCGTCGGGATAGGTGATCTCGCCGCCGTTATAGCCCTTGATCACCCGCGGCTTGACGCCGGAGGCATTGAACTGCGGCGCGGTGTCGACATGGGCGAGAAAGCCGATGGTTGGCCCCTCGACCGTGCCGGGGATGGTGGCCAGGATCGCGCCATATTCGGTCAGCGTCACATCCTGGGCGCCGATCTCCATCAGCTCGGCCTCAAGCAGGTTCAGCATGTCGAACTGCACCGCCGTGCTGGGAGAGGAGGGAGAGTCCTCATCGCTCTGGCTGTCGATGGCCGCATAGCGGACAAGCCGGTCTTCCAGTTCCTGATTGAATGTCTCTGGCATCTGCGCCTCCTGTCTTCGCGTTCAAGAAGGGCGCCGGAGCGGGGGAGAGTCAAGCCCGGCCAAGGGTTGGTCGAGGCAAGAACGTTGACGCATGCTCTTGACGCTTTAAACAGGCGGCAGCCGCCATTTCCGGGGCGAGGATATCGCCCCGACGACCTTGAAGGAACCGCCGATGCCGCCCACCCTCTCTGCCGACACGCTGCTGAGCCGCGCCAAATCCGCCGCCCGGGCGGGCGATGTGGTGGGCGCGGTGATGGCCTATCTCGCGGTGCGGGAGAGGTTCCCCTCGAACAGGCAGGTGGGCGAGGGCTTGGCGGTGCTGCGGCCGAAGCTGGCCGATCTGCTGGCGGCGGCGCAGGCAGCGCAGGCGCAGGGCGCCTGGGGCGAGGCGGAACGGCAGCTGGTCGCGGCCTTCGCCCTGGCCCCCGAGGGGACGCAGATCGGCACCGCCCTGGCGGCCTGCCGTCTGGAGATGGGGCGCGCGCCCGCCGCTTTGCGCGCGGCGGTGGCCGTGCTGGCCCGGGCGCCGGGCGATCCGGCGGCGCTGAACCTCAAGGGTCGGGCGCTGCGCGAGATGGGGCAGGCTGCGGCGGCGGAGGAGAGCCTGCGCGCCGCGCTGGGCCATCCCGAGACCGAGGCGCGCACGCTCAACAACCTCGGCCTTCTCGCTCGCGCCCGTGGCGACCGGGCGGCGGCGGCTGACTACTTTCGCCGTGCCCTGGTGCTGACGCCGGCGGATGCCGGGCTCCACCGCAACCTCGCCTATGCGATCACCTATACCGCGGATGAGCCGCATCTGGCCGAGATGCGCGAGCGGCTTGCCGCGCTGGGCCCCGAGACGGCGGAGGCGGTGCCGCTGCATTTCGCGCTGTTCAAGGCGCTCGACGATCTGGGTCAGCGCCAGCAGGCCTTTTCCCATCTGCAAACCGGCAACCGGCTGGAAAAGGCCCGGCTGGGCTATGATTTCCAGACAGACGCGCTGCCCTATGCGCTGAGCCGCGCGCTCTTCAAATCGGTGCCCGAACCGGTGGCGGTGAAGACGCCCGCCAGCCCGCGACCGGTCTTCGTCACCGGCCTGCCGCGGTCAGGCACCACGCTGGTCGAACGCATCCTGTCGCGCGCCGAGGGGGTGCAGCCCTGTGGCGAGCTGACGGTGGTGCAGCTTGCGGTGGGCGAGATGCTGCGCGAGATCATGGGGCGCGAGGTGCGCCAGATCACGGCGGCGGATATTGCCAGCCTGAGGGCGCGTCTGCTGGAGGAACTGGCCGAATATTCCGATGGCAGCCCGGTGATGATCGACAAGATGCCACTGGATTTTCGCTGGATCGGTTATCTCTGTGCCGCGCTGCCCGAGGCGCGGATCGTCCATGTCGCCCGCGATCCGATGGCGGTGGCCTGGTCGATCTACCGCTTGTCCTTTGTCGGTCAGGGTAACGCCTTTGCCTATGATATCGGCGATATCGCCCGTTTCATGGTGCTGCACCGCGATCTGATGGCCCATTGGCGCGGGCTCTATCCCGATCGGATCTTCGATCTGGACTATGCCCGGTTGGTTGAGACCCCCGATCCGGCCACCCGCGATCTGGCCGAGGCCGTGGGGCTTGACTGGTCCGAGGACTGGCTTACCCCGGAACGCGCCGAGGTTCAGGCGCTGACCGCCAGCGCCGACCAGGTGCGCCGCCCGATCTATCGGGGCAGCGACGCCGGCTGGCGTGCCTATGAGGCCGAACTGGCGCCGCTCAGGGCCGCGCTGCAGCGGGTGGGGCTGATCTGAGGTGCTGCACCCGGCAAGCCTGCTCGGGGCTGCAAATGCAACAGGGGGCCTGTGCCCCCTGTTATCGTCGGTAGCAACCGGTCCCGGTCAGTCGCGCGGGTATTTATAGAACCCTTCGCCGGTGGCGACGCCCAGCTTGCCCTTGTCGATATAGTCTTCCTTCAGCAGCGCCGCGAACCTGAGCTGGGTGTCGTCCTGCGACATCAGCGAGATGTTATAGGCGGTGGTCAGCCCGACGATATCGTAAATCTCGAATGGCCCCTTGGGGGCGCCGGTGGCGATGCGCCAGGTCTTGTCGATATCGGCGGGGCTGGCGATACCATTGGTGAAAAGCCCGGCCGCCGCCCGCAGGAAAGGCACCAGCAGCGAATTCAGCACATAGCCCGGCTGTTCCTTCAGCACCTCGATCGGCTCCATCCCTATGGCGCGGGCGAAGGCGACCACTTCGGCATGCACCTTCGGGTCGGTGCCGGGGTGATCCATGATCTCGGCGATGTTGTGGGTCCAGATCTCATTGGCGAAATGCAGCGAGGTGAACTGGGCCGGCCGCCCGGTCGCCTCGGCCATGGCCGAGGGCAGCAGGGTCGAGGAGTTCGAGGCGAAGATGGTCTTCGCCGGCGCCACCTTGGCCAGCTCGCCATAGACCTTGCGCTTGATCTCGATCGCCTCGGGCACCGCCTCGATCACCAGATCGGCGTTTTTCACCGCCTCGGCCAGATCGGTGGCATAGCCGAGGTTGGTCAGCGCATTGGCGACATCGGTTTGTTCGGCGCTGGGCAGATCGTCGAGATAGCGCGCAGCAAGCCAGTCCATGGTCTGTTTCGCCTTGGCGATCTGGGCGTCGCCGATGTCATAGGCGATGACCTGGAAGCCGTGATAGGCGGTCTGAAAGGCGATCTGCGCCCCCAGCACGCCGGTGCCCAGCACGGTGACGTTCTTGATGGTCATGAGAGGTTTCCTTTCGGGGATGAGGAGAGAGGAAGGCGCGGTGCGATCATGGCGGCGCGCAGGAAGGCCAGATAGATATCCTGCCGCGGCAGGGCCGGTTCGACCGCCCGTTGCAGCGCCAGCCCGGTCCAGAGCGCATAGAGGCCGACAGACAGCTCGCGCGCGGGCAGGATCGGCTGCAACCCGTGGCGATGCACCAGATCGGCCATCAGCAGGGCAAAGGCGCGGTGAAACGGCTCGGCCACGGCGCGATAGCCTTCCGCGAAGGCGGGATCGCGCTGGGCGTGCAGCTTGAAATCGGCGTTGATGCGCGACCACTCCTCGGTCTCGCCATGTTCGGCCAGCCAGCGGGCGATATCGTGCATGTCCTGGTCGAGGCTGCCCTGGCCCAGGCCGGCGATCAGGGTCGAGAGATTGGCGGCCTCTTCCTCGATATGCCGTTCCATCAGGGCCAGCAGCAGATCGTCGCGGCTGGAGAAGTTGGAATAGAAGGCGCCCTGGCTATAGCCGGCCGCCTCGCAGACCGCACGGATCGACAGCGCGCTGAGCCCTTCGGCGAAAATCGCCTCGGCCGCGGCATCAAGCAGCCGGCCACGGGTCTGTTCCTGGGTCTGTTTTCGGGTCAGGCGCATGTTTCACATCTCACTTGGTATTTAGATGTCGATTGATATGTGGAATGTCAAGCCGGCCGGATGGCGCGGGGCGGGTGACGTTGCTGCGGGCGGCGTGGGGATCGGCCGTCGCGGGGGCCTGGCATGGGGGCGACAGGGTGGCGCAGGAAGAGTGAGGTCGGGCGCGATGGCCCGAGGGTGGCGGAACCGTCGCGGGCCCCTGGGCGCATCCTGCGCGACCATTTGTATAATGATTATAAACTAGACGTTATCGACTTTACTTGCCTAAAGATTGGTCTGTAGGAGTGCCGGACGACCTGAATCATCTAAATTTGTGAGGCTCTCCATGAACAGCATTGATGAAAAACTCCACCCGATCCTTGCCGATGTGATGCGTCGGAATGCGGGCGAGCCGGAGTTTCTGCAGGCGGTTCATGAGGTGCTGGAAAGCCTGGGCCGGGTCGTCGCCAAGCATCCGCATTATCTGGATCAGGCGCTGATCGAGCGGATTTGCGAACCCGAACGGCAGATCATCTTCCGCATTCCCTGGGTGGACGATCAGGGCAGGGTGCAGATCAATCGCGGGTTCCGCGTGCAATTCAACTCTGCCCTCGGACCATACAAGGGGGGTATGCGGTTCCACCCCTCGGTCAATGTCGGGATCATCAAGTTCCTCGGGTTCGAACAGACCTTCAAGAACGCGCTCACCGGTCTGCCGATCGGCGGCGGCAAGGGCGGGTCTGACTTCGATCCCAAGGGCAAGTCGGACGGTGAGATCATGCGGTTCTGCCAATCGCTAATGACCGAGCTGCACCGCCATCTGGGCGAACAGACCGATGTGCCCGCGGGCGATATCGGCGTCGGCGGGCGCGAGATCGGGTATATGTTCGGCCAGTACAAGCGCCTGAACAACCGCTACGAGGCCGGGGTGTTCACCGGCAAGGCGCTGGCCTTCGGCGGCTCGCGCGCGCGGACCGAGGCGACCGGCTATGGCAATACCTATTTCGTCAAGGCGATGCTTGAGACGCGCGGCACCGATTTCGACGGCAAGCGCGTGGTGGTCTCGGGGTCGGGCAATGTGGCGACCTATTCGATCGAGAAGGTCCAGGCCTATGGCGGCGTGGTCGTCGCCTGCTCGGATTCGAGCGGTTATATCATCGACGAGAACGGCATCGACCTGGAGTTGCTGAAGGAGATCAAGGGCATCCGCCGCGAACGGATTTCGGAATATGCCCGCCGCAGGGGCGAGGGGGTGCATTTCATTCCGGTCGACAAGGGGTCGATCTGGGATGTGCCCTGTGATGTGGCGATGCCCTCGGCGACGCAGAACGAATTGTCGGGCAAGGGGGCGCGCAGCCTGGTGAAAAACGGGGTGATCGCGGTGGGCGAGGGCGCCAACATGCCCTGCACCCCCGAGGCGATCCACATCTTCCGCCAGGCCGGCGTGCTCTTTGCCCCGGGCAAGGCGGCGAATGCCGGTGGCGTGGCGACCTCGGCGCTTGAGATGCAGCAGAACGCCAGCCGGGACAGCTGGAGCTTTGCCAAGACCGAGGAGCGGCTGGCCGGCATCATGCGCGGCATTCACGACACCTGCGCCGCCACGGCCGAGGAGTACGGCGCGCCAGGCGACTATGTGCTTGGCGCCAATATCGCCGGCTTCGTCCGGGTGGCGGAAGCGATGCGCATGCTCGGGGTGATCTGACCCTGGGGGAGAGACCCCGTTATTGCGGGGTCTCTCCTTCACCAGGCGTGTCTTTTTCGCCCCCGGCCTCTTTCATCCGCCCCAGATTGGCGAAACCGGTCAGCGTCCGGGCCGAGTTCTGCGAGATCGGGCGCGATGGCGGCGTCATCAGCAGCCGGGCGAAGAGGGCGCGATAGGGTTCCTGCTCCATCAACTCCAGGAACCGCTGCTGACGCCATTGCACCGCGGCCAGATGCAGCCGGTGAAGCTCGGGGTCGGCGTGCAGATCCTTGCGCAGCGGCAGGCTCTTAGGGGCGATGGCGCGGACCGAATTGTCGACATCGGTGTTGAAGTTCCGCTCCACCCAGTAATCGACATCCAGCATATGGTCGGAATGCACCGCCCGGCCGCGATCGGCCTTCAGCACGAAGCTTTCCATCGTGCCGAGCGGATAGTGGTTGAGCTGCGCCAGCTTGTAATTCGGCCGACCATAGGCGCTGAACACGCGTGAGGTCTTGATCTGTTCGCCCAGGTCGCGGCCCTCGCCGTCGAACCAGCGGGCATTGGCCAGCCGGTCGGGATCGGGGCCGCGGGGGCGATGCACCCCCAGTTTGCTATAGGTGCCGTCGTTGCGGTAGAGCGTCTTGAACATCGAGGCGCGCCAGGGCCAGAACATCACCGCCGGGGCGCAGCGCACGAAGCTGTCGGTGATCGGCCGGTCGCGATAGCGGATGGTGTCGGCATTCCCGAACAGCCGCCAGGTCAGGGTGATCGCCGTCGCCTCGGGCAGCGCCGCCCAGAGCGCGGCAAGGGTATGATCGCCCACATGGATATTGACGAATTCGTCGATGTCGAGCGTCAGGATCCAGTCGGCCTTCTTCACCAGCCTGTGCTTGCCGGCCTTCTTCATCGCGGTGAACTGGATGCCGCCCTTGTCATGGGGGCTGTCGTTGCGCAGATGGGTCAGCCAGCCCAGATCCGCCAGCCGGTCCAGCATCAGGTCGGTGCCATCCTGGCAATCGTTCGACAACACGAGGAAATCGGTGAACCCCACCGCGCGGTGATGCGCCAGCCATTCCAGCAGAAAGGCGCCCTCGTTGCGGACGGTGAGGACGGCCAGCGCGCGCATCATTCACCAACCCCGCTTGAAGGTGACGACCTTGCCGTGCGAAGCCTTGGGGAAATAGGTGAGGCCAGCGTCGGACATCAGGCGGAATACCGCCTCGGTGCCAGCCTGGCCGAAGACCTGCGGGTGCAGTTCCAGAACGACGAGACGCAGTCCGGACAGATCCATCAGTGGCAGCAGGTGCAGCTCGGCCCCCTCGATATCGCAGACCAGCGCGGTGGGCTTGATCTCGGCGAAGACCTCCGCGACCGGGCGCACCGGCACGGTCTCGCGCGCGATCACCCCGCCGTGCCGGTCGCCGAGATTGTCCTCCATCGAGGAGGCGACGAAATCGCCGCGCACGTAGAAGGTGACCTCGCCCGCCGTGTCGCCCAGAAGCGCGTTGTGCAATGTCACCCCGGTCACCCCGTTGGCCTCGTGGACCGAACGGATATAGGGGATCATCGCCGGATTGGCCTCGAAGGCGTGGATTTCGCCCACCTTCAGCGCCTTGGCCATCAGGGTGGACATATAGCCCATGCCGGCGCCCAGTTCGATCACCCGGTCATCGGGCTTGATCTGGCTGAGCACCGCCTCGCTTTCCTTCAGCTCATAGGCATCCTTGTGCAGCAGGCTGCGGCGCTTGCGGTCGATCACCCGCGGATCATAGGGGAACTTCAGCCCGCGCGAACGGATGAATTTCGGCGTGCCTTCGGGTTTGACGGATGTATCCATCGTTCAGCTCTCCAGATCCAGCGCCAGCGCATAGGCGGCGCGTTCCACTCCGTTCAGTTTGATCTCCAGCGCTTGCTGATACAACTCCTGAAACTCCGCCATGCCGTGCAGCTCGTCCGCCTTGGCGCGGTGCCACTCCAACCCGGTCCGATGCAGCGCGGCCAAAGTCTTATCCGCCATCAGCCGGTCGTATTCGGCCTGAAGCCGCGGCAGGTTGCGCTGGATGGTGATGTCGCGGGCATCGTCCCAGTCCATCCGGATCCAGTAGTTCAGCCCGATCGAGCGGTCGACATGCAGCGCCCGGCCGCGCTGGCGCTTGACCAGAAAGCTTTCGGCCGAGCGCAGCGCATAGTGGTTCAGTTGCAGAAGGTCATAGCCGATCGACCGGGTCGAGCTGCGCCAGCCGTTGTCGATCGCCTCCTTGGTCATGTCGCGGCCCGAGCCGTTGACCCAGAGCACCTGGTCGCGCTTGTCCTCCTCCAGCTTGTTGGGGCGGTGGCAGGACAGTTTCGAATAGGCGCCGATGTTGCGGAACATGGTCTTGAAGCCCCAGACCGTATGCGGCTTGGGGCAGAATTTCGGGGCGCAGCGGTCGAATTGCTCGATGACAAAGCGATCCTCCAGCCGGGTCACCCCGCTGTGACCGAACAGCCGCCAGGTCATCGCCACATTGGTGGCCTCGGGCACGGCGGTGAAGAAATCCGCGAGCGTGCCATTGCCGCAGCGCACGTTGACGAATTCGTCGACGTCGATGTGCAGGAGCCAGTCGGCGGTCTTCACCAGGGGTTCTTTCAGCGACAGGTTCAGCGCGTGCTGCTGCGGTGACTTGCCCTTCCAGTCGTCGTTGTTGCGGTGCTGGACCACGCCCATCTCTTGCAGCCGGCCGAGGATTTCATCGGTGCCGTCGGTGCAGTCATTGGTATAGATCAGGAAATTGTCGACCCCGATGGCGCGATGATAGGCCACCCATTCGACGATATAGGGCGCTTCGTTCTTCATGCAGCCGACAATGACCGTGCCGGTGGAGCCTTCGGGCAGCACCCGCGGCGGCACGGCGGCATAGGGCGGCAGAACCTTGTCCTCTGCCACCGTGCCGATCCGGTCGTGCGGCGCATAGGCGGTGGTTCTGAGATGGGCGAATTTCTCCTGCGCGAGCGGTGGCAGGATGCGGCGGGCGGTCTCGCTCAGCCCGTCGTCCTCCGGGTGCTCGGGCCGCTCGGCCTCGCGCTCGGCGGCCGCCAGATCGGCGGCCTTGCCCTTGGTCTCGACATGAGAGGCCTTGTCGAGCCGCCCCATGAAGGTCAGCAGATATTGCGAGGCGCGATAACCGAATTCGGGATCGGCCTCCTGCCAGTCGGGCAGGGGCGCGTCGGGGACGAAGGTCTCGGCCGTCAGCGCCGGCTGGGTCTCCCGCAGCGCCGCATTCGCCGCCGCGAACCGCGCGGAGATGGCCGCGAGCGAGCCCGCCGCGATCGGGGCGCCGTCGATCCGGATTTCGTCCAGAAAGCTGTGCCAGAGCGTCCGGGGCAGGATGCGGGCGCGGTGTTCCAGCACCTTCAGCAGCAGCTCGTTCATCTGCCGGCTGCGTGCCAGCCAGGCCGCCGGGGGCTGCGGCAGGACCGGATCGGGCTCTGCCCGGCCGAGCGGCGCGCCCAGCCCGAAGCTCTGCACCAGCTCGTCGGCCAGCGCCTCGCCATGAAACCGCGCCTCGTCATAGGGGCGCAGCGTGACGCTGCCGGTGCCGAAGGTGCCTTGCCAGAAGTCCACCAGCGCGGTGTAATCCAGCCAGAAGGGCGCGCCCTGGGTTTCCAGGAATTGCCCGCCGGCGGGATCGGGCGCCGGGGCGCCGTCAAGTGCGGCTTGCCACCAGGGCGCGCCGGATCGGGCCAGGGCGATTTCGCGGGTCAGCGGCACCGCACGCCCCTCCATCACCTGGGCGGCATAGGTCCGCGCCAGCGCCCGGGCCGGGTCGTCCACGTGGGCGATGATGCGGATGTCCTCGGACAGCGGCGCCAGCAGATCGCGCAGCCGCTCCAATTCCGACACCCGGCAGAGCGAGCTGCCAAGTTGCAGCGCCGTCAGGATCATCGCCTGCGGCTTTTCCCGCGCCACATCGGCGGCCAGGCTCTGCGCCAGCATCTCGCGCAGCTTCTTTTGCTTCGCCGCCGGGATGAACCCACGGTTGAAGCGCAGCGGGTCGACATGGTCGGGATCGGTCACCGCCATGTAAAGCCGGGTGTGGTTGCGCCCGCCCAGCGTGCCGGGCAGCAGCACGCCCTGCGCCTTCAGCGCCTCGCGATGCAGATCGAGCTGGGCCTGCAGCCGCCCGCCGCCGATGTCCTGCGGTCCGATATGCAGATGGATACGCATCAGGCAATTCCCAAGGTCTTCAGCATCGCCTCTTCCTGCGGCGGCAGGGTCGAGGCGGCGCGCAATTGTGCTTGCATCTGGCGATAGGCGGGCTTGGCGAGCAGCTCGTCGCGCTTGGCGCGATGCAGTCGAACCGCCTCCGCATGCAGGGCGCCGATCTCGGGATCGGCCTTCAGCTCGGCGAGGGCGGTCTCGAGCGCGGGGAGATGCCGCCGGATCGACAGATCCTGCCAGGCCGGATCGTTGCGCTCGCGCCAGTAACTGTCGTCAAAGGCGCGGTTCTCGCGGTTCACGTCGCCGCGGTCGTTCTTGACCAGATAGCTGTCGAGCGAGCGCAGCGCATAATGGTTCAGCGTCGCGAAGTCCCGCGCGCCCTTGGCCGGGAACTTGCGGATGCGGTTCGGATTGGCCGCGACCAGGAACTTGTGCTGCACCGGCCGGCCCGATCCGTCGGTCCAGATCGGGCGCGCTTCCCCCGTGAGGCCCTTCTTGAAAAACGGCCGATGGGCGCCGAAATACTGCAGTGGAAAATCGCGCCGGATCAGTGTCTTGACCTCCTGCGCGGTCTGATCGCACCAGATGTCGGGATTATGGCTGCGGGTGAATTGCGCGATCACCGGCGCATCCTCGAACGTCTCGATCCCGTCATTGGCGAAGAACTGGAAGGTGATCGAAATCGCCTGCGGATCGCCTGAGGCCGCGATCAGCGCCGGGATGGTGTGATCGCCCACATGGATGTTGAGGAATTCGTCGACATCGGCGATCCAGACCCAGTCAGAGTCGCGCACCAGCGGCAATTGGCCGGCATGCTTCAAGGCCTCCATCTGGTAATTCCGCCCCTCCGCCGGGTTCGGCAGATGGGTGACCAGTCCGCGCGCCGCAAGGGCATCCAGCAGCCGGTCGGTGCCGTCGGAACAATCGTTGGAATAGAACAGGTGATCGGTCACCCCGATCAGCCGGTTGAAGGCGATCCATTCCAGCAGGAACGGCCCTTCGTTCTTCACGCAGGTCACCGCGGTGATCCGCATGTCGCCTCCTTTACTGGCCGGTCGGCTCCTGCCGGGGGCGGCCTCTGCTCACTCTTCACCCAAGGCGGGGTTCGCCCCCGTCATCTTGGCCCGAACCATCGCAGCTTGGCGCAGGAGCGTCAATATTGCGTGACCCCCGCCGGATCATCCCCGGCTTGACCGCTGGGGCCTGTTCGGCGTTCTCTGGGGGCAGGAGGAGACCCATGCAAAACCCCAATTCGATCGAGGCGGTGCAAAGCCTGTTGGCGCGGCAGAACTATGTCTGCGACCGGGCGCTCGGCACGGTCGCCTTTCTGGCCCTGAAACTTGGTCGGCCGCTGTTTCTGGAAGGTGAGCCCGGCACCGGCAAGACCGAGATCGCCAAGGCGCTGGCCAAGGGGCTGAACCGCCGGCTGATCCGGCTGCAATGCTACGAGGGGCTCGACGCGGCGAGCGCGGTCTATGAATGGAACTTTCCCGCCCAGATGATCGCCATCCGCACCGCCGAAGCCGAGGGCAACGCCGATCGCGATACGCTGCAACGCGATCTCTTCGGGGCCGATTACCTGATCGAACGGCCGCTCCTGCAGGCGATGCGCCCCGATGAACATGGCGCCCCGGTGTTGCTGATCGACGAGATCGACCGCACCGACGAACCCTTCGAGGCCTTTCTGCTCGAGGCGCTGTCGGACTATCAGGTCACCATCCCCGAGCTTGGCCCCATCGTCGCGCCCGAGCCGCCGATCGTGATCCTCACCTCCAACCGCACCCGCGAGGTGCACGACGCGCTGAAACGCCGTTGCCTCTATCACTGGGTCGATTACCCCGACTTCGAGCGTGAGATCGACATCCTGCACGCCCGCGTGCCGGAGGCGGCCGAGGCGCTCAGCCGCGAGGTGGTGGCCTTTGTCCAGCGGCTGCGCACCGAGGATCTGTTCAAGAAGCCCGGTGTCGCCGAAACCGTCGACTGGGCCAAATGCCTGCTGGCGCTCGACGTGATCGCGCTCAGCCCGCAGGTGATCGCCGATACCCTGGGGGCGATCCTCAAGTACCAGGACGATATCCAGCGCCTGCAAGGGTCCGAGGCCAAGCGCATCCTGGATGAGGTCCGCGCCGGCCTCGGGCCGGCGTGACTGCCATGTCGCCCGCCTGCGCCTTCTTCTCTGTGAAAATACTCCGGGGGTCTGGGGGCAGCGCCCCCAGGAGGTTTGATGCCTGAATACGCCCCCCTCGACCTTCCCGAGACACCGCAACTCATCCAGAACATCACCTGGTTCGCCCGCGCCCTGCGCAAGGCCGGGCTGCCGATCGGGCCGGGCCGGGTGGCCGAGGCGATCCGCGCCGTGGTCGCCGCCGGCTTCACCTCGCGCGAGGATTTCTTTTACACCTTGCGCGCCTGCTTCTGTTCGCGGCCCGAGCATCTGGTGGTCTTCGCCCAGGTCTTTCGCCTCTATTGGCGCGATCCGCGCTATATGGAACACATGATGGCGATGATGCTGCCCGCCGTGCGCGGCGTGCAGGAGGAACGTCGTGCCCGCCCGGCCGAGAAACGCGCGGCCGAGGCGTTGCTGGATGGTGCCACGCCCGATCTGCCGGAGACCCTGCCGGAGCCGGAGGAGGAGCTGAAGATCGAGGTCGACGCCTCGCGCACCATGTCGGGGCAGGAGCGGCTCAGAACCCTCGACTTCGAACAGATGAGCACCGAGGAGATGACGCAGGCCAAACGCATGCTGGCGCGCCTCACCCTGCCGGTGCCGCCCTTGCCGTCGCGCCGGCTGCGCGCCACCTCGTCCGGGGGCCGCTATGACGCGCGCCGCACCCTGCGGCTGGCGATGCGCCGCGGCGGCGAGATCCGAGATCTCGCCCGGGTCGAACCACGGGTTCGCTGGCCCAATCTGGTGGTGCTTTGCGATATCTCCGGCTCGATGAGCCAATACAGCCGCATGGTGCTGCATTTCCTCCATGCGGTGTCGAACGCCAAGGGGCAGGGCTGGGCCCAGGTCCATGCCTTCACCTTCGGCACCAGGCTCACCAATATCACCCGCCACCTGCGCGGTCGCGACGTCGACGCGGCGCTGGCCGCCGCCGGGGCCGAGGCGCAGGATTGGGAGGGCGGCACCAGGATCGGCGCCTGCCTGCGCGCCTTCAATCGCGACTGGTCGCGCCGGGTGCTGGGGCAGGGGGCGGTGGTGCTGCTGATCACCGACGGGCTCGACCGCGACGATCCCGACCAGCTGGCGCGCGAGACCGAACGGCTGCAGCTCTCCTGCCGGCGGCTGATCTGGCTCAACCCGCTGTTGCGCTGGGACGGCTTCGCGCCCAAGGCGCGCGGCATCGCCGCCATGCTTCCCCATGTCGACAGCTTTCGCGCCGGTCACTCCATCGCCTCGCTCGAAGCGCTCGTCATGGCGCTGTCGCGCCCCGATGATCCCGGCGAGAAATCGCGGCTGATGGCGCTGCTCTGATCCGGCGGTCGGCCCGCGCGTCACCTTGGGGAGCCTCCGGCGGGAGTATTTGGGCAGAAGAGAGGCGGCAGGGGGACAAGCTCTGCCGCGCGGCGTTTTTCTCACCGAAAACACCCCCGGCGCTTGCCCCGGGCGCGCCGGTGAAAAAAGGCGCGGGCGGCGGCCATTTGATCTAAATCATTCTAAACTCGGAATATGACGTTTAGCTTCCCCGCTCGAAGCCATTTGCGAGGGGGCGTGTCGCTCAACTGGACAATCGGCGGGCTGCTGCTGGGGCGGTCAGCCTTCAAGCCTGCCGGCTTGCATCTGTCGGCAGGGTGATCCGAGTTTCCGGGGCTGGCGGGCCCCGGGACAGGGTGGCCGGTATTCCCGGCCATCTGCAAGCGGCCCGGTTCCCGTGTTCCTGCCGGGCCGCTTCTGCGCCTTTCTGCCTTGGGGCCTGTTGGGCGCGCCGCTTTGCGCAGGAAGCGGGTCGCCCGGCAGGGGCGCCGCCGCTTAGGTCTGATCCGACAACTTCAACCGGAAAGGACTTTGCCATGACCCTGCAGTTTCACCCCTATGACAGCGCCTTTGTCGCTTCGGTTCGCGCCGGAGGGCCCGACGCCAATGGCCAGCCGGCCGAACGGGCGGTCTCTGACGGCGCCGGCACCCCCTGTCGCCACTGCCTGCAGAACATCCCCGAAGGCGCGCCCATGCTGATCCTTGCCGCGCGGCCCTTCCCGGCGCTGCAGCCCTATGCGGAGACCGGGCCGATCTTTCTCTGCGCCGAGGACTGCGCCCCCTGGGACGGCGATGGTGTGCCGGAAATCCTGACCACCGCCCCCGACTATCTGCTGAAGGGCTATGGCGCCAATGACCGGATCGTCTATGGCACCGGCAGGGTCGTGCCCTCCGACGATCTGCCCGCCTATGCGGAAACCTTGCTGGGCGACCCGAGGATCGCCTATGTTGATGTGCGCTCGGCCCGCAACAATTGCTTTCAGGCCCGTATCACGAGGCGACCATGACACAGCCCATCGACAGCATTCCCGAAACCGCGCTCGCCTGGCACCGTGAGGGGCTGGGCGCCGCGCTCGCCACCGTGGTGGAGACCTGGGGCAGCGCGCCGCGCCGGGTCGGCGCCCAGCTCGCCATCGCGGGCGACGGGAGGATCGAAGGCTCGGTCTCGGGCGGTTGCGTCGAGGGCGCGGTGATCGTCGAGGCGCTGGAGGCGCTGGAGGCCGGGGAACACCGGCTTCTGACCTTCGGGGTCAGCGATGGCGACGCCTTCGCCGTGGGGCTGGCCTGCGGCGGCACCATCCGGGTGCTGGTGGAACCGGTGGGCACGGTCCTGTCCGAGGAGATGCTGGCCGAACTGGTCGCCGCCCGCGCCGCGCGCCTGCCCGTCGCCTATGAGGTCAATCTCGCGACCGGCACGCGGCGGCTGCTGCGCGACGGCTATCCCGACCGGATGCGGATGGACCGCTCCGGCTTCGAGGAGGACGGCCAGACCTTTGTCGCTGTTCACAACCCGCCGCTGCGGCTGATCGTGGTGGGCGCCGTCCATATCGCCCAGGCGCTGGTGCCGATGGCGCGGATCGCCGGTTACGATCCGGCGGTGATCGACCCGCGCGATACCTTCGCCTCGCCCGCGCGGTTTCCGGAGACGCGGCTGTTGCACGACTGGCCGGACGAGGCGGTGGCGGAACTCGGCCTCGACACTCGCACCGCGCTGGTGCTCTTGACCCATGATCCCAAGCTCGACGATCCGGCGCTCGAGGCGGGGCTCAGGGCGAACTGCTTCTATATCGGCGCCTTGGGCTCGACCCGCACCCATGCCAGGCGGGTGGCGCGGATGCAGGCGGCGGGCTTCGGCGACGATCAGATCGCCCGCATTCACGGCCCCGTCGGGCTCGATATCGGAGCCGCCAGCCCGGCCGAGATCGCGGTGTCGATCCTGGCCGAGATGACGGCGGTTCTGCGCGGGCGGGCACAATGAAATTCGGCGCCTTGCCCTTGGTCGAGGCAGAAGGGGCGCTCCTCGCCCATTCGGTCGATCTGGATGGTGTGAGGCTGCGCAAGGGAATGTGCCTCGGGCCGGAGGAGATCGCCCGGCTGCGCGCCTCGGGGATGGCGGAGGTGATCTGCGCCCGGCTCGACCCGGACGATCTGCACGAGGATGCCGCCGCGGCCCGGCTTGCCTCTGCCCTGGTCCCCGATCCGCCGGCAGCTGGCCTCCGGCTGACCTCGCCCTTCACCGGACGGGTCAATGTGCTGGCCACTGGCCCGGGGGTGGCGGTGCTGGATGTCGCGGCGATCGAGGCCTTCAATGCGGTTCATCCGATGATCACGTTGGCCACCGTGCCCGCCTTCCGACAGATGGCCGAGGGCGGCATGGTCGCCACCGTCAAGGTGATCTCCTTCGCGGTGCCCGAGGCGGATGTCGCCCGCGCCTGTGCCTTGGCGCCGGCGGCACTGCGGCTTGCCCCGCCGGTCTTGCGCCGCGCCGGGCTGGTGATCACCCGGGTGCCGGGTGGTCCGGACGACACCAAGGCGCGTCGGGTGATCGCCGCCCGCCTTGCCGCGCTGGGGATGGAGCTGGCAGAGGTGCGCGAGGTGCCGCATCGCAGCGGCGATCTCGCCGCCGCGCTGGCCGACCTTCCGGGCGATCTGGCGCTGATCCTCACCGGTTCCGCCACCATGGATATCGACGATGTGGCGCCCGCCGCGCTGCGCCAGGCCGGGGGGCGCATCGAACGGTTCGGCATGCCGGTCGATCCGGGCAATCTCCTCTTTGTCGGCTCGCTCCAGTCCCGCCCGGTGATCGGCCTGCCGGGCTGCGCCCGCTCGCCGGCGCTGAACGGTGCCGATTGGGTGCTCTCCCGCGTCGCCTGCGGCCTGCCGGTCTCGGCCGCCGATATCGCCGGCATGGGGGTGGGCGGCCTACTGAAGGAAATCCCCGAGCGTCGGCACCCCCGCGCCACCCGCGCGCCGGCTGACGACTGATCGCGGCCCAGCCCTTTTTCTAGCCGCAAATATCCCGGGGGAGGGTGGGCGCAGCCCGTCCGGGGGCAGCGCCCCCGTCTCCCCCTACGACGCCGCGCCAAAAATTGAGTTCTCAAGTCCCGGGTGGCGTGCTTAACTCGCCCCATAAGATCCAGTTCATAACGGGAGGTACCCATGACAGAGGTCACGATGACCGTGAACGGCAAGCAGATGCGCGGCGAGGTCGAAGGCCGCACGCTTCTGGTGTCGTTCCTGCGCGATCAGCTCGGGCTCACAGGCACCCATGTCGGCTGCGACACCAGCCAATGCGGCGCCTGTGTGGTTCATGTCGACGGCAAGGCGGTGAAATCCTGCACCATGCTGGCGCTCGAGGCCGATGGCGCCGAGGTGGCGACGATCGAAGGCCAGGCTGCTGCGGATGGATCGCTCAACGTCATCCAGCAGGCGTTCCAGGATCACCATGGGCTGCAATGCGGCTTTTGCACGCCGGGCATGGTGATGAGCGCGGCGGCGCTGCTGAAGGAGAATCCCAAGCCGACCGAGGCGGAGATCCGTCACTATCTCGAAGGCAATATCTGCCGCTGCACCGGCTATCACAACATCGTCAAGGCGATCCTGGCGGCCAGCGGACAAGAGGTTGCCGCCATCGCCGCCGAATGATCGCTGGTTGAGGCCGTCCGCCGCGAAGCCCCCGGAGGAGGGGGGCGCGTCGCGGCCAGCGGGCGGCCAGCTCTCTGGGAGGAGAAAGACATGCCGAAAGACCATGGAATTGGCGCCAGCCCGAAGCGGCGCGAGGATCTGCGTTTCCTGACCGGAAGCGGCAGATATACCGATGACATCAACCTGCGCGGTCAAGCTTACGTGCACTTCCTGCGCTCCGACATGGCACATGGGAAGATCAACGGGATCGACACCAGCGCCGCCGCCGCGATGCCCGGCGTCATCCGCATTTTCACCGGCGCCGACTTCGAAGGCCTGGGCGGGCTGCCCTGCGGCTGGCAGGTCACCGACAAGCACGGCCAGCCGATGCAGGAACCGGGGCACCCGGTGCTGGCCCAGGGCAAGGTGCGCCATGTCGGCGATCCCATTGCCGCGGTGGTGGCCGAAACCCGCGAGCAGGCCCGCGATGCCGCCGAGGCGATCGAGCTGGATATCGAGGAACTGCCGGCAGTGGTCGACATGAAGGCGGCGCTGCGGGACGGCGCGCCCAAGGTGCATGACGATCTGACTTCGAACCTCTGCTATGACTGGGGCTTCGTCGAGGAGAACAAGGCGGCGGTGGAGGAGGCCTTTCAGAAGGCCGCCCATGTCACCACGCTGGAACTGGTGAACAACCGGCTGATCGCCAACCCGATGGAACCGCGGGTGGCGGTGGGCGATTACGACCGGGCCAATGACGACAGCACGCTCTACACCACCAGCCAGAACCCGCATGTGATCCGCCTGCTGATGGGCGCCTTCGTCCTTGGCATCCCCGAGCACAAGCTGCGGGTGGTGGCCCCCGATGTGGGCGGCGGCTTTGGCACCAAGATCTTCCATTATGCCGAGGAAGCCTTCTGCACCTTCGCGGCCAAGCAGATCAATCGCCCGGTGAAATGGACCGCCAGCCGGTCCGAGGCCTTCATCTCCGACGCCCATGGCCGCGATCATGTGACCAAGATTCAACTGGCGCTCGATGCCGACAACAACTTCACTGCGCTCCGGACCGAGACCTACGCCAACATGGGGGCGTATCTTTCCACCTTCGCGCCCTCGGTGCCGACCTGGCTGCACGGCACGCTGATGGCGGGGAATTACAAGACGCCGCTGATCTATGTGAACGTGAAAGCGGTCTTCACCAATACGGTGCCGGTCGATGCCTATCGCGGCGCCGGCCGGCCGGAGGCGACCTTCCAGCTGGAACGGGTGGTCGACAAGGCGGCACTCGAGCTGGGCGTCGATCCCATCGCGCTGCGCCGGCAGAATTTCATCACCGAATTCCCCTATGCCACCCCGGTGGCGGTGGAATATGACACCGGCGATTACCACGCGACGATGGACAAGCTGGAGGAGATCGCCGATCTCAAGGGCTTTGCCGCGCGCCGAGCGGAGAGTGAGAAGCGCGGCCGGCTCAGGGGGCTCGGCCTCAACTGTTATATCGAGGCCTGCGGCATCGCGCCGTCGCATCTGGTGGGGCAACTGGGCGCTCGTGCCGGGCTCTATGAAAGCGCCACGGTGCGGGTCAATGCGACCGGCGGCCTGGTGGTGATGACCGGCTCGCATTCCCACGGGCAGGGGCATGAGACCTCCTTCCCGCAGGTGATCGCCGAGATGATCGGCATCGACGAGAGCATGGTCGAGATCGTCCATGGCGATACCTCGAAGATCCCGATGGGCATGGGCACCTATGGCTCGCGCAGCATCGCGGTCGGCGGCTCGGCCATGGTGCGGGCGACCGAGAAGATCATCAAGAAGGCCAAGAAGATCGCGGCCCATCTGATGGAGGCCTCGGAAGCGGATATCGAGCTGAAGGACGGCCGGTTCAGCGTTGCCGGCACCGACAAGTCGGTGGCCTGGGGCGATGTCACCCTGGCGGCCTATGTGCCGCACAACTACCCGCTGGAAGAGCTGGAGCCGGGGTTGGAGGAGACCGCCTTCTATGATCCCAGCAACTTCACCTATCCCTCGGGCGCCTATGCCTGCGAGGTGGAGGTCGATCCCGACACCGGCAAGGTGACCATCGAGCGGTTCTCGGCCGCCGATGACTTCGGCAATATCATAAACCCGATGATCGTGACCGGGCAGGTGCATGGCGGGATCGGCCAGGGCATCGGCCAGGCGCTACTGGAAGGCGCGGTCTATGACGAGAACGGCCAGCTGCTCAACGCCTCCTACATGGATTACGCCATGCCGCGGGCCAGCGACCTGCCGTTCTATACGGTGGATCATTCCTGTCAGACGCCTTGCACCCACAACCCGCTGGGGGTGAAGGGCTGCGGCGAGGCCGGCGCCATCGGCTCGCCGCCGGCGGTGGTCAACGCAGTGGTGGACGCGCTGCGCTCTGCGGGTAAGGATATCACCCATATCGACATGCCGCTGAGCCCGGCGCGAGTCTGGGCCGCGATGAACGGATAAGTGCTTCTGGACCGGGGGCTTGCCTCCCGGTCCGCCGCAGTATTTGAACAGAGAGGAAGGGCTGGATGGCCTGCTTTCTCGAAGGAGAGCGAGATGTATGAATTCGAGTTCGTGAAGCCCGCGACGCTGGCCGATGCCATTGCCGCGCTGGGCGAGGAAGAGGCGCAGGCGCTGGGCGGGGGGCAGACCCTGATTCCGACGCTGAAGCAGCGGCTGGCGGCGCCGGCGGTGCTGGTCAGCCTCACCGGTATCGCGGAAATGAAGGGCATTACCATCGGCGCCGGTGAGATCACCATCGGCGGCGGCACCCCCCATGCGGTGGTCGCGGCCGAGGTGGCGGGGGCCTATCCGGCGCTGGCGGCGCTGGCGGGCAATATTGGCGATCCGGCGGTGCGCAATCGCGGCACCATCGGCGGCAGCCTGGCCAACAATGACCCTTCGGCCTGTTACCCCTCGGCGGCGCTGGCCTCGGGGGCGACCATCGTGACCAGCAACCGCGAGATCGCGGCGGACGATTATTTCCAGGGCATGTTCACCACCGCCCTGGAGGAGGGGGAGATCATCACCGCGGTGCGCTTTCCGGTGCCCGAGGTGGCGAGCTATCAGAAGTTCGAACAACCCGCCTCGCGTTTCGCCCTGGTCGGTGTCTTCGTGGCGAAGTACCCCGATGGGGTGCGAGTGGCGGTCACCGGCGCCTCGGAAGAGGGGGTGTTCCGCTGGACCGAGGCCGAGGCGGCGCTGAGTGCCGATTTCAGCCCGACCGCGCTGGAGGGGCTGAGCGTCTCGCCGGAGGGGATGATCGCCGATCTGCATGGAACGGCGGAGTATCGCGCACATCTGATCACGGTGATGACCAAACGGGCGGTTGCCGCCGCCAGCTGAGCAAGCCCGCGTCGCCGATTGATGCAGATCAATCTGTGACGCAGCGGGGTGTGATATTCATAGCCTTGCGAGAGAGGCGCGCGGGGTTTTGGCGAGCCGAAACCTTCGGTCGGGTCCGGTAGCGGGGGGATTTCAGGCGGTGGCATGGGGATGTGCCGTCTTTTCGATCCCTCCGCACTGGGGCCAGGCGAGAAGCATGGTCCCTCCTACCGTATAGCGCGAATCGGCTTCACGTTGGCAGTGATCCTGTGTCTTAATATGGCGGCGCGTGGAGGGGACTTTCCACAACCGGACCGGAGATACAGGAGGATGTCCCGGCCGGTCCAGAGAATCGAAAAAGGATGATGATATGGCTGCCGACAAACATGATGCCGCGATGAAAGACGCCTCTCAGGCGGTGAATGATATCATGGCTCAGTATCAGAAGATGGGCTTGAACGCGCTGACCTTGATGGGCGGCGATCTGGTCGAACGTCTGAGCGACATGGGTTCGGAGGTGCTGGATTTCGTCACCAAGCGGGTGAAGGAAGATGTCGAGCTGCAGCATAAGCTGCTGCATTGCCGGGATCTGAACGAGATGCAGCATTTGCAGGGGGAATTCCTGCAACGCGCGATCAACTCCTATACCGATGAGACCGGCAAGATGTTCGAGATGAGCACGGCCTTCTGGATGAACGGTTTCTCGGCGATCAGCAAGAAGGATTGATCGAGGGCAGGGCCGCGCCGGCACTGCCGGGGTGGCGACTGCCGGGCGGACAAGAAAAAGCCCCCGCTGAGGCGGGGGCTGTTTGTATTTCTGGCCGGAAAGGGTCGGATTACTTGCTGGGAAGAGGGCCGATCATCATGATCATCTGACGGCCTTCCATCTTCGGCATATTCTCGATCTTGCCGAGTTCCTTGACATCTTCGGCCACGCGTTCAAGCAGTTCGCGTCCGAGGTTCTGGTGTGCCATCTCGCGGCCGCGGAACCGCAGGGTTATCTTCACCTTGTCGCCGCCCTCTAGGAACTTGACCACGCTTTTCATCTTCACTTCGTAGTCATGGGTATCCGTGTTCGGACGGAACTTGATTTCCTTGACCTCGATGATCTTCTGCTTCTTGCGAGCTTCGCTTTCGCGCTTCTGCTGTTCGTATTTGAACTTGCCGAAGTCCATGATCTTGCAGACCGGAGGCTCGGCGTTAGGCGAAATCTCGACCAGATCCAGACCCGCTTCCTCAGCCAGGGCGAGTGCCTTTGCAGGCGTGACAACGCCAATGTTTTCGCCCTCTGCACCGATCAGGCGAATTTCGGGCGAACGGATTTTTTCGTTGATACGAGGGCCAGTGTCGCGCGTCGGGGGCGCGTTGTGGGGTCTGCGGGCTATGGTTTTGTTCCTTCGGTGGTTTGCAAGGAGAATCCGATTTCGCACGGTAAACTTCACCCGGTTTCGTTTCAAGCGGCAAAATCATGCCGTAAGCGAAGGGAATATCGTGAGTTTACCGTTTCGATGAGATATGTCGCTTACTACGAGAGGTATCACCTCTAGGTTGTGCCCGCTCTTGTTTGAGGGGGTATGTAAAGGAAACGTGAAATGAAAAAACTGATTTGGGTTGTGGTCGTCGTCATCATCCTGGGCGCGGCTTACTATGTTTACAAGGGGCAGACGTCGACCACGCCGGTCGCAGATTCGGCGCCCGAGGCGGCGTCCGTGAGCACGACCGAGACTGCGGCGCAGAAGGCAGAGGAAGCCACGAAGGCGGCCGATGAGGCGGCCAAGGCGGCGGCAGAGGCGGCGAAAGAGACTGCCGACAAGGCCGTGGATCAAGCTGGCGAGGCGGTGAAGTCGACCGCCGAGACGGTCAAGGATACGGCGACCCAGGTCATGGACGCGGCGAAGGACAAGGCCGAGGCAGCGACCGAGGCCGCGGGTGCGGCGACGGAAGCCGCCAAGGAGACGGCGAGCGATGCGGTGAAATCGGCCACCGAGGCCGCTGGTGACGCTGCTGCGGCGGCCAAGGACGCGGCGAGCAATGCGGTTGATGCCACCAAGTCGGCGGCGGGTGAAGCCGTCACCGGGACCAAGGATTGGTTGACCGCTGCCGGTTTCAACATGGAAAAGGCAGTCGAGGCGATCGACAATTCCACCCTCGACGTGGCGCAGAAGCTGATGCTGAAGACCGGTCTGGAACAAGCCAAGAACGACCCGAGCCTGCTGCAAGCGGCGCTCGACAAGGTGAAATCCGCGCTGGGGATGTAACCCCTCGCCGAGACGATTGGTCAGAACGGAAACCGCCCGGATGCAGTCAGCATCCGGGCGGTTTTCATTTCGGGATCGGTTTGGTTGCGAAGGGGCCCGGATCAGTCCAGGAAGGCCTTTTCCACCACGTAATGCTGCGGGTTGGAATTGGCGCCCTCGACCAGGCCGTAGCCTTCCAGCATTTCCTTGATCTCGAGGTTGAAGGCCAGGTTGCCGCAGACCATGGCGCGGTCCTCGACAGGGTTGATCTGTGGCACGCCGAGATCGGCGAAGACCTCGCCCTTGCGCATCAGGTCGGTGATGCGGCCCATCTTCGGGCTCTCTTCCCGGGTGGTGGTGGGGTAGTATTTGATCTTCTTCCAGAAGCCTTCGCCGATCAGCTCGTTCAGCATCTCGTCGGTCTTCAGGCTTTCGATCAACTCGCGCCCATATTGCAGCTCACCAACCTCGCGGCAGGTGTGGGTGATGATCACCTCATCGTAGTCTTCATAGGTCTGCGGTTCGCGCAGCAGCGAGGCGAAGGGGGCGAAGCCGGTGCCGGTGGCAAAGAACCAGATGCGCTTGCCGGGCAACAGCGCGTCATGCACCAGGGTGCCGACGGGTTTGGGGCGCAGGATGATCGCGTCGCCGGGCTGGATATGTTGCAGTCTCGAGGTCAGCGGCCCGTCCTGCACCTTGATCGAATAGAATTCCAGTTCCTCGTCCCAGGAGGGGGAGGCGATGGAATAGGCACGCAGCAGCGGTTTCTGCTTGCCGGTCTTGGGGTCGGGATCACCCATCAGGCCGATCATCACGAATTCGCCCGACCGGAACCGCATCGAGGCCGGCCGCGTCACCCGGAAGGAGAACAGCCGGTCGGTCCAGTGCTTCACGAAGGTGACGGTCTGGGCGTCGGGCAGGGCGAGTTTCTTAACGGGGGTCGCGTCAGTCGCTTGATCGGTCACGGGGCGCATCTCTGTCATCGGTTTCCTTGTCGGCCTTTTGAACCGATACCTCTGAGTAATCTTTGATTCAGGTCAGGTGAAGGGGGGATTGCCCGCGCAGCCGGGATTGATAGTCATGCGCGCGCCAATCTGCCCGCGCAAGCCAGTCGGATTCGGGTTGGCGGGCGGCCAGATCGTCGGAGATTTCGACCTCGTCAAAGCCCGAGCGGCGCGCCATGGCGTATTGATCCGACAGAACATGACCCTGGGCGCGCAGCCGGCCGGCGAAGCCCAGCCGCCTGAGATCGCGCGCCAGGGTAAAGCCGCGCCCGTCGGCGAAGCTGGGAAAGCTGACCCGGACCAGGTCGAGTTCGCCCAGACGGTCGGCCAGATCGCTGGCCCGCCCGCCCGGGGTCAAGGTGGCGGTGCGGGCTTCGTCCCCGCTCCAGTCGTCGGGGACAAAGCCCCGGTCGGTGACGATGACGGTCATTCGGATGCTCCTATGCGCACGAGTTTGCCGTTGACGAAATGGATGCCGCATTCCTCTTTCTGCTGGCCGCGCCAGCGCCCGGCGCGCGGATCTTCGCCCGGTTTCACCGGCGAGGTGCAAGGCGCGCAGCCGATAGACGGGTAGCCCCTGGCCACCAGCGGATGGCGGGGCAGGCGGTTTTCCTCCATATAGGCGCGGATGTCCTCCGGTGCCCAATGGGCCAGCGGGTTGATCTTGATCCGGGGGGCCGTTCCGTCGCTGCCCTCCTCAACCTCGAAGAAATCGAGCGCGGCGCGGGTGCCGGCCTGGAACCGCTTGCGGCCGGTGATCCAGCCGTCATATCCGCTCAGCGCCTTTTGCAGCGGCCGGGTTTTCCTGAGCGCGCAGCAGGCGTCGGTGTCACGCAGATGCAGCGTTCCGTCGGGATCCTCGGTGCCGATATCGGCGGCGCGGATGATCTGCACGTTCGACAGATGCAGCCGTTCCGTCAGCTCGGTCTGATAGACCAGGGTTTCGGTGAACAGCATTTCGGTGTCGATGAAGAGCACCGGCACATGGCGGTCGATCACCGCCGCCATGTGCAAAAGCACCACGGATTCCGCCCCGAAGCTGGAGACCAGCGCGATATGCCCGGCTTCGGTCAGCGCCGCTTTCATCACCGAGGTGGCGGAATGGTGTCGGTAGCGGGCGTTGAGGTCGGCGACCTTGTCGGCGAGCGCCCCCGCCGCCTCGGCGCCGAAGCCTCCGGCGGCCGTATTTGGAACGAGAAGAACCATGGGGTTACGCGGCCTTGGTGCGGGCGCCTTCGTCATAGAGCGCGGATTTGAACGGGGCGTCGCCGAGGCGGCGGTAGGTGGCGAGGAAGCTTTCCTCGGGGTCTTCGCGCAGATCAAGATAGGCGCGGATCAGCCGTTCGATGGCCGGCACGATCTCGTCGGCAGGAAAGCCCGGGCCGGTACGGGAGCCGATCACCGCATCGGGGCCGGCGTCGCCGCCGAGCGTGATCTGATAGTTCTCGACCCCGGCGCGATCGAGCCCGAGAATGCCGATATGGCCCACATGGTGATGGCCGCAGGCGTTGATGCAGCCGGAGATCTTGATCTTCAGCGGGCCGATCTCGTGTTCGAGCTTCAGCTCCTCGAACCGGGTGGCGATCTCCTGCGCGATCGGGATCGAGCGGGCGGTGGCCAGGGCGCAATAATCCATGCCGGGGCAGGCGATGATATCGCTGATCAGCCCGATATTGGCGGTGGCGAGCCCGTGGGCCTTGAGCGTGGCGTGAAGCCGCGGCAAGTCGGATTTATGCACATGCGGCAGGATCACGTTCTGTTCGTGGCTGATGCGCAGCTCGTCATAGCCGGAGTGCTCGGCCAGGTCGGCCATGGCGCGCATCTGCGCCGCGGTGGCGTCGCCGGGCGTCTGGCCCGGGGTCTTCAGGCTGATCGAGACCACGGCATGATCGTCGCGCCGATGCGCGGCGAGGTTGGTATCGGCCCAGGCGCGGAACACCGGATCGGCGGCATAGGCGGTCTCATAGGTTTCGGTATTGCCGCCGCGGAAGGCGGGCGGGGCGAAATGCGTCTCGATCTGGGCCAGCAGCGCCTGATCCTCGCCGGAGAATTCGGCGCGGGTCTCGACGAAGCGCGCCTCGACCAGGCGGCGGATTTCCTCGATGCCGGTCTCGTGCACGGTGATCTTGATCCGCGCCTTGTACTTGTTGTCGCGCCGGCCCAGCAGGTTGTAGGTGGAGAGCACGGCTTCGAGATAGGGCAGGAGGTCGGCGCGCGGCAGGAAGTCGCGCAGCACCTGGCCGATCATCGGCGTGCGGCCGAGGCCCCCACCGACCAGCACCTGAAGGCCCAGTTCGCCGTCCTTTTCAACGATGCGCAGCCCGACATCATGGGCGGCGGTCACCGCGCGGTCGTTGGGGCTGCCAGTGATGGCGATCTTGAACTTGCGGCCCAGGAACTGGAACTCCGGATGGTCGGTCGACCATTGGCGGATCAGCTCGGCCAGCGGCCGGGGATCGGCGATTTCATCGGCGGCGGCCCCGGCGAAATGGTCGGCGGTGGTGTTGCGGATGGTATTGCCCGAGGTCTGGATCGCGTGCAGCCCGACCTCGGCCAGCGCGTCGAGCATGTCGGGGATGTCGGGTAGTTTCGGCCAGTTGTACTGGATGTTCTGCCGGGTGGTGAAATGGCCATAACCCTTGTCCCACTTTTCGGCCAGCAGGGCGAGTTGGCGCATCTGCGCTGCATTCAGCGTACCATAGGGGATCGCGACCCGCAGCATATAGGCATGAAGCTGCAGATAGACGCCGTTCATCAGGCGCAGCGGCTTGAATTCATCCTCGGTCAGGTGGCCCTTGAGGCGGCGGTCCACCTGGGCGCGGAACTGGGCGTTGCGTTCGGCCAGAAAGGCGCGGTCGAAGTCGGAATAGCTGTACATCTCGGGCTCCTTCTCCGGCATGGGGGCCGGGGGAATTTTCCTGGAAGAAAATTCCCAAAAATCTTCGAAGATTTTTGGGCGGCGTCGCGGTCAGAGGGCCGTCTGCTTGCCGTGGGCGTAATTCGACGGGCCGGTGGCGCGGAAGGCCTCGCGGAAGTGGATGGGCTCGGGGCCATGCGGGCCCGGCTTCACCTCGGCCAGATAGGCGCCGACCACGCGGTTCGGCTGGCTTTCGGCCAGCAGCAGGCGCAATTGCGCATGCGCCTCGTCCTCGATCAGCTCGGCCTCGGCGAGATGCCGGGTCCAGTGGTCATCGGCGGTGAGATAGATCACATCGCCTTCGAGGAGATCCGAGGCGGTGACGACCTTGGGGCTATAGGGGCGGGACATCAGGCGCGTTCCTTGGTCAGTTCGGCGAGGGCGGCTTCGGCGGCGCGCGGGGCGAGGCCGAAGAGGGTGAGGACGGGGCCGGAGAGTTCGGCCCGCGCCAGATCGTCGGTCAGCTGGTCGAGCGTGGTGGCCAGCACCTGCTGATCGGGGCGGGAGGCATTGGCGATGAGCGTCACCGGCGTGGCGCGGTCGGCGCCATGCATGATCAGCCGGCCCTGCAGGAAGCGGGCGGCGCGCAGACCCATGTAGATCGCCGCCACCTCTCCCGGGCGGGCCAGCACCGCCCAGTCGTGATCGGCATAGCCTTCGACATCATGGCCGGTGATCAGCCGCACGGCGGAATTGCGGCCGCGCCGGGTCAGGCTCTGGCCGATCGCGGCGACGGCGGCAGAGGCGGCGGTGATGCCGGGAACGATGGACCACGCCAGTTGCGCAGCCTCGCAGGCCTCGATCTCCTCATCAAGGCGGCCGAAGACGGTGGGATCGCCGGATTTCAGCCGTACCACCCGCGCGCCGGTCAGCGCCTGGTCCACGATCAGCGCGTTGATCTCTTCTTGCTTCATCGCCTGGCCGAAGCCGGTCTTGCCGGTCTCGATCAGCCGCGCGGCGGGGCCGGCCAGCGCCAGGATTTCGGTGCTGATCAGCCGGTCGTGCAGGACCACCTCGGCCGTCTGCAGGGCGCGCAGGGCGCCAAGCGTCAGCAGATCGGGGTTGCCCGGGCCGGCGCCGACGAAGCGGACGCTGCCGGGGGCGAAGCTGTGGGTCTGGGCGGGCGTTTGCATCGCGGGGTCTCTCGCTGGGTTTGACTTGAGGGTGAATATAGGAAATATTCCCGGTTTATGGCCATATAGCCGGTCAAATAAGGAAATTCGTTCCGCCGCCGTTGGGCGTTTGAACGCATGTCCCGGAATAAGGAGACATCAGGAATGTCTGTGCGGATCGACGCGCTGGATCGGAAAATTCTGGCAGAGCTGCAGCGCGACGCCAGCCAGTCGCTGGACGTGATCGCCAGCACCATCGGCAGTTCCAAGACCCCGGTCTGGAACCGGATTCGCAAGCTGCGCGACGCCGGGGTGATCGGCAAGCAGACGGTGATCCTCAACCCCGAGGCGCTGGGGTTCGAGGCCTGCTTCTTCGTGCTGATCCGCACCTCGGAGCATGACGCGAGCTGGCAGGCGGATTTTCTGCGCGCCCTGCGCGATCGCCCCGAGGTGCAGGAGGCGCACCGGCTGGCGGGCGATATCGACTATATCCTCAAGGTGCGGGTGAAGAACGCGCGGGCCTATGACGCCTTCTATCAGGCGCTGATCTCGGAGGTGCGGGTGCATAACGTCACCGCGCTTCTGTCGATGGAAGAGATCAAGTCGACCACCGATCTGCCGCTGGAGGGGTGAGGCGGCCCGTCCCTGCGGTCGCATTTTGAACTGAGGTTCGCGCCCGGCCCGGGGGTGGGCGCATTCGCGCCCGCTCTGGGGGGCGGGGCGGACCCGAACCGGGGCTGACGCCCCCGGGCGCGTTGGATCTCTCGCCGCGCCGGGTGTTCGCCGGGGCAGGAATGCGGCTCAAGGTCGGCTCTGCCCATCGGTCCCGGCTCAGCCGGCGCGCACCATCAGCCGGGTGAGCCCGTGGAAATGGTAGGTATCGCTGTAGCTTGGCGGCGCCGCCAGGCGCAGATCGGGGCAGCGGGCGAAGAGGATCGGCAGGGCGATCCGCATCTCGAGCCGGGCGAGCGGCGCGCCGACGCAGAAATGCAGCCCGCCGCCGAAGGCCGCGTTGGTCTGCGCGGGGCGGGCGGGATCGAAGCGATCGGGATCGGGCCAGACAGCGGGGTCACGATTGGCCGCCCCCAACAGCAGCGCCACCTGATCGCCGCGGCGAAAGTCATGGCCGAAAACCGTCATCTCTTCATAGACATAGCGGGTGAACATATGCAGCGGCGGATCGTGGCGCAGGATTTCCTCGACGGTGCCGTCGATGCGGTCGGGGGTCAGCCAGGCGGGGTCGGTGCCGGTTTCCAACAGGGTCTTCACCCCGTTCCCCAGCGCATGCACCGTCGCCTCGTGCCCGGCGTTCAACAGCAGGATGCAGGTGGTGATCAGCTCGTCCGAGGAGAGCCGTGCGCCATCCTCCTCGGCGGCGATCAGCCTTGTGATCAGATCGTCGGCCGGGTGGGCGCGGCGCGCCTCGACATAGGCGCGCAGGAAGGTTGAGAATTCGGTCGCGGCGGTGGCGGCCGCGATCTCATCCGCCTGGCTGTGGCCGGCCTGATAGACCGCCACCATGGCGTGCGACCAGCCGAGCAGGTGCGGCGCCATCGCCTCCGGCACGCCGAGGAGGCGCGCGATGGTGATCACCGGCACCCGGGTGCAATAGGCGTCGAGCAGGTCGAAGTCCCCGGCGGGGAATTGGTCGATCAGGTCGTGGCAAAGGCTGCTCACCCCCTCGCTCAGCGCCGCGATGGCGCGCGAGGTGAAGGCGCGCAGCACCAGGGACCTGAGCCGGGTGTGGCGGGGCGGCTCGAGTTCCAGCATCGAATGCGCCTCGATCGCCATGAAGGGGGCAAGGTGTTCGGGCACCGGCCGGGCCAGTTCGGTGGGCATTTCGCGGCCGAAGCGGCGGTCGCGCAGGATCGCCTGCACCGTCTCATGGCTCAGCGCCGCCGGCATGTCGTAGTCGTCCCACCAGATCAGCGGCGCCTCGGCGCGGGCGCGGGAATAAAACCCGTAAGGCGACTGGACAAAGGCGGGATCGGTCGGTGACTGGCTGAGGTGTTTCATGCCTTGGGCATGGCCGAGCCCACTGGTCAATGCAAGCCTGGCTTTGGTATCCTGCCGGTCATGACGCGGCTTCCCCTGCAGACACGTGTGATCCTTCTGGTCTTCCTGCTCGGCGTGGGCGGGTTGACGGCGGCGGTCTGGCGCTATGGCTATCTGCAGGCGCTGGGGCAGCTCGAACAGCGGGGCGAGGCCGATCTGGCGCTGGCCTCGGACCGGCTGGTCAGCCAGTTGCAGCTCTATCAGGCGCTGGCGGTGATGACGGCGGATCGTCCGGCGCTGATGGGGCTGGAAGACCCGGCGCGCCGGGCATTGGCCGAGGCGCTGCTCAGGCAGGTGGCGGACAAGTCCGGGGCGCTGGACTTGATCTATGCCGATGCTGCCGGCCATGTGGTGGTTGCGGCCAATCCGGGGATGATACCTGTGGATCTGGGGCAGGCGGCGTTCTTTCGCCGGGCGCTGCATGGGGCCTTGGGGCGGGGGCACGGGTTGGTCGGGCCGCTGAAGCGCCGGGCCTATTACTTCGCCGTGCCGATCTTCGCCCCTGGTGGCGCGGTGCAGGGGGCCCTGATCGTCGTCGCCGATCTGGAGGATATCGAACGCAGCTGGCGCGGCAGCCTGCCGCCGGTTTTCTTCACCGATAGCGACGGGCTTGTTTTCATTTCGAACCGGCCGGACCTGCTGTTCTGGCACCGCGATCCGGGACAGCTGGGGCTGACCCGTCCCGAGGGCGCGACGCCGCCGCTGGCGGCGGGGCAGATCGGGGCGCATGATATCTGGCAGCTTGACTGGGGGCCGTATGTGCCGGCCCGTGTGCTGCATCTGTCGCGCGACGCGCCGCTGGTCGAGATGACCGGGGAAATCCTGATCGACGTGGCCCCGGCGCGCCGGCTGGCCGGGTTGCAGGCGGCGGCGGTGGCGGCGATCTGCCTGGCCTTTGGCGCGCTCCTGTTCCTGGCGACCGAGCGGCGGCGCACCCTGGCACTTGCCAATCTGGTGCTGGAAGACCGGGTCGCCGACCGCACCCGTGCGCTGTCCGAGACCAACGAACGGCTGCGGCTCGAGGTGGTGGAGCGGGAGGAGGCAGAGGCGGCGCTGCGCCAGGCGCAGGCCGAGCTGGTGCAGGCCGGCAAGCTTTCGGCGCTGGGGCAGATGAGCGCGGGGATCAGCCACGAATTGAACCAGCCGCTGATGGCGATCCGGCAGTTCGCCGACAATGCCGCCGCCTTTCTGGCGCGCGGCCGGGCCGACCGCGCCGGCGACAATCTGGAGCGGATCGCCGACATGGCGGCGCGGATGGACAGGATCATCCGCAACCTGCGCGCCTTCGCCCGCAACGAACGCGAGCCCTCGGGCAAGGTCGATCTGAACAAGGTGCTGATCCAGGCGGTGGAGCTGACCGAGGCGCGGCTGAAGGGGGCCGGCGTGCGGCTGGACTGGACCCGGCCCGCCGCGCCGCTCTATGTCTGGGGCGGCGAGGTGCGGTTGGCGCAGGTCTTCGTCAATCTGATCAACAACGCGGTGGATGCGATGGGCGGGCGCGATGACAAGTGGATCGGGATCGGCATTTCCGAAACCGGCGCGCGGCTGTCTGTCAGCGTCACCGACAGCGGCCCCGGCATCGCCGATCCTGAGAAGATCTTCGAGCCCTTCTATACAACCAAGGAGGTGCGTGGCGACGAGGGGATGGGGTTGGGCCTGTCGATCTCCTACGGGTTGGTGCAGAGCTTTGGCGGCAATATCCGCGGCGCCAATGCGCCGGGCGGCGGCGCCGTCTTCACCGTGGAACTCGATCGCTGGCAGGCGGAGCAGGCGGCATGACGCGCAAGGTGCTTCTGGTCGATGACGACGCCGCGGTGCGCGACGCGCTGGGGCAGACGCTGGAGCTGGCCGAGCTGGAACCGATCATGGCCAGTTCCTTTGTCATGGCCAAGGATCACATCACCGAGGGCTTCGAGGGGGTGATCCTGTCGGACATCCGCATGCCCGGGCGTGACGGGTTCCATCTGCTGAGCTATGCGCAGGGTGTCGACCGCGAACTGCCGGTGATCCTGCTGACCGGCGAGGGCGATATCCCGATGGCGGTCCGGGCGATGGGGCAGGGTGCCTTTGATTTCCTTGAAAAACCCTGTGCCGCCGCCGACCTGCTGCCGGTGCTGGATCGGGCGCTGAAGACCCGCGAACTGGTGCTGGAAAATCGTCGGCTGAAGCGTCAGCTCGAACGCGGCGATCCGGCGGCGCGGATGATCTTCGGCCTGTCGCCGCAGTCCGAGGAATTGCGCGCCCGGGTGCGCAGCGTGGCGCCGACCGGGGCCGAGGTGCTGGTGACCGGCCCGCCGGGCAGCGGCATTCCCAAGGTGGCCGAGGTGGTGCATCTGATGTCCGCCGTGGCCCGTGGCCCCTTTGTCAAACGCCCCGCCGCCGGGCTGACGCCGGCGGCGCTGGCCGATCTCTGCGCCCAAGGCGCCGGCGGGTCGATCTTTCTGGACGAGGTCGCGGCGATGCCCGAGGCCACGCAATACGCCGCGCTCGAAGTGCTGGAACAGGGATCGCCTGCCCGGGTCATTGCCGGCTCCAGCGCCGATCTGGCGCTGCGGGTGGCCGAAGGCGCCTTCAACGCCGATCTGTTCTATCGGCTCGACGTGATGCGGGTGCGGATCCCGGCACTGAGCGAGCGGCGCGAGGATATCCCGGTGCTGTTTCGCCATTACGTCGCCCAGGCCGCCGAACAGTCGGGCATTCCGGAACCCGAGGTGCGCCCGGATCACCTGGCCGGGCTGATGGCGCAGGACTGGCCCGGCAATGCGCGGTCACTGATGTCTGCGGCGATGCGTTTCGTTCTGGGCATGCCCGAGGAGGTCGGGCGCGAAAGCGGGCTGGGTCTGGCCGAACAGATGGCGCAGGTGGAACGCTCGCTGCTGATCGCGGCGCTCGGGCGGCAGAACGGCCGCGCCTCCGCTGCGGCCGAGGCGCTGAAACTGCCGCGCAAGACCTTCTATGACAAGCTGGCGCGCTATGGGATTCGGCCGGAGGATTACCGCCGATAGTATCGCGAGAACTGTGCGGTTTTCCGCACATCGCATGACATTTTCGTGCGGGATTTCGCACATCTCGCCGGGCATCGTTCATGATCTTGCTTCGATTCGGGAAGCAACGTCATGAAAGAACGCAAGAAAATGAAACCTGCCCGTCTTTGTCGGTCGATGCTTGAGGGAGGCGATTCGAATCGTTTCACTACGCGCAACGCACCGATTCCCGGTGCGGGCCGGGTTTGCGCCCGGGCAAGGACTGTAAATCGGGGAGGAGTATCCGATGAAATTCTTTGGTCTGGCGGGTGTCGCCATCGCGCTGGGGTTGACCGCTCCGGCGGCTTTCGCTGAGGGCTGTGACGAGGGTGAGATCGTCATCAAGTTCAGCCATGTCACCAATACCGACAAGCACCCCAAGGGGATCGCCGCGACGCTGCTGCAAAAGCGGGTCAACGAAGAGATGAACGGCAAGGCCTGCATGGAGGTCTATCCGAACTCGACCCTCTACAACGACGATCAGGTGCTCGAGGCGATGCTGCAGGGCGACGTCCAGCTCGCCGCGCCGTCGCTGTCGAAATTCGAACAGTTCACCAAGACCTTCCGCATCTTCGACCTGCCGTTCATGTTCAAGAACATCGACGCGGTGGACGAGTTCCAGAACTCCGACACCGGCCAGAAGATGAAAGAGGTGATGGTGCGCCGCGGCCTCCTGGGCCTGCAGTTCTGGCACAACGGGATGAAGCAGATCTCGGCCAACAAGCCGCTGATCTGGCCGGCCGATGCCAAGGGGCTGAAATTCCGGGTGCAGAACTCGGACGTGCTGAAGGCGCAGATGAAGGCGATGGGCGCCAGCCCGCAACCGATGGCCTTCTCCGAAGTCTATGGCGCGCTGCAGACCGGCGTTGTCGACGGTCAGCAGAACTCCTGGTCGAACATCTATGGCCAGAAGTTCTTCGAAGTGCAGGACGGGGTGACCGAGGCCAACCTCGGGCTGCTCGACTATATGGTGGTGACCTCGGTCGACTGGTGGGACAGCCTGCCTGATGATGTGCGCGACCAGTTCGCCACCATCCTCAAGGAAGTGACCGAGTCCCGCAACGCGGAATCCTTCAAGGTCAACGAAGAGGCCAAGGAAGCCATCATCGCCGCCGGCGGCGTGGTCCGCGAACTGACCCCTGAACAGCGTCAGGCCTGGGTCGACGTGATGAAACCGGTCTGGGCGGAATTCGTCGCCGACGTGGGCCAGGACAACATCGACGCTGCGCAGGCGATCAACGCCAAACACTGATCGCGATCCAGGGATCGCGGGGCCCGGTTCCCTTCGGGGGCCGGGCCCGGTGTCGCGACACCACATCCTTTTTCTGACAATCCATAGCCGATGGGGGAATGCCATGTCGGTCCATACTACGCCGCAGTCCGGTTGGGGCCGCGCGGTGGAAGAGTTCGAAAAGACGGTGATCGCCGTGTTGCTCGGGCTGATGACGATGATCACCTTCGTCAACGTCGTTCTGCGCTATGGCTTCAATACCGGGATCATCTGGGGGCTCGAGGCGGTGACCTTCCTATTCGCCTGGCTGGTCCTCTTCGGCATCAGCTATGCGGTTAAGGTCACCGCCAACCTCGGGGTCGACGCGGTCCTGAACGCGCTGCGTCCCGGTCCGCGCCGGCTGCTGACGCTGGTCTCGGCGGCGATCTTCATCGCCTATGCCTGCCTGCTGCTGAAGGGGGCCTGGGATTATTGGGCGAATTTCGCCAACCTGCCGCAGACCACTGGCCGCTGGTTCCCCACCGGCTTCGAAGAGATGAAGCGCACCTCCTTCCGCGGCTGGTACGAGGTGGTCGATATCCCGATGCCGGGCTGGCTGCGCTGGATCGAACCGCTGATGAACGATGGCGAGCATTACGAGAAGATCCCGCGGTTCATCCCCTATTTCATGCTGCCCTTCGGCATGGCGCTGCTGCTGTTCCGGGTGCTGCAGGCGACCTGGCGGCTGATCACCGGCCGCGTCGACAGCATGATCGTCAGCCACGAGGCGGAAGACGCCATCGAAGACGTGGCCCACCTGAACCGGGAGAATTGAGCCCATGGAAGTCGTCCTTCTCTTTGCCATGATCATCGGGCTGATGCTGATCGGCGTGCCGATCGCGGTCTCGCTTGGCTTTTCCTCGATCGTCTTCCTGCTGATCCTCAGCGACACCTCGCTCGCCTCGATCGCGCAGAGCTTCTTCCAGGCGATGGCGGGGCATTACACCCTGCTGGCGATCCCCTTCTTCGTGCTCGCCTCCTCCTTCATGTCGACCGGCGGCGTGGCGCGGCGGATCATCCGCTTTTCCATCGCGCTGGTGGGGCATTTCCCGGGCGGGCTGGCGATTGCCGGGGTCTTCGCCTGCATGCTCTTCGCGGCGCTCTCGGGGTCATCTCCGGCCACCGTGGTGGCGATCGGTTCCATCGTCATCGCCGGCATGCGCCAGGTCGGCTACAGCAAGGATTTCGCCGCCGGGGTGATCGCCAATGCCGGCACGCTCGGCATCCTGATCCCGCCGTCGATCGTCATGGTGGTCTATGCCTCGGCCACCGATGTCTCGGTCGGGCGGATGTTCCTGGCCGGCGTGATCCCCGGGCTGCTGGCCGGCACCATGCTGATGGCGACGATCTATATCATCGCCAAGCTGCGCAGCCTGCCGCAGGGCGAATGGCAGGGCTGGGGCGAGGTCTTCAGAGCCGGGTCAGACGCGATCTGGGGGCTGCTGCTGATCGTGATCATCCTGGGCGGCATCTATGGCGGCATCTTCACCCCGACCGAGGCCGCCGCCGTCGCCGCCATCTATGCCTTTCTGGTCGCCACCTTCGTCTATCGCGACATGGGCCCCCTGGCGCGCCCCGAGGGTCAGCGCAACCTGACGCTCCTGGAAAAGCCGCTGGCGCTGGTGACCGCCTTCTTTCACCGCGATACCCGCGACACGCTGTTCGACGCCGGCAAGCTGACCATCACGCTGATGTTCATCATCGCCAATGCGCTGATCCTGAAGCATGTGCTGACGGACGAGCAGATCCCGCAGCAGATCGCCGGGGCGATGCTGGACGCGGGCTTCGGCCCGGTGATGTTCCTGGTGATCGTCAACGTCATCCTGCTGATCGGCGGCCAGTTCATGGAACCCTCGGGGCTGATCGTCATCGTGGCGCCGCTGGTCTTCCCGATCGCGCTGCAGCTCGGCATTGATCCGATCCACCTGGGCATCATCATGGTGGTGAACATGGAGATCGGCATGATCACCCCGCCGGTCGGGCTGAACCTCTTCGTCACCTCGGGCGTGGCGGGGATGCCGATGATGCGGGTGGTCAAGGCCTCGCTGCCCTTCCTTGCGGTGTTGTTCGTCTTCCTGATCATGGTGACCTATATCCCGATCCTGTCGACCTGGCTGCCGACCACCTTCATGGGGCCCGAGCTCATCACCAAA
This sequence comes from Pseudodonghicola sp., assembly GCF_048268305.1. Taxonomy (NCBI): domain Bacteria; kingdom Pseudomonadati; phylum Pseudomonadota; class Alphaproteobacteria; order Rhodobacterales; family Paracoccaceae; genus Pseudodonghicola; species Pseudodonghicola sp. Next base: position 340,054 of record NZ_JBLWVT010000002.1, read on the forward strand.
TAGGGTCTCTACCGAACCGAAACAGAAAACGCGCGCGGGATATCCCGCGCGCGTTCGCTTTGGTGTCGGACCGATCATCAGACTGCGCCCCGTTTCCCGCGTGGGAACGGTCAGCGCTGAGACGAGAGCGCCGACCCTCTTCGATCTGGCCCAAATATCCCCCCAAATGTCCCGGGCCAAATATCCCGGGGAGGGCGTGCGGGGCACGCCCAGGGCGGAGCCCCAATCATGCCCGAGGTCGGTTCAGCCCTTGGGAAGCTTGAGGGTCAGGCTGCGGCCGCCCTTGGAGTAGCGCAATTCACTTTCGCCGATGGCGATCACCTTGCCGCCCTCGATGCTGTCGCCGACCTTGACCTTCTTGTAGCGCCCGTTCGGCAGGCGGATCAGCGCCCGGCGGTTCGAGGCGCTGCCATAGACGCCGATCAGATTGAGATTGCGCAGGTTGATTGCCCTGTTGACGGTGGCTTCGCGCGCCACCGAGGCCGAGGAGGGCAGCGAGGGAGCGACCGTGGTCGGCTCCGGCTCGTCGATCTCCTGATCCGGGGTCGCGGCCGGTGCCGGTGCAACTTCCTGGCTGGGAATGCCGATCGAGGCGCTGGCCGAGCTGCGGGTCTCGGTCGGCAGAGTGGCCGGCAGATTGGCCGGGCGCGCCTTCGGCACCGGGGCGGTGGCGACGGCGCGGGCGGTGGCGCTGCTGACGTCGTTGTCGGGGGCGATGGCCGCTGCCGCTGCCGCTGCAGCGGCAGCGGTGACGGTCGCGGCGCGGGCGGCAGCCTCTTCGACGCTTTTCGGACGCAGGCGTGCACGGACCCGGCCCAATTCGTTGCGGCTGCGACCGCCGAGCTGGGCGCGTTCGGTCTGTTCGATCAGATCGGTGGGGCGCGGGCGCGGGCGGTGTCCGGTCAGATGGCTGCGCAGCGCGTCGGTTTCGGCGGCGGTCTCCGCTTCGGCGGTGAGCCGGACCGGCAGGGCCGGCGGCACCGCCGGCGGACGGCCAAGGGTGACAATCACCCCATCGGGGTTTTCATTGCCCTCGGGCGTCGCCTCGACCAGCCCGCGCGCATCCAGTTTGAAGCGCCGCCCGGCGGCGGCGGGAGAGGTGACGACGTTCGGCGCCCCGTCGGTCTCCAGACTGGTGCTGGGCGGCAGGGCGACGGCATCTTGTGACAGGTCGGCGGGGTCGATCGAGGCGACATAGAGATCGTCGTCTCCCTCGACGGCAGGCGGGGCGAGGGCTTCGGGCGCGTTGGGCCAGATCCCGGTGGCGGCATAGAGGGTTTCTGCATCAGCCTCGGCCGTCGTCTCGGGCTGCGCCATTTCCGGTTCGGGTTCGGGCTCCAGCTCCGGGTCGGCTTCCGCCTCGGCGGTCATCTCGGTGGCGCCGGCCTCGTCCTGGCGCAGCGCGTCGAGCACGGCACTGTCGGTTGCGGTCAGTTCGGGGAGCTCGGGGGTGTCGTCCACGCCCGTCAGCGAGGGAAGCAGGCCGCCGATCTCGGGTGTCAGCCCAGGAGCGGCGCCGGTGGCGGGCTCGGTCGCCTCGGCGGGCACGGCGGCGCTCGATGGGGCGGCGCTGTCCGTGCCCTCGATATCGGTCGGGCTGGTGGCGGTCGGTGTCTGCTGGGTGCGGCGCAGGCTGCCGCCGTCCGAGAAGAAGGTTGCCCAGGCGGCGACGGCGGCCAGGGCCAGCAGCAGAAGCAGGGTCAGGATCAGCCCGAGAAAGCGCGGCTTGCCAGTGCCGCGCGGCGCCTTGCGATCGACCAGACCCTTTGACGCTTCGATCTTGTCCGGGGTGGCGGCGGTGGAGGCGGCGGCGCTGCGGTTGAGCAGTGCGCCGGCAGTGACCTGTGGTTTCGACGCCACCGGCCGCGGTGCCGCAGCTATCTTGCGGGCATTCGGGCCAGCGGCGATCACGCTCGCGGTGGCGCTGGCGGGAGGAGGGGGCACCGGTTTGGCGACGGCCGTCGCCTCGGCGCGGCGCACGCCGGCCAGGGGCGGCGGGGTCTCGGCACCGCCCTCGACCTTGCCCCGACGGCTGGCAAAGCCGACGGGCGCGGGCGCGGCGACGGGCGCCTTCGTCTTGACCGGGGCCGCAACCGCTGGCGTCTCGGGCTGGGGCGCCTCGGGCGGCATATCGTTCTCGGCCGCTTCCTCAGGCTGCGTCTCAGGCATCTCCGCGAGCGCTGCAGGGGTCTCCTCCGCTGTGGCGGTGGGCAGCTCGGGCGCGGCGGGCTCGGGGTCCTGAGGCTCGGGTTCCTCAGACGCTGGTTCCAGAGGCGCCGGTTCTGTGGGCTCGGGGTCGGACAGCTCCGCTTCGGCAGGCTCCAGCGTGGTAGGTTCCGTTTCGGGCAGAGGGGCGGTGCCGGTGATCACCACGGCGATGCCGTCGGGCTCGACCTCGCGCGAACCGGCGTGTTTGGTGGCGCCGAAGAAGGGTTCGCCCAGAAACGACTGATCGCCGGGGATCGCCACGACGCTGACCGGGTCAAAGCCGTGGTCGGCGGCGAAGGTCTCGGCCTCGGCCAGGGTCTCGCGCGCGACGGCGGCGATATGGGTGACCGTGCCTTCGACCGAGATATCGAAGGCCAGATCGTCGACCGCATAGGGGGTGGCACCTTCGAGGGCCTGGCGGACTTGGCGCAGACGCTCCTCATCCTCGGCCTGGCCGGTCTCAAGCTGCATGTAGCGGATCTGATCATTGGGGATGATCAATTTGCAGCTCAGCCCCTCGGGGTCGATCCTGAGCGCACGGGCGCGCAGATCAGCCAGCGCGACGGCCAGGTCGGGCACGTCGAGCGGCACTTCGCCAACCAGATTCCAGCCGCCGGCAGCACGGTGCAGCAGGGCGATCCCCTCAAAGGACAATGAGAGCGCAAAACTTGGTTTCATGCTGCCGCCGATTTCCCTAACCTTTGTCCCCGCGGCGGAATTCCCGGGCTGCGGGGCATACCCGGGCAGACCTTAAAGCAGGAGATTGCTGAGGAAAAGGAAAACAGCGGGGGCGATCTGGGCGGTATCTTGCCGACCCCCGTCGCCGTCGCCTCTTGCCGAGTGGCCTGCCTTGCCTCCATCTAGCTGCTACGGATCAAGGAGGATTGCCCGTGACACAGAAACTGATTGCAACCGCAGCCCTGCTGGCCGCCTTGATCGGTGCGCCGGCCTGGGCCCAGGAGGCGCCGCGCCAGATCAGCGTGACCGGCGAGGGCGTGGTCGAGGCCGAACCCGATATGGCAACCATCACCCTCGGGGTGACACATGAAGCCGAGGAGGCCGCCGCCGCGATGCAGGCGACGTCCGAGGGCGTGGCGGCGATTCTGGCGCGGCTCGGCGACATGGGGATCGCGCCGCGCGATCTGCAGACCCGGCAGTTGTCGTTGAACCCGGTCTGGTCTCAGGAGAAGGGCGATGCCGAGGGGCGGCAATACATCTCGGGCTTCGTGGCGTCGAACACGATTCTGGTGCGGGTGCGTGACCTGTCGGCGCTGGGTGGCATCCTGGATGCGGTGATCGCGGACGGTGCCAATGATTTCAGTGGCTTGCAGTTCGGAGTTCAAGAGCCGAAGCCGCTGGAGGATGCCGCGCGGAAGGCCGCTGTGGCCGAGGCGATGGCGCGGGCGAAACTGCTGGCCGATGCGGCCGGGGTGACCCTGGGGCCGGTGGTCTCGATCAATGACAACGGCGGCGGCCGGATGATGCCGATGGCGGAAATGTCGATGCGGATGGCAGCGGCGAAGATGCCGGTGGCGGCGGGCGAGGTTTCGGTCAACGCCTCGGTCTCGATGGTGTTCTCCATCGGCGAGTGAAGGGGCGTTCCCCTCAGGCCGGTTGACCGACATCCCGGAAACGGAAAACGCCCCGGCAGATTTGCCGGGGCGTTTCCATGTCGGCGGGGCGGATCGCTCGGAAAGGCTCAGGCGGTGGCCTTGCTCAGCGCCTGGTCGAGATCGGCGATCAGGTCGTCGGCATCCTCGATCCCGATCGACACCCGCACCACATTGGGGCCGGCGCCGGCGGCCTGCTGCTGTTCCGGCGTGAGCTGGCGGTGGGTGGTCGAGGCCGAGTGGATCACCAGGCTGCGGGTATCGCCCAGGTTGGCGACATGGCTGAACAGCTCCAGCGCGCCGACGAATTTCACGCAGGCCTCATAGCCCCCCTTCAGCGCCACGGTGAACAGCCCGCCGGTGCCCCTGGGATAAAGCCGCTCGGCCCGGTCGTGATAGGGGGAGGTCGGCAGGCCGGCATAGGTCACGTAGTCGACCCGCGGGTCGGCCTCCAGCCATTCGGCGATCTTCTGGGCGTTCTCGCAATGGCGCTGCATGCGCAGGCTCAGCGTCTCGATCCCCATCAGCGTGTAATGCGCCGCCTGCGGGTTCAGCGTCATGCCCAGATCACGCAGGCCGATGGCGATGCCGTGGAAGGTGAAGGCCAGCGCGCCGAAGGTTTCGTGGAACTTCAGCCCGTGATAGGCCGGCTCCGGTTGGCTGAGCGAGGGGAACTTGTCCGAGGCCGACCAGTCGAACTTGCCCGAATCAACCACGACGCCGCCCATCACCGTGCCGTTGCCGGTCAGGTATTTGGTCATCGAATGGACCACCAGCGTGGCGCCCATTTCGATCGGCCGGCAGAGATAGGGGGTGGCAGTGGTGTTGTCGATGATCAGCGGAATGCCGGCGGCATCGGCGATCTCGGCCAGCGCCGGAATGTCGGTGACATAGCCGCCCGGGTTGGCGATGGACTCGCCGAAAACTGCCCGGGTGTCGTCATCGATCGCGGCCTTGACGGCCTCGAGATCCTCGAAATCGACGAACTTGGCGTTCCAGCCGAAGCGTTTGATGGTCTGGCCGAACTGGGTCATCGTTCCGCCATAGAGCCGGGTCGAGGCGACAACGTTCCGCCCCGGGGCCATCAGCGGGAACAAAGCCATGATCTGCGCCGCGTGCCCGGAGGAGCAGCAGACCGCCCCGGCGCCGCCTTCGAGCGTGGCGACGCGTTCCTGCAGCACCGCGATGGTCGGGTTGGTCAGGCGCGAATAGATATAGCCCACCTCTTCGAGATTGAAGAGCGCGGCGGCGTGATCGGCGTCGCGGAACACATAGGCCGTGGTCTGATAGATCGGCGTCTGACGGGCGCCGGTGGCGGGGTCGGGACGGGCGCCGGCGTGGATCTGCAGCGTGTCAAATCCATAGCTGGGGGTGTCGGACATCGTGTGAACCTCCCTTTCTGGTTAGCGGTGTCGGGCAAAGGGTTAGGACATCGCCGGGGGCGTGACAACTGCGCTCTGCGCGGGGGGCCGGGCAGGGGTTTCAACATACTTGCGAAGTATGTTGACAGCGGAGGGGACTCAACATACATGGGAAGTATGTTTTCAACTGGGGTGCATCATGGCCGCCAAACTTGAAGTGAATTCCGAGACCGCCAAGACCAAGAAGCCGGCTGGAAAGGTCGGCAAGAAAGCCGCCGCCAAGCCGGAAGGCGAAAAGGCTACCCGCCGCAAGGACCGGATGGACCGTATCGACGCCGCCAACAAGATCACCGTCACCCTGCAGACCGATGTGCGCAAGGCGCTGGCCGCCCAGGCCAAGGCCGAGGGCATGGACATGGGCCATTTCATGCAGAAGCTGGCCGAGAACCACATCCTGTCTTCGGCCCCCGCCGGTGATCCGCTGGCCACCCAGATCGGTGCCCGCCGCGGCGTGGTCGATCACGTGATCGCCCTGGCGCAGAAGATGGAGGCCGAAGGCGCCTTTGACGAGAATTTCATCCTCAAGGTGATGAAGCGCGCCCATGCGGATGCGGAATTCGTCAAACTCTATGCTGCCGCCGTGGCGGAGCCGGACAAGCCCAAGGCCGCCGGCCGCGCCGGTGTGGCGCTGAATCAGCAGATCGGCCGCCTGATCAAACGCGCCGTCGGCGCCCGCAGCAAACGTGACGCGGCCGGCAAGATCCAGCGCGCCCAGGTGAAGGATGAGGTCATCACCTCCTACACCTTGCTGGATAAACCCGCCGCGTAAGCGGGGGGGGAGGCATCCCCGCCCCAGGACCCACGACCGATCGCGCCGGGAAACCGGCGCGATCTTTGTTTGGGGCGCAGCGGTTGGTTGGGGGCTGTCTGGCTGGAGGCGGTTTATGCTCTGACGACAGGAATAGGCGGGAAGCGAACCTTCTGTTCGAGTGCCGCAGGTCCCCAGCTGCTTGGCGCTTCAAGGAAAGGCCCCACACGGCGTCGCAGCATCACTAGACCTGCCGTTCAATGCGCCGGGAAGGGCGAAAAATCTCAGCCGTAGGAAGCTAAATAGAGGTTACCATTGGCGGCCATACACCTTATGTTCTGCTGACCTTTATTACACCACGAGTTATCCGATGCCGTTTAACCTGAACTTCCCTGCTCAAAACGCCGAGGTCTCGACGCTCCAACTCGAGCCCGGTCAAATGCTGTTCGTTCTTGGTGCGAACGGTACCGGCAAGTCAAGTTTGATGCACCGATTTGCGAGCCAGAATCGGGATGAGGTGAGGAAAATTTCGGCGCACCGCCAGACATGGATGAATACAGACGCGTTGGACATGACGCCCGCCAAAAAGGTCCAAACTGAGCAAAACATTAAGGCCACGGACCAGGCACAAGAAGCCCGTTACCGAGATCAGTACGCCGCACAGCGCGCGAGCATGACGATTTATGAACTGATAGACGCAGAGAATGTCCGCGCGCGTTCGATGCAAGCCGCCTACGACGCCGGAGATATGGACCGGCTAGCGGAAGCTGCCAAGGTGGAAGCGCCTATTGCAATCATTAACGAATTACTTAGGCAATCAAACATCCCGATTACAATTAGTATCCAGAAAAACGAGCGAGTGATGGCGAGTAAGGACGGCGGTCCCGGATATAGCGCGGCAGAGCTTTCAGACGGTGAACGCAATGCATTGCTTATCGCGGGTAACGTCTTGACCGCGCCACCTGGAACACTTCTGATTATCGACGAGCCGGAGCGACATCTGCACCGCTCAATTATCTCCCCGCTCCTGAGCCAACTCTTTGAACGACGATCCGACTGTGGCTTCGTTGTTTCAACCCACGACCATGATTTACCCTTGGAGGTTACGGGGGCGAGGACGCTGTTGCTGCGGTCTTGCAACTTCAACGGTCAAAACGTCCGAGGCTGGCAGGCAGACGAACTTCCCGCAGAGACATCGATTGACGACATCCTAAAACGCGACCTCCTCGGCGCGCGTCGGAAAATTCTGTTCGTTGAAGGAACCGAGAGCAGTTTGGACAAACCCCTGTACAGTCTGATCTTCCCTATGGTTTCTGTGATCCCCAAAGGCAATTGCCGCGATGTTGAGCAAGCTGTTGTTGGGAGCCGAGCGGGAGAAGGCTTCCACTGGCTGCGGGCGTTCGGAATCGCTGATGGCGATGGCTACTCTCCAGGTCAAATCGAAGCCAAGCGTCAAAAAGGTGTTTACGCACTTCCTTTTTATTCGGTCGAGGCGATCTATTTCCATCCGCATATCATCAGCCGGATCGCTGCGCGACAAGCGGACGTATCCGGTGACGATCCGCGCACAATAGCTGGCAGAGCGGTGAATGCCGGCGTTGCTGCTGTAGCTGATCACACTGACCGTCTAAGTCAGAAGGTTGCAAAGAAATCGGTCAGGAAGTTAATCTTGGACCAGCTACCAAATGATGATGATCTTTTGGATGGCCAAGCAATCACGATTGCCAACGACGCCCAAGCAATTCACGCGGCACGAAAGGTGGAGCTTGACGCTGCGGTGGCAGACAGCGACTGGGAGACGATACTCACCAACTGTCCAGTTCGGGAATCCTCGGCGCTGGCCAACATCTCAAGCGAACTCGGTTTCCGAAAGATCGAGGACTACGAGAAGGCGGTTCGCCGCCTATTGTCACAAGACGATGCTGCATTGGTGTTCGTACGAGGTCTCTTTGGTAATCTTTTTGATCAATTGGATAGTTGAAGTTTCATGGAAAGAGGGCTCGGGAAAAGGCGGCTAATCACAGATCACGTCATTTCGAGCCGTTCGCAGCCACGGTTGCAATAGGCTCAAGACGGATCTGTAGAGCAGCGAAATGGTGCAACGATTAGTTAAAGCTGAACGTCTGGTTCGGTCCCAACTGTGGTAGTGCTTCGCGACCGCAGAGAATGTCCGCAACCCGCCCTTCCCGCCGGCTCTTCTTGCCTTTCTGCCTCGCGCACCAAGGCTCGAGACGAGCTGAAAACACGCCCTCATACGTGGCCGCCCCCTCCGGAATGCTGGTATCGAAGCCACACCCCGGGCCAGATCGGTTTCCGCCAGTCTCCTCACCGCATCCAGAAGCCCTTCGCCTTGATCTTGTTGCGGATCGCCTGTTCCTTGCGGGGCAGGGCGGCGCGGTCGAACAGCGCCCGCACCTTGGCGCCGCGGCCCTGGTAGACCAGCCGCTTGATCGGTTCGTATTGCTTGAGCACCTTCTTCAGCTTGTTGGGCGCGGTCACCTCCTCCAGCACCTCGACCACCCGGTCGCTTTCGCGGGCGTAGAGCAGCGGGAACATCCGGTAATGGCAGCTCACCTCGCCATCGAGCATCCCGTCGGGCAGGGCGTCGCGGCCACCGCCGAAGGAATGGATCACCAGCGGCAGCGCCACCTGGTCCAGCCAGGGATCAAGGCTCTGGCCCGCCAGTTCGATTGGCGGGTCGTCGCGGATCGAGCGGGTAAAGGCGGCAAAGCGTTCGCCGAAGCGCCTGGGGCAGCGGTAGAAGAACCAACCCGCGTTAAAATAGAGGTAGCGTTCCCAATATTCGTCCGGCTGGCTCAGATCGAGGCTGCTGGCGAAATCCAGCCCGAAGCGGTCATAGAGCGATTTCCAGATCGCGCCATAGCCGGGACCATAGAGCGTGGGCTCGGGCCAGGTCCCTTCCCGCCGCAGCGAGGCGCCGGGATAATCGAAATCGAAGGGCACCCGCAGCAGGTCGCCGGTGATCAGCGTGTCGGTGTCGAAGAACACGAAGGGCTCGCCCTCGGGCAGGATCGACAGCGCCTCGATCTTGTTGCCCTGCGGATAGCTCTCGCCGAAAATCCGGCTCTCGAAGGGCACCACCTCGGCCCCGAGATCGGCGAGCGCGGTCAGAACCTCGGCGTTGCGGATCGTCGGATCGCCGGACCACAGCGGCCCGGGTTGCGGCACGGCGACGATCAGCCGTCCGGAAAACCCCGGGCTCATCGCCCGGAGCGAGGCGGCGAAGATCAGCGCCTCGTATTGCAGCCGGCCCGACTGGCCGATGATCAGAATATTGAAGCTTTGGCTCGACACTGGTTCTGCTGCCCTAGTTTTTGCCCTGGTTTTCGCCACTATAGGGGGGGCGATCCGCGCCCAAAAGCCCGCAATTGCGTCGCTGCCGACATCGGGGTCATCTTCGACACCGCCGCGATGGGGTGGCCTCCCAGTCAGAGGAGGCATTCGGCCGGGGATGCCTGTTTTGACGGCAGTCCGGCCGATGCGATGTATTTTCTTCTCCCTCAGCAAATTTTACCAATTGATAAAAAACGGCGCTGTGGCAGTCTGACCAAAAGATCAAAACAGGGAGACACCCAATGGCGAACGGCCATCAGGCATCCGGGGTCGCGGCGCATCGCCTGCCGCCCGAGGAGATTGCCGCCAATTTCACCGATCTGCATGCCCCCCTAGCCCCGCATGAGGCGGCGGTCGCGGCGGACCGCTGCTATTTCTGCTATGACGCGCCCTGCATGACGGCCTGTCCCACCAGCATCGACATCCCGATGTTCATCCGTGAAATCCAGACCGGCCACCCCGAGGCCGCGGCGCGCACCATCCTGAACCAGAACATCCTGGGCGGCATGTGCGCGCGGGTCTGCCCGACCGAGACGCTGTGTGAAGAGGCCTGCGTGCGCGAGACGGCGGAAGGCGCCCCGGTCGAGATCGGCCGGCTGCAGCGCTATGCCACCGACCGGCTGATGACCTCGGGCGTGCATCCCTTCACCCGCGCCGCCGCCACCGGCAAGACCGTGGCTGTCGTGGGGGCGGGGCCGGCGGGGCTCTCCTGTGCGCATCGTCTGGCGATGCTGGGCCATGACGTCACCCTGTTTGACGCCAAGCCGAAGGCGGGCGGGCTGAACGAATATGGCATTGCCACCTACAAGAGCACCGACGATTTCGCCGCGCGCGAGGTGGATTGGCTGCTCAAGATCGGCGGCATCACTGTCGAGACCGGCAAGGCGCTGGGGGCGGGGCTGACGCTCGACGCGCTCAAGGCCGATTATGACGCCGTCTTCCTCGGTATCGGCCTGGCCGGGGTGAATGCTCTGCGGCTGTCCGGAGAGGACATGGAAGGCGTGCGCGATGCGGTGGAATTCATTGCCGAGCTGCGCCAGGCGCAAGATCGCTCCGCCATCCCGGTGGGGCGCAACGTGGTCGTCATCGGCGGCGGCATGACGGCGGTGGATGCCGCCGTTCAGGCCAGGTTGCTGGGCGCTGAGACCGTCACCATCGCCTATCGCCGTGGGCAGGAGGCGATGCCGGCCAGCCGTTATGAGCAGGATCTTGCCGCCTCCAAAGGGGTCAGGCTGATGTTCAACGTGATGCCCAGGGCGCTGATCGGAGAGGCTGCGGTCGAGGGCGTGATGCTGGAATATACCGATGTGGTCGACGGCCGCGTCACCGGCACCGGCGAAACCCTGCCGCTGCATGCGGACCAGGTTTTCAAGGCGATCGGCCAGACGCTGCTGGGGGCGCCCGAGGGGCTGGAGATCGCCGGCGGCAAGATCGCCGTCACCGGCGCGGGGCGGACCAGCCTCGACGGGGTCTGGGCCGGGGGCGATTGCGCCAGCGGTGGTGAGGATCTGACCGTCACCGCCGTCGCCGAGGGCCGGGATGCTGCGATGGATATCCATGCCAGGCTGACGTCGTGCTAGGATAGGGGCGAGGACCTCGGTCCCCTGACCCATTCTAGAGCCTGGAGACAGCATCTTGGACACCCTTTTCCTCACGCTGGGAGCGCCCTTCTACCGTCATGACGGCCGCCTTTTCATCGAGGCGCAGACCGCCAGCGGTCTGAAGGCGTGGCATCAGCATTTCGACAGGCTGATCGCCTGTTCGATCTGCAAGACCGGCCTGCCGCCGAAGGGCTGGGTCGATGCGGAGCAAGAGGGGGTCGTCCTGCCCGAGTTCGAATTGATCGAACTGCCGGACGGCTATCGCCTGCCGGTGTTTCTGAAGACGCGCGGACAGGTGCGGCGGGTGTTGCTCGATGCGCTGCGGCGCGCCGACTATCGGTTGTTCGCCATCGGCGGCTGGATCGGCGACTGGGGCGTGGTGGGCGCGCGGTTGGCCAGCGAGAACGGGCTGTCGCATGGCATCTGGTTCGACCGGGTGGAATCCCAGGTCTTCGCCACGTCGCATGACGGCAGCCTCAAGGGGCGGCTGAAGGCGCGGGTCAAATCGGCGATCACCGCCCGGACCGAGCGGCAACTGCTGGAGCAGGCCGATCTGGCGCTGTTGCACGGCCAGACCGTCTTTGACCAATTCGCGCGGCGGACCCGGAATGCGCAGATTGTCGAGGACATCCATCTTGAGGCCTCGGACCGCATCCCTGCGGCGGAACTGGCCGGCAAGCTGGACAGCGCCGACCGGGACGAGTTGCGGATCTGCTATGTCGGGCGCGCCGACCGGATGAAGGGCGGGGTGCTTTGGGTCGAGGTGCTGGGGCGCCTCGCCGAGGCGGGCGATCGGTTCGAGGCGGAATGGGCCGGCGACGGGCCGCTGCTGGTGGAAATGCGCGACCTCGCCGGCCGGCTGGGTGTTGCGGATCGCATCCTGTTTCACGGGTTCGTCGCGGATCGGGAACGGGTGTTCGGCATCCTGCGGCGGGCGCATGTTCTGCTGTTCTGCCACATGACGGATGAATCGCCCCGCAACCTGATCGAGTCGCTGTTCGCGGCGACGCCGCTGATCGGGTTCCGGGACACTTATGCTCAGGGTCTTGTCGCCGAACAGGGCGCCGGACTGCTGGTCGAGCGCGGCGATGTCGCGGCGCTGGCCGAGGCCCTTTCCGGGCTGAATGCTGACCGCGCGAAACTGCGCGATCTGATCGAAAAGGCGGGCCGCTCCGGCCTGCACCTGACGCGAAGCCAGGTATTCGCGCATAGGGCTAAAATAGTCAGAGACAACCTGGGAACTCATAGGGAGGCCGCTTAAATGGCTGATTTGACGACTGATTTTCTGGGCATCAAAAGCCCGAACCCGTTCTGGCTGGCCTCGGCCCCGCCGACCGACAAGGAATATAACGTCCGCCGCGCCTATGAGGCCGGCTGGGGCGGCGTGGTCTGGAAGACGCTGGGTTCGGAAGGGCCGCCGGTGGTGAACGTCAACGGGCCGCGCTATGGCGCGATCTATGGTGCCGACCGCCGCCTGCTGGGTCTGAACAACATCGAACTGATCACCGACCGGCCGCTGCAGACCAACCTTGAGGAGATCACCCGGGTCAAGAAGGACTATCCCGACCGGGCGCTGATCGTCTCGATCATGGTGCCCTGCGACGAGGAGAGCTGGAAGGCGATCCTGCCGCTGGTCGAGGAAACCGGTGCCGACGGGATCGAGCTGAACTTCGGCTGCCCGCACGGCATGGCCGAACGCGGCATGGGCTCGGCCGTGGGGCAGGTGCCGGAATACATCCAGATGGTGACCGAGTGGTGCAAGAAATACTACTCCAAGCCGGTGATCGTGAAGCTGACGCCGAACATCACCGACATCCGGAAACCGGCGCGCGCCGCCTTCGCCGGCAATGCCGATGCGGTATCGCTGATCAATACCATCAACTCGATCACCTCGGTCGACCTCGACCTGATGGCGCCGCAGCCGACCATCGACGGCAAGGGCACCCACGGTGGCTATTGCGGCCCGGCGGTGAAGCCCATCGCCCTGAACATGGTGGCCGAGATCGCCCGCGATCCGCTGACCCACGGCAAGCCGATCAGCGCCATCGGCGGCGTGACCACCTGGCGCGATGCTGCCGAATTCATGGTGATGGGCGCCGGTAACGTGCAGGTCTGCACCGCCGCCATGACCTATGGCTTCCGCGTGGTGCAGGAGATGATCTCGGGTCTCAGCCAGTGGATGGACGAGAAGGGCTATACCGCCACCTCGGACTTCATCGGTCAGGCGGTGCCCAATGTCACCGACTGGCAGCATCTGAACCTGAACTATATCGCCAAGGCCAAGATCGACCAGGACGCCTGCATCAAATGCGGCCGCTGCTATGCCGCCTGCGAGGACACCAGCCATCAGGCGATCCTGATGAAGGACAACCGGGTGTTCGAGGTCAACGATGCCGAATGCGTCGCCTGCAACCTCTGCGTCGATGTCTGCCCGATCGAGGGCTGCATCAGCATGGAGCAGATGGCGCCTGGCACGGTCGATCCGCGCACCGGCAAGGTGGTGCCGGCGGAATACGCCAACTGGACCACGCATCCGAACAACCCCGCCGCCGTCGCGGCGGAATAGCCGGAATACCCTTTCTGAAAACGGGCGCGCGGGCAGGGGCTTGCGCGCCCGTTTTGCTGTTCGGTCGCGGGAGGAGGCCACCGGTTTCGCATGGGTGCATATTCCCCCTTGCGGCCGTCTGTTCCTGGGCAGATATGCGCGCCATCGCCGATCTGGCAAAGTTGCGGTCGCTCCGATCTTGCAACCTAGACCATAGGCAGGCAGGCTGACAGGAAAGCTACTGGTAACGGGCTGATGGTTCGACAGATTCTTCCAATTTCCGCCCTGTTGCTGGGGTCGGCGCTGCTGCTCTTCGCCGGCGGCATGAATACTTTGATTTTGCCGATCCGCGGCACGTTGGAGGGATTCAGTGCCTCGTCTCTCGGGCTCTTGGGCTCTGGCTGGGCGGTGGGCTATGTGCTGGGCTGCGTGTTCATGGCGCGGCTTGTGGCCCGGGTCGGCCATATCCGCTCGTTCAGCGTGATGGCGGCCTTCGCCGCGGTTGCCGTTCTGCTGTCCCTGTTGATGCTTAGCCCATGGACCTGGGTGCCGCTGCGCTCGATCTCGGGTTTCTGTTTCGCCGGTGCCGCGATGATCGTCGAAAGCTGGCTGGGCGAGCGGGCGGCGCCGGAAAACCGCGGGCGCATTTTCGGCATGTACACGATGGTCAACCTCGCGGCCTCCACCGCCGGGCAGATGGTGCTGACACTGGGCGACACCCGGGGGATCGTCTTCTTCATATTGCCGGCGATCTTCTATTGCCTGGCGCTGGTGCCGACCGCGATCTCCTCTTCGGCGAGCCCGCGGCCGCTGGCTCGGGTGAGCCTGGATCTGCGGGCGCTCTGGCGCAATTCGCCGGTGGCGGTCTTCTCGGTCTTCTGCATCGGCGTGTCGAACAGCGCCTTCGGCACGCTCTCGGCGGTCTATGCCGATCAGGTCGGTCTGCAACTGACGGCGGTGGCCCTCTTCGCCAGCCTGCCGGTTCTGGCCGGCGCGCTCAGCCAATTGCCGATCGGCATGATCTCGGACCGGATGGATCGGCGGCTGGTGCTGGTGGGGGTGTCGGTGCTCGCGCTGGTGGTCGATCTGGCTTTCATCTTTGTCAGTCCCGAGGGACGGCTGGCCAATCTGATCATGGCGGCGGCCTTCGGCGCGGCAATCTATGCGATGTATCCGATCATCATCGCGCATGCCAACGACCACGCAGAGGAGGGCACTTCGATCCAGGTCAGTGGCGGGCTCTTGATGCTGTTCGGGCTTGGCGCCATCGCCGGCCCGCTGGTCGCGGGTTTTGGCATGGGCACCTTAGGCCAGGCGGGGCTCTTCGTCACCTCAGCGGTGGCGCATGTGCTGATCATCCTCTTTGGGCTTTTGCGCATGACGATGCGGGCGCCGGTGGTCGAGGCCGACAAGGCCGCCTTCGTGTCGGTGCCACAGGGCCGGATGTCGACCCCGGAAACGTTGGTTCTGGCGGCAAGCCCGGAAGAGGCGGAGGAAGCCACCTCGGAAGAGCCGCGCGAGGAGGATGAAGAGGGCGAGCCGATCCTGGACGGCGAAGAAGAGGAGGCGCCCGAGGAGAGCGCAGCCCCGGGGGCGCCGCTGGCGCCCTGATCCGGGTCACGACACCAGAGTCAGGACACCGGGGTCAAGAGCCGGCGATAGAGGGTTTCGACGAAATCCGGCGCGGCGTCGAAAGGGTCTTCCTTGCCAAGAACGGCACGCACCTGGACGTCGAAATCGGCATAATGCTGGGTCAGCGACCAGATCGAGAAGATCAGGTGATAGGGGTGGACCGGGGCCAGTTGCCCGGAGTCGATCCAGCCCCGGATCACCTCGGACTTCTCGTCGACCAGCCGCTTCAGATCGGTCGAGAGCACCTGGTGAATCCGCGGTGCCCCCTGCACGATCTCATTGGCGAAAAGCCGGCTTTCGCGCGGATAGTCGCGGCTCATCTCCAGCTTGAGGCGCACATAGGAGAGGATTTCCTCCAGCGGGTCGCCCTCGGGGTCCAGCGTGCGCAGCGGATCGAGCCAGGTGTCGAGAAGCTGCGACAGGACCGCGTCATACATCGCCTCTTTCGAGGGGAAGTAATACAGCAGGTTCGGTTTGCTCAGCCCAGCCTCGCTGGCGATCTGATCCACCGTGGCACCGCGAAACCCCTGAGCGGAAAACACTTCGAGCGCGGCGTCCAGAATGGCCAGGCGGTTTTTCCGCTGGATGCGTGTCGGGGCTCGGTCCTTGGGCATCGGCGGCGCCATCTCCATTCTGTCTGTCCCTGCCTGTTTTATCGTCGCGCCCCTTGCGGTGATCGCGATTTCTCCGCCTGATTACGGCAATTTCTTGACTGGTTCGCAACCCGTGTTAGCGTCGGTTTGACCTTTTGGTCAAATCAAAGATCCAGAACATAAAATAGACGGGGAGCCAGTTTCAGCCATGTCCGCTCCGGCAGAAAATCTGAAAATCAACGGTGATCGGCTGTGGGACAGCCTAATGGCGATGGCCCAGATCGGCCCGGGCGTGGCCGGGGGGAACAATCGTCAGACCCTGACCGACGCGGATGCCGAAGGTCGGGCGCTGTTCCAGAAATGGTGCGAAGCCGCGGGAATGACCATGGGTGTCGATAAAATGGGCACCATGTTCATGACGCGCCCCGGCGAAGACCCCGATGCGCTGCCGGTCTATATGGGCAGCCACCTCGATACCCAGCCGACGGGCGGGAAATATGATGGCGTTCTCGGCGTGCTCGGCGCGCTGGAGGCGGTGCGCACGATGAACGATCTCGGGTTGAAGACCAAACACCCGATCGTCGTCACCAACTGGGCGAATGAAGAGGGCGCACGCTTTGCCCCGGCGATGCTGGCCTCGGGCGTCTTCGCCGGCATGCATTCGCTGGACTATGCCTATGGTCGCGCCGATCTCGAGGGCAAGACCTATGGCGATGAGCTGAAGCGGATCGGCTGGCAGGGTGACGAAGAGGTCGGCGCCCGCAAGATGCACGCCTATTACGAGCTGCACATCGAACAGGGCCCGATCCTCGAGGCCGAGGGCAAGGACATCGGTGTCGTCACCCATTGCCAGGGGCTGTGGTGGCTGGAATTCACCCTGACCGGCACCGCGGCGCATACCGGCTCGACCCCGATGGCGATGCGGGTGAACGCAGGGTTGGCGATGAGCCGCATCTTCGAGATGGTGCAGGCGGTGGCGATGGAGAACCAGCCGAACGCCGTGGGCGGTGTGGGGCAGGTGACCTTCACCCCCAATTCGCGCAACGTGCTGCCCGGCAAGGTGGTCTTCACCGTCGACATCCGCACCCCCGATCAGGCCAAGCTGGACGCCATGCGCGCCAAGATCGAGGCGGAAGCAGCCAAGATCTGCGACGAGCTCGGCGTTGGCTGTTCGGTCGAGGCGGTGGGGCATTTCGATCCCGTCACCTTCACCCCGGAGCTGGTCAGCAATGTGCGCAACGCCGCCGAACGTCTGGGCTATAGCCATATGGATATCATCTCGGGCGCCGGCCACGATGCCTGCTGGGCCGCCAAGATGGCGCCCACCACGATGATCATGTGCCCCTGCGTCGGCGGGCTGTCGCACAACGAGGCGGAAAAGATTTCCAAGGACTGGGCGGCAGCGGGCACCGATGTTCTGTTGCATGCTGTGCTGGAAACGGCTGAGATCGTCGAGTGAAGATCGGGCGCTGGGGGCTCTGCCCCCAGACCCCCGGGATATTTGAAG
Organism: Pseudodonghicola sp.; assembly: GCF_048268305.1. Classification (NCBI taxonomy): domain Bacteria; kingdom Pseudomonadati; phylum Pseudomonadota; class Alphaproteobacteria; order Rhodobacterales; family Paracoccaceae; genus Pseudodonghicola; species Pseudodonghicola sp. Next base: position 357,273 of record NZ_JBLWVT010000002.1, read on the forward strand.
CTAGAAAAAGAAGGGGCGCGGTCGCGCGCGCCCCGCGACGGTTGTCACGCGGTCCTGCGCGGTGACGGACCCGTCAGGAATAATATGGGAGTGCTGAAGATGAGCAAAGTGATCAAGGGCGGCACCGTGGTGACGGCCGATCTGACCTATAAGGCCGATGTGAAGATCGAGGATGGCAAGATCGTCGAGATCGGCCCCGATCTGAGCGGCGACGAAATCCTGGATGCCACCGGCTGTTTCGTGATGCCGGGCGGGATCGACCCGCATACCCATCTGGAGATGCCCTTCATGGGCACCCATTCGTCAGATGATTTCTATGCCGGCACCCGGGCGGCTCTGGCCGGCGGCACCACCATGGTGGTCGATTTTGCGCTGCCCGATCCGGGCGAGAGCCTGCTCGACGCGGTGAAGAAATGGGACAACAAATCGGCCCGCGCCTGCTGCGACTATTCCTTCCATATGGCGATCACCTGGTGGGGCGAGCAGGTCTTCAACGAGATGAAGATCATCACCGAAGAGAAGGGCATCAACACCTTCAAGCATTTCATGGCCTACAAGGGCAGCCTGATGGTGAACGACGACGAGATGTTCGCCAGCTTCAAGCGCTGCGCCGAGCTGGGGGCGACGCCGCTGGTTCACGCCGAGAACGGCGATCTGGTGGCCGAGATGACCGCCAAGCTGCTGGCAGAGGGCAATACCGGGCCGGAGGCGCATGCCTATAGCCGCCCCACTCAGGTCGAGGGCGAGGCCACCAACCGCGCCATCATGATCGCCGATATGGCCGGCGCGCCGCTTTATGTGGTGCATACCTCCTGCGAGGAGGCGCATGAGGCGATCCGCCGCGCCAAGATGAACGGCAAGCGGGTCTGGGGCGAGCCGCTGATCCAGCATCTGGTGCTGGATGAGAGCGAATATTTCAGCGAGGATTGGGATCACGCCGCCCGCCGGGTGATGTCGCCGCCCTTCCGCAACAAGAAGCATCAGGACAGCCTCTGGGCGGGCCTCGCCTCGGGCACGCTCTCCTGCGTGGCGACCGACCATTGCGCCTTCACCACGGACCAGAAACGCTATGGCGTCGGCGATTTCTCGAAGATCCCGAACGGCACCGGCGGGTTGGAGGACCGGATGCCGGTTCTGTGGACCTATGGGGTCGAGACCGGGCGGATCACCATGAATGAATTCGTCGCCGTCACCTCGACCAATATCGCCAAGATCCTCAACTGCTATCCGCAGAAGGGGGCGATCCTGGTGGGGTCCGATGCCGATATCGTGGTGATGGACCCGTCGATCGGCAAGACCATCAGCGCCGAGACCCAGGCCTCTTCGATCGACTACAACGTCTTCGAGGGGATCGAGGTCAAGGCGCTGCCGCGCTACGTGCTGAGCCGCGGCTATGTGGCGGTGGAGAATGGCGAGCTGAAGGCCAAGGAAGGCCATGGCGAATTCGTCGCCCGCGATCCCAACGCCACCGTCAACAAAGCGCTGTCGAAGTGGAAAGAGCTGACCGCACCGCGGCCGGTGGTGCGCGCCGGCATTCCGGCAACCGGAGTGTGATCGCTTGACCCGCGTGGCCCTGATCACGGCGGGGGGCAGCGGCATGGGCGCCGATGCCGCCCGTCGCCTGCATGCAGATGGGTTCGAGGTGGGGATTCTCTCCGCCTCGGGCAAGGGGGCCGCACTGGCCGAGGAGCTGGGCGGGCTGGGCTTCACCGGCTCCAACCTGGAGCCGGCGGACCTCAAGGCCTTCGTCGATGCGGCACTGGCGCGCTGGGGGCGGATCGACGTGGTGGTGAATTCCGCCGGTCACGGCCCCAAGGGCGATCTGCTGGAGGTGTCGGACGAGGATTGGCATCTGGCCTTCGACATCTTCCTGATGAACGTGATCCGGATGGCGCGGCTGGTGACCCCGACCATGGTGGCGCAGAAGGAGGGGGTGATCATCAATATCTCGACCTTCGCGGCGCTGGAGCCGCAGCTGCGCTTCGCGGTCTCCAACGTGATGCGGGCGGGGCTGGCGAGTTTCACCAAGCTCTTCTCAGATCGCTACGGGGCGGATAACGTTCGAATGAACAACATCCTGCCGGGCTTCATCGACAGTCTGCCCATCGACCCAGATCGCGTGCGGGATGTGCCGCTGGGCCGCTATGGGCGGATGGAAGAGATTTCGGCCACCATCGCCTTTCTGGCCTCGCCCGGGGCCGGCTACATCACCGGGCAGAACATAAGAATAGACGGCGGAGCGACCAGATCGGTATGACCCGAGCACCTGTAATCGAGGCGAAGTCCCTCGAACTGACCTTTCAGACCAACGACGGGCCCGTGCATGCCCTGAAGGATGTCAACCTGCAGATCGAAAAGGGCGATTTCGTCAGTTTCATCGGCCCCTCGGGCTGCGGCAAGACCACCTTCCTGCGCTGCATCGCCGGGTTGGAGACGCCGACGGGGGGCACCTTGACCGTGAACGGCATGACGCCGGAGGAGGCGCGCAAGAGCCGGGCCTACGGCTATGTGTTCCAGGCCGCCGGGCTTTATCCCTGGCGGACCATCGCGGGGAACATCAAGCTGCCACTGGAGATCATGGGCTATCCCAGGGCGGAACAGGACAAGCGGGTCGAAAAGGTGCTGGAACAGGTCGATCTGGCCGGCTTCGGCAAGAAATTCCCCTGGCAATTGTCGGGCGGCATGCAGCAGCGCGCCTCGATCGCGCGGGCACTGGCCTTTGATGCCGATATCCTGCTGATGGACGAACCCTTCGGCGCGCTCGACGAGATCGTGCGCGATCACCTGAACGAACAGCTTCTGGAGCTTTGGGCGCGAACCCAGAAGACCATCGGTTTCGTCACCCATTCGATCCCCGAGGCGGTCTATCTGTCGACCAAGATCGTGGTGATGTCGCCGCGGCCGGGGCGGATCACCGATGTGATCGAAAGCCCGCTGCCGAAGGAACGTCCGCTGGAGATCCGCGATACGCCGGAATTCATCGAGATCGCCCATCGCGTGCGCGAGGGGCTCAGGGCGGGGCATTCCTATGACGAGTGATCTGCCGAAGGCCGGGGAGGGCTGGGCATGAAATCCGCGCTCGCCATTCTCACCGTGCTCGCCGCCGTGGTGGCGATCTGGTACGCCGCCTGCGTGCCGATGAACATCAAGGGGGTGCTGACCGATCTTGAACGCGCCGGCGCGCAGGTGGTGCCCGAGGGCGCCGTCGCCCGCCGTGACATGAGCGCCATCGGTCTGGTGGCGAAGAACAGCTTTGCGATTTCCGCCACCTGGGCGCAGGAGCGGCCGCGCCTGCCGGCGCCGCATCAGGTGATGGTCGAGCTGTGGCAGACCACGGTGATGAAGAAGATCACCTCGAAACGCAGCCTGGTCTTTCACGCCTGGGTGACGTTGAGCGCGACGCTGATGGGCTTTGCCATCGGCACCGGGCTCGGCATCCTGCTGGCGGTCGGCATCGTGCACAGCCGGGTGATGGACATGTCGGTGATGCCCTGGGCCATCGTCAGCCAGACCATTCCGATCATCGCGCTGGCGCCGATGATCATCGTGGTGCTCTACTCCATCGGGGTGCAGGGGATCCTGCCGAAGGCGATCATCTCGGCCTATCTCAGTTTCTTTCCGGTGGTCGTCGGCATGGTGAAGGGGCTGCGCAGCCCCGATGCGATGCAGCTGGATCTGTTGAAGACCTATAACGCCAGCCCGGCGCAGGGGTTCTGGAAGCTGCGGCTGCCCTCGTCGATGCCCTATCTCTTCGCCTCGCTGAAGATCGGCATCGCCTCCTCCCTGGTCGGGGCCATCGTGGCCGAGCTGCCGACCGGCGCGGTCGCGGGGCTGGGCGCGCGGTTGCTGGCGGGCAGCTATTACGGCCAGACCATCCAGATCTGGTCGGCTCTGTTCGCGGCGGCGATCCTGGCCGCGATCCTTGTCGGACTTCTGGGCGTGATCCAGCGGATTACGCTGAAGCGGATGGGGATGGCGTGATGGCGGGCAGCGGGATCGTGAGTATTTTTGCAGAGAAGAAGCTGCAGGGGAGGGCGCCGCGATGACCGAGGTGATCCTGGCCCTGATCCTCTGGGCGTTTGGCTGGTGGGTGAACGTGCGGCTGGCCGGGGGGCCGTTGGCCCGGACCCGCGCGGTCAAGCTGGCGGTGCCGGTGATCTTCGGCATCACCGTGCTGCTGGTCTGGGAACTGCTGGTGCGCGGGCTGAACGTGCCGATGGTGATCCTGCCGGCGCCCTCGCTGATCGTGACGCGGTTTGCCACCAGCCTGCCGACGCTCTGGATCGATTTTCGCCAGACCATCCTCAAGGGGGCGCTGTCGGGCTATGTGATCGGCTGCGGCGCGGCGCTGCTGATGGCGGTGCTGGTCGACCGCAGCGATTTCCTGCGCCGCGGGCTGTTGCCGGTGGGCAATCTGGTCGCCGCCCTGCCAATCATCGGCACGGCGCCGATCTTGGTGATGTGGTTCGGTTTCGACTGGCAGTCGAAGGCGGCGGTGGTGGTGGTTTCGGTGTTCTTTCCGATGCTGGTGAATACCGTGGCGGGGCTGACCCAGACCAGCGCCATGCAGCGCGATCTGATGCGCACCTATGCGGCAGGCTATTGGCAGAGCTTTTTCAAGCTGCGGCTGCCGGCGGCGATGCCGTTCATCTTCAACGGGCTCAAGATTTCCTCGACGCTCGCCCTGATCGGCGCCATCGTGGCAGAGTTCTTCGGCTCTCCCACCATGGGGATGGGGTTTCGCATCTCGACCAGCGTGGGGCAACTGGCGCTGGACATGGTCTGGGCCGAAATCGTGGTGGCTGCCCTGGCCGGCACGCTGTTCTATGGCGGGGTGGCGGCGATCGAACGGGCGGTGACCTTCTGGCACCCGTCGCAGCGGGGCTGAGACAGACAACCGGCAGAAGACCCCGGTCAGCGGGGCCGATGTGACAACCAACAAGGAGTGGAAAGACAGATGAAAAAACTGATTGGTGGGGCGATCGCCGCCTTTGCGCTCAGCGCCAGCGCCGCGCTGGCCGCCGATGCGGTCAAGCTGCAGCTGAAATGGGTGACCCAGGCGCAGTTCGCCGGCTATTACGTGGCCAAGGACAAGGGGTTCTATTCCGACGAGGATCTGGATGTCACCATCCTGCCGGGCGGGCCCGACATCGCGCCGACCCAGGTGATCGCCGGCGGCGGCGCCGATGTGATGATCGACTGGATGCCCTCGGCCCTGGCGGCGCGGGAAAAGGGGCTGCCGCTGGTCAATATCGCCCAGCCCTACAAGCATTCCGGCATGATGCTGACCTGCTGGAAGGACGCCGGCATCGAAAAGCCGATGGATCTGGTCAACCGCACCCTGGGCGTCTGGTTCTATGGCAACGAATACCCGTTCCTCAGCTGGATGGCGCATCTGGGCATCAAGACCGATGGCAAGGGCCCCGACAGCGTCGAGGTGCTGAAACAGGGCTTCAACGTCGATCCGCTGCTGCAGCGCCAGGCCGACTGCATCTCGACCATGACCTATAACGAATATTGGCAGGTGATCGACGCCGGCGTCACGCCGGAAGAGCTGATCACCTTCAAATACGAGGATCAGGGGGTCGCGACGCTGGAAGACGGTCTTTACGTGATGGAAGACAAGCTTGCCGACCCGGCCTTCGAGGACAAGATGGTCCGCTTCGTGCGCGCCTCGATGAAGGGGTGGAAATATGCCGAGGAGAACCCGGACGAGGCGGCGGAGATCGTGCTCGACAACGACGCCTCCGGCGCCCAGACCGAAAAGCACCAGAAGCGCATGATGCGTGAGGTCGCCAAGCTGACCGCGGATTCCAACGGCGCGCTCGATCCGGCTGATTACGAGCGCACGGTGAAAACGCTGCTCTCGGGCGGCTCCGATCCGGTCATCACCAAGGAGCCCGAGGGGGCCTGGACCCATGTCATCACCGACAAGGCGTTGAACTGAGGCTGATCCCGGTCGCGCCCGCGCGGCCGGATACCTTCGCCGCCCGTTCAGGATCTCCGGGACGGGCGGTTTTCGTTTCGGGGCGTCTGAGAGCTGCCCGAGGGGGCGGGACAAGGCGCGGTTTGGGGGGCTGGCCGATGTCGCCCGCCCGACGGAGTGTTCAGGGAGGCTCTGTGCCACAGGGGGATGGCCGGGATCTTCCCCGCGGTTTCGTGGGTGCTTTGCCGGGTGCCGTGCCGGTTGGCGCTGGACGCGGGCGGGGAGGGCGAGGCTCCAAGGGGAGCGTTTCCTGCCTAGTGATCGCTGAACCGCTGCCGCGGCTTCGTCGGGCGCCTCCCGGGCTCCGCCCGTTCGCGGCTGAAAACGGTCCACTGGACCGTTTGTCCCTGCGCCGCTCACCCCCTCTTTTTCTAGCTGCAAATATCCTCGGGGGGAGGCCGGGCCGCAAGGCCCGGCCCGGGGGGCAGACAGCCCCCCGCGCGGCTCCGCGCCTTAGCCGTCCTTGCGCTTCTCGGCGACGATCCGGGCCATCTGCGCCGCCGGAAGATAGCCGCGCAGCATCTCGTCCTGCAGCACGAAGGTCGGCGTGCCCGAGATCTTCAGTCGCTGCGCCAGCATGTGGTTCTTGCTCAGCTCCTCGTCGACCTCTTCGCTGTTCATCTTGGTGAGGATCGCATCGGCATCGAGCCCCAACCCCTCGGCCAGGCGCGACAGCACCACATTCGACACATCGCCCTGCATCTCCATCAGCGCGTCATGCACCTGACCATAGGCCTTGGGGCCGGCAACGAGGCGGGTGGCGATGGCGAAGCGCGACGAGGCGACCGAGGCCTCGCCCAGGATCGGGAATTCCTTGACGATCAGCCGGATATTGCCGTCCTTCTGCAGCAGTTCGGTGATCTCGGGCACCGCCTTGCGGCAATAGCCGCAGCGGTAATCCATGAATTCCACCAGGGTGATGTCGCCATCCGGATTGCCACCGACCCAGGAATAGCCGTCGTTGAAGATCGCCTCGTGATTGGCCGCGACCATATCGACATCGGCCTTGGCCGCCGCGTCGGCCTGGCGCTGCTCCAGCGCATTGACCGCCTCCAGGATCACCTCAGGGTGCTCCATCAGATATTCCCGCACTTCGTTGCGGAAGGCGGCGCGGTCCTCGTCGCTCATCGCGCGCAGATCGCTGGCCTGCGCCTGCGCGGCGAGAAGGGCCAGCGCGGTCACGGCCGGAGCGGCAAATCGGATCATGGTCATTTCCTTTTCTGGAGCTTTTCCGATGTAGTCAGCACATCTTGGGCGCGTTGCCAAGGCGGCGATCCGCGCGGCAATTGCATCACTGCGCGGCGGGCATGGATCAGCGCGTCCTCGGGCTTGCCCGCCAGGGCATAGCGTTCCGAGGTGAGGAGCGCCGCCATGCCGGGCTGACCATCCTCGGCATAGGCCAGCGCCAGGTCATGCATCACCCGGGCATCGCGGAAATCGCGGGCGCGGGCCGCCTCGAGGCTGGCCAGCCCGGCGGCGCGCTGCCCCGCCGCCCGTTGCGCCCGGCCGAGCCCGGCCAGGATCAGCGGTTCGCTCGGGGCCAGATCACTGGCCTTTTCATAGGCCGTGACCGCCGCCTGCCAGTTGCGCGTCTCCATCAGGAACTGACCCTTGAGGTCGTAATAATAGCCGTCCTCGGGTCGAAGCGCGATCGCCGCGTCGATGGCGGCGATCGCCCGCGGCAACTGGTTCAGCCGGTGATAGGCCACGGCCTCGCGCATCAGGCGGATATCGTCGTATGTCTCGTCCTTCGCGCGCAGCAACGTCCAGTTCGGCGCCCGGGTGAAAGCCGACAATTTGCCGCGCAGCCGGGCGAACCAATAGTCCTGGGTCGGGTTGGGCGCAAAGCTCTGGGTCTGGGCGGCGACGAAGTCCTCGGCCGCGCGCAGCCGGTCGCGGGTCAGCGGATGGCTCTGCATATAGGGGTCCTGGTTGGCCGCGCTCAGGAATTCCTGCCCGGCAAACTGCCGGTGCAGATCGACCAACCCCTGCGGGTCGACGCCCGCATAGCTCAGATAGGCCTCGGCGGCCTGATCGGCGGCGGCCTCCTCGGCGCGGGTATGGGCCAGAAAGGACCGGATCGCCGCCGATTGGGTGCCCACCGCCAAGCCGACCGCGCCCTTGGCATTGCCGGTCGCCGCCGCGGCCAGCGCCAGCAGCGCGCCCAGGCCAGCGGCGCTGCGGGCATTTTGCATATTGGCCATCCGGCGGGCCAGGTGGCCGTTGGTGATATGACCCAACTCATGGGCGATCACCGCCTGCAGCATCGGCGCGCGATCGACCTTCAGGATCAACCCGGCATGGACGAAGACGGTCCGGTGATCCAGCACGAAGGCGTTGAAGGTCGGATCATCGACCACCAGCACCTCGACCTGCCGGGAACTCAGCCCGGCGGCGCGCAGGATCGGAAACGACAGCTCGGCCAGCCCGTGTTCGATATCGGCATCGCGCAACAGACCCAGCGCCACGACGGGGCGCGGCGCCACCAGGCCAAGCAGCGCGCAAAGCAACAGGGCCGGGATTGACGCCAGCCTGGGGAACAGGGCAATAACCATGCCGCAACCATGGGAGCTGATCATGCGAAACTCAACCCGATCCCAGGTCGATCCCTTCATTGTGATGGATGTGATGGAGGCCGCCCGCCAGGCCGAGGAGACCGGCCGCCACATCATCCATATGGAGGTTGGTCAGCCCAGCACCGGCGCCCCCAAAGGCGCGACCGAGGCGCTGAAACGCGCGCTCGACAGTGACGCCCTCGGCTATACCGTGGCGCTTGGCCTGCCGGCCCTGCGCGCCCGCATCGCCCGGCTCTACGGTGAATGGTACAACGTTGATCTCAACCCCGAGCGGGTGGTGATCACCCCGGGCTCCTCGGGCGGCTTCATCCTGGCCTTCACGGCTCTTTTCGATTCGGGTGACCGCGTCGGCATTGGTGCGCCCGGCTATCCCTCCTATCGCCAGATTCTCAAGGCGCTGGGGATGGTGCCGGTCGATCTGCCGGCCTCGCCGGAAAACCGCTATCAGCCGGTGCCCGCCGATTTCGCCGGGATGGACCTGGCCGGTCTGATGGTCGCCTCGCCCGCCAACCCCACCGGCACCATGCTGGATCACGCCAGCCTCGGCGCGCTGATCGAGGCGGCGCAGGGGCAGGGCGCCTCCTTCATCAGCGACGAGATCTATCATGGCCTCGAATACGAGGCGAAGGCGGTCACCGCGCTGGAACTGTCCGATGACGTCTATGTCATCAATTCCTTCTCGAAATACTTCTCGATGACCGGCTGGCGCGCCGGTTGGCTGGTGGTCCCCGAGGATCACGTGCGGGTGCTGGAACGCATCGCCCAGAACATGTTCATCTGCGCCCCGCACGCGAGCCAGGTCGCGGCGCTGGCCGCGATGGACTGCACCGAGGAGCTGCAGGCCAATCTGGCGGTCTATGCCAGAAACCGCGCGCTGATGCTCGACGGTCTGCCGAAGGCCGGTTTCGACAAGATCGCGCCGCCCGATGGCGCCTTCTACATCTATGCCGATGTCTCCGATCTGACCCAGGACAGCCGCGCCTTCGCCGCCGAAATCCTCGACAAGGCCGGTGTCGCGGTCACCCCGGGGCTTGATTTCGATCCGCTGCGCGGCGCCACCACGCTGCGCTTCTCCTATGCCCGCGCCACCGCCGATATCGAGGAGGGCCTGGCGCGGCTCGCCCGCTTCATGGCCGAACGCGGCTGAGGCTTCGGCCGACCTGAGGCGAAACAGGGCACGCTCCCCGAAGGGGAGTGTCGTGCTGGCGGAAGGGCTCTGGCCGTGTTCGGGGCTCCGCTGGATCGCTTTCGGGGGCGGCGGCTTTCCGCGCGCCTTCTGGGACTGCGTGGGCTCGGGACGCGCTTGCCGATGATTGGGCGCTGAACCGGTTTCGGGCGCCTCCCGGGGCTCCGCCCGTTCCCGCCGAACGGCCAGGGGAGTGTTTATCCCCGCGCCTTCCGGGGCTCCGCCCGTTCGCGGCTGAAAACGGTCCACTGGACCGTTTGTCCCTGCGCCGCTCACCCCCTCTTTTTCTAGCTGCAAATATCCCGGGGGCGCGGCGCAGCCGCGGCGGGGGCAGGGCCCCCGTCCCGCAGCCGATCCCTGGCGCGTCTTCCGTGGGGGCTTCCATCCGGCGCAAATCGCGCTAGCCTCTGTTGGCTAGGCTCGGCGCCGGCGCTTCCTGCCAGGAAAGGGCACGCCCATGATCAATCAATTGCGCTTCTACCGGATCGACCCCGAACTGAAGGAGGCCTTTCTCAGCCGCTTCCGCGACCACGCCGCGCGGCTGATGCGGGACCGCTACGGTTTTGATATCGTCGCGATGTGGCTGACTGACGAGATCGACCAGCTCCGCTTCGCCTATCTGCTGTCCTGGCCCGACCGCGCGGCGATGACGGCGGGATGGGCGGCTTTCATGGCGGATGAGGAATGGGCCGAGATCAAGCGCCGCTCCCGCGGGCCGGGGGGCGAACCGGTGCTGGGCGTGGAAGATATCCTGCTCGAGGCGGTGGAGTTCTCGGCGCCGATTTCCGGGCGCAGCTAGAGGGCATTGTCTCGCCTCGATCCCGGCGCTCCCCGGAGGCTTTGCAGCCGGGGAGAGCCGGGACAAATCCGGCGTTTCCAACCCCGGTCCGCTCGGCTATCTTGCCGGCAAGCGGTCAGGACAAGGCCGGGACAAAGATATCAGAGGCATGGGCCAGAGTGGGCGGAACGGGTTTTTGAGCAGGGTTTTCGCGGTTTTCTTTATGGTTCTTGCCCTGACGCTACCGCTCCGGGCGCAGCAGGGGCCGGATCGGTTCTCGGCGCTGGCGCGGATCGACCCGGAGACCAGCCATATCCTGGCCGAGGGGCGGCATGGGGTGAAGATCGGCCTCGGGATGAGCCAGGGGGTGCCCTATCGGCTCTTTACCCTCGACGGGCCGCCGCGGCTGGTGCTGGATTTTCAGGAGATCGACTGGACCGGGCTCAAGCCCGAGCCTTTGCTGCAGACCGACCGGATCGCCCGGGCGCAATTCGGCGCCTATGTGCCGGGCTGGTCGCGGATGGTGCTGGAACTGACCCAGCCGATGGCGGTCAGCCGGGCCGGCATGACCATCGACCCCGAAACCGGAAGCGCGCGCCTGAACCTGAGCCTGGCCCCGGTCAGCCAGGAGGAGTTCGCCGCCACGGCCGGCGCGCCGCATGATCCGCGCTGGGATCTGCCGCAGCCGGTGGAATTGCCCAAACCCGAGACCCGCGCCACCGGGGCGCCGCTGCGGGTGATGATCGACCCCGGCCATGGCGGCATCGACCCGGGGGCGGAGGCCGGCAGCTCCTCCGAAAAGGATCTGATGCTGACCCTGGGGCGCGAATTGCGCGAGGTGCTGTTGCGCTCGGGCGGTTTCGAGGTCGAGATGACCCGCGATGACGATCGCTTCGTCTCGCTCGAACGGCGGGTGACGATGACCCATCTGGCCGGTGCCGACGTCTTCATCTCGCTGCACGCCGATTCCCTGTCGGAAGGGCTGGCGCATGGGGCCACCGTCTATCTGCTGGCCAAGGATGCCTCTGATGTCGCCTCGGCGCTTTTGGCGGAACGGCACGATCGCGCCAACCTGCTGTCCGGTGCCGATCTGAGCGAGGCGGACGACGAGGTCACCGATGTCATGCTGGACCTCGCCCGGCAGGAGACCCACCCGAGAACCGAGTCCTTGGCCCATGCGCTGATCTCGGGGATGACCAATGTCGGCGGGCCGATGAACCGCCGGCCGCTGCGCGGTGCCTCCTTCTCGGTGCTGAAAGCGGCCGATATCCCCTCGGTGCTGATCGAGGTCGGCTTTCTGTCCAGTCCGCGCGATCTGAAGAACCTGCAGGATCCGGATTGGCGCGCCAATATCATCCGGGGCATCCGCAACGGGCTGGTGAACTGGCACAAGTCCGATCTGGCACGCCGGCCTCTGGTACGGCAATAGGAAGGGGCGGGGCATGGACGACCGTTTGCGCATCATCAACCTCGGACTGCCGAAATCGGGCACCACCACGCTCGGCGTGGCGCTGGACAAGGCAGGGCTGAAAGTCGCCGATTGGCGCATCCGCAAGGGCCAGAGCGACGACCGGCGGATCCTCTTCGGCTTTGTCGGCGATCACCTCTATCGCGGTTATTACGAAACCGGCGATCCGTTGGCGCTGTTGCCCGATTTCGACGCGGTGACCGAGATGAGCGTCGCCTCGCATGGGTTGTCGCTCTGGCCGCAGATGGACTGGGGGCTGCTCGCGGCGATCCGCAAGCATCATCCGAATACCAAATTCGTGCTCAGCCACCGCGATCCGGCGGCGCTGGTCAAATCCATGCTGGGCTGGTCGAACCTGGGCAAGTCGCGGCTGCCTCAGCAGGCGATCCCGGGGTTGCCGGCGGGATATGGTGGTGCGCCCGACCAGCTTTTGCGCTGGGTCGAGGGACATTATTCCTTTTGTCGCAGGGTGTTCCGGGACGATCCTGATTTTCTGGAATATGATCTGGCCGATCCTGATGCGGCGCAAAAGATCAGCGCCTTCCTCGGCATTGATCTGCCCTGGTGGGGCCGTGCCAATGCCAAGGACTGCGGCGAGGACAGCGAGGCGCAGGCGGCGCCCGCGCTGCATCAGGGCGTCCGCCCGCCGCGCCAGGTCTTCCTGCACGCCGGTGCGGAGGGCTGTGGCACTGGCGCCCTGCAGGCCCGGATTCTGGCCAATCGCGACAGTCTGGCGGCGCGCGGCTATGCGCTGGCGCTGCCCGAGGCGACGGGCGAGGGACTGCGCCTGAAGCTGCCCGAGCTGCGCCATGACGCGGCAGAGGCGGCGCGGCTCGCCGCCCGCGCCGGGCGGGAGATCGACCGTCTCGCCGGGCAGGCCGACCGGCTGATCCTGTCGGAGGAGACCATCCCGGGCCGCAGCGTGCATCTTTACAGCGGCCGGTTCTATCCGGCGGCAGAGTCGCGGGCGGCGGCGCTGGCCACGGCGCTGGGGGGCGGGGTGGCGCATCTGCTCTTTGTGATCCGGCCCTATGATGCCTTCTTTTCGGCAGTCCACCGCGCCCGCGCCGCGCGTCGGGCGGTGCCCGGCCTGGCCGATGTCGCCGCCGCGCTCGACGGGCTCGACCGCGGCTGGCCCGAGCTGATCGCGACCCTGCAGCAGGCCTTGCGCCCCGATCGCTTCACGGTGATCGAGGCCGACGACGGGGAGGGCGCCGCGCTGGCCGCCCGGCTGCTGCCGGATCTGGACCCCGCCGATCTGGCGGCAGAGGATGCCGCGCCGGCGATGCCGCCGGTTACCGACCGCGCCCTGGTCGCCATCCAGCAGGCGCTTGCCGCCAATCCGAAGCTGCCGCAGGACGAGATCGAACGGCTGATCGCACTCCACGCGGGCGATGCCGCCGATTTGGGCTTTGTCCGATGGCCCGAGAGCGTCACGGCGCAATGGCGCCATCGTTACGCCGCCGATCTTGACCGCATCGCCGCGATGCCGGATATCGCCCTTATGCGCGGCCCCTCGGTCGCCACCTGATCCCTGCGCCAACCGGCGCCTATGGCCGGTTCGTGTTTTGACCCCCGCGGCGCGGATGCCTATATAGGGGCACCCGCGCGAGAAAAGGCTTCACAGTGCTTCGGTTCATCTTTTCCTTCTTCGGGGCGATTTTCAGCTTCGTGACCCTGGGCATCTTCATCGTGGCGCTGCTGGTCGGGGGCATCTTCTGGATGTATTCCCGCGATTTGCCCAGTTACGCCGCCCTGGCCCAGTACAAGCCGCCCACGATCAGCCGGATTTATTCGGGCGAGGGGCAGATGATCGACGAATTCGCGCAGGAGCGGCGTCTGTTCACCCCGTCGAACGAAATTCCCGATCTGGTGAAAGAGGCCTTCATCTCGGCCGAGGACAAGAATTTCTACACCCACAAGGGCTATGATCTGGGCGGCATCGCCAAGGCAGGGCTGGATGCGATTCGCTCTGGTGGCAAGAACGTGCGCGGCGCCTCGACCATCACCCAGCAGGTGATGAAGAACTTCCTGCTGTCTGGCGACCGTCAGGCCGAACGCAAGATCAAGGAAATCATCCTCGCCGCCCGGGTCGAACACGCGCTGAGCAAGGATCAAATTCTCGAACTCTATCTCAACGAAATCTTCCTCGGCCAGAACTCCTATGGGGTGACGGCCGCCGCGCAGACCTATTTCAACAAGACGCTGAGCGAACTGGCCCCGCATGAGGCTGCCTTCCTCGCCTCGATGCCCAAGGCGCCGTCCGATTTCCACCCGGTCCGCAACAAGGTGCGGCTGAAGCAGCGCCGCGATTACGTGCTGCGGGAAATGCGCGAGAACGGCTATATCGACCAGGCGACCTATGAGCATGAGGTCGCGCAGCCGGTGCGTTCGGTGCAGAACGGCGATTTCCCCAGTTTCAAGAGCAACCTGCCGCCGCGCGACTATTTCACCGACGAAATCCGTCGCCAGCTGAGCCAGAACTTCGGCGAGGGAGAGTTCTTTACCGGCGGTTTCGCTGTCCGTGCCACCGTCGACCGCGAGATGCAGGTCGATGCCGCCCATGCCCTGCGCGTGCAGTTGGAGAACTATGACCGCAACCGCGGCATCTGGCGCGGCACCGGCAAGACCATCCCCGCCGAGGAGCTGAAAAGCGAGGCCGCCTGGCGTGCCGCGCTGGCGGCTCTGGAATTGCCGCGCGATGTCGATCTGCCTACCCATTGGTATCCGGCGGTGGTTCTGTCGATCGGCAAGAGCGATGCCCGCATCGGCATCGAGGAGGTTCCCGAGGACAAGGACGGCCATTGGATCCCGGCGCAGGACGTGCAATGGGCGCGCAAGCGGCTGGGGGGCGGCAGGCTTTCGGCCAAGGCCAAGGTGGCCGGCGATCTTCTGTCTGTTGGCGATGTGGTGCTGGTGCGCCAGATCACCGACAAGAATGGTGAATTTGTCCGTTGGTCGCTGCGTCAGGTGCCCGAGGTGCAGGGCGCCTTCATGGCGATGGACGTGAATACCGGCCGGGTGATCGCCATGCAGGGCGGGTTCTCCTATCAGGACTCGGTGTTCAACCGCGCCACCCAGGCGATGCGCCAGCCGGGCTCGTCCTTCAAACCCTTCGTCTATGCCGCAGCGCTCGACAGTGGCTATAGCCCGGCCACCATCGTGGTCGACGCCCCGATCGAGATCAACACGCCGCAGGGCCTGTGGCGGCCGCGCAACTCGTCGAACAAGTTCTACGGGCCGACGCCGCTCAGAACCGGGATCGAGATGAGCCGGAACCTGATGACGATCCGTCTGGCGCAGGAGGTCGGCATGCCGACGGTCGCCAGCTATGCCGAACGGTTTGGCGTCTATGACGAGATGGGCCAATATCTGGCGAACTCGCTCGGCGCCGAGGAGACCACGCTTTATCGCATGGTTGCCGCCTATGCGATGTTCGCCAATGGCGGTGAGCGGGTCGAACCGACGCTGGTTGACCGGATCCAGGACCGCTATGGCAAGACCATCTATCGTCACGACAAGCGTGATTGCGTCGATTGCGAAGTTCGGATGCTGCCGGCGGGTGAGGGGCCCGATATCGTGTCGAACCGCAGCCGGGTGATCGACGCGATCACCGCCTATCAGCTCACCTCGATGATGAAGGGTGTGGTCGAACGCGGCACCGCTGCCGGCGTGGTCAAACTGCCGGTGCCCACTGCCGGCAAGACCGGCACCACCAACGACGCCCGCGACGTCTGGTTCATCGGCTTCACCTCGAACGTGGTGGCGGGCTGCTATATCGGGTTCGACACGCCGCGGCCGCTGGGGCGCAGCGCCTATGGGTCGTCGATGTGCGGCCCGGTGTTCCAGGAGTTCATGGAACAGGCGGTGAAGAAATTCGGCGGCGGCCCCTTCGACGTGCCGCCGGGCGGGCACTTCATCAAGATCGACCGCTATTCCGGCGCGCGGCTGTCCGACGATGCCAGCGGTCCGAACGTGGTGGCGGAATATTTCCGCGATGGCGAAGAGCCGATCTTCGGGCTGACCTATGACGGCGGTTTCGCCATGGGTTCGAACCTGCCGCTGGTCGACGAGGTGAAATCGGCTGGCCGGCAGGTGACCACCTCGACCGGCGAAAAGGCAGTGGTGGGGCCGAAGGCCGACTTCGGCACGGTCAGTTCCGGCGGGCTTTACTGAGCCGTCTCACCCAGTCTGATGCGCATGAAAAAGCGGGGCTTGCCCCGCTTTTTTATTGTTGCGCCCATCCATATGTGACTTTATGAGAATTTAGTCTCATAAATAGACGCGACATCATTTGTTCCAGTATTGAAAAATCTATTCTCAAGGAGGCATAGCGCCTAATGAACCTCATCGGTGATCTCAAACTCGTGTCTTCTGTAAAGGATTTCACGACATCCCCGGAACTGGATGGCGCCAACAGCGTCGCGATTGTCGAACTTAATGGAACGGTCTTCGTCTATGTCAGCGGCCGGGATGACGACGGCATTCAGATTCTCTCGCTCGGGAATAACGGCCAGTTGAAGCCTGTCGGTTCGATCAGCAACGGTGATGGTGTCACGCTCGACAGCCCGCGCATCTCTGACGTGATCCTGGTCGGCGGCAAACCCTTCCTTGTGGTGCCTTCGGCAGACAGCAGCATGCTGAGCGTCTTCCGAATTGCCCAGACGGGCGAGGACAAGGGCCAGCTGACGCCCACCGACAGCTTCGGTCTGGACAACGGCGGCGCGCTACTTTCCTCCGGCTACGTCAAGACCTTCGAAACCGCCAACGGCACCTTTCTCGCTGTCGCGGCCAAGGGCTCGGATGCGGTGTCGATCTTCCAGCTCACCGCGACAGGCAAGCTCAAGCTGCTGGACAGCGTGACCGACGGGGACGGCGTTTCCTACCTGCTGAAGGGGGTCGAGGATCTTTCGGTCCACTCTATTGGCGGGCGGACCTTCCTCTATGCCGCCTCCGAAGGCGACGACGGTGTCAGCGTCTTTGAGATTGACGCTGCAGGCAAGCTCAAGCTGGTGCAGACGGTGTCGATGCCCTCCACCTCGCTCGAGGCGCTGGTGGCCGGTCAGTTCGACGGCAAGGACTATATGATCGTGGCCGATTATTCCGGCGAGCAGCTCTATGTCTATGCACTTGGAAGGAACGGCAAGGCCGAGCTGGTCTCGACCTACAGGAACTATCTCGAGGCCGGCGTTTCCGATATCGCCGAACTGAAGATCTTCAAGATCGAAGGCGTCTCCTTCGTCGCCGCAGTGGGGACGGGGGACGACTCGCTGTCGCTGTTCACCCTGGACAAGGACGGCACCCTGCACCTGGCGCAGAAGATCGTTGACCATACCGATATCGACGGCCCGCGCGACATGGAGCATATCACTATCGGCTCGCGGCATTTCATCATCATCAGCAACCAATATGGTGATAGCGTTTCCGTGGTCGAGATCGGCGGCGGCGGCGATGACGTGCTGTCGGGCCGGCTCGGCAATGATACCCTTTTGGGCGGCAGCGGCGCGGATGTGCTGATCGGCGGCAAGGGCAACGACGTGCTGGAAGGCGGCGCCGATGCCGATGTGCTGCTGGGCGGTGCCGGGATCGACACCCTGTCCTATGAAAGTTCGCGCGCGGGCGTCACCGTCAATCTGCAGACCGGCCAGGCCAAGGGCGGCGACGCGCAGGGCGATGTGTTCGATTCCTTCGAGAACCTGGTCGGGTCGAAATTCTCCAACACGCTGACCGGCAGCAATGGCAGCAACGTGATCGAGGGCGGCGCCGGCAATGACACCATCGACGGTCTGCGCGGCAACGACATCATCGACGCGGGCGCCGGGGCGGACAAGGTGATTGGCGGCGCCGGCAAGGACCGGATCGTGCTGGGCGACGGCGACGACAATGCCGAGGGCGGCTCGGGCAACGACAAGCTGTTCGGCGACGCCGGCGACGATACGCTCAAGGGCGACGCCGGCAATGATGTGCTTGATGGCGGTGTCGGCAACGACCGGCTGGAAGGCGGCCTTGGCAACGACAAGCTGATCGGTGGTGCTGGCGAGGATGTCTTTGTCTTCGGTGACAAGCATGGCACCGACGTGATCGAGGACTTCGAGGCCAATGTCGACAAGATCGACCTGTCGGGTCTGACCGGCTTCGAGTCCTTCGCCGATGTGCTGGACCATGTGTTCGAATTCGGTGGCTGCACCGTGATCGGCAGCGGGGTGCACACCATTCAGCTTGTCGGCGTCAAGCTGGCCGATCTGGATGCGGACGACTTCCTCTTCTAACGGGCGGGGAGGGCGCGGGCCGTCAAAGCCCGCGCCTTTGTCTGATCACTGATCGACGATAGTGGTGACGGTCTCGCGGAAGAAATCCACCCGGCCGTCGCTTTCATGCGACAGGATATGCGTCAGGCTGCTGACCTCGCACTGCCGCAGCCCATAGAAGAACCGCTGGTGGAAGTCGGTCAGATACCAGCCATTGCCAAGCGCCCGGGTCTCGACGCTCAGAAGGCGGGTGCCCTTGGGAAAGATCTCCTGTCCCAATCGCTGCACCACGCCGATCAGCTCGGGCAGGTTGCGGGCGATCTGCCAGCCTGTGTCGGCCTCGTCCCGGT
The DNA here is from genome assembly GCF_048268305.1 of Pseudodonghicola sp. Lineage (NCBI taxonomy): Bacteria > Pseudomonadati > Pseudomonadota > Alphaproteobacteria > Rhodobacterales > Paracoccaceae > Pseudodonghicola > Pseudodonghicola sp. The sequence continues at coordinate 375,865 of NZ_JBLWVT010000002.1, forward strand.
AGTGGTCGATGCGAAAGTCGATGTCGGGGGCCACCAGATCGAACATCGACGGATCGGCGGCGGCGAATTTTCGCAGCAGCGTGGTGATGGTGGCGCCGGTCTCGGGCGTGTCGGTCATCTTCTGGTCCTTTCGGATGTGGGGATCGGATGAGGGCAGTTCACATCATTGGTTTTGACTGTTCAATTTCTCGATAGTATAGCTATTGACTATGATAGAGCTGACCCCGCTTCGCTATTTCCTCTGCGCCTACGAGGGCGGCACCTTCAGCCGTGCGGCCCAGGCGAGCGGGGTCAGCCAGCCCACGGTTTCCGCCGCCATCCAGAAGCTTGAGACGCAATTGGGTGAACCGTTGTTCCTGCGGTCGAAATCGGGGCTGACGCCGACGTCCCTGGGCGAACAGCTCTATCGCGAGGCGGGCGACAGCGTGGCGCGGCTGAGCGGTCTTGAGGCGCGGCTCAGACGCCGGCCGCGGCAGCCGGTCAGCATCTATTGCCGTCCGGACATCCTGCTGGGCGGCTTCGCGCCGGCGCTGCACGGGTTGCGGCGGGCCGAGGCGCATCTGCAGTTCCGTTTCGCCGAGCTGCCCGAGGCCTGCGATCTCTCCTATACCTCGGCAACCTGCGTACCGCCCGATCACCGTTTCCTGCCGGTCTTGACCGAAAGCTTCGGCGTGGCGCTCGACCGGCACCATCCGCTTGCGACCCGCGAGACGGTGGCCCCGCAGGAGCTGGAGGGGCAGGCGATCATTCACCGGCCCTATTGCCCCAATGCCGAGGGCTTCGATCTGCCGATCGGCGACCGCCAGCCCGCGCCGGCCCATGCGGTGCACGATCAGCAGGTGCTGGATCTGGTCGCCGCCGGCATCGGCATCGCCTTCGTGCCGATGTCGCATGCCCGGGCCAATGCGGGCGTGGTCGTCTTGCCGCTGCGCGGGGTAGAGGCGGGACAGCGCACCATCGGCGTTTCCTATCGCAAGACCGCCTTTGCCCGCGAGATCGCCGAAAAACTGGCGGCGCTGGCGCGCGCGGGCTGACGGGTTTTCGCCCGGGCCACTTGCCCGCCGGGTGACGCTGGTCTATCACCCACACTCAATTCACGCACTACCGCAGGATCCCCCATGCGCGCCGAGACGCAGAACATCGTTGCCGAGATCGAGAAATCGCTGAACCTTCTGGGTCAGCGGATGAACCGTGAGACTGCGCCGCACCGGCTGGAAGAGTTCAACGCGCGGGTCGAGGATCCGAACCTCTGGGACAATCCCGAGGCGGCGCAGAAGCTGATGCGCGACCGCCAGCTTCTGGTGGATGCGATGGGGGTCTATGACTCGATCCAGCAAGGGCTGTCCGACAACGTCGAGCTGATCGAGCTGGGCGAGATGGAAGGCGATGACGAGGTCGTCAAGGACGCCGAAGAGGCGCTGAAGGCGCTGCGCGACACCGCCGGGCAGAAAGAGCTTGAGGCGCTGCTGGACGGCGAGGCTGACGCCAACGACACCTTCCTTGAAATCAACGCCGGTGCCGGCGGCACCGAGGCCTGCGACTGGGCCTCGATGCTGCAACGGATGTATGTCCGCTGGGCCGAAAAGCGCGGCTACAAGGTCGAACTGCAGTCGGAAGAAGCCGGTGCCGAGGCGGGGATCAAATCCTGCGCCTACAAGATTTCCGGCCATAACGCCTATGGCTGGCTGAAGTCCGAAAGCGGCGTGCATCGGCTGGTCCGTATCTCGCCCTTCGGCAAGGGCACGCGCGAAACCTCCTTCGCCTCCGTCTGGGTCTATCCGGTGGTCGACGACAATATCGAGATCGAGGTGAACCCGGCCGATATCCGCATCGACACCTTCCGGTCGTCGGGGGCGGGCGGTCAGCACGTCAACACCACCGACTCGGCGGTGCGGATCACCCACTTCCCAACCGGGATCGTGGTGACCAGTTCCGAGAAGTCGCAGCACCAGAACCGCGACATCGCCATGAAGGCGCTGAAATCGCGGCTCTATCAGCTCGAACTCGATAGGCGCAGCGCCGCCATCAACGAGGCGCATGAGAGCAAGGGCTCGGCCGGCTGGGGCAACCAGATCCGGTCTTATGTGCTGCAGCCCTATCAGATGGTGAAGGATCTGCGCACCGAACACGAGACCTCGGACACCAAGGGCGTGCTCGACGGCGATCTCGACGGCTTCATGGCCGCGACGCTCGCCATGAATGCGGCCGGCAAGAGCCGGGCCGAGGCGCGCGGCGAAGGCTGAAAAAAGCCGCGTCCCGATCTTTTGCACGGGGGCGCGGTATCGGTTCAGGCCACTCTTCGACGGCAGAGGGTTCCCATGCCTCTTTGGCGCGTCTAGGGTGAACTCGTCATCTCCCTGAAGACGAGTATTTCATGACCCTGACCCGACTGAGTGCCACCCAAATCCTGGCCGATCTGGGCGCGCGCCGCCTGTCCGCGGCCGAGCTGATGCAGGAAACCCTGGCGCGGATCGACGCGGTGAACCCCGCCGTCAACGCCATTGTGGCCCTGCGCGACCCCGAAGACCTGATGGAAGAGGCGCGCGCTGCCGATCAGGGGCCGCGCCGCGGCCCGCTGCACGGCTTGCCGATTGCGGTGAAGGACCTTGTGGAGGTGGCCGGCATCGTGTCGAGCCACGGCTCGCCGACCATGGCGGGGCATATTCCCAAGGTTGACGATCTGCTGGCCGCGCGGCTGCGTGCCGCCGGCGCCATCCTGATCGGCAAGACCAATGTGCCCGAATTCGGTCTTGGCTCGCATACCTTCAACCCGGTCTATGGCGCCACCAAGAACCCCTATGATATGGGGCTGAGCTGTGGCGGTTCCTCCGGCGGCGCGGCGGTGGCGCTGGCCACCGGGATGACCGCGCTGGCCGACGGGTCCGACATGATGGGCTCGCTGCGCAACCCGGCGGCCTGGAACAACGTCTATGGCTTCCGCCCGAGCTGGGGGCTGGTCCCCTCGGAACCCGTCGGCGATCTCTTCCTGCATCAGCTCGCCACGCTGGGGCCGATGGCGCGCAGCCCCGAGGATGTGGCGGTGCTGCTCGATGTCATCGCCGGGCCCGATCCACGGCAGCCGAACAACCTGCCGCATCAGCCGGTGGCGCCGCTGACCCCGGTCGATCCGAAGGGCATGCGCATCGGCTGGCTTGGCGATTGGGGCGGCGCCTATCCGATGGAGCCGGGCATCATGGCGCTCTGCGAAAGCGGGCTGAAGGTGTTCGAAGACCTTGGCGCCCATGTCGAAGCGCTCGCCCCGCCGTTCTCCGCCGCGGCCCTCTGGGAGTCCTGGATCACCCTCCGGTCCTGGCAGGTCGGTGCCGGGCTGGCGCCGCTGATGGAACAGCCGGCGCAGCGCGCCAAGCTGAAGGATTCCGCCATCTGGGAGGCCGAGCGCGGCCTGGGCATGAGCGCGATGGAAGTGCATCGCGCCAGCGTCATCCGGTCGGATTGGTTCCGCAAGGTGGTGGCGATGTTCGAGGATTACGACGCCCTGGTGCTGCCGACTGCCCAGGCCTGGCCCTTCGCGCTGGAAATCCCCTGGCCGACCTCGATCGCCGGGCGGGCGATGGACACCTATCACCGCTGGATGGAGGTGGTGATCCCGGTCAGCCTGATCGGTCTGCCCTCGCTCGCCGTGCCGGCGGGCTTCGGCGATCAGGGGTTGCCGATGGGATTTCAGATTTTTGGCCGTCGCGGCGACGACGCAAAGATGCTCGCGCTCGGGGCGGCTTACCATGCGGCAACGCAATGGCCGCAGAAAAGGCCGGCCATGTAGACCGCTTCACAGGGAGGAGGACCCACATCAATGGAGAAGCAACTGGGGGCGCCGCCACTCAGGCCGATGAGTTTTGCCATGCTGGCAGAGGCTCTGGCCTGCGGCTGGGCCGACTTTCGCCGCGCGCCGCTTTGCGGGCTGATGTTCGCGGCGGTCTATGTGCTGGCCGGCTGGGGGATGCTGGCCGTGACCTTTGCCACCGGCACCACCTTCTGGCTGGTGCTGGCCGCGATCAGCTTCCCGCTGTTCGGCCCCTTCGCGGCGGTAGGGCTCTATGAAATTTCCCACCGGCTCGAGCGGGGGGAGCCGTTGCAGCTCGGTCCCGTCCTGGGGGTGGTGCTGCAGCAGCGGCGCCGGCAATTGCCGTCGATCTGCACCATCATCGTCATGGTGTTCCTGTTTTGGTTCTTCCTGGGGCACATGATCTTTGCCCTGTTCCTGGGGCTCTCGACGATGACCAATATTTCCAGCTCGTTCGAGGTGTTCCTGACGGTGAACGGGCTGAAGATGCTGGCCTTCGGATCTCTGGTGGGGGCGCTCTTCGCGCTGCTGCTCTACATGATCACCGTGTTGTCGCTGCCGATCCTGCTGGACCGCGAGGTTGATTTCGTCACCGCGATGATCACCAGCTTCACCTATGTGCGGGACAATCCGGTGACGATGATCGCCTGGGGCGTCTTCGTGGCGGCGCTCACCTTCGTGGCGATGCTTCCCGCGTTTCTCGGGCTACTGATCGTATTGCCGTTGCTGGGGCATGCGACATGGCATGTCTATCGTCTTGCGCGATTGCCGGAAGAGGAGCCGGAGGTCATGGCGCAGGCTGAGCCGGCCTGAGCCCGGCTCAGCGGAACGGCGCGTCGACCTGCAACAGGCGGCGATGAAATGGCAGCAGCTGTTCCGCGGTGACGAAACCGGTGCCGCGGGCGGCCTCCAGCGCCGGGCCGATCTTGCGGCCGAGATGTTCGAACACCATCCGGGTGATACGGGTTCCGGTCAGCGTCTCGCGCATGGCCCGGGTGGTGTAGCCGACCCAGAAGTTGTTCTCGAACGAGGGGACGCGATACATGTAGTTGTAGGAACCGGTCAGGCTGTTGCGCCGTGACAGGATCATGGCGACGCCATCCTCCTGCAGCGAGATATAGCCGCGGAATTCCCGGGTGCGGGCATCGCAGGGCAGGCCCTGGGCGCGCATCGCCTCCTTCGCCTCGAAGCCGCGTACCAGCGTCAGCCCGTCTTCGCGGAAAGCATGGATCAGCCCGACGACGAATTGCGACTGATCGGTGAAACTGCGGCGCGAGAAGCGGTAGAACCCCGAGGGGAGCTGCTCTTGCGAGATGGTGACCGAAGCCTTGCCCATGAATTCGGCGAGAAATGGGCTGCCGAGGAGCTGGGTGTTCTTGGTCAGCCGATCGACCGGCTCCAGCAGGATGCGGGCATCGACGTCGAAGAACCGGCAGATCCGGTCCAGCACATCGGGGCGCGGAAAGCTCTCTCCCGACAGGTAGCGGTTGAACTGGGTCCGGTTGATGCCGAGCTGGCGCGACAGATCGGAGATCGAGCTATAGCTCTTGGAGAGAACGCGCAGGTTGGCGCCGAACATGTTGCGCAGCTCGGCCGGGGAACGCGAGGGTTTGTACATGATGGTTCAGGTTCCGCGGATCGTGTTCCCAACAGGAAGAGGTTCTGAGGCGTGGGGGCGCCTGTCGGCAGCATGGCACAGAACGTCCCCGAGTTTGAGAGAGGCTGACAGAGGGGTGACGCTAATTAAAGTCAATTTCGGCCGGAGTTGACACAAATTTTGTTCTTCCGGTGCGATTTTTTTCATATTACGCCCGCCCGTTTTTGCCCCAGAATTGATTGCATGTGCGGAGTGGGGTTCGGACAATGTTTGGCGTAGTTCTCTGGAGTGATGCGACGGAAGACAAGGCCGTGATCTGGTGCGAGGATCATGGTGATCTGGCCTATTACCGACAGACGGGACGGGGGGACAAGGTGGCGCTTGACGTCGGCGACTGGGTTCAGTTCGACGTGACCATGGTGCGCCATCTGCGCTATGCCCATAATCCGCGGCTGGTGGCAGAAGGGGTGTTCAACGGGTTGGCGCAGTCGTTGGCCGACACCCCGGACACCGGCGCGGGCCAGGTCGCGCGGGGGGGAACTTGCCCGGTTTGTCCTCCGCCGGAAGGAGAGGTGATCCGCTTTTCCTTCGATCGGCGACGCAAAAGGCGCCGCGTCTTGGCAGAGCCCGGCTGGAGCTGACTGCGGCGCTCGACTGTGCGGTGGGGGCGTGTGTCGGCACCACGCGGTCGCGGTGCCGACGGTGTTGCTATCAGTCGCCGCGCAGCAGGGCCGCGACGCCGGTGCGCGCCAGTTCGGTCAATCCCAGAGGACGCATCAGATCGGTGAAGGCGTCGATCTTCTCCGGCGCGCCGGTGATTTCGAAGATGAAGCTGCCGAGCGTGCTGTCGACCACATTGGCGCGGAAGATATCCGCCAGCCGCAGCGCCTCGACCCGCTTTTCGCCCTGGCTGACCACCTTCAGGATCGCCAGTTCCCGCTCGACCGAAGCGCCATCGACGGTCAGGTCATGCACCTCGTGCACCGGCACGATGCGGCCAAGCTGGGCCTTGATCTGTTCAATCACCTGCGGTGTGCCCGTGGTCACGATGGTGATGCGCGACCGGTGGCCGGTATGATCCACCTCGGCAACGGTGAGGCTGTCGATGTTATACCCGCGACCCGAAAACAACCCGATGACCCGGGCCAGCACGCCCGGTTCGTTTTCGACCAGCACCGCCAGCGTGTGACGTTCGATCACGTCGGAGAAGGTCGGGCGCAGGTTATAGGCGGAATGCTTGGTCGCGCCTTTCTTGATATGTAGGGCAGACATCTTGTCCCTTTCCTTGTCTCGTAGATTGCCAGGAAAATTAGAATTTTCCTGGCAAAACTCTTCGAAGAATTTGCTACACCAGCGCCGCGCCCGAAGCGTCGATCACCCCATGGGTCTCCGCCTCGCCCAGCAGCATTTCGTTATGCGCCTTGCCCGAGGGGATCATCGGGAAGCAGTTCTCGTGCTTCTCGACCAGACAGTCGAAGATCACCGGCCCGTCATAGTTGATCATCTCCATGATGGCGTCGTCCAGATCGGCCGGATCGGAGCAGAGGATCCCCTTGGCGCCGAAGGCCTCGGCCAGCTTGACGAAATCGGGCAGCGCCTCGGACCAGCTATGGGAATAGCGCGATCCGTGCAGCAGCTCCTGCCATTGCCGCACCATGCCCAGCCGTTCGTTGTTCAGGATGAACTGCTTGACCGGCAGGCGGAACTGGGTCGCGGTGCCAAGCTCTTGCATGTTCATCAGCCAGGAGGCCTCGCCCGCCACGTTGACGACCAACGCGTCGGGATGGGCGATCTGCACCCCGATCGAGGCGGGGAAACCATAGCCCATGGTGCCCAGCCCGCCCGAGGTCATCCAGCGGTTCGGCTCGTCGAAGTTCAGGAACTGCGCCGCCCACATCTGATGCTGGCCCACTTCGGTGGTGATATAGCGGTCGTATTTCTTGGTCAGCTCTTCCAGCCGCTGCAACGCATATTGCGGCTTGATGGTCTTTTCACTGCCCCTGTAGGACAGGCAATCCACCTTGCGCCATTTGCTGATCTGCGCCTGCCAGTTCTTGATCGCCTCGGTGTTGGTCTTGCGACCGCGCGATTTCCAGATCTTCAGGATATCTTCCAGCACATGGCCGACATCGCCGACGATCGGGATATCGACCCGGATGATCTTGTTGATCGACGAGGGGTCGATGTCGATATGGGCCTTTTTCGACTTCGGGCTGAAGGCATCGGTGCGGCCGGTGATGCGGTCGTCGAAACGGGAGCCAACCGCGATCATCAGGTCGCAATCATGCATCGCCATATTGGCCTCGTAAAGCCCGTGCATCCCCAGCATGCCCAGCCAGTTCGGCCCAGAGGCCGGATAGGCGCCAAGCCCCATCAGTGTCGAGGTGATGGGGAAGTTGGTGGCATCGACCAGTTCGCGCAGAAGCTGGCTCGCGCCCGGGCCCGAGTTGATGACGCCGCCGCCGGTATAGAACACCGGGCGCTTGGCGGTTTCGATCGCCGCCACCAGTTCGGTGATCTCTTCCAGATCGCCTTTGAGTTGCGGCCGGTAATGCGAGGTCGAGGGTTTCGGCCCCTGATAGCTGCCGGTGGCGAATTGCACGTCCTTCGGAATGTCGATCAGCACCGGGCCGGGACGGCCGGCGGTGGCGACATGAAAGGCCTCGTGGATCGTCGCCGACAGGCTGTCGGGATCCTTCACCAGCCAGTTGTGCTTGGTGCAGGGGCGGGTGATGCCCACCGTGTCGGCCTCCTGGAAGGCGTCCGAGCCGATCAGGAAGGTCGGCACCTGGCCGGTCAGCACGACGATCGGGATCGAATCCAGCAGCGCGTCGGTCAGCCCGGTCACCGCATTGGTCGCCCCGGGGCCCGAGGTCACCAGAACGACGCCCGGCTTGCCGGTCGAGCGGGCATAGCCTTCGGCGGCATGCACCGCGCCCTGCTCGTGCCGTACTAGAATGTGACGAATGTCGTTTTGCAGGAAGATTTCGTCATAAATCGGCAGCACTGCGCCGCCGGGATAGCCGAATACCGTGTCCACACCCTGATCCTTCAGGGCTTGAACCACCATTTTTGCTCCGGTCATCTCACGTGTCATCTGCTTTGCTCCATCCGCGACATCGCTTGCCTATCTGGCGTGCTGAGCCCAGGCTCAGCGCAAAAAAAAGCCCTCGGTCGAAACGAGGGCGCATGGGTCAGATTATGGTCTACCGTTACCGGCCCATGCGCTTGGATCCTACAATTACGACTAGTGCGGCCATGGCCACGGGCTCCTCTTTGCTGCGGCGCAGATTAGGAGCGGGGGAAGAGGGCGTCAACCTGCAAAATGCGATTGAAAATGTCATGATCTGCGGAAATTGGGACACTTTGTTGCGAATCTCCCGTGAGGCTGGGTAATTTCCGGCAAATCCGCGGGGGATGTCACAGCCGCGCGACTCCGGTGCCCTGCAGCATCCCATGTTCCAGCGCGTAGCGGGTCAGCCCGGCGGTGGAGGAGATGCCAAGCTTGCGCTTGATGTTCTTGCGGTGGGTTTCGACGGTGCGAACCGAGATATCCAGCGCCTGCGCCACCTCCTTGTTCGACTTGCCCTGGGCGAGCTGCAGCAGGATCGTCTGTTCCCGTCCGGTAAGCTGCTCGCGCCCGGCGGCTTCGACCGGCTCCAATGAGCCGCGCGCCCCGGTGCACAGATAGCGTTCGCCCCGCATCACCGTGTCGATTGCCTGTTTGATCTTTTCCGTCGGCACGTCCTTGAGGACATAGCCCATGGCGCCATGGCTGAGGGCCGAGGCGATATATTCCGGGCTGTCGTGCATCGACAGGATCAGGATGCGGGCATCCGGGGCGCGTTCCAGCAAGATCTCGGTGGCGCTCAACCCGCCAAGCTTCGGCATGTTCAGATCCATCAAGATCACGTCGGGCGCCAGCGCCTGGGCCCGGTCCACCGCGGCCTGCCCATCGCAGAGCGCGCCGACCACCTCGATGTCGTCATAGCTTTCCAGAATGGCCTCAAGCCCCTCGACCACCATGGGGTGGTCGTCGACGATCAGGACGCGCACAGGCAGGGTCTGTTCGGCGGAAATCATGGCTGGGCGTCCGTTTTGTTCGCTGGCTTGTCTTCGGGCGGGAGCAGGTGGCTGAGCGGCAGGCTGGCTTCGATCTCGGTGCCGGTTGACGCGCCGCGTGATGACAGAAGGCGCAAGGTTCCGTCAAGCTGTTCGGCCCGTTCCTGCATGTTGCGCAGGCCAAGCCCTTGATTGCTATGGTCAGCCTGGGTGGGCAGGCCGCGGCCATTGTCGGTGATCCTGAGCGTCACCCCCTTTTTGTGGCCGCGCAGGTCGATGCTGACATGTGTCGCGCCCGAGTGGCGCTCGATATTGGTGAGCGCCTCCTGCGCGATGCGGTAGAGCGCGATCTTGGCCTCCTGGTCAAGCCGGTTGCGGAACACGACGGTCGAGACATCGACGCTGATGCCGGTGCGCTCCTGAAAGGTTTCGCCCAGGGCCATCAGCGCCGGGCCCAGGCCCAGATCGTCCAGCGCCCCGGGGCGCAGGTCGCGGCTGATCCGGCGCACTTCCGAGATCGCATTGCCAAGATAGTCGATCCCCTTGTCGAGCGGGTTGCGGGCGCCGTCGTGATCGCCGCGCGCCAATCGTCGCCGGGCGTTGTCGAGCGCATAGCGTACCCCGACGAGGATCTGGCTGATGCCGTCATGCAATTCGCGCGCGACCCGTCCGCGTTCCTCCTCCTGGGCGTCGAACACCCGCTGGGTCAGCTTCTTCAGCTTGGCATCGGCCAGCCGGCGTTCGTGGATATTCAGCATCATGCCCGAGGAGAAGACCAGCAGCAGCGCCGTCAGGGTAATGCCGCCGATATAGAGAAAGGTCCGCCGGATCCGGGCCTGAACCTCGGCCCGCGAGGCCGCGACCGAGGCGAGAACGTCGTCGATGAAGACGCCGGTGCCCACCGCCCACTGCCAATCCTGCAGGCCGAGCACATAGGTGATCATCCGCGCCTCATCCCCGGTCGACGGCTTGGGCCACAGATGTTCGTGCCAGCCGGCGCCTTGCCGGGCGATGCGAATGAATTCATCGACGATCGGGGTGCCCTCGCTGTCGGTCAGCCCGGACCAGTTTCGCCCGATCAACTCGGTCTGGCGGGGCGAGACCAGGTTGGTGCCATCGTAATCGTAGACGAAGAAGAACCCTTCGTCGCCGTAGATCATCGCCGAGAGGATCTGCTGCACCCTGTCCTTGGAGCGCTGATCGTCCGGCGCAGCGGGCCCGTAGATGAAATAGAAGGCGTTGCGCGCCTGGGTGACATAATTGCGCAGTTCCTGCTTCTTGGCCTCGATCAGCTTGGCCTCGAGCGACCTGATCTCGCTTTCGGCCAATTGCCTGGCCTGGGTTGCCACCAACAGGGCAATCGCCCCGGCGGCCAGCACCAGAGGCAGGGCGGCCAACAGGAACAGCTTTTGCGAATAGCTCAGCGACAGGCGAAAGCGCGGGTGGGGCATGGGCGCACAATCGCCCAGCCCGAGGGGCGAATCAATGGGGCAGAACACGGGGATGATAGCTGCGGTGCAGCATGGACGTTGTGCACGAAAATCCGTCATATCGGGGCATTTCGCGCACAGTTTCTGCGCCGACTACGTACAACTAGGTATTCCGCGACAAGAAACGACCGGTTAACTTGCATCCATCTGCCTCGCCTCGCTGCGGGGCCGAGATCTGTTAAAAGGGGAGGAAAACCGCAATGGATCGTCGTTCTTTTCTGAAAACGTCTGCTCTGGGGGGCTCTGCCGCCGCCGCCACCGCTCTGGCGGCGCCGGCCTATGCGCAGGGCAAGCGGACGCTGACGTTGGTCACCACTTGGGGCCGCGGCCTGGCAGGGGTGCATGACAGCGCGCAATATGCCGCCGATATGATCACCGCCATGAGCGATGGCGATCTCACCGTCGAAGTGAAGGCCGCAGGCGAACTCGTGGGCGCCTTCGAAGTGTTCGATGCGGTCTCCTCCGGTCAGGCCGACATGTACCACGGTGTCGACTATTACTTCCTGGGTCAGCACCCGGCGCTGTCGTTCTTCTCGAACGTGCCCTTCGGCATGACCTTCCAGGAATTCAGCAACTGGTATTATCAGGACGGCGGTCAGCAATTGCAGGACAAGGTGTCCGAGATCTTCGGGCTCAAGTCCTTCGCCGCCGGCAATACCGGGCCGCAGTCGGGTGGCTGGTTCCGCAAGGAAATCAACAGCCCCGAAGACTTCCAGGGTCTCAAGTTCCGGATGCCGGGGCAGGGTGGCCTGGTGCTGGGCAAGCTGGGGGCCAGCGTGCAGAACCTGCCGGGCTCCGAAGTCTATCAGGCGCTGTCCTCGGGCGCGATCGACGGCACCGAGTGGATCGGCCCCTGGGCCGATGAAAAGGCCGGCTTCCAGGAGATCACCAAGATCTACTACACCGCCGGCTTCCATGAATCCGGTCCGAACCTGACGCTGGCGATGAACCGCGACGTTTATGATTCGCTGACCGCGGCGCAGAAGCAGATCGTGGCCCAGACCGCCGCGGCCGCGAACATCTGGACGATGTCGCTGTTCATGGCCAACAACGCTGCCGCGCTGCAGCGTCTGCAGGCCTCGGGCGTCAAGATCATGGAATTCCCGGATTCGGTCTGGGATGCCTTTGGCAAGGCCTCGGCCGAGGTGATCGCCGAGCATATGGATGATCCGCTCTATGCCGAGATCCACGACAGCTACATGACCTCGATGAAATCCTCCGCCGATTGGATCCAGCGCTCGGAAGGCGCCTATACCAAGCAGCGGAACCGCGTCATGGCGGCGATGTAAGCGCGCCCGGCTGCGCATTCTGGTCTCCGCCCGGTGGGCGGAGGCCTTTTGCCTTCCGGACGGGCGAGACCGGCAGAGACCGGCCGCCTTGTCCCTGAGGGCTGATAATCTCGCTTTAAAGCGACGGGGAGAATAACCATGCAGGATGGTGAGGCCGTTGGCCTGGCCGATGTATTCGCCGCCATCGGCCATGGGTTGGTGTTGCTGGTACAGAACATCGCCATGTCCTTCTACAACTTCGGCTATGCGGTGTCGCACCCCCAGCTCTGGCTGGACTGGTCCGACAAGCAGGCAATCATGCGTTTCGTCTATTACGGCGGATCGTCCGAATTCTTTTTCGTGATCTTCTCGATCTTTCTGCTGCTGACCATCGCGGGGCTGATCTGGCGCCCGTTCATGTGGGGCATGGTGCGGACGTTCGAGGGCTTCGCCAATGTCGTCGGCCGTTTCTTCGCCTGGGCGGGGCTTTTGATGGTGTTGCAGCAGATCCTGATCGTCTTCGTTCAGCGCATCTTCGCCCGGCCCGATATCTCCATCGGTCTCGGCATTCCGCTGACCATGGACATCAGCTGGTTCTCGGAAGAGCTGAAGCTCTATAACGCCATGGTGGTGACGCTTTGCGTCGGCTATGCCTATGTGCAGGGCGCCCATGTCCGGGTTGACCTGTTCTATTCCGTCGTCAGCTATCGCGCCAAACGGGTGATCGACATGCTGGGGGCGCTGATCTTCATGATGCCGATGGCGGTCCTGGTCTGGATGTATGGCTGGTTCTTCCTCTGGCGCCATCTGATCGTGCCGAAACCCTCTGCCAGCGATCAGCTCGACCGGCTGCTGATGAAGGCCCGGGCGCTGCGCTGGAACGTCGAGACCATCGGCTTCAGCCCGAACGGCTTCAACGCGTATTTCCTGTTCAAAATCCTGCTCTGCGCTTTTGCCGCGCTGGTCTTCCTGCAAGCCATTTCGGTGTTCTACCGGGCCTATCTGGAATTCCGCGAAGGGCCTGAAAGCGAAAACAAGTACCTCGACCGCGACAGTCTCGGCGAGGGCGAAGAAGCCTATGAAGGCGCGCATTAAACCTTAAGGGGCAGCACATATGCTATTCGGACTTGATGGCGTCGAAATCGGCCTGATCATCCTGTTTCTCTGCCTCTTCGGGGGTATTCTTTCCGGCTTTCCGGTGGCCTTTGCCATCGGCGGGGCGGGTCTCATTTCCTTCGGCATCATCGCCGCGCTCGACAGTGCGGGATTGCTGATCCACCAGGCGATCGACACCGGGTCGCAGGCCTATCACGCCTTGATCGAGGCCGGGGCGAGGCCGGACGACATATCGGTGTTCCGATACCCGGATTTGCCACGCTTGGCCGAGCCGGTCTTTGACGGCGGCTGGCAGCAGGCGATGGATCGCAACGTCTCCTTCATCGTCAACCGGATGAACGAACGGGTTCTCGCCGGTCAGTCGATCGAGACGCTGCTGGCGGTGCTGATGTTCGTCATGATGGGCATCACGCTGGAACGCTCGAAGATCGCCAACGATCTGCTCACCACCATGGCGCGGGTCTTCGGGCCGTTGCCGGGCGGGCTCGCCGTCTCGATCGTCGTCGTCGGCGCCTTCCTGGCGGCTTCGACCGGCATCGTCGGCGCCACCGTGGTGACCATGGGGCTGTTGGCATTGCCGACCATGCTCAGGAACAACTATTCGCCCGAGTTGGCCACCGGGGTGATCGCCGCCTCGGGGACGCTGGGGCAGATCATCCCGCCCTCGATCGTCATCGTGCTGCTCGGCACTCTGGCGGGCGACCTCTATGCCACCGCGCAGGAGACCCGGGCGACGGTGGCGGGCTGTAGCGACGCGCTGACCTATCTGGGCGAGCCGGCGGTGGTCTCGGTCGGCACCCTGTTCCAGGCGGCGCTGCTGCCGGGCATCCTGCTGGCAGTGCTCTATGCCGCCTATGCCTTCGGCTTCGCGCTGCTGAACCCCGAAAAGGCGCCCGCCGTGGCCCTGGCGCCTTCGGGCAACGAGCCGGTCACCCGCGGCGAGGCGCTGGGGTGGTTCTTGGCCGCGCCCATCGGTCTGATCGGCGGCGCCATCCTGCTGGCCAACGTCGGGCTGATCGGCAGCCAGGACCTGACGGTGTCGAGCTATTCCAACGTTGGTGAGGCGGCGAGCCTGCGCACCAATGTGTCGGAGCAGTGCAAGGCCTCGATGATCGAGCTGCATGGCCAATCCGCCTGGGACAAGGCGGTCAAGGAGCAGGCCGCGATCGACGCCGCCGGCGGCGAGGTGGTCAGCCACAAGCTCACCGACGAGGAACGCGCCGCGGCGCATACCCAGATGATCGCCGATGCGGCGCCGATCGGCTCCGGCACCGGGATCCTGATCGTGTTGCTCGGTCTGGTGCTGGTGCTGGGACGCGGTATTTCGCCCTCGTCCGATCCCAAGCCGCTGATCCTTGGCGCAATGGGGCTGTTGCTGGCGGTGCTGGTGGATGTGATGCTGGTCTCGCCCACCACCTCCTCCGGGGTGACGGTGCTGTTGCAGGCGATCCCCTTTGCCCTGGCGCTCTATGGCGTCAGGCACGGGGCGGCACGGCTCGCCCGCAATGATCTGATCCGGGTGGTCTTCCCGCCGCTGGTGCTGATCGTGGCGGTGCTGGGCTCGATCCTCGGCGGCATCACCAACCCGACGCCGGCGGCGGCGCTGGGGGCGGGTGGCGCCATCATGCTGGCGGCCTATCGCCGGCTGCGCGACGAGGGGCGGTCGGGCCAGGTCATCATCTGGACCACCTTCGCCATCATCATCTGCATCCTGATCGGGGTGAACTTCGATCTCAGGGTGAACCAGCAGGGGGTGAGCGTCGAAAGCTGGATCGCCTTCATCGCCGCCTATGGCGCCTATCTCTATGCGCTCTTCGGTCTGCTCTATGGCTGCTGGGTGCTCTATGCCGGTGGCGTGCTGACCCCGGTGGTGCGCGAGACGGCGAAAGTGTCGTCGATGGTCTTCACCATCCTGATCGGTTCGCAACTGTTGAACCTGGTGGTGATCTCCTTCGGGGGCGAGCATTACATCCAGCAATTCCTGAAGAGCTTCGACAATGAGTACACGGTCTTTCTGATCGTGATGCTGGTGCTCTTCCTGCTGGGCTTCGTGCTGGACTTCCTCGAGATCATCTACATCGTGATCCCGATCGTCGGGCCGGTGATCTATGGCGGCTCCTTCGATCCGAAATGGGTGACCATCATGGTGGCGGTGAACCTGCAGACCTCGTTCCTGACGCCGCCCTTCGGCTTTGCGCTGTTCTACCTGCGCGGCGTGGCGCCGGCCGAGGTGACGACGGGACATATCTATCGCGGGGTGCTGCCCTTCGTGCTGATCCAGGTCGGCGGGCTGGCGCTCTTGTGGTTCTTCCCGGGCGTCGTCACCATCGTGCCGGAGCTGATGCCGAAATAGGTCGGGCGAGAGAAGATCCGAATTGGAAGGGGCCCCGCGGGGCCCCTTTTCATATTCGGGCGGGGTGATGGTGTCGGCCGGAGGGATCAGGGGCGCTGCCCCTCTGCGCCTGCGGCGCATTCACCCCGGGATATTTGCAGCTAGAAAAAGAGGGGGTGAGCGGCGCAGGGACAAACGGTCCAGTGGACCGTTTTCAGCCGCGAACGGGCGTAGCCCCGGAAGGCACAGGGACAAACGGTCTAGTGGACCGTTCGGCGGGGAAACTCTCCCCCGGAGAGTTTCCTGATCCGCCTCACTCAGCCGCGAACGGGCGTAGCCCCGGACGGCGCAGGGACAAACGGTCCAGTGGACTGTTCGGCGGGGAAACTCTCCCCCGGAGAGTTTCCTGATCCGCCTCACTCAGCCGCGAACGGGCGCAGCTCCGGGAGGCGCAGGGACAAACGGTCCAGTGGTCGTTTTGCGGGAAGGGGGGCGGGGCCGCGCGCGAGCGGCGGCGCGGCGCGCCGGGTCAACGTCCGGTGGGGTGGCGGTCGGGCAGCGAGATATTGGCGACCTGTTCGGCGATCGGATCGGTCGAGAGCGGATGGGTGGTGGCGGCGAAGTCCTGCGGCTGGGTCATCTTCTGCCAGCGGCCGCCGGAATAGACCTCGAGCCCGGAGAAATTCGCCTTGTAGCCCATCTTCGGGCTGCCTGGCACCCAATAGCCGAGATAGACATAGGGCAGGGCGTTTTCGCGGGCGATCTCGATGTGATCGAGGATCATCCAGGTGCCGAGCGAGTCCTTGGGCAGATCGGGGTCGTAGAACGAATAGACCATGCTCAGCCCGTCCTCGAGCACATCGGTCAGCGCCACCGCGATCAGTTCCCGCGCGTCGCGGTCGGTATATTCGATCACCCGGCTGCGGATCGGAGTTTCCTCGATCATCGCGGCGAATTCGAAGACATCCATGTCGGCCATGCCGCCGTCGGCGTGCCGGGCATCGAGATAGCGACGGAAGAGATCATATTGATCCTCCGTCGCCCAGGGCGATGTGGCGCGGCGGCTGAGGTGGGCGTTGCGTTTGGCGATGCGCTTCTGGGTCTTGGTGGCGGTGAAGGCCGCCACGTCGATCCGTGCCGAGAGGCAGGCGGCGCAATCCGAGCAGGAGGGGCGGTAGAGCACGTTCTGCGATCGGCGAAAGCCCTGTTGCGACAGCGCGTTGTTGAGCCGGTCCGCCCCTTCGCCCTGCAGCGCGGTGAACAGCTTGCGCTCCATCCGTCCGGCCAGATAGGGGCAGGGTTGTGGGGCCGTGACATAGAATTGCGGCGCGATGGGAAGCGTATGGCGCATGGGTCTTCCGCGGCTGTGTGACGGGATGATAACAACCGATTTCAGACCCGCCAAGTGGCGATTGCGTGACCTTTTCCTCCCTAGAATGTGGCGCGGCGGTTCAGCATGACGGTATTGACGAAGAGGTCGGGAAGCCCCTGACCGCGGGAGCCGGTCAGCATCAAGACCACCGAGATCAGCTGGAAGATCGGCAGCGCGAAGCAGAGGCTGAAGCCGAGCGTATGCAGCACCGCCTGCCCGAGGTCGAGCCTTTGGCCGGCGGCGTCGCGCAGTTCGATCCCGGCAAAGCGCATGCCCCAGGTGGCGGAGCCGTTGGCGATGGTGACCACCCGATAGGCGAAGCCCAGGGTGAGAAAGAGGAAGGGCCAGATCAGCACGCCGACAAAGGCGGTGATCAGCACGGCGCCCAGGGTCAGCCCCAGGGTGATCAGGCTGTCGACCACCCAGGCGATCAGCCGTCTGGCGGGCACGCCCTGATAGAATTGCGGCTGGCGGTCGGGGTCGGGCAGATGCGGGCTCGGGGCGGTATAGGTCATCGGGACAGGATCTTGTGCGGGGGTGGCTGGTGAGGGAGGCAAGGGCCCCGGCATCTGCCGGAGCCCCCGGGACGGGCGAGAGCCGCGTTCAGCGCTGTTGGTCCGGCGCCTCGTCGGTCTTGGTCGAGACCTCCTCGGCGGCGCGGCGGGCGCGGTCGTCCATGAACTGGTCGAATTCCGCCTTGTCCTTGGCCTCGCGCAGGCGGGTCAAGAAGGCTTCGAAATCGGTCTGCTCCTGTTCCAGCCGGCGCAGGGTTTCCTCGCGATAGGCGTCGAAGGCGCTGTTGCCCGAGGACATGGAGGGCCCCATGCCGTGCCGGCCCATGCCGCGGCCATAGCCGAAGCCTTGGCCGAAACCCTGACGGGCGGAGCGATGCGAGCAGGACGAACGGAACATGTGTTTTCCCCAGATCATGTAGAAGAGAATAGCAAGGCCGACGGGCCAGAAGAAGATGAAGCCCAGCACCATGACAGCGATCCAGGCGCCTTTGCCCTTGCTGTCCAGCCAGCCTTCGATCCGCGAGAACCAGCCATAGCGGGCATAGCCGGGGGCTGGGTCGGTGAGCATGGTCATTGTCGGTGTCTCCGAGATGCGGTGATCAGATGCGATGTGAATGCTTTTCACATTGAAGAAGATCGGAGTCCTTGGGCCGCTTTGCAAGGGGGATGTGAATGTTTTTTACATTATCTTCGTTTTCTATATTATTCCAATGGCTTGCATGTCATTCTGCGGCTCGGAAGGCGCCCAGGCCATAGTCGTTGAGGTGCTCGATCGTCACCTGGAGGGGCTTGCCATCGGTATCGGTCTGGAAGTCCAGGCGCGAAATCGAGCCGGCCGGCTGGTTTTCGGTCACGGTCTGGACGATGAAACTGTCGCCGTTCCAATGGGTCATCTCCAGCCGATGCTCCTGCGGGCCGAGCCGCAGGACCAGCCCATGATCGTCGCGTTCCACCCGGATCGGGCCGAAATAGGGGTTGAGGTATGCGCCGACATAGGCGCTGTCAGGTTTGGCGGGGGCCGGATTGGCCGGTGGGCTGACGCCGACTAGGCTGCCGAGCGGGGCGGAGAGCGCCGCCATGCGCGGGGCGTAACCGGCGAACCAGTCGCGGCTGTCGACCCCGAGTTCGGCACGGTCAGCGAAGGAGGCGGCGATCGCCTCGGCCGCGCCGGTGGGCAGCGCGTTGGTCAGCACCACGATCCCAAGATCGAGATCGGGGATCAGCATATAGGTGGTAGAGGCCCCCAGCGCGAAGGCGCCGGAATGGCTGATGACCACCCGCCCGCTGGCGCGGGTACCGACACCGAAGCCATAGCCATAGAGGCTGGGGCGCGCGGCCGGCGACATCGGCAGCCCGTCGATCGCCTGCGGCGAGATCGCGGGGATCAGCGCCTCGGTGGTGATGAGCTGTTGATCACCAAGCTCGCCGGTGGCCAGTACCAGCGCCATCCAGCGCGCCATGTCGTTGACTGAGGAACTGACACCGCCCGCCGGGCTTTGTGCATCGGGCTGGCGTTGGTCCGAGACCGCGAAAAGATCGCCGTCGCGCACATGGCTGGCGGCGCGATTGGGCCGGGCCATGTAATCGGCATGGCGCGAGCTGGTCGAGCTCATCCCGAGGGGGGTATAGAGCATCTGGTCCGACAGGTTGGCCCAATCGGTGCCGGCGGCCACCGCCACCGCCTCGGCCGCCGCGGTCAGGCCGAAGTTGGTATAGGCGTAATGGGCGCGAAACGGGTGTTGCGGCAGCAACGCCAGCCGGTCGAGCACGGCGCGGCGATCATAGCCGATGTCCTCCAGATCGTCGCCGGCATGGTCCGGCAGGCCGGAGCGGTGGGCATAGAGATCGCCGATGGTCACATGGCTGTCGATCCAGGGATCGCCCAGGGTGAACCAGGGCAGGAAGTCACGCACCGGGCTGTCCCAGCTCACCGTGCCGGCGCTGACCTCGGCGGCGACCACCGTGGCGCCGACCGATTTGGACAGCGAGGCGAGCAGGAAGACGGTATCGGCATCGACCGGCTCGGGCTGACCCACCGCGCGCAGGCCGAAGCCGCGGGCATAGACGGTCTTGCCGTGGTGAACCACCGCGATGGCAAGCCCGGGAATGCCGCTGCGCTCCAGCATCTCCTGGCCCAGATCGTCGAGCGTGGCGACGGCGGCCTCGATCCGCGCATCGGGAACCGGCAGCAGCACGGTCAGCGGCGGCGCCGGCATCGGGTCGGGCAGGGCGAGCGGGGGCAGGCTGGGCTCGGCCCGGGCGATGCTGGTCAGAGCCAGACCCAGGGCCAAGGCGAGGGGGGCGGGAAAATTCCGAAAATACAATAGATTTATCCTTCGTCGCCGGCGCATCGGGGGCGCGCGCCTGTGACGAAGCCTAACCGGGGTGCCTGCCCCGGCCAACCCCGGGCGGGAGATAATGTTAGTCGGCGGTAAACTCGGCCTTTTGCGCGCCGGTCAGCCGTTCCAGATCGGTGGGGGCGATCGGAAAGACGTGATGCGGGGTGCCGGCGGCGGCCCAGACCACCTCGAAGGCCTCCAGCCGGGGGTCGAGAAAGGCGCGGATCGGGGTCAGATGCCCAACCGGAGAGACGCCGCCGATGGCAAAGCCGGTCTGTGCCCGCACCAGTGCCGCATCGGCCTTGCCCAGCGGCTCGCCGGCGATCTCGGCCGCCTTGGCGGGATCGACCTGATTGCCGCCGGCGGTCAGGAACAGGAGCGCCTCGCCACTTTCTTCGCCCTTGAAGATGATCGACTTGGCAATCTCATCGACCTCGCAGCCCACCGCGCGCGCCGCGTCGGCGGCGGTGCGGGCCAGGTCGGTTTCGCGGATCTGCGGGTCCAGCCCGGCGGCCTCCAGGGCGGCGCGGACGCGTTTCATGCTCTTGCTCATGGGCGCAGGATTGCCGCGCCGACACGTCGAGTTCAAGCGTTTCCCGCATTGACGCCGCGCTCGCCGCACAGCAATCCTGCCGCCATGACCAACCCGCTGAATATCGCGCGGCTGCCGCGCCCCTTCGATCCTGCGCTCGGGGAAGAGACCCGCGCCGCCCTGCCGGGGGTGACCGGTGATCAGGCGCGGCTGCTGGCCGGTGCCGGCGGCTCCAGCCCCTATCTCAAAGGGTTGATCACGCGCGAGGCCGGCTGGCTTGAAACCGCGCTTGATGATCCCGAGACGGCGGTTGCCGCGGTCTTGGCGGGCTGTCGCGAATTGGCGCCCGATCAGTTGAAACCCGGTCTCCGCCAGGCCAAGCGGCGGGTGGCACTGATCACCGCCCTGGCCGATCTGGCGGGCGCCTGGCCGCTGGAGCGGGTGACCGGCCTGCTGACCGATTTCGCCGGCCTCGCCTGCGATCTGGCGCTGAAATCCGAAATCGCCACACTGATCCGTCGGGGCAAGATCCCCGGCCAGGGCCCCGAGGATGTGGCCGAGGCCGCCGGCCTGACCGTTCTGGCCATGGGCAAGATGGGCGCGCACGAGCTGAACTATAGTTCCGACATCGACCTGATCTGCCTGTTCGACGAGACCCGCTATGGTCCCGATGACTATCAGGAGGCCCGCGCCAGCCTGATCCGGGCGACCCGCAACATGGCGGCGCTGCTGTCTGACAAGACGGCGGACGGCTATGTCTTCCGCACCGATCTCAGGCTGCGGCCCGACCCTTCGGTCACCCCGGTCTGCATCTCGATGGCGGCGGCGGAGACCTATTACGAAAGCCTCGGCCGCACTTGGGAGCGGGCCGCCTATATCAAGGCGCGGCCCTGCGCCGGCGATCTCGCGGCGGGGCAGCGGTTCCTGCAGACCCTGCGCCCCTTCGTCTGGCGCAAGCATCTGGATTTCGCGGCGATCCAGGACGCCCACGACATGCGGCTGCGCATCCGCGAGACCAAGGGCACCGGCGGGCCGATCGTGGTGCCGGGCCATGACATGAAGCTGGGGCGCGGCGGCATCCGCGAGATCGAATTCTTCACCCAGACCCGGCAGCTGATCGCCGGCGGCCGCGATCCCGACCTGCGTCTGCGCGGCACCGTCGAGGGGCTGGCGGCGCTGGCCGCCAAGGGTTGGGTCGACCCCGCCATCGCCGAGGAGCTGAGCGATCACTATCGCGCTCACCGCGAGGTCGAGCATCGTATCCAGATGGTGCATGACGCACAGATCCACCGGATGCCCGCGACCGAGGAGGGGATCGAGCGGATCGCCTGCCTGATGGGGATATCGCAGGAGGACCTGCGGGTGCAGGTGGCCGACAGGCTCGCCCGGGTACATGCGCTGACCGAGGATTTCTTTGCCCCCGACGCATCCTCTGCTCCGGCGCCGGAGCCCGAGGCCGAGGCGCTCGATTCCGCGGTGCTGGCGCGCTGGCCGAGCTATCCGGCGCTCAGATCGCAGCGGGCGCAGCACATCTTCGAGCGGCTCAAGCCCGAGCTGCTGGCGCGGATGGCACGCACTGCCAAGCCGGAGGAAACCCTGCAGGCCTTCGACGGCTTCCTGGCGGGCCTGCCGGCGGGGGTGCAGCTTTTCTCGCTGTTCGAGGCCAATCCGCAGCTGATCGACTTGCTGATCGACATCGCCGGCACCTCTCACGCGCTGGCACAATATCTGTCGCGCAATTCCAGCGTTTTCGATGCGGTGATCGGTGGCGATTTCTTCAGCGATTGGCCGGGCGAGACGGCCCTCAGGGCGGGGCTCGAAGCGCGGCTGGCGATCGAGGCGGATTATGAAACCCAGCTCGACGCCGCGCGGCGCTGGATGAAGGAATGGCATTTCCGCATCGGTGTGCATCTGCTGCGCGGGCTGATTTCGGCGGACCGGGCCGGGTTGCAGTATGCCGAACTGGCGGATGTGGTGATCGCCTCGGTGACGCCGCTGGTGACGCGGCAATTCGCGGCCAAGCATGGCACCCCGCCGGGGCGCGGCGCCGCGGTTCTGGGGATGGGATCGCTCGGCGCCAGGCGGCTGAATGCCAGATCCGATCTTGACCTGATCGTGATCTACGATCCGCTGGAAGAGGAGATGTCGGCCGGTCCACGGCCGCTGGCGGTGCGGCCCTATTACGCCCGGCTGACCCAGGCCTTGGTCACGGCCCTGACCGCGCCGATGGCGGAGGGCCGGCTTTACGAGGTCGACATGCGGCTGCGTCCCTCGGGCAGCCAGGGGCCGGTGGCGACCAGTTGGACCAGTTTCACCCTCTATCAGCGGGACGAGGCCTGGAACTGGGAACATCTGGCGCTGACCCGCGCCCGGGTGGTGGCCGGCGACGACCGGCTGGGCCGCGATATCGAGGCGTTCCGGCGCGAGATCATCGCCGGTCCGCAGGATCGCGCCAAGCTGATCGCCGATGTGGCGGAGATGCGGGCGCGGATCGCCGCGGCGAAGGTGCCGGCTGGGCTCTGGGATGCCAAGACCGGGGCGGGGCGGATGCTGGATATCGAGCTGGTGGCGCAGAGCGGCGCGCTGTTGTCGGGCAGCGCCGCGCGGGATGTGGCGGCGGGGCTGAAGGGCGCCGTCGCGGTGAAATGGCTGAGCGGCGAAGAGGCGGCGCAGCTTGAGGCGGTTTATGAGCTGTGCTGGGCGGTCAATACCGCGGCGCGGCTGATCTCCTCAGATGGGCTTAAGGACGAGGCTCTGGGCGAGGGGGCGGCGGCCTTTCTATGCCGCAGCACCGGCGCGACGGATCTCGAGGCGCTGCGGGCGCGGCTGGCGCGGAGTTATCACCAGGCCGCAGAGGTGATCGACGCGGCGCTGGCGCGCGAAGAGACCGGGGCGACGCAGGCGGACGGGGCATGAAGGGCGACCATCCAGCCGACCCCAAGGCCCTGATCCGCGAGGCCTATCGCATCGAGGGGATCAGCGAGCCGGAGTGCCGGATCATCTTTCTGGACTGGGCGCTGGGATTGCCGGCGGGCTGGGGACCGGCCGAGGCCATCGAGGCGATGCTGACGCTTTATGGCGCGGGCGCGCCGGACCATCCGATGACCCATGTCCTGCGGGCCGGGCTGGAAACCGGCGCCGCCCCTCGCCGGCGCGGCGGCTGGCGCGCGCGGCGCGAGGGCTGAGGCGGGCAGGGGACTTTGGCGCAGATATCTAAGCTATTGGAGGCCATGCTGTTGCATTCGTGCGGAACGCGCGCCTGGCAGGAGGTGAGTGACCCGGGCCTCCACCTTAAAGTGCTTGCGCTCCCGGGGGCGGGTGCTTTCCTGGCAAGATGGTAAATCTGGTTCTCTTGCATAAGGCCGACTCGATCTACGAGGACGAGCCGGACGTCGTCTATGATTTTCCCCGTACCTATCTGAAAGCGGTTCGGGAGGCTGTGGGCGACTGGGTCGTCTACTACGAGCCGGTCAAGGCCGGCCCGCGTGGGTACTTCGCCGTCGCGAAGATCCGACAGATCATTCCGAAACCGGGCGTTGAGGGACGATATCTCGCGCTCATCGAGCCGGGCAGCTATCTTCCTTTCGATGCGGAGGTGCCACGCCTTGTGGACGGGCGGCCGCTTGAGGCGTCTCTGGCCGAACCGGATGGGACGCCGAAGAAGGGGGGCGCTGTTCAGCTCGCCGTGCGGCGGCTGCCGGAGGCCGAGTTCGCTCGGATCGTTGATTACGGTCTGCCCCAAGACCTCGAACGCCGCGAGGCCACGCGCTATGGTCCCTTCGCCGAGGGGCTGGAGGACGAGGCCGCGCCGTTCCAGCGCCCGGTCTTGGAACGGCTGACGCGCCGTCCCTATCGTGACGTCGCCTTCCGCCGGAAAGTGCGCGAGGCCTATGACTACCGTTGTGCCATGTCAGGTCTTCAGCTTCGCAATGGCGGCGGGCGGCCGGAAGTTCAGGCCGCGCATATCCGTCCGGTGGAGCGAGAGGGCAGCGATGCTGTCCGCAATGGTCTGGCCCTGTCCGGAACACTGCACTGGATGTTCGACCGTGGCCTGATTTCCGTCGCCGAGGATTGTGAGACGATCCTCGTTTCGCGCAACAAGGTGCCGGGAGAAGTCGTGAGCCGACTGCTGCGGCCGGATGGCAAGCTTTGGAAGCCATCGGATCAGAAGAACTGGCCGAGCCCTGCAAACCTGAAATGGCATCGCGAGAACGTCTTTGGCCAGACGATCGGCGATGAGCCGGTCAATTGGGGGTGAGTGCTCCTCGGATGCGCCGCCAAAAGGCTTGTTTGTCTAGGCCCTTGCCGAAGGTCTGAGGCGGGTGGGGGCTCTGCCCTCCAGTGACCTTCGGCCTCCCCCTGGGATACGTCTGGCCGGGAAAGGCGGTGAGCGGATGGACGGTCCGGGCCGGTGTTCGGAGACGCCCTAGCTGTGCGTGGGGCCTTCCCAGATGCGCGCATTGGGCCTATGAGGGCGGCATGATGACAGATGATCTTCCCCGCGTTCGACTGATGCCCAAGGCCAATGCCCGGGCTATCCGCCATGGTTTTCCCTGGGTCTATGCCAATGAGCTGGTCACCGACCGGCGCACCAAGGCGCTGGCGCCCGGCAGTCTTGCGGTGCTGGAGGACAGCGGCCGGGTCGAGATGGGGCTGGTCGCGGTCAATCCGATGTCGCGCATCATCTGCCGGATGCTCGACCGCGATGCCGGCGCGGTGATTGATCGCGCCTGGTTCGCCGCCCGGATCTCCCGTGGGCTGGAACTGCGTGAACGGCTGTACGAAGCGCCGTTTTATCGGCTGATCCATGCCGAGGCCGATGGGCTGCCCGGCGTGGTGATCGACCGGTTCGGCGATGCGGCGGTGATCCAGCCCAATGCCGCCTGGGCCGAGGTGCTGATCGAGGAACTGGCCGCGGCGCTGGTCGAGGTTACCGGCGTGACCACGGTTCTGAAGAACGCCGCCGGTCGCACCCGGTCGCTCGAAGGGCTGGACGACGCCAGCGCCGTGCTCGTGGGCGCCGCACCGGCGACGGCGCTGCCGGTGCCGATGAACGGGGCCACCTATATGGCCGACCTCACCGGTGGGCAGAAGACCGGGCTGTTCTATGACCAGCGTCCGAACCATGCCTTTGCCGCCCGCCTGGTGGCGCCGGGCGCGCGGGTGCTCGATGTCTTCTCTCATGTCGGCGGCTTTGCGCTCGCGATGCTGGCGGCCGGTGCCGGTCAGGCGCTGGCGGTCGATGGCTCTGCTCCGGCGCTGGAGCTGGCCGAGGCCGGGGCCGCGGCGGGCGGCATGGCCGAGCGGTTCGCCACCCGGCAGGGCGATGCCTTCGACGTGATGACGGCGCTGGCCGCCGAAGGGGCGCAATTCGACGTGGTGGTCTGCGATCCGCCCGCCTTCGCGCCGAACAAGCAGGCGCTGGATGCCGGCCTGCGCGCCTATGAACGGGTGGCGCGGCTGGCGGCGGCGCTGGTGGCGCCGGGCGGCTATCTGGGGCTCTGCTCCTGTTCCCACGCCGCCGATCTGGCGAATTTCCGTGGCGCGTCGGCCCGTGGCATCGGCAAGGCCGGGCGGCGCGGGCAGTTGCTGCACACCGGCTTTGCCGGGCCGGATCACCCGCAGCTGCCGCAGCTGGCCGAAACGGCTTACCTCAAGGCGCTGTTCTTCCGGCTGTGAAGATCGTTCTGGATACCTGCGTGCTTTACCCCACGGTAATGCGCGAGATGCTGCTGGGGGCGGCGAAGCTCGGGCATTATAGGCCGCTCTGGTCGGCGCGTATCCTCGAGGAATGGGCGCGCGCGGCGATCAAGCTGGGGCCCGGGGGCGAGGCGCAGGCACGGGGCGAGATCGCGCTGCTGCGCGCGGACTGGCCGGGGGCCGAGGTGCCGCCGGCGCCGGGGATCGAGGCGCGCCTCTGGCTGCCCGATCCGGCCGATCTGCATGTGCTGGCGGTGGCGGTGGCCTCCTCGGCCGATGCGATCCTGACGATGAACCGGCAGGATTTTCCCAAGAATATCCTGGCGGAAGAGGGGCTGGACCGGCTGGAACCCGACGGGTTCCTGCATGATCTCTGGCGCAGCGATCCCGAGGGGATGGCCGCGGTCGGCACCCGGGTGCTGGCGCGCGCCAATGAATTGGCGGGGGGCGGCTGGGACATCCGCGGGCTGATGAAAAAGGCGCGGCTGCCGCGTCTGGGCAAGGCGCTGGCCGGCTAAACCGGCCAGCAGGGGGCTCAGGCGGGCTCCGCCCCAAGGCTTTGCATCACCTCCGCCGCGATCTCGAAGGAGTGGATGCGCGCCGCGGGATCGTGGATCTGGCCTGAGATCATCACCTCGTCGGGTTGATAGGCCTCGATCAGCCGGGCGGTCTGTTCCCGTACCTGGGCGGCGTCGCCGGTGGCGCTGACCGAAAGCGCGTGGTTCACCGCGCGGATCCAGGCGGGTTCGGCGACATCCTCGATCCGCGCGACCGGGCGGGGCAGTTTGCTGGGCTGACCCGAGCGCAGCCGGACAAAGGCCTGCTGCATCGAGGTGCGCAGATAGATCGCCTGATCAGAGGTATCGGCGGCGAAGATGTTCATCGCCATCATGAAATGCGGGGCTGAGAGGTATTCCGAAGGCTTGAAGCCGCGGCGATAGACCTCTGCCGCCTGGCCCAGCATGTCGGGCGCGAAATGCGAGGCGAAGGCGTAGGGCAGGCCCAGATGCGCGGCGAGCTGCGCGCCATAGAGCGAGGAGCCGAGGATCCAGACCGGCACCTTGCTGCCTTCGCCGGGGATCGCGTGCAGCTTTTGCCCCGGTTCGGGATCGCCCAGATAGGCCATCAGCTCCAGCACGTCCTGCGGGAAGGTATCCTGCGCGGCCATGTTGCGGCGGAGCGCCCGGGCGGTCTCCATATCGGTGCCGGGCGCGCGGCCGAGGCCAAGGTCGATGCGATCCCCGTGAATGGCCGCCAGGGTGCCGAATTGCTCGGCGATCACCAGCGGCGAATGGTTGGGCAGCATGATGCCGCCCGAACCCACCCGCATCCGCGTGGTATGGGCGGCGATATGGCCGATCATCACCGCCGTGGCGGAGGAGGCGATGCCGGGCATGTTGTGATGTTCCGCCAGCCAGTAGCGGTGATACCCCAATCCCTCCGCCGCCTGCGCCAGCGCGGTGGAATTGCGGATCGACTGGGCGGCGTCGGCGCCTTCGGGGATCGGCGCGAGATCGAGCAGAGAGTAACGCATGGGAAATCCTTCGGGGAGTGATCGGGTCAGCGGGCGGTTTGCCAGCGGGCTTCCAGCCGCTCGAGCGCGGCGATGCGCTCGGTGGTTTTCGGGTGGCTCATCAGCCAGGCCGGGGCGACGCCGGCGCGCGATTGCGTCAGCGCCTCGAGCTTGGTGAAAAGCGATTTCTGTGGCGCGATACCGATGCCGGCCTTGGTCAGGAGCGCGGCGGCATATTCGTCGGCCTCGTATTCATCGCCGCGCGACAGCCGGGCGGCAAGAAGGCCGGTCAGCATATTGGCGATCCAGACCCCTGCCACCGGGATGATCCGCCCCAACACCATGATCAGCGCGGTTCTCAATGCGTTCTGGCCGGAGAAATCCAGCATCCGCCGCCGCGCGTGCCCCAGCGCCACATGGCCCAGCTCATGGGCGATGACGCTGGCCATCTCGTCGCCCGAAACCTCGCCATTGCGGTATTTGCGATAGAAACCGCGCGTGATGAAGATGCGCCCGTCGGGCGCCGCCAGCCCGTTCACCGGGTCGATCTCGTAGATATAGACCGGAATGCGGTCGAGCCCGAGCGCGGCGGCAAGCCGGTCGGTCAGCACCTTCAGCCCGGGGTCGGCCAATTCGGTCGACCGAGCATCAAGTTCGCGATGGGTGCGCCAAGCCGACAGGCGGTACATCACCAGCGCGTAGAGAATGGCCAGAAGGATGGGGGTGACACGGATCATGAGGGGAATATGGGGCGCAGCCCCGGGGCCGGCAAGCACAGAGATGGGCAGATGTCGGGTTCGCCCACGCCGCCGGGTCTCAGCGCAGCCGGTCGACGATCCGCTCCACCGACTGCTCTGGCCCGAGCACCGCAGTGTCGAGCGTCAGAACCGGCTGCGCCCAGGGCTGATAGTCGCGATCAAGCACCGCTTGCCAGGCGGGCAGGACATGGCCCGGCAGATCGGCCTGTCGGGTCTCGATGCGCCGGCGATGTTCGTCCGGGTCGCTGCAGATGATCTCGACATCCAGCAGGCGCGCCCCGGCGGCGCCGGCGGTCTCGGCCCAGAGTTGCCGGGTCAGCGCAATCGGGTTGACGGTATCGGCGATGACATCGCGGCCGAGGCCGAGATTGTCCCGGGCCACCGCGGCAAGCACGCGATAGCCAGCATCCTCTGCCGCCTCGATCCGCAAGCTGCTGTGCTTCAGGGCGGTCTCGATGCTGTCGACCCGCAGGTATTGGGCGCCGATCCGTCGCGCCAGCCGGCGGGCGATCGTCGTCTTGCCGACCCCGGGCAGCCCGGACAGGGCGATCAGCCAGGGCTGAGCGCGGTTCAGCGCGTCAGCTCCTTCATACCCTTTTCCAGGCCGGACAGCGTCATCGGCACCATGCGGCTGTCGAAGATCTCGCGGATCATCTGGATCGAATGGGTATAGTCCCAGTATTTCTCGGGCACCGGGTTGATCCAGAGATTGTCTTTCCACTGCTCGCGGGCGCGCTGCAGCCAGACCTGGCCGGCCTCGGCGTTCCAATGTTCGTTGGCGCCGCCGGCATAGGCGATCTCATAGGGCGACATCGAGGCATCGCCGACGAAGATGCATTTGTAATCCGGCCCATAGGTGCGCAGCACCTCCTCGGTCGGGGTCTGGGCATTCCAGCGGCGGCGGTTGTCGCGCCAGACGCCTTCATAGAGGCAATTGTGGAAGTAATAGTATTCCAGATGCTTGAATTCGGTTCGCGCGGCCGAGAACAGCTCCTCCACCACCTTGATATGCGGGTCCATCGAGCCGCCGACATCGAGAAACAGCAGTACCTTGACCGCATTGTGCCGCTCGGGGCGGGTCTTGACGTCGAGATAGCCGTTTTCGGCGGTGGCGCGGATGGTGCCGTCAAGGTCCAGCTCCTCCGCCGCGCCCTCGCGGGCCCAGCGGCGCAGCCGTTTCAGCGCCACCTTGATGTTGCGGGTGCCAAGCTCGACGGTATCGTCGAGGTTCTTGAATTCACGCTTGTCCCAGACCTTGACGGCGCGGCGGTGGCGGCTTTCGTCCTGGCCGATGCGTATGCCTTCGGGGTTGTAGCCATAGGCGCCGAAGGGCGAGGTGCCGGCGGTGCCGATCCACTTGTTGCCGCCCTGATGCCGGCCCTGCTGCTCCTTCAGCCGCTCCTTCAGCGTCTCCATCAGCTTGTCGAAGCCGCCCAAAGCCTCGATCTCGGCCTTCTCCTCTTCGCTGAGGTATTTCTCGGCCATCTTGGTCAGCCAGTCGGCGGGCAGGTCCACCGCCTCGAGCACCTGGTCGAAGCTGATCTGCTCCAGCCCCTTGAAGGTGGCGGCGAAGGCGCGGTCGAATTTGTCGAGGTTGCGTTCGTCCTTCACCATCACCGTGCGGGCGAGGTAATAGAACGCCTCCACGTCATAGGTGGCGATCCCCGCCTTCATGCCTTCGAGAAAGGCGAGATATTCCCGAAGCGAGACGGGAATGCCGGCCTTGCGGAGGTTTTCGAAGAAGGGCAGGAACATCGGACCTCACAGGGCTGCGCGGTGGATCAGGATCGTTGCTAACACCCCGACAATAGCAAAAGCAATCGCATAGCCGGCAGCATATTGCGCAATGTCGGCCGGTTTGCCGCCACGTTTCCGGGCGGTGAGGCCGCCGATCACGGCGCCGATGAGGGCGGCGAAAATAACGATCATGCGTGATTATCCCTGACGTCTGCTATTCGGGTTGAGCGCGGCGATCTCGCTGATCTTGGTGCGCACCGCCCAGTCGGAACCAAAGCCGTAACGGGCCCAGCCCAGGCTGTCCAGCCGGATCGCCTCGGCCTGTTTGGTCTCGCCCATGGTCTCAAGCGCCTCGGCCTTCAGCATCATCAGAGTCGCCAGCAGGGCGGCGTTCTCGGATTGCTGGACCAGCGGCAGCATCGGTTCGATCTCGGCCAGGGCCTGCTGCGGGGCGCCCCGCGCAATGGCATAGGCGGCGGTCTGGGTGACGACCTGCGCCTTGTGCAGCTGGGTGTCGGGGTTGCGGTCCAGCACTGCCTCGGCGGCGCGGAACTGGGCCTGGGCCGCCGCCGGATCGGTCAGCTGCAGGATGCGCCCCTGCAGGTAATAGCTGAAGGCCAGCCGCTGATCGGACCAGCCCTGTTGCCGGGCGATCTGGGTGGCGGTGGCGGCAGCGCCGCGGCGGGCGGGCAGGGGCACGTTCGGCCCCAGCGCCGTCTGCACCGCGTCGATCCAGCCGCGCGGCGTCAGGCTGACCGGCGTCGGCGCGATCCGGTCGCCGGCCGGGTTCAGCCGCGACAGGATCGCCGGCAACCGCGCCGCGACCTGGCCTTCGGTCATGCCGGAATGCAGCTCGGGCGCATAGGTGGCCCGCAGGATCAGCATGTCGAAGCCGGTCAGCACCGTATGCACGTTGTCGTCGTTGAAAACCGAATCCGGTAGCCGGTAGAGATCGTTCAGCGGCCCCAGCGCCTGCGCCAGTTCCTCGTGCAGGCAATCGCGCAGCTCTTGCGGGGTGCTGTCCGAGGGCACGAAGATGCCCATGCGGGTGCGGTCGCGCAGCGCCGACCAACTGGTCTTGGGCTTGCGGCGGTCGCGGCGGAATTCGTCGAAGCTCGACACATTGGGGACCACGAAACAGGCCGCCTGAGGCAGGGCGCTGCGGATTTCCTCGCGGCTCACCGCCTCGATGGTGATATTGGCGGCGCCGCGGTTCACCTGATGGATGTCGATCCCCGCCTCACGGCGCAGCCGGCTCAGCAGCCGGCGCAGATCGGGCGACAGGCTTGCCGGCGGCGTGCCGGTGACGCGCACGGTGACCGGGGTCTCGAACCGGGTGAAACTGTCGAGCTTGCGGCCGCTCTCCAGTTCGAAATGCAGCGCCAGGAAATCGGCGGCGATATTCGGGTTCGACCGCCGCGGCGCCTCGGGATGGGCGGCGGCGAAGGCCTTCATCGGCGGCAGGGTGCTGTCGGCGACACGCGCCCGCGTCGGCAGGTCGTCGAGCGGCACCACCGAACAGGCGGAGAGCGTGATCAGCCCGAGGCCGAGGAATGCCGCGCCGAGCGTCGGGCGCAGGCGCCGCGCCGCAGAGCGGAAGGGGGGGAGATATGTCATCTTGCTCGCCGGATCGTAAACACCTGAACACCCTCTCCCGGGGCCTCTGACCGGGAGGGGGAAATACTATATTCAAACGATAGGTCCGATTGGCTGAGGCCGCAACGGTTGTGATGCCCGCCGCCCGGCGCGCTGCGGCGGCAGGGCTCCTTTCGCGGACCCGTTCGGAAACCTGCCCAGCCGGCGGTCGCGCCCCCTCAGGGGCGCCCCGGAACTTGCGACAATTCCGCGCCATGCTGTTGCAGGAAAATGGGCATCGAAGCTCAGCGTTTCTGGCTGCGGGCCATGAAGGCGAGGCGTTCGAACAGATGCACGTCCTGTTCGTTCTTCAGAAGCGCCCCGTGCAGCTTGGGCAGGGCGTTGACCCCGTCGCGCTTCAGATCCTCGGCATCCATGTCCTCGGCCAGCAGGAGCTTCAGCCAGTCCAGCACCTCGGAGGTCGAGGGCTTCTTCTTCAGCCCGGAGGTTTCGCGCAGCTCATAGAATTGGGTCAGCGCGGCGGTCAGCAGGCTGCCCTTGATGCCGGGGTGATGCACCTCGACGATCTTGCGCATCGTCTCTTCGTCGGGGAAGCGGATATAGTGGAAGAAGCAGCGGCGCAGGAAGGCATCCGGCAGCTCTTTCTCGTTGTTCGAGGTGATGATCACGATCGGCCGCAGCCGGGCCTTGATGGTCTCGCCGGTCTCGTAGACGAAGAATTCCATCTTATCGAGTTCCTGCAGCAGGTCGTTCGGAAACTCGATGTCGGCCTTGTCGATCTCGTCGATCAGCAGAACGACCTTCTCGTCGGCCTCGAAGGCCTGCCAGAGCTTGCCCTTCTTGATGTAGTTCTTGACGTCATAGACCCGCTCGTCCCCGAGCTGGCTGTCGCGCAGCCGGCTGACGGCATCGTATTCGTAAAGACCCTGTTGGGCGCGGGTGGTGGACTTGATGTTCCATTCGATCATCCGCAGCCCGAGCGAGCCGGCGACCTGCTTGGCCAGTTCGGTCTTGCCGGTGCCGGGTTCGCCCTTGACCAGAAGCGGCCGCTCCAGCGTGACGGCGGCGTTGACCGCGATAGTCAGATCGTCGGTGGCGACGTAATCCTTGGTACTTTCGAAACGTGCGGTCATGCGGCTCTCCCTCCTGTGCCCAAGGATCGGGGATACTCAGCGGGCGACGCCTTTGCAAGCGCCGCGGGCTGTGCCGTGGCGGCCAGCGGGCGAGGCGGCGGGCAACGGCTGGAAAACCGCGCGCTGTCGCTCTCGGGGTGCCGCAGGCGACGGCATCTTGGCGGCCGGTCGTGTCAGGAAACGGCCCGTGCACAGACGTGCACAGATTTGTTCCACCGATCGGCGAGAATGCCCTTGGAAAAGCATTTCCATCCTTATTTCCGGCAATCCCGTTTTGAGTGCTGCGGCGAGCTTGAGTTTGACAATTCATTTCGTATCGATGGAATTCGCAATTCGATCTCTCTGAAAACTTCCAATGTTTGCAGAGAACATAAGGGATGTTGCGCTGAGCCCGAGCCGCGATTGGCGGCCCTGTGGCGCGCGAGGGCGCGAGGGGGTGTCCGCGCCATGTGGGGTGCCGGGAAATCACTGGAGGCATGGGACATTTGTGTAGTGACATCCCTGCGACCTTGGGCTAAACGCAGCGCCATGAGAGCACGGGTGAATGACGTGACATCTACAGACAGACCCGGGCCGGAAGGAGAAGGTATGAAAGCCGAAGTTTTCCTGCCGGAGGATTATCGCCCGGCCGAAGACGAACCGTTTATGAACGATCGGCAACTTGAATGGTTCCGCCGCGAGTTGCTGCGTCAGAAGGGGGAGTTGCTGAATGAAAGCAAATCCACCATCGCGGGGCTGCAGGACGGAACCCGCAATATTCCCGATATCGCCGACCGCGCCAGCGAGGAAACCGACCGCGCGCTGGAATTGCGGATCCGCGATCGTCAGCGCAAGCTGGTGACCAAGATCGACTCTGCGCTGCGTCGGATCGACGAGGGTGAATTCGGCTATTGTCAGGAGACCGGCGAGCCGATTTCGCTGAAGCGCTTGGTCGCACGGCCCACCACGACGCTAAGTCTGGAGGCGCAGGAGCGGCATGAGCGGCGCGAGCGGGTCCACCGCGACGACTGATCGCCTCGGGGCCTTTGTTGCGCAACTGCGAACGCCGGGGCCCGTGCCCTGGCGTTTTTGCTTTAAAGAAAGCGGCCGGAACAGGCCGGAACAGCCGGGCAAACCCGGCGGACATCGGGCGGAAGGAAAAAGATGGCGCTGAGCGGCCGTCATATTGTCGTGGCTGGTGCCGGCATCGGAGGGCTTGCGGCTGCGCTGGCGCTGCGGGCCCGTGGCGCCGAGGTCACCCTGCTGGAGCGTGCCGGCGAGATTGCCGAGGTTGGTGCCGGTCTGCAGATCAGCCCCAACGGTGCAGCCGTGCTTTCGGCGCTGGGGCTCGGGCCGGCGATGGAGCGGGTGGCCTTGCGCAATCGGGCCGTGGTGCTGCGCGATTACCGGCGTCCGGGAGATGTGCTGCGTCTTGATCTTGAGAAATATGCACCCGGGCAGGATTTCTTTCTTGTCCACCGCGCCGATCTGATCGGGCTTCTCGCCACCGCAGCGCGCGGGGCGGGGGTGAACCTCAGGCTGTTGCAAAACATTGATCGTGTCGAACCCGGCACCCAGCCGGTTGTGCATCTGTGCAATGGTGCCCAGGCGCGTGCCGATCTGGTGGTCGGCGCCGACGGTCTGCATTCGCGGACGCGGGTGGCGCTGAACGGCCCCGATCAGCCGTTCTTCACCGGTCAAGTGGCCTGGCGCGCGACCGTGCCCAATGATCTGGACCTGCCGGCCGAGGCCTCGATCTATATGGGGCCGGGACGGCATCTGGTTTGCTATCCGCTGCGCGAGGGCCGGATGGTCAATATCGTCGCCGTGCAGGAGCGCCGCGACTGGGCCGAGGAGGGCTGGCACCACAGTGACGATCCCGCCAATCTGCGCGCGGCCTTTGCGGGCTTTCGTGGCGTGCCGGCGGAGCTGTTGAAACGGGTGGAGGAGACCGCGCTCTGGGGGCTGTTCCGCCATCCGGTGGCGCCGCGCTGGCAGGGTGGCAATGTGGCCCTGCTGGGCGACGCGGCGCATCCGACGCTGCCGTTCCTGGCGCAGGGGGCGAATCTGGCGCTGGAAGACGCCTGGGTTCTGGCTGACTGCCTGGAGCGCGAAGCGGATAGTGTGACCGCGCTGGCGCTTTATCAGGCGCGACGGCGCGATCGGGCGATCCGGGTGATCGAGGCCGCCAATGGCAATGCCTGGAAATATCATTTCCGCCTGTCGCCGCTGCGCGAGCTGGGGCATCTGGCGCTGCGGCTTGGCGGCTCTCTGGCGCCGGCGCAGGCGGTGCGGCAGTTCGACTGGATCTATACCCACGACGTGACCAAGGGCTGAGACGCCGCGCCCTTGGATCGGCGGAGAGATCGGGGCGATAGGAAGGCGCGGCGCGCCTTCGAAAGCAGGTTCAGGCGTCGAGCTCGACCCAGACGGGGACATGGTCCGAGGGCTTGTCATAGCCGCGGATGTCCTTGTCGATGCCGCAGTCCAGCATCAGGTCGGCGGCCTGCGGGGTGAGCAGCAGATGGTCGATCCGGATGCCGTTGTTGCGGGCCCAGGCGCCGGCCTGATAATCCCAGAAGCTATAGAGGCCCGGGCCGGGATGGCGGGTGCGGATGGCGTCGGTCAGGCCCAGGTTGGTGATCCGCTGGAAGGCGGCGCGGCTTTCGGGCAGGAACAGCGCATCCTTTTCCCAAGCCTCGGGCTTGGCCACGTCGATCCGCTGCGGGATGACGTTATAGTCGCCCGCGAGGATCGCCGGCTCCTCGGTTTTCAGCAGGTCGATCGCGCGGGCGCGCAGCCGCTCCATCCAGGCGAGCTTGTAATCGAACTTGGGCCCCGGCGCCGGATTGCCGTTGGGCAGGTAGAGCCCGCAGAGCCTGAGCGCGGTCTTGCCCACCACGGTGGCCTCGATCCAGCGGGCCTGGTCGTCGCTGTCGTCCCCGGGCAGGCCGCGGCGGACATCTTCCAGCGGCAGCTTCGACAGGATCGCCACGCCGTTGAAGCCCTTTTGCCCATGGGTTTCGACGTTATAGCCACGCTCTTCGAACATCTCGCGTGGAAAGGCCTCATCCACCGACTTGATCTCCTGCAACAGCACCACATCGGGCTGGGCGGCGTCCAGCCAGTCGCAAAGCGCCTGGGCGCGGGCCTTGATGCCGTTGATGTTGAATGTGGCGATCTTCATGCGGGCCTCCTTCGGCGGTGGTCGATCTATCGCGCATCGGGACGGTCAGGGCAAGTCAGAGGGTTGATTCGTGATATTTGCCTATAATTTAGGCAAAATTTAGCGAGAAGAAGAATAAATATGTGTAATATCAAGCATGTGGATAAGTTTTTTAATCCTGTGGATGATATTCTCCTTTTGATTGTTTGAGGTGATTTTGATGCACGTAGTTGATGTGAGTAACTGCGATCCGGCGCGAGAAGCGGATGCAAAACTCGCTTTGACATGAAGGGGGCGAGTGCCAGCCTGAGGGGGTGTCAACATTCAACCATGGGGGATTGAAATGACTGCTCTGCACAAAATGAACCTGAAGACCGGGATCGAAGATGTCGCCGGCCTGCTTGATGGCGCCGACACCGGGCTGTTCCCGTCGGGCTCCGCGCCGATCGGGGGCGATCTGCTGACGGGTGAGGCGGTGTCGCTGTTTCCGTCGGGGTCGGCCCCTGTCGCCGCTGGCGATCAGTTGGCCGGCGAGGCGGTGTCGCTGTTCCCCTCGGGGTCTGCTCCGGCCGCGGGCGGCATGATGGCGGCGGGGGAAGGCACCCGGCTGTTTCCGTCGGGAAGCTGATCAGGGCGCCGGAGCGGAGGGAAAGCGATGTCGAATGTCATTCGTCTGACCGTTCCGATCCGGGCCCAGGGCGAGGCCGCGCGGCACGCGGCCTTGCTCTCCTGCTTTGCGTTGCATCGCCGGGGGGAAGGCGATGTCTTCTGGTTGAAGGAGAATGCAGAGCTTTTGAACATCCTCGAATGCACCGGCGCGCGGCCCGGGGCCGAGGCGCTGGCGCCGCTGCTGCCCCTCTACGAGAGGGCGGAACGGCGGCTGGCCTTTTTTCCGCAATATTACCGCTTTTTGCTGTCGATCGTGCTGGATCTCGAAGACCTGGGGCTGCCGGGAGAGACGGGCGCGCGGCTCTGCGCCCGGGCGGCGGCCGACGGGCTGGCTGAGGCCGAGCTTTCCGATTTGCAACGGGCAGAGGCGCGCCGGCTGATGGCGCGTCGCGGCGTCGCCTCTTCGGCCGATCCGGGGCTCGACGACCGGCTGCGGGCCTTCATCGGCCGGCCCGAGACTTTCGCGCTGCCGAACAAGAAGGCGGCCTATGAGCTGACCCATATCGTCTTCTATCTCAGTGATTATGGCCGGCGTGATCCCGGGCTGGAACCGGCGGCGATTGCCAGTCTCGAGAATGCGGCGCTGCTGTCCTATCTCGAGCAGAACGCCGATCTGCTGGCGGAAATCTGCATCGCGCTGCGGTTCGCCGGGATCGCCCCGTCGCCGATCTGGGAAGATTGGCTGGCGACGGAGCTGCGCGGTTTCACCGTGCTTGAAGGCGCGCGGTCGGACCTCGCCCCGGACGAGTATCACGACTATCTGATGTGCGCCTGGGCCGACCGGCTGCGTGGCGGCGCGGGGTTCATCAAGCCTGCCTCGGCCGGGCGGATGAGCTTTTGGCGTGGCCCGCGCGGGGCGGCGCCGCTCAGGCAGATGTCGGAATGGCTGTTTCGCCTGGAGGACGCGCGCAGCGGCGACTGGCGGGCGATGGCGCCGCGTCTGCGCGCAGCGCTGAGCGCGCCGGCGCAGCAAATCCTCTCCGCCGCCGAGGCCAGCAGCGAGCGGTTTGCCGAGTTCTTCGCTGGGTTCGCCCGGCCGGAGGCGCAGGCATGAGCGGGGCGCGGCGGCAGGCGCTGGTCGGCGCCGGGCTGGTGGTGATCTATACCGGGCTGATCGCCGCGGCGGATGCGATCACCAAGCGGATCGCCGACGGGTTTGAGGCGCCGCAGATGTTCGCGGTCTCCGGGGCGATCGTCGTGGGGCTGAGCCTGCTGCTGGCGCGCGGCAAGCGCGCCGCGATCAGAACCGGTTGCCCGCGCAGCATGATGCTGAGATCGGCGGCCACCGTGATGGCGGCGGTCGCCTTCTTTCAGGCCTTTCGCCTGTTGCCCTTCGCCGATGTCTTTCTGTTCATCGGGGTGATGCCGGTCCTGGCGGCGCTGATGTCGGGGGCGATCCTGGGGGAATATCCGCGCCCCGCCGCCTGGGGGGCGCTGCTGGTCGGGGCGGTCGGAGTGGCGTGTCTGTTTCCGGCTGGGCTGCATGCTGTCGAACCGGGGCATCTCTGGGCCGGGTTCGCCGCAGTATCTGGAACATTTTCCATGGTTATGGCGCGGTTTATCGGGCGACATGAAAGTAATGCCATAGCTCAGGTGCTCTGGCCCAACCTGGCGCTCTTTGCCGTGTCGCTCGTTGGGCTGCCACTGGTCTGGCGGCCGATGGGGCTGGCGGAACTTGGATGGATCGCCGGATATGCCGGGGTGTTGTTCCTGGCGCGCTGGGTGTCGGTGGTGGCTTTGCGGCTGTTGCCGGCCTATGCGGTCACGCCGCTGATGAACCTGCAATTCGTTTGGATGATCACGCTTGGCGCGCTGGCCTTCGGCGAATGGCCGGCGGCCGGCACGCTGCTGGGCGCGGCCATCGTGATCGCCAGCGGGATCTATCTGCTCTGGGATCAGATGAGGCCGGAAAGGCGCTTCGAGAGAAACTTGAGGATCGAGCCGTAACGAATTGAAAATATAGGGAGATAGGCGCGAATCGCGCCTCTCCTCACATCGCGAAGGAAGTGCCGCAGCCGCAGGAGGACGTGGCGTTCGGATTGTCGATCACAAAGCGGGCGCCGATCAACTCTTCGGTGAAGTCGATGGTCGCGTTGGCCAGGAACGGCAGCGACACGGAATCGACCACCACCTTTTCGCCCTGGCTTTCCAGCACCAGATCGTCCGCTGCCGGATCGTCCAGCACGATGTTGTACTGGAAGCCGGAACAGCCGCCGCCCTCCACCGCGACGCGAAGGGCTTTGCCCTGGTCGGCGGCGCCGATCTCGGACAGGCGGGCGAAGGCGCGCTCGGTCACTTTCGGGGGCAGGTTCATGGATCACTCCGGTGGTTTGAATTTCTCTGCGAGTCCAATATAGATGCCTGCGAGAATTGGACAAGGACAAGGACCGCAGATGCTTGCGCCCTATGCCTCGGATCCTGGGAAAAGCCGCGGGCGGCTGGTCCGGGAAGAGGAAAGCAGTTTTCGGTCGCCGTTTCAGCGCGACCGGGACCGGATCATCCACGCCAGCGCCTTCCGCCGGCTGAAGCACAAGACACAGGTCTTTGTCGAACATGAGGGCGACAATTATCGCACCCGGCTGACCCATTCGATCGAGGTGGCGCAGGTAGCTCGCACCATCGCCGGGGCGCTTGGTCTGAACCAGGAGCTGACCGAGGCGGTGGCGCTGGCGCATGATCTGGGGCACACCCCCTTCGGCCATACCGGAGAGGACGCGCTGCATGCGCTGATGGAGCCCTATGGCGGCTTTGATCACAACGCCCAGGCGATCCGCATCGTCACCAAGCTGGAACGGCATTACGCCGAATTCGACGGGCTGAACCTGACCTGGGAAACCCTTGAGGCGATCGCCAAGCACAACGGTCCGGTGGAGGGCGACTTGCCCTGGGCGCTGGCGGACTGCAACGCCGTCCTTGACCTGGAGCTGCACACCCATGCCAGCGCCGAGGCGCAGGTGGCGGCGCTGGCCGATGACATCGCCTATAACAACCACGATCTGCATGACGGGCTGCGCGCCGGCCTTTTCACCGATGACGAGATCACCGCGCTGCCGATGATCGGCCCCGCCTATGCCGCAGTCGACGCGAAATATCCCGGGCTCGACTGGAACCGCCGTCGGCACGAGGCGCTGCGGCGGGTGTTCGGGGTGATGGTGAGCGATGTGATCGACACCTCGCGCAGGCGACTGGCCGAAAGCGGTGCGCAATCGGTCGAGGACATCCGCGCGCTTGGCCGTCCGGTGGTGCAATTCTCGCCCGAGATCTGGCTGCAGCTCAAGGATATCCGCGACTTCCTGTTCCGCCGGATGTATCGCGCGCCCAGCGTGATGGTGATCCGCAAGCAGGTCGCGGTGGTGGTGGAAGAGCTGTTCGACCTGTTCCTGCGTGACCCGGGGCTTATGCCCGAGCGTTGGTTGCAGGATCTGGCCCGCGCCCGGGGGGATGAAACCGTCGTGGCTCGGATCATTTCCGATTACATTGCCGGGATGACCGACCGGTTCGCTCTGCATGAACACGAGCGGCTGATGCAACCCTGACCGAGAGGAGGGCGCCGCGCATGGTTTCCCCTGCAGATGGCGCCCTGTCGCCGGTGACCGCCTTTGCCCTGGTTGGGGCGCTTGGCGTCGGGTCGCAATGGCTGGCCTGGAAACTGCGGCTTCCGGCGATCGTGCTGATGCTGGTGGCCGGCCTGCTGGTCGGCCCGGTGCTGGGGGTTTTCGATCCGGCCCGCGACATCGGCGATCTGAGGGGGCCGATGATCTCGATCGCCGTGGCGATCATCCTGTTCGAAGGCGGATTGACGCTGAACTTCCACTCGCTCGCCGGTGCGGCCGAGGGGGTGCGCCGGCTGGTGGTGCTGGGGGCGCCGCTGGGCTGGCTGACCTCGGCCTTGGCGCTGCATTTCGTTGCCGGGCTCAGCTGGGAAAGCGCTGCGGTCTTCGGCGGCATCCTGATTGTCACCGGGCCCACGGTGATCGCGCCGCTGTTGCGCACCGCGCGGCTGCAGAAACGCCCCTCGGCGCTGCTGCAATGGGAGGCGATCGTGAACGACCCGGTGGGCGCGCTGGCTGCGGTTCTGGCCTTCGAGGTGGTGGCCGTCGTCCATGCCGACGCCAGTGCCGCGCTTGCCCTTTGGGAGCTGCTGGGCGGCATCGCCTTCGCCGCGCTGGTGGGGATCGCCGGCGGCTGGGGGATCGCCCGCGCCTTCGATCGCGGCCAGGTCGCCGAATACATGAAGGTGCCGGTGCTGTTCGCGGCACTGCTGGCGGGCTTTGCGCTGGCCGATGCGCTGTTGCACGAAAGCGGGCTGCTGACGGTGACGATCATG
The DNA here is from genome assembly GCF_048268305.1 of Pseudodonghicola sp. Classification (NCBI taxonomy): domain Bacteria; kingdom Pseudomonadati; phylum Pseudomonadota; class Alphaproteobacteria; order Rhodobacterales; family Paracoccaceae; genus Pseudodonghicola; species Pseudodonghicola sp. The sequence continues at coordinate 416,868 of NZ_JBLWVT010000002.1, forward strand.
GGCATCTGGATCGCCAACGCCGGCCTGCCGTCTTACGAGGAGATCCGGCGGTTCAAGGAACATGCCACCATCCTGCTGGTCTCGGGTGTATTTATCCTGCTGGCGGCGGGGATGAACCTGGAAACGCTCTCGGTGCTCGATTGGCGGGCGGCGGTCTTCGTCGTGGTGCTGATCCTCATCGCGCGGCCTCTGGCGGTGCTGACGGCCCTGGCTTTCACCAAGGTGCCGATGCGCGAACGGCTGCTGGTGGCCTTCACCGGCCCGCGTGGCGTGGTGCTGGTGGCGGTCGCGGGGCTGTTCGGGGATCGGCTGGTGGCGCTGGGGCTGGAAGATGCCAGCCGTATCGCCCCCTTGGCCTTCGTGATCGTGGCGGCCACCGTGGTGCTGCATGGTTTCACCCTCGCGCCGCTGGCGCGCGCCCTCGGCTTGACCGCGACGGGGCGGGGCGGGGTGGTGCTGGTCGGCGGCTCCAGCTTTTCGACCGCGCTGGGGGAGGCGCTGGAAAAACTGACGATCCCGGTGCTGGTGACCGATACCAATATCATCCGCCTGCGCGGCGCGCGCAATGCGGGGCTCAGAACCTTCTATGGCGACATCTTGTCGGAAAGTGCCGAATACGGGCTGGATCTGATCGGCTATGATCAGGTCGTCGCGCTCAGCGAAAACGATGCCTACAATACGCTGGTTGCCACCGATCTGGCGACGGAATACGGCCGCACCCATGTGTTCCAGCTCCGGCGAGAGGTGCAGGAGACGCGCCGGCACACCCTGCGCACCACTTTGGGCGGACGACGGCTGGTTGGCGGGCTGACCTATGGGGAACTGAGCCGGCGGATGCATCAGGGCTGGCGTATCCGCACCACCCGGCTGAGCGAGGAATTCGGCTATCGTGCCTTCCGCGAGGCCTTTCCCGACAGCGTCCTGATCGGTGAACTGCCCGAGCGTGGCGCGCTGCGCCTGTTCGAGCCGCGCGAGGATGGCAGCGACCCGAAACTGGGCATGGCGGCGCAGGTGATTCATCTCGCGCCGCCGGAACCCGCCGCCGAAGCGGCCGCGAAGGGTGGGCAGGATTGACCTTGGAGGCAAAGATGCCTAGACCCGGCGCGCTCCAACAGTGCCACCAATGCCGCTCCCTGAAGGAAACTTAGGTATGAACATCTTCGCCGATATCCGCGCGCTCGTGCTAGACAACCTCGCGGTCATGACCGCCGAGGGGCTGTTGCCCGAAGGTCTGTCCCTTGACAACGTCACGGTGGAACCGCCGCGCGATGCGGCGCATGGGGATATGGCGACCAATGCCGCCATGGTTCTGGCGAAACCCGCCAAGATGAAGCCCCGCGATATCGCCGAGACGCTTGCCGCCCGGCTGGTTGCCGATGGCCGGGTCGCGGGGGCCGAGGTGGCCGGCCCCGGCTTCCTGAACCTGCGGCTCGAGGCGCGGGTCTGGCAGGAGCTGGTCGGCGCGGTGCTGGCCGAGGGAACCGCCTATGGTCGCTCCGATCTGGGCCATGGGATGAAGGTCAACGTCGAATATGTCTCGGCCAACCCCACCGGTCCGCTGCATGTGGGCCACACCCGGGGCGCGGTCTTCGGCGATGCGCTGGCGAGCCTGCTGGATTATTCCGGCCATGACGTGACCCGCGAATATTACATCAACGACGGTGGCGCCCAGGTCGATGTGCTGGCCCGGTCGGTCTATCTGCGCTATCTCGAGGCGCTGGGGACCGAGGTCGATTTCCCCGATGGCACCTATCCCGGCGAATATCTGATCGAGGTCGGCAAGACCTTGGCCGAAGAGATCGGCGATCGTTATGTCGATCAGCCCGAATCCGTCTGGCTGGAACAGCTGCGCGATTATGCCACCGACAAGATGATGACGCTGATCCGCGAGGATCTGGCGGCGCTTGGCGTCAAGATGGATGTCTTCTTTTCCGAAAAATCGCTCTATGGCACGGGTCGGATCGAGGATGCGATCGAACATCTGCGTGCCAAGGGGCTGATCTATCGCGGCGTGCTCGAGCCGCCGAAGGGCAAGACCCCCGAGGATTGGGAGCCGCGCGAACAGACGCTGTTCAAATCGACCCTGCATGGCGACGATGTTGACCGGCCGATCATGAAATCGGACGGCAGCTGGACCTATTTCGCCCCCGATATCGCCTATCACTACGACAAGATCACCCGCGGCTTCGACGAGCTGATCGACGTCTTCGGGGCCGACCATGGCGGTTATGTCAAGCGGATGAAGGCGGCGGTTTCGGCGCTGTCCGAAGGCCGGGTGCCGGTCGATATCAAGCTGACCCAGCTGGTCAAGCTGTGGAAGAACGGCGAGCCCTTCAAGATGTCGAAGCGGGCAGGGAACTTCGTCACCCTGCGCGATGTGGTCGATCAGGTCGGCCCGGATGTGACCCGTTTCGTGATGCTGACCCGCAAGAACGACGCGCCGCTCGATTTCGACTTCGACAAGGTGCTGGAGCAGAGCCGCGAGAACCCGGTGTTCTACGTGCAATATGCCAACGCCCGGGTGATGAGCGTGCTGCGCAAGGCGACGGAGGCGGGAATCGCAACCGATGACGCCACCCTGGGCGCCGCCGATCTGGGGCTGATCGGCCATGAGGCCGAGCTGACGGTCGCCAAGAAGCTGGCCGAATGGCCGCGTCTGGTGGAAACTGCCGCCCGTTCGCACGAGCCGCACCGGATCGCCTTTTACCTGAACGAACTGGCCAGCGATTTCCATGCACTGTGGAACCGCGGCAACGAAGTGACCGAGCTGCGCTTCGTTCAGGAGGGGGATGTTGCAACATCTCAGGCAAAAATGGCACTGGCGCGTGCCGTTTCCGTTGTTATTTCCGCCGGCCTTGGTATTCTTGGGGTCACGCCGGCGCAGGAGATGCGATAACCAAGTCGCCCGAACCGCCGGCACGAGGCAGTAAGCAAGTGAACCCGAGCGTGGGATAAACACCCGCGCCGATGGGCAGTGAGGCGGATATGGCGGATATCGAGTACACCTATGGTGTGTATGGGGAAGATCTCTATGCGGATGACTATGATCCGCAGGAGGGCGTAGAGCCGGCTCGCGCACAGACGACGGGGCGCAGCCTCGGTCGGATCGTGAATATCGCCGGTGCCGTGGCTTCTCTCACGCTGGTGGTGGGGGTCGGTATCTGGGGCTACAAGCTGATGGTCCGCGATGTCAGCGGCGTGCCGGTGGTGCGCGCGCTGGAAGGACCGATGCGGGTGGCCCCCGATGATCCGGGCGGTCAGCCCGCAGATCACATGGGTCTGGCCGTCAATGCGGTTGCCGCTGGCAATGGCGCCAGCGAGACTCTGCCCGATACGCTGACCCTGGCGCCCCGGCCGGTGCATCTGACCGATGAAGACAAGCCGATGGAGGCCGGGAACGACACGGTGGTCGTGGCGGCGCGCAATGCCGGGGCCGCGGCGAAGGTTCGTGGTGGCACCGTCGACGCGGTGGTGCGGCAGGTGACCGATACGACGGCGTCGATCGAGAACGTCGCAAACGAGGGTGTCGATACTCAGGTCGATGGCGTGACCATGGGCGAGGAAAGCTCCGACGATCTGGTCGGCGCCCATCTGGCCTCTATTGATCCCGAGCTGCTGCTCGCCCCGGGCGTCAAGGTGTCGCCCCGCCCGATGGAGCGGCCGCTGCGTATGGCCGCCGCGGCGCGTGTCGATGTCGCCGATGCGCTGAAGTCGGCGCAGGACGTGATGGCGACCAGCACCACGGTCGAGGTCGACTCGGCCAGCCTGTCGACGGGCACCCGTCTGGCCCAGCTTGGCGCCTATGACAGCCCCGATATCGCGCGGGAGGAATGGGAGCGTCTGTTCGCGCGTTTCGGCGATTACATGGGCGGCAAGAAGCGGGTGATCCAGAAGGCCAGCAGCGGCGGGCGCACCTTCTATCGGCTGCGCGCCATGGGCTTTGATGATCTGAGCGACGCGCGCCGGTTCTGTTCGGCCCTGGTGGCGGAGAATGCCGACTGTATCCCGGTGACCGTGCGGTGAGATTCGGCGCCACGATTCTGGATGCCGAGGGGCTGCGCCTCTCGGCCGATGAGATTTCCCTCTTTCGCGAGACCAACCCTTTCGGGTTCATCCTCTTCGCCCGCAATATCGACAGCCCGGATCAGATCCGGGCGCTTTGCGATGACATGCGCAACGCCGTCGGACGCGAGGCGCCGATCCTGATCGATCAGGAAGGCGGCCGGGTGCAGCGGCTGCGGGCGCCGCTCTGGCGCGAATGGTTGCCGCCCCTGGATCACGTCGCCGGTGCCGGCGATGAGGCCGAACGGGCCATGTTCCTGCGCTATCGCCTGATCGCGGCAGAGCTGCGCGATCTGGGCATCGACACCGATTGCGCGCCGATGGCCGATCTCGCCGGCGAGGCGACGCATCCCTTCCTGAAGAACCGCTGCTATGGGTCCGATCCCGAAACCGTGGCCCGGCTGGCGCGTGCGGTGGCCGACGGGCTGATGGCCGGCGGCGTGCTGCCGGTGCTGAAACATATCCCGGGCCATGGCCGCGCCACCCAGGACAGCCATTTCGATCTTCCCCATGTCGCCGCCGATGCGGAGGAGCTGGACGATACCGATTTCGCCGCTTTCCGGATGCTGAACGACGTGCCGATGGGGATGACGGCGCATCTGGTCTATGACGCCATCGACGATCGCCCGGCGACGCTGTCGCCGCCGGTCATGGCGATGATCCGCGAACAGATCGGCTTTGACGGGCTGATCATGACCGACGACATCTCGATGAAGGCGCTCCAGGGCGATCTGGCAGAGCTGTCGCGCGCCTCTCTGACTGCCGGTTGCGATGTGGTTCTGCTGTGCAATGCCACCCTCGCCGAACGTCGCGCCGTGGCCGAGGCCGCCGGAGAGATGGGGGAGACCGCCCAGGCCCGCGCCGAGGCGGCTCTGGCCGCGCGGCAGAACCCCGAACCGCTTGACATTCAGGCCGCCGAAGAGGAGCTTTCCTGCCTCATGGGCGGAATGGTCTATGGCGGATAGAGACCTTTTTGAAGAAGATGAACGACTGTCGGTGACCGAACGCCTCGCGGCCGAGGCGCTGATCGTCGATGTGGACGGGTTCGAAGGCCCGCTCGACGTGCTGCTGATGCTGTCGCGCACGCAAAAGGTCGATTTGCGCAAGATCTCGGTTCTGCATCTGGCGCAGCAATATCTGACCTTCGTCGAGAAGGCCAAGGCGCTCAGGATCGAACTCGCCGCCGACTATCTGGTGATGGCGGCCTGGCTGGCCTTCCTGAAATCGCGGCTGCTGCTGCCCCCCGATCCCACCGAAGAGGGCCCCTCGGGCGAGGAACTGGCGGCACATCTGGCCTTCCAGCTGGAACGGCTGCAGGCGATGCGCGACGTCGCCGCCCGGCTGATGGGACGCGACCAGAAGGGCCGCGATTTCTTTGCGCGCGGGCAGGGCGAGGATGTGATGCGCATCCGCACGGTGACCTATTCGGCCACGCTGCTCGATCTGATGCAGGGCTATGCCCGGGTCCGCACGCGGGATGAATTCCGCCCCTTCGTGATGGATCGCCACAACGTTTTCACCATGGAACAGGCGCTTGATCGGATGCGGCCGCTGATCGGCTATGCCGGCGACTGGACCGATCTGACCAGCTATCTGCCCGACGGCTGGGAAAACGACCCGATGCGCCGCCGCTCCGCCACGGCGGCGACCTTCGCCGCCTCGCTCGAACTGGTCAAGGAAGGCCATATGGAGATCCGGCAGACCGAGATATTCGCGCCGATCCAGTTGCGCAGAAGGGACAAGAGAGAGTGAGCGAAGAGCACAAGCGCGAGGCGCCGCAGGAAGAATCCCTCTTCGAGGCGCCGCCTTTGGGCGAACAGGAACGGATGGTCGAGGCGGTGCTCTTCGCCAGCGCCGAACCGGTGACCGTGCGCGATCTCGAGGCGCGGCTGCCGCATGGCTGCGATCCGGCCGAGGCGCTGGTAAACCTGCGCAAACGCTATGAGGGGCGCGGCGTGCGCGTCGTGCGGGTGGGGGACGCCTGGGCGATCCGTACCGCGCCCGATCTGGGCTATCTGATGCAGAAGGAAACCGTCGAGGTGCGCAAGCTGTCGCGCGCCGCGATCGAGACGCTTGCCATCATCGCCTATCACCAGCCCTGCACCCGGGCCGAGATCGAGGAGATCCGCGGCGTCTCGGTCAGCCGGGGCACCATCGACCAGTTGCTGGAAATGGGATGGATCCGCTTCGGCCGTCGCAAGATGACGCCGGGCCGTCCGATCACCTTTGTGGTGACCGAGGAATTCCTGGATCACTTCGGGCTGGAGACCGCCCGTGATCTGCCTGGGTTGAAGGAGCTGCGCGCCGCCGGCCTGCTGGAGAACCGGCCACCGCCGGGAACCATACCCCTGGGCCAGCGGGAGGTGGATGAGGACGAGCTGAACAGCCCGGAATCCGGCCAGACCGAGCTTTTCGAGGATTAATTCCGGCGAAATCGCCCGCCTTGCCGTGAAATTCGCATAGTCTCTTCCTAGGTAAGGGGCTGAGCTTGGAAGGGGATGCAACGAGATGAACCTCAATCAGATCATCAACATGATCCTGCGGCAGGTGATGCACCGGCTTATCCGCAGCGGGGTGAACGCGGGGATCAACGCCGCATCGACCCTGGGCAAGAAAAGCGGGCGCAGCACGCCTCCGTCGCGGCCGATGGCGGCGGATCGCTATGGGGTGACCTCGGATGAGGCGACGCAGGACGAGATGGCCCAGCAATCGCCGGCGAGCGCCGAGGAGCGCGACCGCATTCGCCAGATCCGGCAGGCCCGCCGCGCCACGCGGGGCGGCAAGCCCTAGGCACGTCGCGAGCGGCCCTCAGCCGGCGCGGAAGTGCTTGGACAGCTTCAGACCCTGACCCTGATAGTTGGAGGCGATCCCGGCGCCGTAGAGGCGTGTGGGCGGCTCTGACATGCGTTCATAGACCAGACGGCCGACGATCTGACCGTGTTCCAGCACGAAGGGCGCCTCGTGGCAGCGTACCTCGAGCACGCCGCGTGCGCCCGCCCCGCCGGCTCCGGCATGGCCGAAGCCGGGATCGAAGAACCCGGCGTAATGGACGCGGAACTCCCCCACCATGGCGACATAGGGCGCCATTTCGGCGGCGTAGTCGGGCGGGATATGCACCGCCTCGCGGCTGACCAGAATATAGAAGGCGCCCGGATCCAGGATGATATGCCCGGCGGTTGTGCGGATCTCTTCCCAGAACTCGGCGGGATCATAGGCGCCGATGCGGTCAAGGTCGATCACCCCGGTATGGGGCTTGGCGCGATAGCCGACCAGATCGGAATCCCGTGGATGCAGGTCGACCGAGAATCCCAGCCCCTGTTCGATCATCGCCGGCCCGTCGACCAGTGCGGTTTCGGCATGCAGCGCGCGCAGCGCCTCGTCGCTGAGAATCGCCTGACCGCGGCGGAATCGGATCTGGTTCAGCCGCATGCCCGGCCGCACCAGCACCGAAAAGCTGCGCGGACAGATCTCGGCATAGAGCGGGCCATGGTAACCGGCTGGAATCCGGTCGAATTCCGTGCCCTCGTCGATGATGGTCCGGGTCAGAAGATCAAGCCGGCCGGTGGAGCTTTTGGCATTGGCGACCGCCGTCATGTCGGCAGGCAGGGCCAGCGACTCGGCGAGCGGCACCAGATAGACGCAGCCCTTTTCCAGCACCGCGCCCTGGCTCAGGTCGATGCGGTGCATCTCGAATTCGGCGAGCCGGTCGGCGACGCTGTGGCCCTGTCCGGCCAGAAAGGAGGCGCGGACGCGATAGGCGACAGTGCCGAGCCGCAGATCAAGACTGGCCGGCTGTACCTGTTCGTCCAGCACCGGGTCTTCGGCATGGATCGCGCCAGTGGCCAGCATTTCGCGGATTTGATGATCGGGGCAAACGCCTGTCATAAGCCTGTCCTGTCCTGTTGTGGAAGGCGGCTGAAGTGGTAACGCTTGTAGAAATTGGTCGGGCTAGCAGGACTCGAACCTGCGACCTTCCGTCCCCCAGACGGACGCGCTACCAGGCTGCGCCATAGCCCGACGTGGGGGTCTTCATACTGTATTTGGGGGCAGGGGCAAGGGGGCAGCATGAAGATTTTTACCGCCCGATCGTTTTTTCCTGACGGTCGTGCCAGTCGCGCAGGGCGCGGGCGAAAGGCGCGATGCGCGCGGCCTCGAGACGGCTCAGCCTGGTGATGCCGGCGAGGTGCCCGAGCAGCCCCGGAGCATAGCGCAGATCGTCCTGTGGCCCGGTGTCAGGGCTGCCGGCGGCCATTGCCGTGTCAGAGCCAGCGGGCTGCTCGTGCGGCGGTGTGGCCAGGGGCGAGGCGGCGTGGCCGGGGGCGAGGAAAGAGGGCAGGACCGGGACATCGGCCTCTGCGGCGGCGGTCTCCCCGGCTGCGGGCTGATCCTCTGCCGCCATGATGGGGGGCAGAGGCGCCTGCGGCTGGTCGATGAGCGGCAGCTCGACGGATTCGGCGGGAGATTCGACTCGGGCAGGCTCCGAAGGGCTGTCTGAAGATGATTCTACTGCCGGTGCCGCAACCTGGCTGTCCGTGGCGGCGGCCATGTCGGTTCCGGAGGGCGCCACCGTCTGGTCCGGTGTAATCTCGTCTTCCGCAGTGTCCTCCGGCGTCAGCTCTGCTGCCGCAACCGTCTCGATCGGCCGTTGCACCAGGATCGGAGACGAGGGCTTGGCCTTGAAGGCCAGCACGGTGCCGCGTTCTTCCTCGGCTTCGATCAGGGGGATTTCGTCGAACTGATCGCCTTCGAGCGACGGCGACATGTCGGAAACATAGGGCACGCCCTGTTCGCGCAGAATCTTCTGCACCCCCTTGATGGTCATGCCGTCATCATGCAGCAGCGTCTTGATGCCGCCGATCAGCCGCATGTCGGCGGGGCGGTAATAGCGTCGCCCGCCGGCGCGCTTGATCGGTTTGACCTGGGGGAACTTGCTTTCCCAGAACCGCAGAACATGCGCCTGCACCCCGAGCCAGGCCGCGACTTCGCTAATGGTGCGGAAGGCATCCGGGGACTTTGTCATTGCTTCAGAACCTGCTTAGTCCCGGTTTCCGGCGGCGACGCGGTCTTTCATCAGATGCGACGGACGGAAGGTCAGCACGCGGCGCGGCTGAATCGGCACTTCCTCACCGGTTTTTGGATTGCGGCCCACACGGGCGGATTTGTCCCGCACGCTGAAGGTGCCGAAGGAAGAGATCTTGACCTGCTCCCCGCGCACCAGCGCGTCGGAAATATGTTCCAGCATGCTTTCGACAAGCTGAGCGCTTTCATTGCGCGACAGGCCGACTTCGCGAAACACTGCTTCGCTCAGGTCCATACGTGTCAGAGTCTTCGAGCCCATACCAACCCCCTTGAGTTCCAGCCAGAATAGGGGCAGGGCAATTTCACTGTCAATATCAATGAATTGCAGGAGCTAAGTTATGCGGCAACGCCGGGTGGTCCTACCAGCGGAGAACCACCGAGCCCCAGGCCAGCCCGCCGCCGATCGCTTCGGTCACCAGAAGGTCGCCCGTCTTGATCTGTCCGCGGGCCTTGCCGACCGAAAGCGCCAGCGGAATCGAGGCGGCTGAGGTGTTGCCATGGTCCTGCACGGTGACCACAACCTTTTCCATCGGTAGGCCCATTTTCTTCGCGGTGCCCTGGATAATGCGGATATTTGCCTGGTGCGGCACGATCCAGTCGACGTCCTCTGCGGTCAATCCAGCCCGTTCCAAGGCGGTTTCGGCAGTCTTGGCCAGTTTTTCCACCGCGTGGCGGAACACCTGGTTGCCCTGCATGCGCAGATAGCCGGAGGTGCCGGTCGACACGCCGCCATCGACATAGAGCAGGTCCTTGAAGCGCCCGTCGGAATGCAGATCGACCGACAGGATGCCGCGATCGGACGGCAGGCCGGGTTCGTCGCGCCCTTCGAGGATCAGCGCGCCGGCCCCATCGCCGAACAGCACGCAGGTCGAGCGATCGGTCCAGTCCATGATGCGCGAGAAGGTCTCGGCTCCGATCACCAGGATGCGTTCGGCCTGACCGGAGAGAATCAGCGCGTTCGCGGTCGACAGCGCATAGATGAAACCGGCACAGACCGCCTGCACGTCGAAGGCGAAGCCGTGGGTCATCTCAAGTTGCGCCTGGACCATGGTCGCGGCGGAGGGGAAGGTGAGATCGGCGGTCGAGGTCGCCAGCACGATGGCGTCGATCGCGTCGGCCTCGATGCCGGCATCGGCCAGGGCGGCGCGGGCCGCATGAGTCGCCAGATCCGAAGTCCTCTCTCCCTCGGCTGCGAAATGCCGCCGTTCGATGCCCGAACGGCTGCGAATCCATTCGTCCGAAGTGTCGAGAGTCTGTTCGAATTCCGAGTTGGGAACGACGCGCTCGGGGAGGTAATGGCCAACCCCAATCACGACAGAACGTTTCACCATGATGTTAAGCCTGCCCTTCGCCGTCTTTTTCTTCCACAGCCGGATTGACGCTGCGTCCGGCGGCATCTTGTGTAAGCTCGGCGGCAGATGCAACCCGTGCCGCCAGCTTTTCGGCAAAACCGGATTGGGCCAGTTGAAAGGCCAGCTTGATCGCCGCCGACACGCTGGTGGCATCCGATCCGCCGTGGGATTTCACCACGGTGCCATTGAGGCCAAGAAAGATGCCACCGTTGGACCGTCGCGGGTCGATGCGCTTTTTCAGTCGTCTGAGCGAGGTGATCGCCAGGATCGAGGCCAGCCGCGACAGCAGCGAATAGCGGAACGCTTCGCGCAGCGCCTCGCCGATCATGCTGGCGGTGCCTTCGCCGGTCTTGATGGCGACGTTGCCGGTAAAGCCGTCGGTGACGATCACGTCTGCGACATCACCGGGGATATCGCTGCCTTCGACGAAGCCGACGAAATCGAAATTGGCCTTGTCGGCGAATCGGGTGATCAGCGCGTGGGCCTCTTTCAGCTCGGGCCGGCCCTTGTGTTCCTCGGTGCCGACGTTGAGCAGCCCGACGCGGGGGCGGCGCAGGTCCATGCCGTTGCGGGCATAGGAGGCCCCCATCATCGCATATTGCAGCAGATCACGCGCATCGGCGCGCACATCGGCGCCGACGTCGAGCATGATGTTCGCCCCCTGCGGATTGCGCGAGGGCCAGAGGATCGCGATGGCGGGACGGCTGATGCCGGGCAGGCGGCGCAGGCAAAGCATGCTCAGCGCCATCAAGGCGCCGGTATTGCCGCAGGACACCGCCCCATGTGCCTTGCCATCGCGCACGGATTCGAGCGCGGCCCACATCGAGGTGTCGCGACCGTGGCGCATGACATGGCTGGGCTTGTCCTCCATGGTGACCACTTCGGCCACGTCATGAAAGACAACGCGCCCCGCAAGCGAGCGGCGGCGCGCGACCAGCGGTCTAAGCTGCTCTTCCGGTCCGTGCAGGATGAAGCCGATCTCGGGGTTCTTGCGGGCGGACAGATCCATCCCGGCAACAACCACCCCAGGGCCGGCATCGCCCCCCATGGCATCGACCGATACAACGATACGTCCAGCCTCGGGGCCGGTCTCGTCAGGCATCTGGTCGGGCATGGGGGTCATGCGCGGATGCGTCTGGCTGAGCTCAAGCCGCGTCTTCGTCCAGCTCGATCTCGTCGGTCATCGCGACGACTTCACGGTCATCGTAATGGCCGCAGGACGGGCACACGTGGTGCGGGCGCTTCAGTTCGCCGCAGTTCGAGCATTCGTTGGGGTTTGCAGCAACCAGAGCGTCATGCGCCCGGCGGTTGTTACGGCGCGACTTGGAAACTTTGTTCTGTTGGACAGCCATGTCTCAACCCTTGTCTAATCTGGGGCCCCGAGCGGTCTCGCGAGCCGAGTTTCGATTCCGTGTGATACGGCGTGACGTGCGTTTAGGCCGGGGCCTGCGGCTTGTCCAACCCTAAATCCGATGAGCGGGCGAAAATACTGCGAATTCCTGCCTGCGCAAGGGGGTTTCAGAGTTTTTCGTCGGCCAGCCGGGGGCGTGGGGCCGGGGGCTCAGGGTTTGTCCTTTGCGGCGTCGCGCAAAGAGGCCAGCGCGGCAAAGGGGCGGGTGTCCTCGTCCCGCATCGCCTGCTTGCCCGGTTCGGTAAAGACCGCCTCGCCAAGTTCGGCGCTCTCCGAGCGCGGATAAAGCGGCAGCGCAAGCTCGAGCGCCTCGATCATCACCGCCTCGGGGTCGATAACGGTGCCGAGCGGCTCGACTGTGTCATCCTCGGGCATTTCGACCTCGGCGCCCTGGGGGACGTCCATGTTGGCGAGATATAGCCGGCGCACGGCGGTGTCGATGCGGGTGGTCACCGGTTCCAGCGTAACGACGCAGGGCTGCACCACAGTGGCGCCCAGCGTTCCTTCGAGCAGCCAGTCGCGGCGGCCCTGTGCGGTGATCTTGCCGGAAAACCGCAGTTTTCGCAGCGCCGCGAGGTCAAGCTCGGTCGCAATGCGGGCGCGGGCCTCGGCATCGGGGGACAGATCAAAGGCGACGGGGGCGTTCTGCGCCAGCTCAGCCACCCGGAAGGCGTGGGTTTCGGTCATCGCGGTTTATCAGCTTTCTTCTGGTTGGGGCTTCGCAATCTTGAACCATAGGCCCAGTTTATATAATCGGGTGGTCAGGCGCATTAAAGCCAAGGCGAGAGGGCAGTTATGACTGTATTCGTACCACCGCTCAAGACGGGTCTGCGGGCCGCCCTCGCGGGGATTGCTCTGCTGGCCATGGCGGGCTGCGTGGCGATCTACCGCAATCACGGCTATGTGCCGCCCGAGGATGAGCTGAATGCCATCAAGGTCGGCGTCGATACCCGCGATACCGTGCTGGAACATATCGGGCCGCCCAGTTCGTCCGGCGTTCTGCAGGACAGTGGTTTCTATTATGTCGAATCCCGGATGCGCCACTATGGGCCGACCGAACCCAAGGTCGTTTCGCGCGAGGTGGTGGCGATCAATTTCGACAAGCGTGGGGTGGTCAGTGGCGTCCAGCGCTATGGGCTCGAGGATGGCAAGGTGATTCCGCTGCAACGGCGGGTGACCTCCTCCAGTATCGAGGACAAGACTTTCCTGCGTCAGCTTCTGGGCAACCTCGGCCGCTTCAACCCGGCGACCGCTCTGGGCGAATAAGGCTGGGCGGATAAGGTCGGCTGGCAAGGCGCCCGGGGCCCGGTCTCGGCGCGTCACCGCGGTGTCTTCTCTTGTGTGATAGAGGCTGCGAGACTAGATTTCTCGCAGCCATCACGCCGGATTGCAGAGGGTGCCATGCCGCTTTTGATGAAAGGCCGTTATCGCGCACGTCTGGCCGAAACCCCCGGGGATGTGGCGGCAGCCCAGGCTCTGCGCACCTTGGCCTTTCGCACTAGCGGGCCGGACCGCGATCACTTCGACGACATCTGTTCCCACATCCTGGTGCACGAGATGCGCTCGGGGGCGCTGGTATGCTGCTTTCGCATGCTGGTGCTCGAGGGCGGCGACGATCTGGTGCGCAGCTATTCGGCGCAATTCTATGAACTCGAAGGGCTGCAAAGCTTCGAGGGCCGCATGGTCGAGATGGGCCGCTTCTGCATCCATCCCGACTGGCACGATCCTGATATCCTGCGGGTGGCCTGGGGAGCGATGACGCGCTTTGTCGACGAGCAGGGAATCGCGATGCTGTTCGGCTGTTCCTCCTTCGCCGGCACCGAGACCGAGCAATATCTCGACGCCTTCGCCATGCTGAAGCACCGTCATCTGGGGCCGAAACGCTGGTTGCCGCGGGTCAAGGCGCCCGATGTCTTCCGCTTTGCCGCGCGGCTCAGGCGGAAACCGGATGCGAAAAAGGCCATGCTCAGGATGCCACCCTTGCTGCGCACCTATCTGCTGATGGGCGGCTGGGTCAGCGATCATGCGGTGGTCGACCGGCAGATGAACACGCTGCATGTCTTTACCGGGCTGGAGATCGGGGCGATTCCCCCGGGGCGCAAACGCCTGCTGCGCGCCGTCGCCGGCTGAGGCTGCGGCGCCAGGCCTTCGAGGTCTGGTGTGGGCCAGCGGTCGGAATTTCCGTATTTGAGACGAGAAGAAGCAGGGGCGGCGGCCCCGGACTTCATCTGAGGGTGATGCGGCGCTGTTGCGGAGATTGACGGCGCCCCTTGGCGCGGATAGCTGGCAGGCATGGCACGCGTACCTCTTCTTCAGCTCAATGGCATTTCCCTCACCTTCGGGGGAGAGCCGGTATTTTCAAACCTCGATCTCGTGGTTCAGCCGGGCGACCGGGTGGCGCTGGTCGGGCGCAACGGGTCGGGCAAATCCACCCTGATGAAGGTGATGGCCGGTCTGGTCGAGCCCGATCGGGGCGAGGTGATCGTCGGCCCCGGCGTTTCGGTCGGCTATATGGAGCAGGATCCCGATATGACGGGATTCGCCACGCTGGGCGATTTCGCCAGCGCAGGTCTGGCGCCGGGCGATCTCTATAAGGTCGAACGCGCCGGCGAGGGGCTGAAATTCGATCCCGCCCGCCCGGTCGAGACCGCCTCGGGCGGCGAACGGCGGCGCGCCGCTCTGGCGCGGCTGATGGCCGAGGCGCCAGAGCTGATGCTGCTGGACGAACCCACCAACCATCTGGATATCGAGGCGATCGGCTGGCTCGAGCGGGAACTCGCCGCCACCCGCGCCGGATTCGTCCTGATCAGCCACGACCGCGCCTTTCTGCGCAACCTGACCCGTGCCACGCTGTGGATCGACCGCGGCCAGGTGCGACGGCAGGAGAAGGGCTTCGAGCATTTCGAAGCCTGGCGCGACACGCTCTGGGAAGAAGAGGATCAGCAGCGCCACAAGCTGGATCGGCTGATCAAATCCGAAGGTCGCTGGGCCGTCGAGGGCATCAGCGCCCGACGCAAGCGCAACCAGGGCCGGGTGCGGGCGCTGCAGGCGCTCAGGGCCGAGCGGGCAGGTCAGATCAAACGCCAGGGCACCGCCGCCATGGCGCTGGAGGCCGGCCCGAAATCCGGCCGTAAAGTGATTGAAGCTGATGATATTTCAAAGACTTACGGTGACAAGGTGATCTTGCGGGATTTCTCGATCCGGATCCTGCGCGGCGATCGGGTGGCCTTTGTCGGCCCTAATGGCGCCGGCAAGACGACCTTGCTCAAGATCCTGCTGGGAGAGGTCGAACCGGATACCGGCACCGTCAGCCGCGGCACCAATCTGGAGATCGCGGTCTTCGATCAGGCCCGTGCCCAGCTCGACCCCGAGGCGACCCTGTGGGACAGCCTGACCAGCGATCCGTTGATGCGGGTCTCGGGCAAGGCGGATCAGGTCATGGTGCGCGGCGTGCCGAAGCATGTGGTGGCCTATCTCAAGGATTTCCTCTTTGACGAACGCCAGGCGCGGGCGCCGGTGCGATCGCTGTCGGGCGGGGAGAAGGCGCGGCTGTTGCTGGCGCGTCTGATGGCGCAAAGCTCGAACCTGCTGGTGCTCGACGAGCCGACCAACGATCTGGATATCGAGACCCTGGACCTGCTGCAGGAGTTGCTGGACGACTACGACGGCACCGTGCTGCTGGTCAGCCATGACCGCGATTTCCTGGATCGGGTAGCGGCGACCACGGTGGCGATGGAGGGGGACGGCAAGGCAACGATCTATGCCGGTGGCTGGTCGGACTATCAGGCGCAAAAACCTGGCGCCATGGTGGAAAAGGCCGAAAAGCCAAGGGATAATAAATCGAAGCTAAAGCAGGAAGTGAAGTCGAAGCCTGGCCTTTCCTTCACCGAGAAGCATCGGCTCGAAGCCCTGCCGGCCGAGATCGAGCGGCTTGAGGCCGAGATCGCCAAGCTGACCGAGCTGATGGCCGATCCGGACCTTTACAGCCGCGAGCCGGTCAAGTTCCAGAAGGCGAGCGAGGCCCTTGTCCAGCGGCAGGAGAAACTTGCCGCCGCCGAAGAGGAATGGCTGGAGCTGGAAGAAAAGGCCGGGGCCTCCTGACGGCTATTTTGCCCCGGCCGGGCGGCTCCGCGTCGCCGCCTGTGCCAGGATCAGCACCGCGGTCAACAGCGCAAATCCCGCGCCGGCCAGGAAGGTCGCCGCGGGGCCGAGCTGATCCCAAAGCAGCCCGGCGATGATGCTGGCCGCCAGCATCGCCACCCCGGTGGCCGAGTTGAAGAGACCGAAGGCCGACCCCCTTAGCCTCTCGGGCGCGTGCTGGGCCACCAGTTTCGACAGCAGCCCCTGGGTGATCGCCAGATGCACCCCCCAGAGTGCCACCCCGGCGAAGGTCCAGATCAGCCCCGGGGCCAGCGCCAGCAACAGATCGGCACCGATCAACGCCCCGAGCCCGAGCAACAGAAGCAGCCGGGGCGAGGCGGCGTCGGACCAGGCGCCGGCGGGATAGGCGCCCAGCGAATAGACCACGTTCATCGTCACCAGCACCATCGGGGCCAGCGCCAGCGGCAACCCTTCGTCATGGGCGCGCAGAATCAGGAAGGCCTCGCTGAAACGGGCGAGGGTGAACAGAACGCCAATCCCGACGATGCCCCAGAAGGCGCGGCTGAACTGGCGCAGGTCGCCCAGGCGGATCGGCGGCGCCCGGCGCGGCGCCTCGGGGCCCGCGGCGCGATCCTCCACCCCCAGCAGCACGCAGGCGGCGGCAATCAGCCCGGGGATCACCGCGAACCAGAAAACCGCGCGCATGTTGTCGTTGAAAAGCGCCATCAGGGCGATCGCCAGCAACGGCCCGATAAAGGCGCCGGCGGTGTCCAGCCCCTGCCGCAGCCCATAGGCGCGGCCGCGGATCTCGGGCGGGACGACATCGGCGATCAGCGCGTCGCGCGGGGCGCCGCGGATGCCCTTGCCGATCCGGTCGACGAAGCGGGCGGCGAACACCGGAAACGTGGCGGTCGCCAGCGCGAAGAACGGTTTCGACAGCGCGCCCAGGCCATAGCCCATCAGGATCAGCGGTTTTCGTCGCCCGATCCGGTCGGAGATATAGCCGGAGAAGACCTTGACGATGGCCGCGGTTGATTCCGCGATGCCCTCGAGCACGCCGACCAGCGCCACGCTCGCCCCCAAGGTGGTGGTCAGGAACAGCGGCAACAGCGCATGGATCATCTCGGAGGAGATATCCATGAACAGGCTCACCAGCCCCAGCATCCAGATGGTGCGCGGCAGGGCGGGGCGGGTCGATGTCGGGGGGATCTTTGCAATCATCGCGGCAAGCTTTCGGCTGTCACCAGGCGTCGAACGCGACGATAGGCCGGCGATCGCCGCGGCGCCAGTGCCGCCGGGGCCGCGCGCGTTGTCGTGAAGGGGCTGCGCCGGGAACCGGCGCAGCCCCGAAGGCTCAACGCATCCTGAGCGCGCCGTCGATGCGGATCACCTCACCGTTGAGATATCCCATCTCGACGATGAAACCTGCGAGGCGGCCGTATTCTTCCGGCCGGCCCAGGCGCGGCGGGTTCGGCACATCGGCGGCCAGCTGCTGCTGCGCCGCCTCGGGCAGACCCATCAGCATCGGCGTCAGGAAGATGCCCGGCGCGATCGCCATCACCCGGATGTTGTCGCGCGCCAGATCGCGCGCCATCGGCAGGGTCATCCCGACGATGCCGCCCTTGGAGGCGGAATAGGGCACCTGGCCCTTCTGCCCGTCGAAGGCCGCGACCGAGGCGGTATTGATGATCACGCCGCGCTCGCCATCGGCGTCGGGGGCGTTCTTGGCCATCTCGGCGGCAGCCAGACGGGCGACATTGAAGCTGCCCACCAGGTTGACGTTGATGGTGATCTGGAAGGTCGACAGCGGCAGCGGGCCGTCCTTGCCCAGCGTCTTGCCGACCGTGCCGATCCCGGCGCAGTTCACCGCGGCGGTGATCTTGCCCATCTTCTCGACCGCATAGGCGATGGCCTTGGCCACCGACTCGTCGCTGGTCACATCGGTCTGCACGAAATGCCCGCCGATCTCGGCCGCGACCTTCTCGCCCCGCTCGGCGTCGCGGTCCAGCAGCGTCACCTGGGCGCCCTGGCTCGCGAAATAGCGGGCCGTGGCCTCGCCCAGACCCGAGGCGCCGCCGGTGATCACCGCGGCCGTATCACTGAGTTTCATTGGGGGCTCCCTCCCTCGATTTGAACACGCGTTCAGATAACAGCGCCGGGCCACCGGGATCCAGCCCGCAAATCAGAAACGCCACGGCGCGTCACTTCTTCTCGGTTCAAATACGGCCGCCGGAGGCTCCCGCGGAGCAGGCTTTGCCCAAGGTCAGCAGACCTGGCGCGAGATCGCGCGGCCTTTCCATCCTGCCGACAGCAAAACGCCCCGACCGCAGGGTCGGGGCGTCGCAGAGGGTCGGGGCCGACAGGCTCAGCCCGCCAGTTGCACCAGCGCGTGGCGTTTCTTGCCCGCCGACAGCTTGATCGGGCTGGCAAGCGCCGCGGCGTCCAGCATCAGGCCGGCATCGGTCAGCGGCTCATCGCCGATGCGGGCGCCATTCTCGGCGATCAGCCGCTTGGCCTCTTTCCCCGATTTCGCCAGACCGGCGCGCACGATCACCTGTACGATGGAAATGCCTTCGCCGGCGACCTCTTCCGCAGTCAACTCCAGCGTCGGCAGGTCGTCACCCACGCCGCCCTTCTCGAAGACCTCGCGGGCGGTGGCCTCGGCCGCCGCCGCCGCCTCGGCACCGTGCAGCAGGCTCGTCACCTCATTGGCCAGGATGATCTTGGCCGCGTTGATCTCGGAGCCTTCCAGCGCCCCCAGCCGGTCGCATTCCGTCACCGGCAGCTCGGTATAGAGCTTCAGGAACCGGCCCACGTCGGCGTCGGTGGTGTTGCGCCAGAACTGCCAGAACTCGTAGGGGCTCAGCATCTCGGCGTTCAGCCACATGGCGCCGCCCTGGCTCTTGCCCATCTTGCGCCCGTCCGAGGTGGTCAGAAGCGGCGAGGTCAGCCCATAGATGGTATTGTCCAACACCCGGCGCGTCAGGTCGATGCCGTTGACGATATTGCCCCATTGGTCCGATCCGCCCATCTGCAGCACGCAGCCATAGCGGCGGTTCAGCTCGAGGAAGTCGTAGGCCTGCAGGATCATGTAGTTGAATTCGAGAAAGCTCAGCGACTGCTCGCGGTCGAGCCGCGATTTCACGCTCTCGAAGCTCAGCATTCGGTTGACGCTGAAATGCCGGCCGATGTCGCGCAGGAACTCGAGATAGTTCAGGTCGTCCAGCCATTCGGCATTGTTCAGCATCATCGCGCCGTTCGGCCCATCGCCATAGGCGAGGTATTTGGCGAAGACCTGCTTCATGCCGTTGATATTGGCGTCGATCTGCTCCGGGCTCAGCAGCGGGCGCTCGTCCGAGCGAAAGCTCGGATCGCCCACCTTGGTGGTGCCGCCGCCCATCAGCGTGATCGGTCGATGCCCGGTCTTCTGCAACCAGCGCAGCATCATGATATTCAGCAGATGGCCCACGTGCAGCGATTTCGCCGTGGCGTCATACCCGATATAGGCCGTCACCACGCCCGAGGTCAGGGCGTCGTCGAGCCCCTCGTAATCGGTGCAGTCGGCCAGATAGCCGCGTTCCATCATCACCTGCAGGAAGTCGGATTTGGGATGGTATGTCATGGCTTGCCTCGGGTTTGATTTGCGGGGAGTGTATAGGCGGCAGTGAGACAAAGGAAAAGGCCATGAATAAGGCCGGCAAGACGGGCGCGCCGCTGCGTGCCCTGGGCGCCATGAGCGGCACTTCTCTCGATGGCGTCGACGCCGCGGTGGTCGAGACCGACGGGCGGCGGATCCTCGGCTTCGGCAAGACGGGCTATCGCCCCTATGGCGCGGAAGAGCGCGCGGTTCTGCACGCGGCGCTCGGCCATTGGAGCGGGCCGGAGGCCGAGGCCGCGGGCGATGTCGTCGATGCCGCCCATGCAGCGCTTCTGTCGCAATTCGACGATGTCGATATCGTCGGCTACCATGGCCAGACCCTGGCGCACGAGCCGCGTGGGCGCGGCACCTGCCAGGTGGGCGACGGCGCGGCGCTGGCGCAGGCCCTGGGCGTGCCGGTGGTCTGGGATTTCCGCTCGGACGACGTGGCGCTGGGGGGCGAGGGCGCGCCGCTGGCTCCCTTCTTCCATTTCGCCTGCGCCAAATGGATCGGCGCCACGGAACCGCTGTGTTTTCTGAACCTCGGCGGGGTGGGCAATATCACCTATGTCGACCCCTCGTTCGAGGCCCCCGAACAGCCCGGCGCGCTGCTGGCCTTCGATACCGGCCCGGCGAATGCCCCGGTCAACGATCTGATGCTGGCGCGCCTCGGGCTGCCGATGGACGAGGGCGGCCGGGTCGCGGCGCTGGGACAGGTCGAGGAGGGCGCACTGGAATTGTTCCTGGCGGAACCCTATTTCGCGCGAATGCCTCCGAAGTCTTTGGACAGGAATGATTTTTCGGAAATGATCGGCCTGGTGGGCGAATTGGCCGATGCCGATGCCGCCGCCACCCTGACGGCGATGTGCGCCGCCGGTGTGTTGCAGGGGATGGAACATTGCCCGCGCCTGCCCGCGCGCCTGCTGGTCACCGGCGGCGGCCGGCACAATCCGGTGCTGATGGAGATGCTGCGCGTCTCGCTCGACTGTCCGGTCGAGCCGGTCGAGGCGGTGGGCCTCGACGGCGACATGCTGGAAGCGCAGGCCTTCGCCTATCTCGCCGTGCGCGTGGCCTATGGCATGCCGACCTCCTGTCCCGGCACCACCGGGGTGGGGGCGCTGGTCGGCGGCGGTATCGTCAGCCGACCGGCCCAGTAGGGGGCGCTGCCCCCGCCGCGCTTCGCGCGTCTCCACCGGGATATTTGCAGCTAGAAAAAGGCCCGTGGCGCGGGCAGGGGCAATCAGTCGCGCGGGATGTCGAAGCCGGGAGGCGCCAGGGTGAAGCCTGCGAAGTCGAACCCCGGCGAGACGGTGCAGGAGACCAGCGTATAGGCGCCGGTGCTGCGGGCGGCCTGCCAATGCTGTTCGGGCACGATCAGATGTGGCAGACCTTCGCTGAGATCGGCGCTGAGCAGGTGATCGCGGGCCGGGCCAGTCTCGTCCGGGCTGATCGACAGGATCAGCGGTGCGCCGGTGTGATAGTGCCAGATCTCGGTGGCGTCGACCCTATGCCAATGGCTGGCCTCGCCCTCGGCCAACAGAAAGAAGATGCAGGTGCCACTGGGGCGGCCCTCGGGTGTCGCCGCCCGCCAGGTCTCGCGGAACCAGCCGCCTTCGGGGTGGCGGATAAGCTGCAGCTTCTCGATGATCTCTTCAGCGGTCATGGCGGCAGTATGCGGGGTTTGTGCGTGGGAGGCTATGGCAATTCGCTGCGCTCGCGTTATCTATGCGGGCATGAGCCTGCACATCCCCTTTGATAACTCCTTCGCGCGCCTGCCGGGTGCCTTTTTCAGCCCCCAGCTGCCGCAGCCGGTCACCGCGCCGCGGCTGAGCGCCTTCAACGCCGATCTGGCCCGGCTGATGGGCATCGCGCCGGGCGAGGTGGAGGAGATGGCGCAGGTCTTTGCCGGCAATGCGGTCCCCGCCGGGGCGGAGCCCTTGGCGCAGCTCTATTCCGGGCATCAGTTCGGCCAGTATAACCCGCAGCTTGGCGATGGCCGCGCGGTGCTGCTGGGCGAGGTGGTCGGCCTCGACGGGCAGCGGCGCGACATCCAGCTCAAGGGCGCCGGGCGCACCGCCTGGTCGCGCGGCGGCGATGGTCGCGCCTGGCTGGGGCCGGTCCTGCGCGAATATGTGGTCTCCGAGGCGATGCATGCCCTTGGCATCCCCACCACCCGGGCGCTGGCGGCGGTGGAGACCGGCGAGCCGGTCTATCGCGAGCGCGCCTTGCCCGGGGCGGTGCTGACCCGGGTGGCGGCCAGCCACCTGCGCGTTGGCACCTTCCAGATCTTCGCCGCGCGCGGCGATCTCGCCAGCCTCGGACAGCTTACCGATTACGCCATCGCCCGCCACTATCCCGAGGCTCAGGGGCCGATGGATCTGTTGCGCGCGGTCTGCGCCGCGCAGGCGCGGCTGGTGGTGCAATGGCTGTCGGTCGGTTTCATCCATGGGGTGATGAATACCGACAATTGCGCCGTCTCGGGCGAGACGATCGACTATGGCCCCTGCGCCTTTCTCGACAGCTATCACCCGCAGACGGTCTACAGCTCGATCGACCGGTATGGCCGCTATGCCTATGACCGGCAGGCGGATATCGTGGTCTGGAACATGGCGCAATTCGCCACCGCGCTGATCCAGCAGATGCCGGACCGCGACGCGGCGGTGGAGGAGGCGACGGCGATCGTCCACGCCATGCCGGCCGAGATCGAGGCGCATTGGCTCGACCGCTTCCGCGCCAAGCTGGCGCTGGCCGATGCGCAAGAGGGCGACGCCCGGCTGATCGGCGATCTGCTGGCCCGCATGGCAGAGAATCAGGCCGATTTCACCAATACTTTCCGTGCCCTCGGCACCGTGCAGGCGCGCGATCAGTTCACCGACGCCTTGGCCTTCGACACCTGGGAGGCCGATTGGCGCGCCCGCCGCGCCGGTCAGCCCGATCCGGCGCCGCTGATCGCCGCCGCCAACCCGGCCTTGATCCCGCGCAACCACCGGATGGAGCAGATGATCGAGGCCGCCGTGGCGGGCGATTACGCGCCTTTCACCCGGCTCAATCAGGTGCTGGCGCGGCCCTATGCCGACCAGCCCGAGGCGGCAGATCTCAAGCGCCCGCCGCTGCCCTCAGAAGTGGTGCAGGCCACCTTCTGTGGTACCTGATCGCGTTGCCGCCTTTTTCTAGCTGAAAATATCCTCGGGGGTGAGGGGCCGGAGGCCCCGAGGGGGCTGATAGCCCCCTTACCCCGCGGGCCGGGCCGGCATGCGGTTGATCAGCACGATCCCCACCGCCACCAGCGCCAGCGCCCCCCAGACCCCGGGGCCGACATGTTCGTCCAGCAGAAGCCATCCCAGCGCCACCGAGAAGACCGGCGACAGAAAGCTGAAGGAGGCCACCGAGGAGGCGCGGTAGATCGACAGCAGGTGCAGCCAGAACACGAAGCCCAGCCCCATGACGCAGACACCCTGGAACAGCAGCCCCGCCAGATGGATCGGCTGCGGCTCGCGCCAGAGGTCGCCGAAAAACGGGGCCAGCACCAGCATGACGGGGGCGGAGATCACCGCCTGAAAGAGCAACTGCACCGAGGGCTGTACCGCCGTCAGCGGCGTCACCCGCGTCAGCAGCGCCACGCAGGCCCAGCCAAGCGCGGCGACGAGCGCCAGCAGATCACCCCAGAGGCTGGCCTGGCCGCTGCTGCGGTCCAGCATCGCCAGGGCGACGCCGGCCATCGCCAGGGCCATGCCGACCAGCCGCGCGCCGCTCAGCCGTTCGCCTGGCAGCCACAGGTGCGCCGCCAGCCCCAGCCAGACCGGCATCGAATAGAAGATCACCGAGGCGCGCGATACCGTGGTCAGGTCGAGCGCGATATAGAGGGCGACGAACTGAAAGGTGAAGATCAGCCCGCTGACCAACGCCCAGCCCGCGGCCGAGGCGGGCAGTTGCAGGCTGATGCCTCGGGCGCGAATCCAGATCAGCAGCACCACCGCCGCCAAAGCCGAGCGGAGCCCGGCCTGAAACACCGGGGCAAAGCCCGCGGCGGTCAGCTTGATCACCACCTGATTGAACGACAAAAGCAGCGCGAACCCGGTCAGGGTCGTCGCCCCGAACAAGTCGATTGCGCGTTTTTCTACCATCTCGCCAAAGGATGCTCTGGGCACACTTTTGTCAATGGCATGTAAATTGGCGCCGTCTCACCATGGGGGTTGCGCTGCGCTGCGGCATCGGCACAATTGGGGCATGCAATCCCGGATCCTCTCGGCATGACCGACTCTGCCAGTCTGCGCCTCGCCAGCTACAACATCCAGAAATGCGTCGGTCTCGACCTGCGCCGGCAGCCGCGGCGCACGCTGCAGGTGGTCGATCGGCTGGGCGCTGATATCGTGGTGCTGCAGGAGGCCGACAAGCGGCTGCCGCCGCGTCCCGCCGCGCTGCCGCATTTCGTGCTGGAGGAGGCCGGCTGGCAGATCGCCGATCTGGGCGGCGCCGGTTCGCTTGGCTGGCATGGCAATGCGGTGATCTGGCGCGGCAAGGCGATTGCGCTCACCGGCATGGGCCATCTGCCGCTGCCGGGGCTCGAGTCGCGCGGCGCGGTCTGGGTCAGCTTCGACACCCCGCTCGGGCCGCTGCGGGTGGTCGGGATGCATCTGGGGCTGGTCGGCAGCTATCGCTATCGCCAGGTGCGGCAGCTGGCGCAGCATTGTGCTCGGATGGCGCCGATGCCGACGGTCTGGGCCGGGGATTTCAACGAATGGTCGCGGCGTCCGGTGCTGGAGCCCCTGGCGCCCGAGATGCGGTTTCTGCCGCCCAAGCCCAGTTTCCCCGCCCTGCGCCCGCTGGGGCCGCTGGACCGGATCGCGGTGGGGCCGGGGCTCAGGGTCGCGGCGCATGGGGTGTTCGAGGAGCAGCCGGCGCAGATCGCCTCGGATCACCTGCCGGTCTGGGCGGATCTGGTGGTCGGGTAGGGCCTGCGCCGAGCTTAGGCCTTGGGCGCCCGCTTCACCGGCACACCGTAAAGCTCCATCCGGTGGCCGCGCAGCTCATATCCCAGCCGCTCGGCGATCTTGGCCTGCAGCTCTTCGATCTCGGGATCGCTGAATTCGATCACCGTCCCGCTGTTGAGGTCGATCAGATGGCCGTGGTGGTCGCGCTCGGCATCCTCATAGCGCGCGCGCCCGTCGCCGAATTCGCGCCGCTCCAGAATGCCCGCCTCTTCGAACAGCTTCACCGTGCGATAGACCGTGGCGATCGAGATGCCCGGATCCAATGCGTTGGCCCGCGCGTGCAGCTCTTCTGCGTCGGGGTGGTCTTCGCTCTCTTCCAGCACGCGCGCGATGGTGCGGCGCTGGCCGGTCATGCGCAGGCCCATGGCTTCGCAGCGGGCGAGGATGGTTTCGGGCATTGGCTGGTTCCTGGCTGATCCCCGTCGGTCTCGGTTTCCGGGTTTAGCGTCTGTTTCGCCGCAGGGCTACCGGCTTTTACGTCGCGTCGGGGTCAGCGCGGTTGACATTGTCGGTCGGCGCGTCCATCTGATCACTCATGGTACCGTCCTCTGCCGCGTGAGCAGATGATAGATGAGAGCGGTCAACCCGCCCGGCCTGCGGCCTCAAGCCGTTTGTGACCGAAGCATTCCGGGATGGTGCCATGAGTTCCCAAAATCACGCGTGGGGCCAAAGCGTCGGCCGGTTCCGTGGCATGTGGCCATCGGAGCAGAGGACCGCGCCCCAAGGCCGCGCGGATGCGGTCGAACCCTGGGCTCGCAGGATGCGGGTCCGAAAGGACATGACTTGAACCAATTTGAGATGATGGGTCTGCCGACCCACCTGCTGAAGCGTTTGGCCGCGATGGGCCTGAGCGAACCGACCCCGATTCAGAGCCGCGCGATCCCGCTGGCACTGGAAGGCCGCGACGTGATGGGCCTAGCCCAGACCGGCACCGGCAAGACCGCCGCCTTCGGCCTGCCGCTGGTGGCCAAGATGCTGGAAATCGGCCGCAAGCCCGCCCGCTATACCGTGCGTGCCCTGGTGCTGGCGCCGACGCGGGAACTGGCCAACCAGATCTCCGAAACGCTGCGCGCCCTGGTCGAGGGGACGCCGCTGAAGGTCGGCTATGTGGTCGGTGGCCAGTCGATCAATGCCCAGATCAAGCGGCTTGAGCGTGGCACCGATATCCTGGTCGCCACCCCCGGTCGGTTGCTCGACCTGCTCGACCGCAATGCGGTGACGCTGGAGGATTGCGATTTCCTGGTGCTGGACGAGGCCGACCAGATGCTGGATCTGGGCTTTATCCACGCCCTGCGCAAGATCGCGGCGCTGCTGCCCTCCAAGCGGCAGACGCTGCTGTTCTCGGCCACCATGCCGAAGCAAATGAACGAAATCGCCCAGAGCTATCTGCAAAACCCCATGCGGGTCGAGGTGACGCCGCCGGGCAAGGCTGCCGACAAGATCACCCAATCGGTGCATTTCGTTGCCAAGGCGGCGAAAACCGACCTGCTGATCGAACTTCTGGCCAGCCATAAGGACGAATTGGCGCTGGTCTTTGCCCGCACCAAGCACGGCTCGGACAAGCTGATGAAGTCGCTGGAGAAGGCCGGTTTCTCCACCGCTGCGATCCATGGCAACAAGAGCCAGGGTCAGCGCGACCGGGCGCTTGCCGCCTTCAAGGCCGGGGAAATCCGGGTGCTGGTCGCCACCGATGTGGCGGCGCGGGGTCTCGATATCCCGGACGTGAAGCACGTCTATAACTACGAGCTGCCGAATGTGCCGGATTCCTATGTTCACCGTATCGGCCGCACCGCGCGGGCCGGCAAGGATGGCGCCGCCATCGCACTTTGCGCGCCGGACGAGATGGAAGAGCTGAAGGCGATCCAGAAGGTCATGAAGATGTCGATCCCGGTCGCCTCGGGCCGCGCCTGGGAGGTGATGGACGATCCGGCGAAACCGAAGTTCGGTGGCGGTGGACGTCGGGGTGGTGGGGCCGGCACGTCGGCTGGCAAACCTGCCGGCGGCCCGCGTCGTCGTCGGCGGCCGCCGCAAAGCGGTGGGCGTGGGGCGTCGAAGGCGGCCTGATCCAGATGCGCGCCGGGACATGACCGTCCCGCGCAGGAAAAATGATGCAGGCGTCCGCTGTTGCGGGCGCCTGTTTGCATTTGACGGCTTGCTTTTGGGGAGATTATATCTGACTGAAGTCAGGTATATTTACGACAGGGGCAGATCATGCTGTCAGATTCCATCACGCGCATCCGTCGCTTTCACCGTGCCGTCACCTCCGAAGCCGGCGCGCTCGATGCCTCCTTTCTCGGGCGGGGTCGCCCGCTGGGGCCGGCGCGCGTTCTGAACGCGATCGGCGGTGGCCGTCATGACGTCAGCGATATCCGTGCCTATCTGGGGCTGGATTCCGGGTTGATGAGCCGGCTGCTGAGAAGTCTGGAGGCCGAAGGGCTGGTCGAGACCGAAGAGAGTGCGGAGGACAGCCGCCGCCGCAGGGTGCGGCTGACCGAGGCGGGGGCGCGGGAATATGCGGCCTATGAGGCGCTGTCGAATGCCCAGGCTTCCGAAATCCTTAAAAAGCATCAGGCACAGGAACGGCTCCTGGCGGCGATGGACATGATCGCGACCACCCTTGGCCGCGACCGCATCGTCCTTGAGGAGCGGAGCCCGACCGATCCCTGGGCGCAGTCCTGCCTGTCGTCCTATTACGCCGAACTGGCGTCGCGTTTCAAACGCGGCTTCGACGTGTCGCTCTCGGCCGATCCCGAGGCTTGCGACATGGAACGCCCCTGCGGCAGCTTTGTGCTGGCGATCTCGGACGGGCTGCCGGTCGGTTGCGTCGGGTTGAAGGGAACTGACAAGGGCTATGCCGAGATCAAGCGGCTGTGGATCGCGCCGGCGGCGCGGGGGCTGGGGGTGTCGCGGCGGATGATGGCGGAGCTGGAGAGCATCGCGATCGAGCTGGGCTATGATCGTCTGCGTCTCGATACCAACAGCGCGCTGCCCGAGGCGGTGGGGCTTTATCGCAGCGGCGGCTGGACCGAGATCGCACGGTTCAATGACGATCCCTATCCCGATCTGTTCTTCGAGCGGATCATCGCGGGGCCCGGGGCCACGCCCGCCTAGGTCGCGGCGCTCAGACCTGGCCGGTGCGCCGCAGGGAGAGCGGGATCAGCACGCTCAGGATCACTAGCCGCAGGATGTGGCAGGCGGCGATGAAACCGGGGTTCGCCCCCATCGCGGCGCCAAGCGCCACCATGGTCTCGAGCCCACCGGGGGCGAAGCCGGTCAGCACATGCGCCGCCGGCATCCCCAGCGCCAGCGCCACCGGCAGCGCCGCCAGCGCCGCGACGCCGACGCTGATCACGGTGATGGCCAGGCCCGCCAGCCCGGCCTGACGCAGATCGCCCAGCCGCATGCCGGAAAAGCGGGTGCCGATCAGCGTGCCCATGGCCAGGAAGGCCGGCATCAGCAGCCAGCCGGGCAGGGTGCCGGTGACCAGCCCGCTGACGTGGCCAAGCGCCGAGGCCGCCATCGGCCCTAGCAGGATCGGCGCCGGCAGGTGCAGCCGCCGGAACCCGAGCCCCAGAAGAATGCCAGCCGCGGCGAGGCCCAGTAGCTGCACGGGCGGCATCGGGACGCCGGCGGGCATCACGCTGGGCGCCATGGTCACCCCCATCGCCAGGGCGACGAAGGGCACGCTCAGCGTCAGCGCCAGCAGGCGCACCGACTGCACCACCGCGATCCGCGGCAGATCGCCCGCCGAGTCCGCCGCGATGGCGAGCGTGAAGCTCAGATGCCCGGGGGCCGAGGCCAGGGCGGCGCTGAGCGTGTCAAACGCGAAAAGCCGTGCCAGCACCAGCCGCCCGAGTGCCATGATGACCACCAGGGCCAGCGCCAGCGCGGCGAAGGCCAGCGGCCAGTGCAACAGCGCGCTGCCCGCCTCGGTGGTGAACCCGCTGCCTACCGCCATGCCGAGAATCACGAAACAGACCAGCATCACCGGCTGCGACAGCGTCATCCGCATCCCGGCAAGCCCCGCCGCCGTCACCGCCAGCGCCGGCCCGATCAGCAAGGCCGCCGGCAGCGCGGCAGCATAGGCCAGCGCCGCGCCCAGGGCGCCGAAGCCGAAGGTGCGCAGATTGATCCAGATCAGGCGGGGCGGGGGGATGTTTGTCATGATCGCTGACCTATCACCCGGTGCGGGCGGCAACAATCTCGGGATCGCGGATGCGTCATCGACCCGTCCGCCGGTATCTTCATCTGCTAGGCGCTGTCCTCCCCCGTCGTTCGATTGCCTGCAAATTGTCGCGCCGAGGCGACCGGGCGCAGCCAGGATTCGCGACGGGTCACCCAAAGCTCGTAACTCGGCACGAATTGATCGGGGGCATCGAGCGCGCCCAGATGCACTTCGATCTCGCCATCGCTTTGCGAGAACACCGAGGATCCGCAGCGGGGGCAAAAGAACCGGCCCTGATACTGCTCTGGGCTGCCGGTGATCGCGACGGCCGTCTGGGGAAAGACGGCGGCGGCGTAAAACACCGCGCCATGGTGCTTTCGGCAGTCCAGGCAATGGCATATGCCGACGCGGTCCGGGGCGCCGGTTGCCGCGAAGCGGATATCGCCGCAGAGGCAGCCGCCCGTTACATTCGTCATCTGTCTGTCTCCCTGATTTGGGCGCAGTCTAGATGAGCCCGCCAATCCCGCAAGGCCGCTTGCGGCGACAGTGGATTTGAGCCATTGCAGGGCGGTCATACTCCCCTGATTGCGAAAGCTTCCCCG
The DNA here is from genome assembly GCF_048268305.1 of Pseudodonghicola sp. Classification (NCBI taxonomy): domain Bacteria; kingdom Pseudomonadati; phylum Pseudomonadota; class Alphaproteobacteria; order Rhodobacterales; family Paracoccaceae; genus Pseudodonghicola; species Pseudodonghicola sp. Next base: position 446,268 of record NZ_JBLWVT010000002.1, read on the forward strand.
ATGGAGAACCTGCGTGGCGCCGCCCTGATGGCGGTCGCGATGCTCGGCTTTGCGGCCGAGGATATGTTGATCAAGCTCTCGTCCGAGCATCTGCCGACCTGGGAGATCATGCTGATCATCGGTGCCGGCGCGGGCACCATCTTTGCGGTTCTGACCCTGGGGTCCGGCCGGCCGCTGTGGACGCGCGCCTATCTGAGCCGCCCGGTGGTGCTGCGCAATATCGGCGAGCTTTGCGGGTCCTTCTCGATGATCACGGCGCTTGCGCTGGCGCCGCTGGCGGTGGCCTCGGCGATCCTGCAGGCCAATCCGCTGCTGGTGACCTTGGCGGCGGCGGTGTTCCTGAAGGAACCGGTCGGCTGGCGGCGGTGGAGCGCCATTCTGGTGGGCTTCGTCGGCGTTCTGCTGGTGATCCAGCCCGGCAGCTCGGATTTCCAGGCCACGGCGCTCTTCGCGGTGGTCACCGCCGTGGCGCTTGCGCTCAGGGATCTGGTGACCCGGGTGATCCCGCGTGACGTCAGCTCGTTTCAGGTCAGCTTCGTGGCCTTTGCCCTGCAGGTGCCGGCCGCGCTGATCCTGTCCTTCGTGACGAACGACCCCTTCGTGGTGCCGGGGCCGCTCGACTGGCTCAGGCTCTTGGGGATCGTCGCGCTTGGCGCCGGGGCCTATCACGCGCTGGTTTCCGCCACCCGGGTGGGCGACGTGTCCTTCGTCACCCCGTTCCGCTATACCCGCATCCTCTTTGCGCTCGGCTTCGCCTTCGTGGTGTTTTCCGAACGTCCCAACGGGCTGATGCTGCTGGGCACGGCGGTGATTGTCGCTTCGGGCATCTATACCCTCCTGCGTGAGCGCAAACATCGGCTCAAGACCTGAGAGTCCCCTTTTCCTGCCGCTTTCAGGCGGTTATGAGGCGGGTAATCAATTCATCGGGGTGTACACATGAGCACGATTATCGACATTCACGCGCGCGAAATTCTCGACAGCCGGGGCAATCCGACCGTCGAGGTCGACGTGATCCTGGAAGACGGCACCATGGGCCGTGCCGCCGTGCCCTCGGGGGCCTCGACCGGCGCCTATGAGGCGGTGGAAAAGCGTGACGGCGACAAGTCGCGCTATATGGGCAAGGGCGTGCTGGATGCCGTCGCCGCCGTCAACGGCGAGATCGCCGAAGAGTTGGTGGGCTTCGACGCGCTGGAGCAGGTTGGCATCGACCAGGTGATGATCGAACTGGACGGCACCGACAACAAGAGCCGTCTGGGCGCCAACGCCATTCTCGGCGTGTCGCTGGCGGTGGCCAAGGCGGCGGCGGATTTCACCTCGCAACCGCTCTATCGCTATGTCGGCGGCACCTCGGCCCGCGTGCTGCCGGTGCCGATGATGAACATCATCAACGGCGGCGAACATGCCGACAACCCGATCGACATCCAGGAATTCATGATCATGCCGGTGGCAGCGGAGAACATCCGTGACGCCGTGCGCATGGGGTCGGAAGTCTTCCACACCCTGAAAAAGGAACTGTCGGCGGCCGGCATGTCCACCGGTCTGGGCGACGAGGGTGGCTTTGCGCCGCAACTCGCCTCGACCCGCGACGCGCTGGATTTCGTGCTGAAGTCGATCGAAAAGGCCGGCTACAAGCCGGGCGAGGATATCTATCTGGCGCTCGACTGCGCCTCGACCGAATATTTCGAGGGCGGCAAATACAACATGAAGGGCGAGGGCAAGATCCTCACCTCCGAGGAAAACGTCGCCTATCTCGCCGATCTGGTCGCCAACTATCCGATCATCTCGATCGAAGACGGCTGCGCCGAGGATGATTGGGACGGCTGGAAGATCCTGACCGACACCCTGGGCGGCAAGGTGCAGCTGGTCGGCGACGATCTCTTCGTCACCAACCCTGCGCGTCTGGCCGAGGGCATCAAGAAGGGCGTCGCCAACTCCATGCTGGTCAAGGTGAACCAGATCGGCTCGCTGACCGAGACGCTGCAGGCGGTCGAAATGGCCCACCGCGCGCGCTATACCAACGTGATGTCGCACCGTTCCGGCGAGACCGAGGATGCCACCATCGCCGACCTGGCGGTCGCCACCAACTGCGGCCAGATCAAGACCGGCTCGCTCGCCCGTTCCGACCGGTTGGCGAAATACAACCAGCTGATCCGCATCGAGGAAATGCTAGGCGATGTGGCCGAATATGCCGGCCGCTCGATCCTGAAGGCCTGATCCGACGGATTTTGGATGTCCCGATCAAGGGATATGCCCCCGCTGCCGAAAGGTGGCGGGGGTTTTTCTTTGGGGGGCCGAACAGCGGCTATCGGGAGGGAGAGGCGCCGAGCAGATTTCGCGGCCTCGACCCGTGCCTGGATTCCTCGTCGGGGTTCCGTCTTCAGGTTGACGCCTGCTTACAGATTTCTGCTTTCCGGGCGTTGGAGTGTTCCGGCTTTGTCGCGACGGCGAGCTGGTGGCGCCGCCTAGCCGACGCCTCGAGATCACCAAGCCGGCCCTGCCGTTGAAGGGAGCGCCGAATTGATGATGGGCTAGGCTCCGGGTGCGTTCGCGTATCACCGCCAGAACATGAGGGCGGCTGGAATGGCGACGGATAGAAGACCTCCGAGCATCGATCTTAACCAGGGTTTCCCGGCAGCCATTTGAGATTGGGCAGGTGGTTCCCGCTCATTCCCCGGGGGGAGGCACCCGGTTCTGCCAAATCAATGGGCCGCGATCGCTAAAGCTTGCGGGTCATCACCCGGGTGCCTTCCTCTTCGCGAAAGCGGGCGCGGGCAAAGAGATCGCGGGTGCGGTCCGTGCTCGGGCCCAGATGCAGGTGGATCGCCTTGACGCCGGCCTGCGCCAGGGCGCGGGGCAGGCTGCCCAATACCTCGGTCGCAATGCCACGGCCGCGCACGGGGGGGCGAATATACAGCTCTTCCACCCGTGCCTCCATGCCGGCGAGCGGCAGCGACCAGCCGAAGCTGAGCACGATATAGCCCAAGGGGGCCCGCGCCGGTCCGATCAGATAGATCGCCCCCTGCGGCATGCCGTCGAGCAGCGGTTGCAGCCCGGCGCAGCGGTCGTCGTCACTACGCTCGAGACCAAGCTCGTAATGGCAGGCGGTGGAGAGGATCAGCAGCCGCTCCAGATCTTCGGGGCGTGCCAGATGCAGGGCGGTGGTCACAGGCGGGCCAGCCTTTCCGTGAGAAGGGTGAAAAAGCCGTCGGCATCGACATCGCCGATGAACAGCGCGTTGGGGTCGCGTCCGCTGACCCGCCACCAGTCGGCCACGGTCATCCCGAGGGTAAGCGAGGATTGCGTCTCGATCTCGACATTGATGAAGCGGCCGGTGAACAGATCGGGGCGGATCAGATAGGCGATCACGCAAGGGTCATGCAGCGGCGCGCCGAGGCTGCCGTATTTCTCCTTGTCGAAGCGTTCGAAGAAATCGGTCATCTCGGCCACCGCCTGGCCCACCGGGGTTGCAAGCGCGCGGAAGGCATCGTTGCGCGGCCTGGTGACCAGCGCCTTATGGGTGACGTCGAGCGGCATCACCACGATGGGCACGCCGGATTTGAACACGGTTTCAGCGGCTTCCGGGTCGACGTAGATGTTGAATTCGGCGGCCGGGGTAATATTGCCCACCTCGAAATAGGCGCCGCCCATCAACACCACCTCGCGCACCCGGGGGATGATGTCGGGGGCATCGCGGAAGGCGGTGGCGATATTGGTCAAGGGGCCCAGCGGACAGAGGGTAACGCTGCCTTCAGGTTCGCGGCGCAGGGTTTCGATGATGAAATCGACGCCGTGTTCGGGCCGCAGATCCATGACCGGATCGGGGAGGTCGGGACCGTCAAGCCCGGTCTTGCCGTGCACGTGTTCGGCAGTGATCAGCGGGCGCGACAGCGGTTCGTCGCAGCCGGCATAGACCGCCACATCGGGTCGCCCGGCCAATTCGCAGATGATGCGGGCGTTCTTGGCGGTCAGGGGCAGCGGCACGTTGCCGGCGACGGCGGTGATGCCCAGAACCTCGACCTCCTCGGGGCTGGCCAGCGCCAGCAGGATGGCGACAGCATCGTCCTGGCCGGGATCGGTGTCGATGATGATCTTGCGCACGGTCATGTCGCCCTCTTCGTTTCGTCAGAGAGTCGCAGGGCGCGGGGGTAATGTCCAGCGGCGCGCAAGGGCTCGGCGGTGGATCGCAGCCCCCATGGGGCGCCATCCCCGAAAAGGCCCTGGTCGCGGAGGGACAGGCGGCAGAGGCCAGCCGGTAGGGAGGCGAGGCCTGCCCCCGGGTGGCCGGGGGCGGGACAGCTCAGCCGCGATCTTTCTCCAGCGCCTTCACCTCGTCCCAGAGCGTGTCCATCTCTTCGAGATCGCTGTCCTCCGGGCGTTTTCCCAGCGCTGCAAGTCTTTCCTCCACCCCTTTGAAACGGCGGGTGAATTTCGCATTGGCGCGGCGCAGGGCGGCTTCGGGTTCGACGCCCAGATGGCGACCAAGGTTGACCATGACGAACAGCAGATCGCCGAACTCCTCCTCGATCTCATCGGCGCCAAGGCTGTCGCGCGCCTCGGTCAGCTCGTTGGCCTCTTCGGCGATCTTGGCCAGAACGTCCTCGGCATCGGGCCAGTCGAAACCGACGCGGGCGGCGCGTTTCTGCAGCTTGTAGGCGCGCAACAGCGCTGGCAGGTTGGCGGTCAGTCCATCGAGCGCGCCTTTCTGTTCTTTGCCGGCCCGCTCGGCGGCCTTGATCGCCTCCCAATCGGCGGTTTGCTGCTCGGCGCTTTTCTCGCGGCTTTCGTCGCCGAAGACATGCGGGTGGCGCGCGATCATCTTGTCCGAGATCGCCTTGACCACGCTGTCGAAGCTGAACAGACCGGCCTCCTCGGCCATCTGGGTGTGATAGACGGTCTGGAACATCAGATCGCCCAATTCGCCCTCCAATTCGCCCCAGGCCTGGCGTTCGATGGCATCGGCGACCTCATAGCCTTCTTCAATCGTATAGGGCGCGATCGAGGTGAAATCCTGCTCCAGATCCCAGGGGCAGCCGGTTTCGGGGTCGCGCAGGCGACGCATGATCGCGCGCAGCCGGTCGATGCCTTCGGGGATATCGAAGATCGGGTCCTGTTCGGGCATTGCTCTGTCTCCTTATCCGGTGTCAGATGCATCCATTCCGGATGCAGCCAGAGGAGTCCAGCCCGCCATGCCCGTCGTCAACCGTATTGCCGACTATGCCAAGGAGATGACCGAATGGCGCCGGCATCTGCATCGGATCCCCGAACTGGGATTCGATTGCCCGGAGACCGCGGCCTTCATCGCCGCCCGGCTGCGGGAATTCGGGGTGGACGAGATACACGAGGGCATCGCCAGGACCGGCATCGTCGCGATCATCAACGGCAAGGGGGATGGGCCGACCATCGGGCTGAGGGCCGATTTCGACGCGCTGCCGATCCCCGAGGCGACCGGGGCGGACTATGCCTCGACCCACCCGGGCAAGATGCACGCCTGCGGCCATGACGGCCATACCACCATGCTGCTCGGCGCCGCGAGATACCTGGCCGAGACGCGCAATTTCTCGGGCCGCGTCGCGCTGATCTTCCAGCCGGCGGAAGAGGATGGCGGCGGCGCCGGGGTGATGGTCGAGGAAGGCATGCTCGACCGGTTCGACATCGCCCAGGTCTATGCGCTGCATAACGCGCCGGGCTTCGTGCCGGGCGGGTTCTATACCACCCCGGGCGCCCTGATGGCGGCGGTCGACCAGTTCCATGTGCATATCAAGGGCGTCGGCGGTCATGGCGCCATGCCGCAGGATACCCGCGATCCCGTCATTGCGGCGATCTCGATCGCGCAGGCGTTTCAGACCATCGTCAGCCGCAACAATTGCGCGCTGGACGATCTGGTGATCTCGGTCACCCAGATCCATGCCGGCACCACCGACAATGTGATCCCCGAGACCGCCTATCTGAACGGCACCGTGCGCACCTTCGACCCAAGGGTGCAGCAGATGGTGATGCAGCGGATGAAGACCATCGTCGAGGGCCAGGCGCTGAGTTTCGAGGTGGGCGCGGAGCTGGATTACGAGATCGGCTATCCCGCCACCATCAACGATGTCGACAAGACCCGGTTCGCCGTCGAGGTGGCCGAGGAGATTGCCGGCAAGGACCGGGTTCTGGGCGAGGTCGGCCGTGAGATGGGGGCGGAGGATTTCGCCTATATGCTGGAAAAGCGCCCCGGCGCCTATCTGTTCATCGGGCAGGGCGAGACGGCCGGGCTGCACCAGCCTGATTACGATTTCAACGATGATATCGCGCCGGTGGGCGCTTCCTTCTTCGCCCGATTGGTGGAACGGGCCCAACCGGTGGCGAAGTAGGATCAAGACAGGGGAGATGCCACGATGGCGATGAGCGATGTGGAAAATCAGATCGACGCGGGTTTTACTCGCGAGGATCTGCGCGGCACCAATCTCGAGGCGGCCTATGGCGGGGCGGTGTCCTTTCTGAAGCGGCGCTATACCAAGGATCTGACCGGGGCGCAGATCGCCGTCACCGGGGTGCCCTTCGATCTGGCGGTGTCGAACCGGCCCGGCACCCGCCTGGGTCCGCGCGGCATCCGCGAGGCGTCGAGCTTTCAGCCCTATGACGAACCCTATGGTTGGCCGTTCCGGGCGCTGAGCGAGCTGGCGATCGTCGATTACGGTGATCTGGCCTATGATTACGCCAATATCCCGGCCTTTCCGCCGGCGCTGACCGCCCATATCGCCAAGATCCTCGCCGCCGGCGTGGCGCCGGTGACGCTGGGGGGCGATCACTATATCACCTATCCGATCCTCAAGGCCTTTGCCGAGAAATACGGGCCGATGTCGCTGGTGCAGTTCGATGCCCATACCGATACCTGGGCCGATGATGATCCGGCCCGGATCGACCACGGCACCATGTTCTACAAGGCGGTGAAGGAAGGGATCGTCGATCCCAGCCGGTCCGTTCAGGTCGGCATCCGCACCCATAACGACGACACCCTGGGCGTGCATATCATCGATGCGGCCGAGGTGCACGAGATCGGTCCAAAGGCGGTGGTGGAGAAGGTGCGCGGCATCATCGGCGCCCATCCCACCTATCTGACCTTCGATATCGACTGCCTTGATCCGGCCTTCGCGCCGGGAACCGGCACGCCGGTCTGGGGCGGCCTGAGTTCGGCGCAGGCCGCCGCCATCCTGCGGGGCCTGGGCGGCATCAACATCAAGGGCGGCGATGTGGTGGAGGTGTCGCCGCCCTTCGATCCCAGCGGCATCACCTCGGTCGCCGGCGCCCATGTGGCGACCGCGATCATTTGTCTGCTGGGCTGGACCATGCTCATGTGAGCACATGTGAGGGAGGAGGGGCCGGCGCGACTGCCGGCCCCATGACATAGTGGCCGCCGGAGAGGAGGGGGTATGGGGCGCATAGCGATGCTCATCTGGATATTGCTGCTGCTGGCAGTGATCGCATTGGGATATATCCGCCTGGCGCCCAGCGATCCCGCCGTCTGGCATCAGGTGCCCGAGGGGATTGGAAATCTTGATCTGGCGGGCGGGGTGGAACGGCGGGTCGAGGTCGGCGCCGACGGTTTGGCCCGGCTCGACCGGATCATCCGCGCCACGCCTCGCACCCGGGTGCTGGCCGGCACCGTGCCCGAGGGGATGGTGACCTATATCACCCGCTCCTTGGTTTTCGGCTTTCCGGATTACACCACCGTGCATCAGGCCGGCGACGCGCTGGAGATCTATGCCCGGCTGCGGTTCGGCAGGTCAGATCTGGGCGTCAACCGGGCTCGTGTCGATCAGTGGCTCGAGACGCTCAATCAGGCCGGATGACAGGCAGGCGGGGCTGACCTCGCGCCACATCGGCACATTCAGCGACATCTGGCATTGTGCCATGAACATCCGCCCGTCGACCCGCAGGCAGATTGTTTCCCCAAGTTCGACCCGCCCGCCAGAGGTATCGGTGCAATAGCAGTCGCGCAGCTTGCCGTCCGGTCCAAGGACATCGGCTGGCGCGAGACCGGGGATGAGGGCACAAAGCGCGCAGAGCAGGGCAGAGCGTAGGGCCATCGGCGTTTCCTCCCGAACCGAGGATAGCACGTCACGGCTCTTGACCAAAGCGCCGGGATGAAGGACACCGCGCCAATGGTTCCCGAAGAACGACTAGAGCAGATCCGCCAGAGGTTTCAGTACCTCGAGGCCGCGATGGCAGAGGCCAGCGGTGGCGAAATCGCCATGCTTGCCCGCGAATATTCCGAGCTGAAGCCGGTGGTCGACCAGATCGAGGCCTGGCGCGGCCTGCGCGCCGATCTGGCCGAGGCCGAGGCGATGTTGGCTGACCCCGACATGCGCGAACTGGCGGCCGAGGAAATCCCGGCGCTGAAGGCCCGCCTGCCAGAGGCCGAACATGCGCTGGAACTGGCGCTGTTGCCGAAGGACGAGGCCGACAGCCGCCCTGCCATCCTGGAAATCCGCCCCGGCACCGGCGGTGACGAGGCCGCGCTCTTCGCCGGCGATCTGCTGCGCATGTACCAGCGCTATTCCGAAGCGCGTGGTTGGCGCTGGGAGGTGATCGAGCTGCAGGAGACCGAGCTGGGCGGGGTGAAGGAAGCGGTCGTGCGCATCGGCGGCGACAACGTCTTCGCCCGGCTGAAATACGAATCCGGCGTGCACCGTGTCCAGCGGGTGCCCAGCACGGAAAGCGGCGGGCGCATCCACACCTCGGCCGCCACCGTCGCCGTGCTCCCCGAGGCGCAGGATGTCGATGTGAAGATTGACCCCAACGATATCCGCATCGACACCATGCGCAGCTCCGGCGCCGGGGGGCAGCACGTCAACACCACCGATTCCGCCGTGCGCATCACCCATATGCCCTCGGGCATCGTGGTGACCTCCTCCGAGAAGTCGCAGCATCGCAACCGCGAGATCGCCATGCAGGTGCTGCGCACCCGGCTGTTCGATCTTGAGCGGCAGAAGGCGCATGACGCCCGCTCCGAGGCGCGCAAGAGCCAGGTCGGTTCGGGCGATCGCAGCGAACGCATTCGCACCTATAACTTCCCGCAGGGGCGGATGACCGATCACCGCATCAACCTGACGCTCTACAAGCTCGATCAGGTGATGCAGGGTGACCTGGACGAGGTGATCGACGCGCTGACCGCCGACGATCAGGCCCGCATGCTTGCCGAGATGGGGCAATGACCGGGGCGCTGACCGCCGCCCAGGCGATGGCCGCCGCCGCCGCCCGGCTGCGCGCCGCAGGCGTCGACAATCCGGCGCGTGATGCCCGGGTGCTCTTGGCCCATGCCGCCCGGATCGAGGCGGCGCGGGTCACGCTGATCGCACCGGAAGAGCTGGAGCATGATGTCGCCGACCGTTATGAACAGCTGATTTCGCTGCGCGCCATCCGGGTGCCGGTGTCGCATCTGCTGGGCGAACGCGAATTCTATGGTCGCCGCTTCAAGGTGTCGGGCGATGTGCTGGACCCGCGGCCCGAGACCGAGACGCTGATCGAGGCCGCTCTGGCAGAACCTTTTGAGCGGGTGTTGGATCTGGGGGTGGGATCGGGCTGCATCCTGGTGACGCTATTGGCCGAACGGCCTGGAGCCACCGGGCTTGGCGTCGACCTCTCCGAGGCGGCCTGCCTGCAGGCCAGCGCCAATGCGGTGCTGCACCGGGTCGAGGTGCGGAGCGATATTCAGAAATCCGACTGGTTCGATGCGGTCGAGGGCCAATTCGATCTGATCGTCTCCAACCCGCCCTATATCGCGCTGGACGAGATGGCGGGGCTGTCGGAAGAGGTGCGCGGCCATGAACCGCATCTGGCGCTGACCGATGGCGGCGACGGGCTGGGGGCCTATCGGCGGATAGCGGCCGGGGTGATCGACCATCTGGCGCCGAACGGCCGGCTGATCGTCGAGATCGGCCCGACCCAGGCGCAGGCGGTCTGCGACATTTTCGCACGGGCAGGTCTGGCCGATCTGGCGGTGGTGCATGATCTCGATGGTCGTGATCGGGTGATCCGCGCCCGGTTGCGCTAACAACCGGGGAGATGAGGCAACAGATCGCGGAACGGCTGAAAAAATGTCATTTTTTTCCGTCCGCCCCCTTGTCTGAACCGTCAGGACATGTTTACTCAAGATCGTTGCTCTGGCAGAGGCACTCGCTGCTTCCCGGCAACGCCAAGCCCGAAAAGTCGCAGATCTGGCCCAAGTGGACACAAGAGTGACACAAGCGCATGAGGCGCAGCCAGGATCACACGGCACGAATACAAGGCTGACGTTAGGTATATGAGATCGTCTAAATCCCGATCGCGGTCGAAGTCGAACCGCAGCCGTCCCACTGGCGGAAATGTTGTCAATCGCGTTTTTGACAGCTCCGGCCCCGAGGGGAAGGTGCGCGGTACGCCGCAGCAGATCATTGACAAGTACAATCAGCTCGCCCGCGATGCGCAGTTGGCAAATGACCGCGTGGCGGCCGAGAATTTCCAGCAGCACGCCGAGCATTACCTGCGCCTGCTGGGCGAGGCGCAGCGCGAGCAAGACCAGCGCCGCGAGGAGCTTGAACGTCAGAATCGCGACCGTCAGGTCGATCGTGACCGCGATCGGACCGATCGTCAGGAACGCGAAAGCAATGGCGCTCCGGTCGAGCCGGCGGTGGAATTCATCGCCGAGCCGATGAGCCCGCGGCAGCCCGATCTGCTTGCGCTGGAACCGATCGACATCGGTGAGGGCGACGAGACCGGACTGGTCGAGACCCCGGAAAACCAGCCGAAAAAGGCACCCTCCAGCCCGCGCAAGCCGCGCAGCAGCAGCTCGTCGAGCCGATCGAGGAGCAGCAAGCCCAAGGAAGAGGTTGGCGCCGAAGAGGCCGCTGACAAGCCGGCACCGAAGACGTCCTCGCGCAGTTCCAGCCGCAAGCCGGCCAGCAAGAAGACCGTCTCGACCGAGGCCGCCGAAGGGGTGTCGGCCGTCAGCGGGGATAATTCCCCCAAGGCCGCGGAATAAACCCCGCTTCTCTCCGGAACATGAAAAAGGCCGAAGCATCCGCTTCGGCCTTTTGCGTTTCAGCTTTGTTCGAGAGTGCGGGCTAGGGCGCAGAATTGTTCCAGGCCAATCTGTTCGGCGCGCTCGGTGGGGGCGATGCCGACCGCGCGCAAGCGGTCCTCGATATCCGGAGCCACCCCCTTGAGCGCGGCACGCAGCATCTTGCGGCGCTGGTTGAAGGCGGCGGCGACCACGCGCGACAGTATCGCGGCATCGGCTGGATAGCGCGGCTCCGGCCGGGCCTGTAGCAGCACCACGGCGCTCGAGACCTTGGGGGGCGGGGTGAAGGCTTCGGGCGGCAGCGACATCACGATGCGGGCATCGGCGCGCCATTGCGCCAGGATCGCCAACCGGCCATAGGCCTTGGAACCGGGCTGCGCGACGATCCGCTCGGCGACCTCGCGCTGGAACATCAAGGTCAGGCTCTGCCAGAACGGTGGCCAGTCCTTCGGCGTCAGCCAGCGCACCAACAGCTCGGTGCCGATGTTATAGGGCAGGTTGGCCGCCACCCGGATCGGCGGGGTCAGATGCACCAGCGGATCGACCTCGAGCGCGTCGCCGTTGATCACCTGCAGGCGTCCGGGATAGGCGGCGGCGATCTCCTCCAGCGCCGGCAGGCAGCGCTCGTCCTTCTCGATCGCCAGCACCCGGCGGGCGCCTTCCGCCAGCAGCCCGCGGGTCAGCCCGCCGGGGCCGGGGCCAATCTCCAGCACGTCGCATTGGCTCAGATCGCCGGCCTGGCGCGCGATCTTGGCGGTGAGGTTCAGGTCGAGCAGAAAGTTCTGCCCCAGCGCCTTTTTCGCTGAAAGCCCGTGATCGGCGATCACCTGGCGCAGCGGGGGGAGCGTGTCGATGGCGCTCATGTCTTTTTCTAGCTCCAAATATCCCCGCCGGAGGCGGAAAGTCCGATCCCGGCGCCGACAGATGCCATGCCTTCGGCGGAGATCTGTCCGGCTGGAAAAAGGCCGCAGGTCACGCCTGCGCGCCCATCTTCTGCGCCAGTTTCAGGGCGGCGATCAGGCTGGCGGGATTGGCGAGGCCTTGCCCGGCGATGTCGAAGGCGGTGCCGTGATCGGGAGAGGTGCGCACGAAGGGCAGGCCGAGGGTGACATTCACCCCCTGGTCGAAATCCAGCGTCTTGATCGGGATCAGCGCCTGATCGTGATACATGCAGATCGCCACGTCATATTTCACGCGGGCGGCGGCATGGAACATCGTGTCGGCGGGATGCGGGCCGCTGAGGCTGAATTCCTGCGGTGCCATCTGCGCCAGCAGGGGTGCGATCCAGTCGATCTCCTCCCGCCCCATGGCGCCGCCTTCGCCGGCGTGCGGGTTGAGCCCGGCCACCGCCAGCCGCGGATGGGCGATGCCGAAGCGGTCGCGCAGGTCGCGGGCGGTGATCTCGATGGTCTCGCGCAGCAGGCTGGGGGTCAGTCGATGCGGGACGTCGGACAGCGCCATGTGGATGGTGGTGGGCACCACCCGCAGCCGGTCGGAGGCCAGCATCATCACCACCCGCTCGACCCCCGCCAGAGCGGCAAGGAATTCGGTATGGCCGGGATAGGCAAAGCCGGCGCCGTCGATCAGCGCCTTCTTGTGAATAGGGGCGGTGCAGATGGCGCTGGCCTGTCCGGCCTGCACCAGCCTCACCGCCGTCTCGATGGCGGCGATGGTGCCGCGGGCATTGGCCGGATCGGCCTGGCCCGGAACCATGGGCGCGGCGAAATCCAGCCGCAAGACCGGCAGGGCGCGGCGGCAGGCGGCCAGCGCCTCGGCCGGATCGCTGATCTCGGCGACGGGCGTGCCGGCAGGCAGGTGGCGCGGATCGCCGATCCAGACAAAGGGGCACTCTGCCCTGAGCGTCTCCCAGGCCTTGACGGCGATCTCGGGGCCGATGCCGGCGGGTTCGCCGCAGCTCAGCGCGACGGGGCGGGCGCTCATTGCTCTTCGATCAGCGCATCGGCCTTGAGCTGCGCCAGCAGGCTCTGCGCATAGCTTTGCAGCCGCTGCTCCAGCAGAGACTGGCCGACCTGATCCTTGGTGACATCGGCGGCCATGTCGGAGGTGCGCGAGCAGAGCATCAGCAGCACCAGGGTCTGGCCGTTGTTGCGGGTCAGCGCGGTGGAGAATTCGCCGGGGTCGAGCTTGGAGAGTTCCAGCGCGACATCCCGCGGGAGCTTGCCCGGCGCCAGGGATTCCCGATCGAGCACTTCCGGCGGCTGGTCCTTGGCGATGCCATAGAGGTCGTCGCAGGTATCGGCGGTCTGTTCGATCCGCGCCGCCGTCGCCAGCGCCTCGGGGCTGCGGCCGCCGGCGATATAATAGGCGGCATAGTCGATCTTGGAATAGTGCGGTTCGGCCACGCCGGTTTCCCGCAGGCCGCGCATCTGGAACAGGGCGACCGCATTGGGCAGCATCACCGGAGCACTGACATCACCCGCCTTCAGACCCATGAGCATCGGTTGCAGCGACGGCGGCAGGCGGTTCAGCGGCAGCCAGTCGAGTCGGCCGCCTTCGGCGCGGCTGTCGCTGGCCGAATATTGCGCAGCGGCGGCGGAAAACGCGTCCGATGTGGTGATCTGCGAGATCTCCTGAGCCAGGGCGTCGACCTGATCCAGGGTTTGCGGCGTCACCGGAATGATGATTTCCGACAGCAGCACCTGCAGCCCGCCGCCTTGGCCCGCCTGGCTGATCGCCCGGTCGATCTCGGCCGGGGTGGGGCGGGCGCGGGCGCCATAGCGGGTGCCGATATAATTGCGCCAGAGCAGCGACGACTTGATGAAATCGCGCACAGTCTCCTGCGCTACGCCACCCTGCTTCAGCGCCTCGAGGAATTCGTCGACCGACATATTGGCGCGCTTGGCCATGTCGTCGAAGCCCTTCTGCACGTCCTCGGGGGCGATGGTGATGTCCATCGTCTTGGCGGCTTGCGCCTTCAGCCGATCCTCGATCAGCGCCTCGTGGGCCATAGTGGCGGGATCGCCGGGGGCGTTCAGCAGATGCATCATCCGCGCCCGCTGGTCGAGTTCATAGCGGGTGATGACATCGCCGTTCACGGTGATGGCGGGGGAAAACAGCCCCTGTGCCGCCAGCGGTTGCGGAGCCAGTGCCGCCGCCGGGGTCAGCCCGATCAGCGCCGCCAAGCCAAGGCCACGGCTGCGTCGGGTCAGAGAAAGCTGCAGAGAGGTCAGGATTTTCCGCATGATCGCCTGTATTTTTCTGTTCCGCTCTCGACGGCGAAGCCGCTCAGAGCGATGGTAAAGCCGAAATTGGTCGAAGGCTCAACACTTGTCGACGATGTATAGCGCCGGTTGAGCGAAAGATCGACCGTGACACATTCGTTCCGATAGATCAGACCAACCCCGGCATAGGTCGCGTTATCCGCCGCGATATCGTAGCGCAGGTTCGCGCCGGCGGTCCAGTTCGGGTTCAACCGATAGCTGCCATCGAACCAGAGTTCCGACACTTCGGCGATGCGGTCCTCCATCGGGTCGATCCCGAGCCAGAGGTAGGAGCCGCTGAGCCTGAGGCGCTGATAGGCCCAGTCGCTGCGCAGTTCGAATTTCGAGAAACTGAAGGAATCGTCCAGCAATCCACGGGCGGTAAAGGCGATGCCGCTGGCATTCTTGATCTGGCCGGCCAGCAGCAGATCGGAATCCTTGCCCGCAAGGCCGGAGCTGACCGAGAAATTCGGATCGGCGATCGACCGAAAGACCTGGCCGGCAGAGGCGGAAATCTGCCAACCCGAGGGGGCGAAACGGGCCCAGTTCACCCCGAGCGCCAGAACGGTGCCGTCCTCGCGCGCGTCCTCCGAGGGGAAGCGCGACAACGCCAGCAGGTTGCCCTGATCGAATTCGACGAAGCGGCTCTCGTCGATCGGCGGCGTGCCGCCGTGCACGTCGCTCCAGCCGAGCTGTACGATCGGCTCGAGGAAATGGGTGACGCCCTTGCCGGTGGTCATGGTCATCGGATAGCGCAGGCTGATCGCGCTGCGCGGGGTGGAGCGGGTGATATGGCTGGGATAGGTGCTGTCGTCGGCGATCTTGAAGACATCGGCCGCGAAGCCCAATTGCCAATCCGCCCTGAGGCCCGAGGCGAAGATCCAGCTGCGCAGATATTCCGCATCCGCGGTGGTGCGGGTGACATCCCGGCCCAGGATATTGGCCGAGGAGGTGCGCTGATAGGCGCGGCTGTCGAGGGTCAGCCGCAACTCGCCGCCGAGGGCGGTGGGGAACAGTCGGCGCTGATAGCTGAAATCGGCGATCCGGGTCGGGATCTCGGCCTCGACCTCGCCGTCGCGCAGCGAGTCGTAATGGATCAGGGCGCTGCGGAAGGCGCTGTCGCGGGTGGTCCGGTTCAGTTCGAGTTCGCTGCGCAGCCGGTCATAGTCGGGCAGGCCGTAGTCGACCAGATAGGCATTGTCCGAGACGGTCTTCAGATCGAAGCTCAGTTTGTAACGGTTGCCGAGATCGAAGCCGCCAGTGGCGAAGAGATAGCCGCGGGTGTCATCGCTTGTCAGATCGTCGCGGGTATAGGCGCCCTCGATTTCGATCCCGCCATGGCGGAAGGCCTGACGATAGCGCAGCCCCATGGTCTTGGTATGCGGCGAAACATAGGGGGTCACCGTCAGGTCGCGGCTGTCGCCGATGCGGAAGAAATAGGGCACCTTGATCCCGGTGCCGAGCTGCGAGGTGGTGCGGAGCGACGGGATCAGAAAACCCGAGGCGCGGTCGAGCGAGGGGTCGGGAAGCCGCAGCGCCGGGAAATAGAACACCGGCACGTCGAGCACGCGGAGCTGGGCGCCCTCGAAATAGAGCTGCCGCTCGGCCTGATCATGGGTGACGCTGCGGGCCCGGATTTGCCACAGGGGCGGCTTGCCATTTTCGCAGACATGGCAAGAGGTTACCGTCGTCTTGTAAAGCTGCGTGTAACGGCCGCCGACACGCACCATCTGCAGCGAGGCCAATTGCACCTGCTGATCGAAGACCAATCTCGCGCCGGTCAGCAGGCCGTTTTGCAACCCTTGGTCCAGTTCCGCCGCATCCGCGAGAATGGTGATATTGCCGGCCTGGTCGATGCGGATCGGCCCTTCGATCTCCAGTTTGCCGCTGTTGCGATCGAAGGTGATCTTCCGCGCCGACAGCCGGGTGTCGCCCTGAAAGGCCTCGACATGCCCCTCGGCCACGAGCTGGCGCTCGGGGGTGATAAAGACCTGATCGGCCACCAGCATGGCCGGAGGCTGCGCTTGCGGCGTCTCGGTCGGCGCGCCCGGGGTTTGGGCGTGCAGCGTCGCCGGCAGCGCCGGGCCGAGCGTCAAGGTGGCAAGGGTCATAAGCAGGGCGGAACGCAGGTTCATCCGTCCTCCGCGTGCAGGAGAAGCCCGAGCGACAGGAACAGGGCCGCGAACGGCGGCGCCCAGGCCGAAAGTGTGATGGGAAGCTGGCCGTTCTCGCCCAGGATTTGGGCGAAGTTGCGGACGAAATAAAGCGCGAAGCCCAGCAGGATCGCCGTCAGCACCGCAACGCCGGTGCCGCCGAAGCGGGTGTGGCGCATGGTGAAGGCGGCGCCGACCAGGACCATGGCGACCAGGAACAGCGGCCGCGCCAGCGCCACCTGATACCAGACCCGCTGCCGGCGGGTGGAAAACCCGGCTTCGTCAAGCTGGCGGATGGTCGAGGGCAGGTTATAGATCGAAACGCGCTCAACTTGACCCAGCGTCTCGAGGATCCGGGTCCGGGTCAGCGTGGTGGCGATGCGCATGCTGGCATGGGTGCTCGACTCCGCCTCGGGGTTGATCCCGGCGCCGAGCGGCCAGACCTTGGCGTCGCTCAGCACCCAGCTGTCGTCCTCGAGCTTGGCGCTGTCCGCGATGATGCGGCGGACCGGCACGCTGTCGGGCGAATAGCTCAGGATGGTCACCCCGTAGAGGGTGGAGGCATCCGGGCCGTGACCGTCGGCATGGATCACCGATTGGCCGCGCGGGCTGCCCTGACGCAGCCAGAGGCCCTCGCCGCTGACCGAGAGCACGGAAGAGGCGCCAGAGCCGCGAAACTGGTCGGAAAGCTGTGCATAACGGTTCGACGTGGCCGCGACGATCGGGTTCAGCAGCGCCACGGCGAGCAGGCCGATCACCAGTGCCACCGTCACCGGCGCGGCGAGCGATCGGATCCCCGATCGACCGATGGCGCGGCTGACCACCAGTTCGCTGCTGCGGGCCAGCCCGACGAAAAGCACCACCGCCGAAAGGATCATGATCAGCGGCAGGATCTGGCTCATCGCGCTGGGGGCATTGAGCAACGACAGATGCAGAAGCTTGCCGAAGCCGAGATTGAGCCCTTCGAAGCGGCGCAATTGTTCGATCAGGTCGATCAGCATGATCAGGGCAAAGAAGATGCCCGCGATCACCCCGAACGCCTGCAGAAAGCGCCGCGCAAAGTAGCGGTCAAGGATCATCCGGCACACCTCGAGAGGGCCGGGCCAGGGACCGGTCCGAGAGGCGGCAGAATCGGCTGTTGCGGGCCGAAAGCATTAGTAGGCACTGCAATCCCCCCGGAGCCGGCCTTCGTCGTTGGGCCGGACCTTAATGCAATTGCCTGGCGGGGAAAACTGCTATCTGGTCAAGCGCGGAGTGCCGCGTTACCCATGGGGGAGACGGGCAAATCCGTGATATTGCAGGAGAACGACATGAGCACCCTCCCGACCATCCGCTTTTCCGAACTGGACCTGAATGCGCTCTCGGGCGTCGAGGGGCGTCTGGCGGTGCTGGTCTCTCCCCAGGGCGAAATGGATGCGGTCGCGCGCCGCGCCAACCGGTTGTCCCGCGGGGCGCTGACCCGGCTGGTGGGCAGTGCGCGTTTTGCCAAGGCCAAGGGCGGCGAGGTGCTGAGCCTGGCATTTCCCGCCGGTCTCGCGGCCGAGGCGCTGGACGTTGTGGTGCTGGAGAAGAAGGCCAGCGCGCTCGACGCGCGGCGGGCCGGTGCGGCGCTGGCCAAGGCCGCAGAGGGCGCGGCGATCACCCTGGCCGCCGGCAGCCACAGGCGCGCCGCCGAACTGGCCCTGGGGCTGGCGCTGCGCAGCTATGATTTCCTGCCGCACAAGACCGGCGAGGCGGCCGAGAAAACCCTTGGCGCCATCACGCTCCTGCTGCGCGATCCGGCGGCGGTCGAGGTCGAGGCGGCACCGCTGCTGGCAGCGGCCGAAGGCGCGCATCTGACCCGCGATCTGATCAACGAACCCGCCAACGTTCTGACCACAACCGCCTTTGCCGACCGCCTGCTGGAGCTCTCCGCGCTGGGGGTCGAGGTCGAGGTGCTGGAAGAAGCCGATCTGGAAAAGCTGGGCATGCGGATGTTGCTGAGCGTCGGCCAGGGCTCCGCCACGCCCACGAAAGTGGTGGTGATGCAGTGGAAGGGGGGCGAGACCGGCGCGGCGCCGCTGGCGCTGGTCGGCAAGGGCGTGGTCTTCGACACCGGCGGCATCAGCCTGAAGCCCGGCGCCGGGATGGAGGACATGACCATGGACATGGGCGGCGCCGGCACCGTCGCCGGCACCATGAAGGCGCTGGCGCTGCGCAAGGCGCCGGCCAATGTCGTGGGCCTGGTGGGATTGGTCGAGAACATGCCCTCGGGCGAGGCGACCCGGCCGGGCGATGTCGTCACCTCGATGAAGGGCGACACCGTCGAGATCATCAATACCGACGCCGAGGGGCGGCTGGTGCTGGGCGATGTGCTTTGGTACGCGCAGGAGCGTTTCGCGCCGGCGGGGGTGATCGATCTGGCCACGCTGACCGGGGCGATCATCATCGGGCTGGGCCATGAGAACGCCGGCGTCTTTTCCAACGACGACACGCTCTGCGGCAATTTCCTCAAGGCGGCGGCGGCCGAGGGCGAGGGCGCCTGGCGGATGCCGATGGGCCCGGCCTATGACCGGCAGCTGAAATCCCGCATCGCCGACATGAAGAACGTCGGCGGCCGTCCGGCCGGCTCGATCACCGCGGCGCAATTCCTGCAACGCTTCGTCAAAGAGGGCACCCCCTGGATTCACCTCGACATCGCGGGCGTCGCCCATGTGAAGGAGGATACCGCCTATGCGCCCGCCGGGGCCACCGGCTGGGGCGTGCTGGCGCTGAACCGTCTGGTGCGGGACGCCTTCGAGGCGGGGTGAGGGCGATGGGCGCCGCCTTCTTCTATCACCTGACCCGGCAGCCGCTGGATCACACGCTGGCGGTGCTGCTCGACAAGGCGCGCGGCGCCGGCTGGCGTATCGCGGTGCGCGGCACCGATGCAGGGCGGATGGAATGGCTGGACGAAAAGCTCTGGCAGGGTCCGGACGATGGATTCCTCGCCCACGGTCTGGCGGGCGGGCCGCATGACGCGCTGCAGCCGATCCTGCTGACGGCGGATCGCGGCCCGGCCCCCAATGATCCCGCTTGCCTGATGACGCTCGACGGCGCCGAGGTGGCGCCGGAGGAGGTCACCGCGCTGGAACGGGTCTGCATCCTCTTCGATGGCCATGACCCCGAGGCGGTGCAGCGCGCCCGCGTCCAGTGGAAGGCGCTGACCGCGGCGGGCTGTTCGGCGCAATACTGGTCGGAGGAATCGGGGCGCTGGGAGAAGAAGGCGGAACGCTAAACGCTAGGCCCGTTTCGGAAACGATCCGTTTTCCCGAGGCGCCGAACAGCGCCGCGTGTAGCGCAGGGCGTAGGGCCCGGTGCAGTGATTGGGAGCGGGCGGGAAGGGGCGCGCGGCTAGCGTTGCAGCACTAGATCGCCGCCGCCGATCTCGATCTTGCCCCAACGCTCCAGATAGGACATGCCAAGCAGGGATTTGTCCATCTCGCCCTCGTTGACCCAGCCGCGGATGTCGCGATCCTCCACCGGACCGAGCGAGATGCGCGCGATCTTCACCGGCGCGGTGCGCACCTGGCCGTTGGCGGTGCTGGCACGGCCGGAATAGGCCAGGTTCTGCAGGTCGATGCCGGCGCGCCGCGCGTCCTTGGCGCTCAGCACCACGCCCGAGGCGCCGGTATCCACCATGAAGTTGACCGGCGCGTCATTGACCATCATGGTCAGGTAATAATGGCCATCGGGCGCGCGCGGCACTTCGATCCGGCCGGCGCTGACCGCAGCGGCGCGACCTGGCAACACCTCGCGCCGGATGTCGTCCCACAGGCCAACCGCGGCGATCACCCCGATGAAGATCAGCACCCAGCCGGCCAGATGCTGCAGCTTCTTGCCAAGCGCTTCGCGGTTCTGCACGAACAGCCAGAACACCAGCACCGCGCCGAGCAGCCCCAGATAGGCCAGATTGCCGATATCCCATGTGTCCATCGCCCGGCACCTCTCCTTGCTTCACCGCGATATGTAAGCGCTGCGAGACCGGGTTACCAGTTCGCCAGCCCATAGGCGCGCAGCCCGTCGAGCACGAATTGCACCGAAAGCGCCGCCAGCAGCATGCCGAGCAGGCGGGTGACCACCACGATGCCGGTCTTGCCCAGTAACCGCTCCAGCAGCCCCGCCATCAGGAAGAGCGTGAAAACCACCCCCAGCACCGCCAGCATCACCCCCACCACGGTGGCGAGCCCGGCGAGGCCCGGACGCTCGCCGGTCAGCAGGATCATCGAGGCGATGGCGCCGGGTCCGGCGATCAGCGGAATGGCGAGCGGAAAGACCGAAGGGTCGGGGTGATCGGTCGCCTCGGTCTGGTCGCCGGCCTGATCCTCGCGCCGCTTGCTGCGGCGCTCGAACAGCATGTCGAGCGCGGTCAGGAACAGCAGAATGCCGCCGGCGATGCGGAAGGCCGGCATGGTGATGCCGACAAAGCCCAGCACCGCCTCGCCGAAGGCGGCAAAGACGGTCAGCAGCACGGCGGCGACGATGCAGGCCCTGAGCCCGATGGCGCGGCGCTGCCGCTGGGTCATTCCTTGCGTCATCGCCAGAAACAGCGGCATCAGCCCGATCGGGTCGACGATCACGAAGAGTGTGGCGAAGGCGGTGATCAGAAAGGCGCTGTCCATGTCGCTCCTTTATCGGATGTCTTCCGGCCAGCTTGGCGCGGCCCGCAGCAAAAGGAAAGTCTCGGCGCGGAGCGCGACCGCCGGATGCCCCTGCGGGGCAGGCCTCCGGCGGCCGTATTTGGGACGAAGAGAAAGGGCGCGCCCTGCTGCTGCTTCTTCTCGTTGCAAATACGGCCGGGGGAAAGCGCGGCAGCGCCGCGCTTGGGGGCGGGAGCCCCCGGGCTACGACCGACGCGATATCAGCCCTCGGCCGCCTCCAGCCGCTCCTGCGCCTTGAGCCAGAGCGCTTCGGCCTTGTCCATCGCCTCGCTCAGCTCGGCGTATTTGCGGTTCCAGACCTCAAGCTCGCCGACCCGTTCCGCCTCGTAGAGCGCGGGATCGGCCAGCTTCGCCGCCAGCTTGTCCTGCATGTCGTTCAGCTTGCCGACCCGCTCCTCGCATTTGCGCACCTCGGAGCGCAGCGCCTGCAGGGCCTCGCGGGTGGCGCGCTTGGGTTTCTCCGCCTCTGCCAGCTTGGCGGGCTTGGTCGGCGTGTCGCGCTGCAACAGCTCGGCGCGATAGGTTTCCAGATCGCCCTCATAGGGGGCGACGCGGCCGCCCTTGACCAGCCACAGCCGGTCGGCGACCAGGCTCAGCAGGTGCATGTCGTGGCTGACCAGGATCACCGCGCCGGAATAGGCGGTCAGCGCCTCGACCAGCGCCTCGCGGCTCTCGATGTCGAGGTGGTTGGTCGGCTCGTCGAGGATCAGCATATGGGGGGCGTCGATGGTGGCCAGCAGCAGCGACAGCCGCGCCTTCTGGCCGCCGGAGAGCTGGCCCACCACGGTTTCCGCCTGATCGGCGCCCAGACCGAAGCCCGCCAGCCGCGCCCTGAGCTTCGACTGATGCTCGCCGGGGCGGACGCGCTGCAGGTGCTGCAGCGGGGTCTCGTCGACATAAAGCTCGTCGACCTGATGCTGGGCGAAGAAGCCGATCCGCAGCTTGGCCGAGCGGACCATCTTGCCGTCGATCAAGGGAAGCCGGTCCGACAGCATCTTCGACAGCGTCGACTTGCCCTCGCCATTGCGGCCCAGGAGCGCGATGCGGTCATCCTGGTCGATCCTGAGCGTCATGCCGCGCAGGATGACGGTGTCGCCATAGCCGGTCGAGGCGCCTTCGAGCGAGATGATCGGCGGCGACAGCTCCTCGGGTTCGGGGAAGGTGAAGACGGTGCGCGCCGCATCCTCGGGCGCGGTGATCTTTTCCATCTTCTCCAGCATCTTGACCCGCGACTGCGCCTGTTTGGCCTTGCTGGCCTTGGCCTTGAAGCGGTCGACGAAGCTTTGCAGATGGGCCCGGCGGGCGTCCTGTTTCTTGGCCGCCGCCGCCTGCAGCGCGCGCTGTTCGGCGCGCTGGCGGGCGAATTGGTCGTAGGTGCCGCTATAGAGGGTGAGCTTCTTGTCCTCGAGATGCAGGATCGCGCCCACGGCACGGTTCAGCAGGCCGCGGTCGTGGCTGATCACGATCACCGTATGGGGGTATTTGCCCAGATAGTTTTCCAGCCAGAGCGCGCCTTCGAGGTCGAGATAGTTGGTCGGCTCGTCAAGCAGCAGCAGGTCGGGCTGGGCGAAGAGCACCGCCGCCAGCGCCACCCGCATCCGCCAGCCGCCGGAGTAATCCGAACAGGGCCGTTGCTGGGCCTCGTCGTCGAACCCCAGCCCCTTGAGGATCGCGCTCGCGCGCGCCTCGGCCGACCAGGCGTCGATATCGGCGAGTCGCATCTGCACCTCGGCGATCCGATGGGGATCGGTGGCGGTCTCGGCCTCGGCCAGCAGGGCGGCGCGTTCGGTATCGGCCTCCAGCACGGTGTCGATCAGCGAGGTGGAGGAGGAGGGCACCTCCTGCGCGACGCCGCCGATCCGGGCGCGGGCGGGCAGGGTGATCGCCCCCGATTCCAGCGCCAGTTCGCCACGCAGCAGGCGGAACAGCGTGGTCTTGCCGGCGCCGTTGCGTCCGATCAGGCCCACCTTGTGGCCATCGGGAATCGTGGCGCTGGCGCCTTCGATCAGGGTGCGGCCCGCGACCGCATAGGAAATGTTCTCTATTCTCAGCATGGGGCGCTCATAGCAGAGGCTTGAGCCCGCCGCCAGCGGCTGCGGGATGGTCATCCGAGGGCGGGCGTGATAGCCGCGAAACGCTGTTTCATCCCTTATGTCCTGAGGCTCCCATGCGCCCCGCCAACACGCCGCCGCATTTGCTGACCCTGATCCTGGCCAACGCGCTGTCGGTCTTGGCGCTGAACATGTTCCTGCCCTCGCTCGCCGAGATTTCCGAGGCGCTCAAAGCCGACTACGGGTTGGTGAACCTGTCGATCGCCGGCTATCTGGCGATTTCGGCGGTGCTGCAACTGGCGATGGGGCCGCTATCGGATCGCTATGGCCGGCGGCCGGTGATGCTGGTGTCCACCGCCATTTTCGTCATCGCCTCGGTCGGCTGCGCGCTGGCGCAGAACGTCTGGGTGTTTTTGGGGTTTCGCCTATTGCAGGCGGGCATCGTGTCGGGCCAGGTGCTGTCGCGGGCGGTGATCCGCGATCTGCATGCCCCCAAGGATGCGGCGAAGATGCTGGGCCATGTCGCCATGGCGATGGCGCTGGCGCCGATGCTGGGGCCGATGCTGGGGGGCGGGCTCGACATGCTGTTCGGCTGGCGGTCGTCCTTCGTGCTCTATTCGCTGCTGGGGGCGGCGCTGCTGGTGATCCTCTGGGTTGATCTGGGCGAGACCAATGCCGCCGCCGCCGGGGCGAGCTTTGCGCGGCAGATGCGCGACTATCCCGAACTGTTCCGCTCGCGCCGGTTCTGGGGCTATAGCCTGTGCTATGCCTTCGCGGTGGCCGGGTTCTTCGCCTTCATCACCGGGGCGCCGCTGGTGGCGGCCGCCTGGTACGATCTGAGCCCGGCGGCGTTGGGGCTGGGGATCGGCATCATCACGGTGGGCTTCATGGTGGGCAACTTCGTCTCCGGCCTGCTGAGCGCGCGGACCGAGCTGGTGACCATGGTGTTGGCGGGCCGGGTCTTTGCCACGCTGGGGCCGATCGGTGGGCTGGCGCTGTTCTTTGCGGGGGCCGGCACGCTCTGGGTGTTCTTCGGCTCGGCCATCGTGGTGGGCTTCGGCAACGGGCTGACCAATGCCAATGCCAATGCCGGGGTGATGTCGGTCAGGCCGCAGCTGGCGGGCAGCGCCTCGGGGCTGTCGGGGGCGATGACGGTGGCGCTGGGGGCGGTGATGACCAGCCTGACCGGTGCTCTGGTCACGACAGAGCGCGCGCCCTACATCGTTTTGGGCATCATGTTGTCGACCAGCATCCTCGGCCTGCTCGCGGCGCTTTACGTGCGTTGGGTCGATAAGCGCGATCCGCTGCCGCCGGGGCTTTGATCCGATCGCGTGCGGCGCCGGCCTGAAGCCTTTTCAATCACGCCCGCGCATGTTAGGCGGCGCGCAATATCAGTCCCGCCCGCAGCCCCTGCAGGGCGGCCAGTCTTAGGAGCAAGCCCCATGGCACTGGAACGCACGTTCTCGATCATCAAACCCGACGCCACCCGCCGCAATCTGACCGGCAAGATCAACGCCAAATTCGAGGAAGCCGGCCTGCGCATCGTGGCGCAGAAGCGGATCCTGATGACCAAGGCGCAGGCCGGCGAATTCTACGGCGTGCACAAGGAACGCCCCTTCTATGACGAGCTGTGCGAATTCATGTCGTCCGGCTCGGTCGTGGTGCAGGTTCTGGAAGGCGAAAACGCCATTGCCAAGAACCGCGAAGTGATGGGCGCCACCAACCCGGCGGATGCCGCCGCCGGCACCATCCGCGCCGAATTTGCCGAATCCGTGGGCGAGAACTCGGTCCACGGCTCGGACGCGCCGGAAACCGCGGCGGTCGAGATCGCCTATTTCTTCGCCGGCACCGAAATCGTCGGCTGAGACGGGATCACATCCGTTTCGAAAGGGGGTCTTCGGGCCCCCTTTTGTTTTTTGGAAGGGGGGTACCTCCGGGTGAATGTCGGCAGGGCCCTATCGCCGCCGTTCGATCACCCCGATCTCGTTCAGCACCGCCTCGAGCGCGCCAAGCGCCGGGTCGCCCTTGCCGCGGACCTCGGCGCAGATGGCATCGAAGCGGGCGCGCAGCGCCTTCTTCTCGTCGCCCTGGCAATCGTTCCAGGGCCGCCCCTGCAACCCCATGACCATGGCGTAATAGCCGATGAAATGCGGCCGGCTGCCGGCCTGCAACAGCCGGCGATAGGCCGCATCCGGGCCAAGGGCGCGCAGCTCCTCGGCCGAATGGATGCCGGCGCGGGCATAGGGGGCGACCGAGGCGGGGCCGAGATTGCGGATGGCGGAAACGGGCTCTGACATGGGGGGACCTTAGCGCCGCGCGGGCGCGCTGCCAATCAGGCGCTTGGGCTGCGCAACTGGCGGCGCGGATCGGCCTCGCCGGCCAGCCCCATCACCTTCAGCGCCTCGTCCCGGCACTGGAAGATCAGCTCGCGCATCACGGTTTCCGCCGCCAGGTCGTCACGCGCGGTCACATGGGTCAGCACCTGGCGCCAGGTCGCGGCATTCTCCTGCCGCCGCTCGGGGGTGCGGAAATCGACGTGGAACTCGCGCCACAGCAGCGCCCAGACGATGTCGTTGGCATTGCTGCGGATGGTGCGTAGCAGCATCGGGCTCTCCGAGCAGAGCGCCAGCGCGGTGCCGATCCGCCCCGAGGTCAGCGCAAAGCGCATCGGCTTGCAGTTCTCCTCCCGCGTCAGCGCTTCCAGCGCCTCGACCCGGCGGCGCAGTTCCGCCAGATCGGGGCCGGTCCACATCAGCGCCGCATAGCGGGCGCTGAGCCCCAGGAGCGAGGCATAGACGTTCATCGCGTCGGCCAGGGTGTTGCGATCGAACCGGCCCACCACCGCGCCGCGGCGGGGGAAGAGATCGGCCAGGCCGCGGTTGGTGAGAATGCGCAGCGCGTCGCGGATCGGTCCGCGGCTGACCTGATAGTAGGCGGCGAGATCAGTTTCGATCAGCCGGTCGCCTTCTTGCAATTCGCCGGCCATGATCCTTCGGGTCAGATCGTCGGAAATCCGCTCGGGCAGGTCGCGGTGACCGCGCCAGGTCAGGGGATCGTCGGACGACTCACTCATGGCGGAACGTCGAAATGGGACGGCGGAGGGCATCGGACTACCTCGTGATACTGCGTAATTAAAGTACTAACATGCTGAGATAAATCATAAAACAATTAAATTGAAGACAATTGACGAAATGCGGTCTTTGGCCTTACTCTTCCCTCGCGGCCCGCGTCCGGGGAGGAACGGGCAGGCCGCAGTCATCGGGAGGAGAAGCCTCATGTCATCAGTCCGCCACAGCGCGGGCGCGGTCGAAATCGGCCGCGCTCTGGAGCTGCTTTGGGCCCTGCGCCTGCCGCGCCGTCGGTGCGGGCCGGTGCGGGATGCTGTCCGCTTCCCCCATCAGCCCCAAGAAAGGACCGCAGAATGACCCCGCCCATCGATTCCGCCCTGGCCGAAGCCGCGCCGCTGACCGAAGCCGATTATCTGGCGCGCGTGCGCGCCGCCCAGGCCGCGATCTGGCCCAAGGAGGTGCCGACCGAGCCGTTCTATCCGCATGGCGAGGTCGGCATCACCGATTACCTGCGCGCATGGGCTGCGGTGCAGCCTGAAAAGGTGCTCTACAACTTCTATGGCGGCACCCTGACCTATGGCGAGATGGATCGGCTGTCGGATCGCTTTGCTGCGCGTCTGGCCGCCGATGGGGTGAAGCCGGGCGACCGGGTGGCGGTGCTGATGGGCAATTGCCCGCAATTCGCCATCGCCTTCTTCGGCATCCTCAAGGCCGGCGCCGTGCATGTGCCGGTGAACCCGATGTTCCGCGAGGCCGAGCTGATCTATGAGCTGAACGATGCGGACGCCGAGATCATCCTGGCCGCCGACGTTCTGGTGCCGCTGGTCATGGCGGTGCGCGATCAGGTCACCCTGCGCAAGATCTACTCGACCGGCATGGCCGATTGGATCCCCGAGACGCCGGCCTTCCATTGCCCCGCCTCGATCATCTCGGCCGCGACGACGCCGGTAGGCACCGAGGATTTCATCGAGGCGCTGGAGGCCTGTGACGCTCCGGTGCCGCAGATTGCCACCGATCTCGATGCGGTGGCGGCGCTGAACTATACCGGCGGCACCACCGGCA
Organism: Pseudodonghicola sp.; assembly: GCF_048268305.1. NCBI lineage: Bacteria > Pseudomonadati > Pseudomonadota > Alphaproteobacteria > Rhodobacterales > Paracoccaceae > Pseudodonghicola > Pseudodonghicola sp. Next base: position 473,543 of record NZ_JBLWVT010000002.1, read on the forward strand.
TGCCGAAGGGCTGCGTCCATACCCAGCGGCACATGATCTATACCTCGGCCACCACCTGCACCATGGGCACCGAGCTGGGGCAGGAGAATGTGGCGGTCTGCTTCCATCCGCTGTTCTGGATCGCGGGCGAGGATATGGGGCTGCTGTTCCCGGTCTTCTCGGGCTGCACCTGCATCCTGCTGGGGCGCTGGGACGCGGTCAGCTTCATGTCCGCGGTCGACCGGTTGAAACCCGATCAGGCAAGCCTGCTGGTCGACAATGCGGTCGAGGTGCTCGAGCATCCCGAGGTCAGCCGCTATGACCTGAGTTCGATCAAGACCACGCGGGTCTCTTCCTTCGTCAAGAAGCTGAACCACGATTACCGCACCCGCTGGTTCGAGCGCACCGGGTCCGTCATGGCCGAGGCCGCCTGGGGCATGACCGAAACCCACACCTGCGACACCTTCACCACCGGGTTCCAGCACGATGATTGGGATCTGGACCAGCAGCCGGTCTTCGTGGGCATGCCCTGCCCGGGGACCGAGTTCAAGATTTGCGATTTCGACACCGGCGCGCTGAAACCGCTGGGGGAGGAAGGCGAGATCTGCGTGCGTTCGCCCTCGCTGCTGAGCTCCTATTGGAACAAGCCCGAGGCGACGGCGGATTTGATGCGGGGCGGCTGGCTGCATACCGGCGACATCGGCGTGCTCGACGACAATGGGCTGCTGCATTTCCTCGGCCGTCGGAAAGAGATGCTGAAGGTCAAGGGCATGTCGGTCTTTCCGGCCGAGCTTGAGGCGATGCTGGGTCGTCACCCGGCGATCATCGGCTCGGGCGTGATCGGGCGGCCCGATCCCGACAAGGGGCAGGTGCCGGTGGCCTTCGTGACGCTGGCAGAGGGCAAGGAAGCCACCGAGGCCGAGATCGAGGCCTGGTGCGCCGATGCCATGGCCATCTACAAGCGCCCGGAGGTCCGCATCGTCGAAAGCTTGCCGATGACCGCCACGGGCAAGGTGAAGAAGGACGAACTGGCCAAGCTTCTGTAAGCCGGCCGGGAAGGGACGAGAATGACGAAGACCGTGAAGACTATCCTGATCGCCAACCGGGGCGAGATCGCGTTGCGGATCGCCGATGCGGTGGCCGGGCTGGGGATGGAGCCGGTGGCGCTCTATTCCGAGGATGACGCCGAGGCGCTGCATGTGCTGCGCGCGCCGCGCGCCATCGCGCTGCCGGGCAAGGGGGCGAGGGCCTATCTCGATATCGAGGCGGTGATCGCCGCCGCCCGCGCCGCGGGCGCCGAGGCGGTGCACCCGGGCTATGGCTTTCTGAGCGAAAGCGCCGAGTTCGCCCGCGCGGTGGCGGCGGCCGGGATGGTCTTCATCGGTCCGTCGCCCGAGGCGCTGGAGGAGCTGGGTGACAAGACCAGCGCCCGGCGTCTGGCGCAAAAGGTCGGCGCGCCGGTGAACCCGGGGCTCGACCGGGCCGCCGGTCCGGCGGAGCTGCTCGCCTTCATGGAAGGTTTGGGTGGCGCGCCCATCGTGCTGAAGGCGGTCGCCGGCGGCGGTGGGCGGGGCATGCGGATCGTTCGCGATCCGGCCCAACTGGTCGCCGCCTATGAGGAGGCCAGCACCGAGGCAGAGGCCGCCTTCGGCAATGCCGACATCTATGCCGAACGTTTCCTTGAAAACGCCCGCCACATCGAGGTTCAGGTGCTGGGGGACGGCAGCGACGCGGTGCACCTCTGGGAACGCGACTGCACGCTCCAGCGGCGTTATCAGAAGCTGGTCGAGATCGCGCCGGCGCCGGCGCTCGACCCCGATCTGCGGCAGCGGCTGTTGGACAGTGCCGTGCAGATGGCCCGGGCGGTGGGCTATCGCGGTCTTGGCACCTTCGAATATCTGGTGGGCGAGGGGGGCGCACTGGCCTTCATCGAAGCCAATCCCCGGCTGCAGGTGGAACATACCATTACCGAGGAGATCACCGGCGTCGATCTGGTGCAGGCGCAGATCCGTGTCGTGCTGGGGGCGAGCCTGTTCGAACTTGGCTTGACCCAGGATCAGGTGCCGCAGCCGCGCGGCCATGCGGTGCAGCTGCGCGTCAATATGGAGACGATGACGGCCGAGGGCGGCGCGCTGCCCGCCGGTGGCAGGCTCGCCGTCTATGAGGCGCCGGGCGGCCCGGGGGTGCGGGTCGACGGGGCGGGCTATGCCGGCTGGCGACCGTCGCCGGCCTTCGACAGCCTGCTGGCCAAGCTGATCGTGCACGGCCCCGGGCGGCTGACCGATGTGCTGGCGCGTGCCCGCCGGGCGCTGGCCGCCTTCCGGATCGAGGGGGTGGAGACCAATATCCCCTATCTGATGGCGCTGCTGGACCTGCCGGAACTGGCCGAGGGGCAGAGCCATACGCGGATGGTCGAAGACCGCGCAGCCGATCTGTTCGCCGCCGCCAGCCGGATCGCGGCGGAGCGCGCCGCCACCGCCCTCGCCGCGCCGGAGCTGGCCGCCGGGGACGCGCCGAAAGCGCTGGCCGAAGGGGTGACCGGTGCACCGATGCAGGGCACCATCCTGGCGGTCAAGGCCGGCCCCGGCGATGTGGTGCCTGCTGGCGGCGCCGTGCTGGTGATGGAGGCGATGAAGATGCAGCACACCATCCTGGCCGAGATGTCGGGACGGCTGCGCGATATCTTCGTGGCACCCGGCGATACCGTATTTCTGGGCGATCCGCTCTTCGCGCTCGACCCCGACGAGAGCCTCGCCTTCGAGGCCGAGGAGGAGGTGGTACGCGACCCCGACCACATCCGCCCCGATCTGGCCGAGCTGCTGGAACGCCGCCGCTTCACGCAAGACGAGGCGCGCCCCGAGGCGATCGCCAAGCGCCATGCGCAGGGCAAACGCTCTGCCAGGGAGAATATCGCGCAGCTCTGCGATCCGGAGAGCTTCATCGAATACGGTGATTTCGCGGTCGCCGCGCAGCGCAGCCGCCGCAGCCTGGACGATCTGATCCGCAACACCCCCGCCGATGGGCTGATCACCGGCTTCGGTCAGGTCAACGGCGATCTCTTCGGCGAGGAGGGCACCCGCACCGCGGTGCTGCATTACGACTATACGGTGCTGGCCGGCACCCAGGGTTTCATGAACCACGACAAGACCGACCGCATGCTGCATGTGATCGAGAAGAGCCGCACGCCGATGATCTTCTTCTGCGAAGGCGGTGGCGGACGGCCGGGGGATGTCGACGTCAACGTGATCGCCGGGCTGCATGTGATGACCTTCGCGCTGCATGGGCGGCTGTCAGGACTGGTGCCGATGGTGGGCATCGGCTCGGGCCGGGTGTTCGCCGGCAATGCGGCGCTCCTGGGCTGTTGCGACGTGGTGATCGCCACCAAGGATTCGACCATCGGCATGGGCGGTCCCGCGATGATCGAGGGCGGCGGCCTTGGCGTCTATCGGCCCGAGGAGGTCGGCCCCAGCGCGGTCCAGGCCGCCAACGGGGTGATCGACATCCTGGTCGAGGATGAGGTCGAGGCGGTCGAGGTCGCCAAGAAATACCTCTCCTACTTCCAGGGGCGGCTGACCGACTGGCAGGCCCCCGATCCGCGCGCCCTGCGTCATGTGGTGCCGGAAAGCCGGATGGAGGCCTATGACGTCCATGCGGCGATCGAGGGGATCGCCGATCTCGGCTCGGTGCTGGAACTGCGCGCGGGCTTTGCGCCCGGCATGGTCACCGCGTTGATCCGGGTCGCCGGGCGCCCGATGGGGGTGGTCGCCAACAACCCGCGCCATATGGCCGGCGCCATCGAGACACCGGGCGCCGACAAGGCGGCGCGCTTCCTGCAGCTCTGCGACGCGCATGATCTGCCGGTGATGTTCCTCTGCGACACGCCCGGCATGATGGTGGGCCCAGAGATCGAGAAGACCGCGCTGGTGCGCCATTGTTCGCGGCTGTTCGTGATCGGCTCGAACCTCGAGGTGCCGACCTTCACCTTCGTGCTGCGCAAGGCCTATGGGTTGGGCGCCCAGGCGATGGCGGGGGGATCGTTCCGCGCGCCGCATTTCGTCGCCGCCTGGCCGACGGGGGAGTTCGGCGGCATGGGGCTGGAAGGCGCGGTGAGGCTCGGGTTCCGCAAGGAGCTGGAGGCGGTCGAGGACATGGCCGAGCGTCAGGCGCTCTTCGACAAGATGGTCGCCAAGATGTATGAACGCGGCAAGGCGATCAATACCGCCAGCATGCTCGAGATCGACGCGGTGATCGACCCGGCCGAGACGCGGGACTGGATCCTCTCCACCCTGCAGGCGGCGCCTGCGCCGCAGCCGAGGGTTGGCAAGAAACGCCCCTGGATCGATCCCTGGTAACGGGCGAACGCGATCCGGCGCATCGGGCAGGGGGCGGAGCACGCCCCCTGTCGCCTGTTTGCGCGGTCTTCATACTTTTGCCGCAAGCTCCGGGACAGGATGGTCCCGTCAGGTTGACAGCCCGGCGCCCCTGTCGGGAGATGGGGCCGTTCGCTGATGCTCAGCCGTCGAAGCCCCGGAGCCTGCCCATGTTCGCCCTTGCCCGTATCGCCAGCCTCATCTGCCTTGTGGGCGCCATCGGGCTGTCGGGGTGCAGTCGTCCGGCCGAATTGATCGGGGTCGACAATGCGCGCGCACCGGCGCTGAGCTTTGCCGACACCACACCTCACAAGATTTTCATCACCACCAGCCGGGCGCGGTCCGACAAGGCCGGGCAATTCTATTCCGGCGCGCGGTCGAGCCATCTTGGCCTGGCCTCGGTCCTGCTGACCGTGCCGCCAGATCACGTTTCCGGTGCGGTGGAGAGGCCGCGCGTGCTGCCGCCGGATCCGCGCACCCAATTCGCCGTGGTGGAGCCCGAGGTCTATGAGACCGATACCGCCTTCATCCGGGCCATCAACGCCGAGCTGGCCAAGCGCCCGGCCAAGGACAGGAGCATCCTGTTCTTCGTGCATGGCTATAACATGACGATGAGCGATGCGGTGCTGCGCGTCGGGCAGTTCGTGCAGGACTCGGGCTTTACCGGCGTGCCGGTGGTGTTCTCCTGGGCCTCGGCGGGCAGGGAATCGCACTATGTCTACGACATCAACAGCACGCTCTCTGCGCGGCACATGCTTGATCAGGCCTCGGAACTCCTGACCCGGACCAATGCCTCCGGCTTCGATGTCTTCGCCCATTCGATGGGCGGCTTCCTCACCATGGAGGTGATGGTGCAATCCGGCCTGTCGGGCACGCTGGATTCCAGCGGCAAGCTGAACAACATCATGCTGGCGGCGCCGGATATCGACATTGATGTGTTCCGCAGCCAGCTTGCCCAGATTCACCACAAGGTGGGCAATATCTATGTCCTGGTGTCACAGGACGATTTTGCCCTGCGCTTGTCGCGCCAGGTGTCGGGTGGGGTGGTCCGGGTGGGCGCGGCCGATGCGGCGGAACTGGCCAAGCTCGGGGTGACCGTCATTGATCTGAGCCGGGTCCGCGATTCCGGGTCCGGCACCCACAGCAAATTCGCTGGCTCGCCCGAAGTGGTACAGATGATCGGCCAATCGCTGCAAAGCCACAATTACGACCAGCCGCCGCGCGACCCGAGCGTCCTTGAGGTGCTGGAGGGTGTGCCGGTGCTGCGTGATTTCATTCCTGGATGAGGGGGAAAGGCGAGGGTAGAGAGTGCTCTCTCTTAGTTGACAAAAAAAGTCGGTATAAATAGGGTCGCGCGCAGTCGCATGCAGCAAGCCCCTTCCTGCCAGTCAGCATGTCTCGTCTCCAAGCTCTGACTGACAGGATACATCATGGTTCAGACCCTCACCATCGACGCCTCGGCGCTGACGACCCGCTTCAACTCGAACACCTACATCAGCGATTATTTCGCCGCGCTGGGCAGTTCCACCGCGAAGAGCTTCTATGGCGGCGAGCCGGATTCGGCTTTCGGCGGCACCTATTACATGAACGGCACGCAGGTGGTGTTCAGCTATGCCGACGCCGAAGAGACCTCGCTGGCCTCGACCATCATCATGGAAGGCGATGATCTCGCCTATGACTTCATCCACAACGGGTCGGAATACGGCCATGGCATCACCGGCGAAGTCGACACGCTGATCTTCGGCAATTGGGTCGATGGGGAAACCTCGGGCACCCAGGGGATCGGGGAAGCGGGCGCGGTGACCGGCCTCGACACCGGGCTGGTGATCGAAGGCCTGGGGCTCGACGTGGCGCCGGGCGGCGGCAATGATGTGGCGACCAACCCGGTCTATGCGGTCTATACCGCGCTGGGCACGCTCGACGCCGATCTGCTGGACAGCGTGCTCGACGGCTATGCGGTCGAGATGTACGGCACCGGCAAGAACGATCGGCTGTTCGGCAGCGTCTATGACGACACCCTGGTCGGCGGCGCCGGCAACGACGTGCTGCGAGGCCAGGCCGGCGGCGATTTGCTGCTCGGCGGTCGTGGCGATGACAAGCTGTTCGGCGGCAAGGGCCAGGACACGCTGCTGGGGGGCGCCGGCGACGACATCCTCAAGGGGGGGACCGGCAACGACAGGCTGACCGGTGGCGCTGGTGAGGATACCTTTGTCATCATCTCGGGCGGCGCCCGCAACGTCGACACCATCACCGATTTCACCATCGGCGAGGATGTGATCGACGTCACCGCGCTGGATCTGACCTCGGCCAGCGATTTCTCGGTTTCGGAAACCGACGGCGCGCTGGTGCTGAGCGCCGATGGCGCGACCATCGTGTTGGAGAACCTGACGGCCGCCGATCTGTCGGACGAGCTGTTCCTGTTCTGATCAGGCCCGAGGGCGGCGGCCATCGGCCGTCGCCTGACCTTTTCCCCTACTGCTTTTCCCGCCCGAGGCATCCCCATGTCCTATCCCTTGCGTGCCGCACTGGCCGTGACCGGCCTTGTCATCTCTCCCCTCTGCGCCCAGGCGCAGGAGGTGATCGCGCTGGACGAGATCACCGTCGAGACCGGGGCAGAGGCCTCGGCGCAGCAGTCGCAGACCACGGTGGGGGCGGAACAGCTTGAAACCGAATACCAGGGGGCGAGCCTCGGCACGATCCTGCGTGACATTCCCGGCGTCACCACCCAGGGCGGGGGCGGCGAGGGGGCGGAAATGGCGGTCAATATCCGCGGCATGCAGGACCAAGGCCGGGTCGCGGTGACGGTCGACGGGATGCGCCAGAACTTCGCCCGCTCGGGCCATGGCGCCAACGGCACCTTCACCGTGGACGAGGAAATGCTGCGCGAGGTCACCGTGACGCGGGGTGCCGGCGCCAAGGCCGGTGCCATCGGTGGCGCGGTGGAGCTGCGCCGGGTCACCGCCGAGGATATCCTGCGCGATGGGGCGATGAGGGGTGGCACGCTGCGGCTGCGCTATGGCTCGCTCTCCAAGACGCCGACGGTGCACGGCGAACTGGCCGCGCGGCTGAGCGATGCGGTCGACATCCTGGTCGCGGGCACCCATTCGGAACCGGACGATTACACCGCGCCTGACGGCACCCGGGTCTATGCCGGCCAGACCAGTCGCAGCGGGCTGGCGACGATCGGTTTCAATACCGACAACGGCCAGCGCTTCACCCTCAGCTATGACCGGATGAAGAAAACCTATGACACCGGGATTTCCTCGGGGAGCCCGCGCGCCAACGACATGCGCACCGAAAGCCTGCGGCTGGGCTGGCAGGCCGAGGACCTGGCCGGCTGGAGGGTCGAGGGCACGCTTTACGACACCGACACCAAGCTGGATCAGCAATCGCTGGACGCCGCGCTGGTGCCGACCGGGATCTGGCGCAGCTATGACACCCGGACCACCGGGCTTTTGCTGACCGCGCAGCGCTATCTCACCATCGGCGGGCGCGACCACGATCTGACGCTGACGCTGGAGGGGTTCCGCGACAGAGCGGATGTGAACGATCCCTCGGGCAGCCTGACCCCCTCGGGCGATCGCGACATCTGGTCCCTGGGGCTGGAGGATCGCTTCGATCTGGGACTGGCGCGGGTCACCTTCGGGCTGTCGGCCGATAGCTATAGCCTGGACAGCGACGATGGGTCCGCCTCGGGGCAGGCGGTGTCGCCCCGGCTGGCCATCGAGGTGCCGCTAGGCAATTGGTTCACCCTGCACGCGGCGGCCTCGATGGGCTATCGGCCGCCCTCGCTGAACGAGACGCTGGTTGCCGGCATGCATCCCGAGCCCGCGGATTTCGAGATCAAGCCGAACCCGAACCTGAAGCCCGAGAAATCGCAATCCTTCGAGATCGGCCTCGGCTACGCCTATGAGGGGATGCTGGTGCCGGGCGATGCGCTCGATCTCAGGGCGACGGTGTTCCAGAACACGGTGCGCGACTATATCGGGCTGGAGCGGGTGGGCTCGCTGTTCGACAGCTATTACCAGTACAACAACATCGACAAGGTGCGCATCCGCGGGCTCGAGCTTGAGGCGCGCTATGAGGCGGGGCAGGTCTTTGCCAGCCTGGCCGGGCAAATTCTCGACGGCACCGATCAGACCACCGGCGAGGATCTGGACAGCACGCCCCCCGATCGTCTGGTGATGACCGCCGGCCTGCGCAGCGCTGATCTGCGGCGCGAGATCGGCACGCGGTTCACCGTCACCGAGTCCAAGCACGGCAGTACGCTCAGCTATGATGCCTGGCGCACCGTCGACATCTTCTATCGTCAGGAGATCAGCGAAAACGTCGAATTCGGTCTGACGCTGAACAATATCTTCGACGCGAATTACACCCCCCATCTCGATACCCAGCCGCAGCCAGGGTTCAACGCGCAGGCTTCGCTGACGCTCAGGTTCTGACCTGAGGCGGCGGGCGGAAAGGATACCCCCATGACCATCACCATCGAACTGAACGGCAATGGCGTCGATTTCAACGCCGAGCTGGAGGCCCTCTTCGACGGCTTCACCCCTTACGGCATGCCGCTGTTCTTGCCCGAGACGGGCACGAGGGAACAGATCGTGCACCTTGACACCCCCGCGGCTGGGGAGGAGGCCGACACCCGCGCCGTGGTGCTGGAGGGCGATGATTTCCTCTATACCTTCTCGAACCATTCGGTCAGCGGCACCATCGACACCGTCTATCTCGGTACGCTGGGCAGCGCCTATGACAGCGACAGCGGCGATCTGGTGGTGAATGACGACGGGCTGGTCGAGATCGACGCGGCGATCACCCTCTCGGGGCTGAGCATCACCAACGAGGCCGGTCTGAAGGGCGAGGTGCACGAGATCGTCGCCGGTTTGATGGGCGGCGGCCCCGATGGCACCTCGGTTTATGCCGACCCGCTGCTGGACGTGATCTGGGGGCAGGGGCACGACGTCACTGGCACCGCCGGCGGCGACAGCTACAAGGGCACCCAATACGACGACACCGTGCGCGGGCTGGGCGGCAAGGATGTGCTCTATGGCATGGCCGGGAACGACACGCTGCTGGGCGGTGGCGGTGCCGACAAGCTCTTTGGCGGCGCCGGCAAGGACGTGCTGAAGGGCGGGGCCGGCAATGACAAGCTGTTCGGCAACGGCGGTGCCGACAGGCTTTATGGCGATGCCGGGAACGACAGGCTGACCGGTGGCGGCGGCAATGACAAGCTGTTCGGTGGCGCTGGCAAGGACGTGCTGATCGGGGGGGCGGGCAACGACCGGCTCGACGGCGGTGCCGGGGCCGACACGCTGACCGGTGGCAAGGGGGCCGATACCTTCGTCTTCGCCTCCGCGAAGGAGGCCAAGGGCGACAGCATCACCGATTTCAGCTCGAAACAGGGGGATATCATCGACCTCTCCGGCATCGACGCCGACACCTCGGTGGCTGGCGATCAGGCCTTTACGCTGATCGACGATACCGCATTTTCCGGGGCCGCCGGCGAACTGCGGGTCTGGCAGGCGGGCGGCAACACGCTGGTGGCCGGCGATGTCGACGGTGACGGCAGCGCCGATTTCAGGATCACGCTGGAGGGGCTGCACGACCTCGGCGCCTCGGACTTCCTGTTCTGATCCCACCGCATTGTCGCTATGCGTTTGGCGCCGTGTCCCTTCCGGGGCGCGGCGTTTTGTCGTGGTGGCAGCGGGCGGATTTGGGCCGAATGCCCCAGGTTTTGCTGGGCGTTCCGTCGATGTCTTGCTGAGGGGGAAGGGGCGGGTCGGCGGGTGAGTCGGGCTGGCGATTTCGCTGCGCGGGCGAGCAAGGGGTGGAACTCACACATAAAAGTGACGCAGTGTAAGGTTGAATACTTCGTGAGCCGGGCTAGAACCTGAACGCTTACGATATCTTGCGTCTAGAAGCTAAGGGATTGATGCCAAATGCTTAAATCCGCAGCCGGAACCCTTGTCGGTCTTGTTGCCCTGGCGGTGGCCGGATTCGGGGTCTATGCCTATCACTCACCCTTGCCAAGAATGAGCGCGGCCGAGAGGCCGGCGTTCCCGCCCGAACAGATCGAAAGGGGCCGTGTTCTCGCTGCTGCTGGCTATTGCGCAGAATGTCACACCCCCGCCGGGGGCGCGGCTTTCTCGGGCAATTACCCGATCGAGACCGATTATGGGGTGATCTACGGATCGAACATCACCCCCGACCCCGAGACCGGGATCGGCGCCTGGTCGCCCGAGGCCTTCCGCCGCGCCATGTGGCAGGGTGTCGATCGGCAGGGGCGGCATCTGTTCCCGGCGCTGCCCTATGATCATTTCACCAAGATGACCGCCGAGGACGTGGACGCGATCTATGCCTATCTGATGACCGAGGTGAAGCCGGTTCACTCCGTCACCAAGGAGCCCGGCATCGACTTCCCGCTGAACCAGCGCATCCTGCAGGCGGGCTGGAAGATGCTGTTCTTCAGCGAGGGGCGGTATCAGGACGACCCGTCGAAATCGGCCGAGTGGAACCGCGGCGCCTATCTGGTCGAGGGCGTGACCCACTGCGGCGCCTGCCATACCCCGCGCAACACGCTCGGCGCCGAGGAGAAGAACCAGACCTTTGCCGGCGCCCATATCGACAAATGGATCGCCCCGGCGCTGACCGCCGCCAACCCCTCGGCGGTGCCCTGGACCGCGTCGGAATTCACCCGTTATCTCTCGACCGGTGCGGGCGTCTATCACGGCGTCGCCGCCGGCCCGATGGGGCCGGTGGTTCATGCCGGGCTGCGCGAGCTGCCGGAAAGCGATCTGCAGGCGATCGGCACCTATCTGGGCGATATCGTCGGCGCACCCGACAGCGATCCGGCGCAATCGGCGGTGGTTCAGGCCAGCCTTGCGGCGGGCAAGCCCGATCCGGCCTATCGTCGCGACCTGGGTGAACGGCTCTATGCCACCGCCTGCGCCGCCTGCCATTACAATGCCGAGCAGGTCCAGGCCGGCCGGCCCGATCTGGGCATCAACTCGGCCACCCGGCTCGACGATCCGACCAACCTGATCCACGTCATGCTTGACGGGGTCAGCGCCGATGAAGGCACCAAGGGGCTGGTGATGCCCGGCTTCCGCCACGCGCTGAGCGATCAGGAAATCGCCGCCATCGCCGCCTATCTGCGCGACGATCGCAGCAAGCTGGCGCCCTGGCCCGACCTTGACGCCAAGGTCGCCGCCATCCGTGCCGAAGCCACCCAGTGACGAGGGAAGCAAGATGATTGAATTCACGTTGAACGGACGCCCTGTCAGTCTGGACGTCGAGCCCGACACCCCGCTCTTGTGGGTGATCCGGGACGAGCTGGGGTATACCGGCACCAAATTCGGCTGCGGCATCGGCATGTGTGGCGCCTGTACCGTACATGTTGGCGGCCAGGCGACGCGCTCCTGCATCACCGAGGTCGGCGATGTCGCCGGCGCCGAGGTGACCACCATCGAGGGGCTCGACCCGCAGGGCAACCACCCGGTGCAACAGGCCTGGCGCGATCTGAAGGTGCCGCAATGCGGCTATTGCCAGTCGGGCCAGATCATGCAGGCCGCCGCCTTTCTCAAGGATATCCCCAATCCGACGGACGAGGATATCGACGCGGTGATGACCGGCAACCTTTGCCGCTGCATGACCTACACCCGGATCCGCGCCGCCGTGCGCGAGGCCGCCGCGATGATGAGGGGGGAACGCTCCAATGGCTAACGATATCTTCCGCCGCCGTCTGGGGGGCACTGCCGATACCGGGCTGACGCTGAACCGCCGCGGCTTTCTGATCTCGGCCTTCGCCAGCGGCGTGGCCTTCGGCTTCCCGGCCGCGTCAAAGGCCGCGATGGACCCGGCCGCCGCCGATGGTCTGCCGGTCGCCGCCGATGGCAGCCCCTTCGCGCCGACGATCTGGTACTGGATCGACGACAAGGGCAAGGTCAACGTCCATATCATCCGGGCCGAGATGGGCCAGCACGTCGGCACCGCCATCGCCCGTATCCTGGCCGATGAACTCGGCGCCAATTGGGACGACGTGTCGATCGAACATGTCGACACCGATCCCAAATGGGGGCTGATGGTGACGGGCGGCAGTTGGTCGGTCTGGCAAAGCTGGCCGGTCTATCGCCAGGCCGGCGCCGCCGGCCGGGTGGCGCTGGCCGAAAAGGCCGCAGCACTCTGGGGCCTCGATGTGGCCGAGGTGACGGTTGCCAATGGTCAGGTGACCGCCCCGGGCCACACCGCCGGATTTGGTGAGCTGGTGGCCGGGGGCATCGACCGCAGCTTTACGGCGGAGGAGCTGAAGGCGCTGCCGCTGAAACCGGTGTCGGAGCTGACGCTGGTGGGCAAGGATGTCACCGCGCTCGACATCCCGAACAAGACCACCGGCCAGACCATCTTCGGCATCGATGCCAAGATCGACGGCATGGTCTATGCCGCGCCGATCCTGCCGCCGACCCGGTATGGCAGCGAGATCACCGCGATCGACGACAGCTCGGCCAAGGCCATCAAGGGCTATCGGCAGACGCTGAAGATCGACGATCCCTCGGGCACGGCGCCGGGTTGGGCCATGGTGATCGCAGACAGCCAATGGGCCGCCTGGAAGGCCGCCGACAAGGTCAAGGTGAGCTGGACCGCCGGCGCCGCCGCGACCCTGGGTGAGGCGGATTTCCAGGCCAAAAGCCGCGAGCTGATCGCGGATGAGAGCGTGGGGGCGCTGCTCGAAACCGGGAATTCCGATGTCGATCCGGTGTTCTCCGCCGCCGCCGATACCTTCGAGGCGGAATATACCACCGCCACCGTGCTGCACTTCCAGCTTGAACCGCTGAACGCCACCGTCTTCCGCAATGCCGAGGGCATCTGGGAAATCCACACCGGCAACCAGTGGCAATCGCTTTGCCTGCCCTGGATCCAGCAGGCGCTGGGGGTGGGCGATGGCGAGGTCATCATGCGCACCTATATGCTGGGCGGCGGCTTTGGTCGGCGGCTGAACGGCGATTATGCGATCCCGGTCGCGCTGGCGTCGAAGGCGCTCGGTGGCAAGCCGGTGAAGATGGTGATGAAACGCGAGGATGACGCGCGGTTCGACAGCCCGCGCTCGCCCTCGGTGTCGAAGATGCGGATGGCGTTTGACGCCGACAAGAAGGTCATCGCCATGGACAGCGCCGTGGCCTCCGGCTGGCCGACCAAGGTGATGATCCCGGGCTTCATGCCCAAGGGCACCAATGGAGAGCCCTATGATCCCTTCGCCTCCGATGGGGTGGATCACTGGTACGAGGTCGGCGCGCAACGGGCGCGGGCGATCTCGAACGAGCTGGCGGAAAGTGCCTTCCGGCCGGGCTGGTTGCGCTCGGTCTCGCCGGGCTGGATCAACTTCGCGGTGGAAAGCTTCATGGACGAGGCGGCGCGCCATATCGGCGCCGACCCGCTGCAGTTCCGGCTGGATCACTTCACCGCCGAAGGCCACAACGCCGGCAGCGCGCCGGATTCCGTCGGCGGCGCCAAGCGTCAGGCCGCCGCCCTGCGCCGGGTGGCCGAGATGTCGGGCTATGGCCGCAGCGATCTGCCCGCCGATACCGCCATCGGCATCGCCACCACCTATGGCCAGTCGCGCGGAATGCCCACCTGGGTCGGCGGCGCGGCGCAGGTGCATGTCGATCGCAAGACCGGTCGGGTCGCGGTGCAAAAGCTCTGGCTCGCGGTCGATTGCGGCATCGCGGTCGATCCCGACGGGGCACGGGCGCAGATCGAGGGGGGAGCTCTTTGGGGGCTGTCGATGGCGCTTTACGAGGGGACCGAGTTCGAGGCCGGCCAGGTCCGCGACCGCAACCTCAACAGCTATACCCCGCTCCGGATGATCGACACACCGCAGATCGAGGTCGAGGTGATCGAAAGCACCGAGGTGCCGGTGGGTCTCGGTGAACCCGGCACCACCGTGGTGGCCCCGGCCATCGCCAACGCGATCTTCGCGGCGACCGGCGCGCGGCTGCGCAGCCTGCCGATCACCCCGGACAAGGTTCTGGCCGCGCTTCAGAGCTGAGGCGCCAACTCTCTCGGGCCAGTGCGGCCGGTCCCCCGGGGCCGGCCGTTTTCGTTGGCGCCCCCGTTGTGGACCGGGCCGATCAACCGTTTGCGGTTTCCCGTACCACCATGTCGCGTTCGGCGCGCCAGTTGCCGAAGACATAGAGCAGCGTCGCCATGATCAGGGTCGCCATCATCCCGGCCGGAAAGCTGAACCAGAGCGCATCCTCCCCGAGCCAGGGCTGAAACCCATAGGCAAAGCCCAGCCGGACCGGGAACATCGAGATGAAGAGGATGATCAGCGGCCAGAGCACCTGGCCGTTGGCGCGGATGGTGGCGAAAAGCACCATGGTGATGCCGAAGGGGATGAACCCCCAGGTGGCGAGCTTGGCGATATGGCGGCCGATCGTGACGGCGGTTTGCTCGTCTCCCAGAAACAGCCGCATCGCCGATCCGTCGGCCCAGAGCAGCAGCGCCACCAACCCGCCGGTCAGCATCAGGTTGAACAGGATGCCCGATCCGGTGATCCGCGCCACCCGGTCCCAGCGGCCGGCACCGATGTTCTGCGCCGTCATCGCGCTGACCGCGGCGCCAAGCGCCATCGCCGGCATTTGCACATAGGTCCAGAGCTGTTGTGTGGCGCCGAAGGCGGCGGTGGTGTCGACCCCCTGGCGGTTGACCAGGTTCATCATCGCCAGCATCGAGCTTGAGACGACGATCATCTGCATCCCCATCGGCAACCCCTTGATCAGCATCAGCTTCAGGATCGCCGGATCGGGCCGCAGGTATTTCAGCTCGGGGCCCCGCAGCCGCAGTGGCAGATCGCGGGCATAGACATAGGTGACCATGGCGGCGAGGGCCACGTAATTCGCCACCGCCGTCGCCAGCGCCGAGCCACCGATGCCGAGGGCCGGGAAGGGGCCGAGGCCGAGGATCAGCAGCGGGTTCAGCCCGATGTCCATCAGCACCGCCAGCGCCATGAAGATCAGCGGCGTGATGGCATCGCCGCTGCCGCGCAGCGTCATCATCAGCAGGGTCATCGTCAGGATGGCGGGGAAGGCCAGGAAGGTGACCTGCAGATAGGCCCGGGCCAGCGGCACGATCTCGGCTTCGGTATCGAGCAGGTCGAGCACATGGGGCGCGACGAACCAGCCGCCGATGGCCAGCAGGATCGCCAGCGGCACGAAGGCACCGATGGCGGTGCCGGCGACCCGGCGGGCGGCGGCGATATCACCGCGCCCGACCGACTGGCCGACCAGGATGGTCGCGGCCATGCCGAAGCCGAAGACGAAGGCGGTCAGCAGGAACATCACCAGATTGCCGTTGGTGGTGGCGGCCACCGCGTTGCTGCCCAGTAGCCGGCCGACCCAGACGGTGTCGATCGAGCCATTGGCCGATTGCAGGATCGAGGAGACCAGCGTCGGCACCGCAAAGGCCAAGAGCGTCGGCCCGATCGGTGCGGTGATCAGATTGTTCCGGGTCTTCAAGGCGCGGCCTCCGGCGGAATGCTTTCGTCGGAAGGGGTAACAGCCGCATGGGCAAAGGTAAATCAGTGCAGCTGCCGCCGCGCCCTTCGCTGCCGGGGCGAGGGGAGCGGAATTTGCCGCAGGCTCCAGCCTCCTCCCGGTTGGCGTAGGCAGGTGATCTGCCGCGATGGCCGATTGCGCCGCCCGCCGGGGCTCAGGCAACTAACCTGTGGTATCGTCGGCGGCAGGCTGTGGCGCAGCCAGTGCAGCGCCGCGGCCCCGCTGCCCTGACCATAGGGGGCCAGCAGGTCGATCACCCAGAAGCTGTCGCCTGACCGCCAGTCGCGCGGCCGCAGCGGTTGCCCGCGCAAGAGCTGGTCTTCTGCAGCTTCGCCCAGCCAGGCCCAAGTCAGCGCCGCGCGTGGCACGCCGCCGCTGTCGCGAAAGATGTGATAGAGACCCCAGTCGAGCGGCGGCTGCAGCCTAATCCGCAGCGCCTCGACCGTCATCTGCCGGTGGGTGGCGGACCTCAGTGCCAGAAAGGCGAGGGCGCCATAGGCCTTGATGGTGCTGTCGTCCGGAGTTTCGGGAGAGGGCATCCGGTCGCCGATGCCCGCATAGTCAACCTGCATGGATGTCTTTTGCATTCAAGATCGTGAGGGAGAGCGCCCGGCCCGTCCTGGGGCGTGGAGGCGTGGATTGCCCGAAGACGAGCGGCGGTGTGGGGGCCGTCCGATGCCGTCCTGCCAGATGCGGTTCTGCCGTTCGGATATCCTGAAGACGCGGCCACGCGCCGCCGTTTTCCCGAAACCGGGCATGGGGGAACGGCCTGGAAAGAGACGGGGGCATGACAGGGAAATCACGCCGACAGGATCAGATGGGGGGAACCGGAAGACAGAACACATATCGCAAACACCTCATAAATCCGCTTTCTGACAGGGGCCAGAAAATCAAACCTATGACCTCGGTGTCCGGACTCGACATGCGGGGGCGCATCTAAGCATTTCAGCGGCTCGGGTCGGAAACCGCTCGTCTTCGAACGGGCTCAGTTAGGGAAACAGGGCAGGGGCTGTCAACCCGGGTTCTCAAGGCTTGGGGGAATTTTCCGGCCCGGCGCCTACGGGCTGGTCCGGTCGCTGGCGGTCACGCTGCGGGCAGGCGGCGCGCGATTGGGCGGCGCAGGGGGCGGGACGCTCGCGGTTGCCTCAAGAGGATGTCAAATTCATGTGATTTCATTCAGTAAACCGGGGGTCGCGACAGTTCGCCGCAGTGCAGAAGGATGCAATCAACCTTAGGCGCGGGGTCGTACCAAAAGTTCCGGTTTGCCGGCCCTCTCTCGCACCCTTGCCGGCGGTTCGGACAAGAACAAGAGGCTCGCCTTGCAACTCAAGAAACTCCTGCTGGCAGGGGCTGGCGCTATTGCGCTTTCCGGATGCCAGTACCATGTCCTGTCGCCGCAGGGATGGGTCGGAGACCAGGAGCGCAATCTCCTGATCATCTCGACCCTTCTCATGCTGATCGTGATCATTCCCGTCCTGGTGATGGCGGTCTATTTCCCGCTGAAATACCGCGCGGATCGGGCCGATACCTCGGACTACGATCCCAAGTTCGAACATTCCACCAAGCTCGAGGTGGTGATCTGGGGTGTTCCGATCCTGATCATCATCGCGCTGGGGTGGTTCACCTATGTCTATACCCATAGGCTCGACCCCTATCGTCCGCTCGATCACCTCGAGGCCGGCAAGCCGGTCGAGGTTCAGGCGGTGTCGCTCGATTGGAAATGGCTGTTCATCTATCCCGAATTCGGCGTTGCCTCGGTCAATGAGCTGGCGATCCCCGCGGGCCGTCCGGTGAACTTCAGCCTGACCTCCTCGACGGTGATGAACACCCTGTCCATCCCGGCCCTTGGCGGCATGGTCTATTCGATGGCGGGCATGGAGACGAAGCTGCACCTGATCGCGGACAGCACCGGCACCTTTGCCGGCCGCTCGGCGCATTATTCGGGTCCGGGCTTCGCGCAGATGACCTTTGACACCCTGTCGCTGAGCGACGCGGACTTCAACGCCTGGATCGAAAAGGTCCGCAGCGAAGGCACGCCGCTGACCCGCGACACCTATCTGAAGCTTGAGAAACCCAGCATCGCCACGCCGGTCCGGTACTATGGCACGGTCGACAAGGATCTGTTCCAGCGGGTCGTCGAACTCTGCGTCGAAGAGGGCAAGGTCTGCATGGGCGAGATGATGATGCAGGACGAGATGGGCGGCGGCGGCATCGCCGGCATCCCGAATGCGGCGGCCTATAATTACGACCGCCCGCGCGCCATCGACGGTTTCGGCAATCCGATCGATCTGCCGTCCAACCTGCCGGCACTCGATACCGAGGCTTTCCTGATCTCGCCCGACCAGATTTGCAGCGTCGCCGCACCCAAGGAGACGACCACCAATGTCAACTGATATGACGCAAGCCAGCGAGACGCTGTCGCCGATCTTCGGCCGCCTCAGCCTCGACTGGATTCCCTACCACGAACCGATCCTGATCGGCACCTTCGCGGGCGTCGCGCTCGGCGGGCTGCTGGTGCTGGGTCTGATGACCTATTTCCGCCTCTGGGTGCCGCTGTGGAAGAACTGGATCACCAGCGTCGACCACAAGAAGATCGGCATCATGTACATGGTGCTGGGCTTCATCATGATGGTGCGCGGCTTTGCCGACGCGCTGATGATGCGGGCGCAACAGGCGATCGCCGCCGGCGGTGCCGAAGGCTATCTGCCGCCGCACCACTTCGACCAGGTGTTCACCGCCCACGGCGTGATCATGATCTTCTTCGTGGCGATGGCCTTCGTCACCGGCATCATGAACTATGTCATGCCGCTGCAGATCGGCGCGCGTGACGTGGCCTTCCCCTTCCTGAACAACTTCTCGTTCTGGATGACGGTCGCCGGGGCGCTGCTGGTCAACATCTCGCTCTTCATCGGGGAGTTCGCACGTGTCGGCTGGCTGGCCTTCCCGCCCTTGTCGGGCGCGGCCTTCAGTACCGGACCTGGGGTGGATTATTACCTCTGGGCGCTGCAGATCGCCGGTGTCGGCACGACCCTGTCGGGCATCAACCTGATCGCGACCATCCTGAAGATGCGCGCGCCGGGCATGAAGATGATGGACATGCCGATCTTCGCCTGGACCTCGCTGATCACCAACGTTCTGATCGTCATCTCCTTCCCGGTGTTGACGGCGACGCTGGCGCTGCTGACGCTCGACCGCTATCTGGGCATGCATTTCTTCACCAACGACTTCGGTGGGAATGCGATGATGTACATCAACCTGATCTGGATCTGGGGTCACCCGGAAGTCTATATCCTGATCATCCCCTGCTTCGGCGTCTTCTCGGAAATCGTGTCGACCTTCTCGGGCAAGCCGATCTTCGGGTACAAGACCATGGTCTGGGCCACCGCCTGCATCATGGTGCTGAGCTTCGTCGTCTGGCTGCACCACTTCTTCACCATGGGGTCGGGGGCGAACGTCAACACCTTCTTCGGCATCACCACGATGATCATCGCGGTGCCGACGGGCGTGAAGATCTTCAACTGGCTGTTCACCATGTACAAGGGCCGCGTGCGGCTTGAAGTTCCCATGCTCTGGACCATCGGCTTCCTGATCACCTTCACCATCGGTGGGATGACCGGGGTTCTGCTGGCGGTTCCGCCGGTCGACTTCCAACTGCACAACACGCTGTTCCTGATCGCCCACTTCCATAACGTCATCATCGGCGGCGTGGTCTTCGCGGTCTATGCGGCGGTGACCTACTGGTGGCCCAAGGCCTTCGGCTTCAAGCTGAGCGATAAATGGGGCAAGCTGTCGTTCTGGTTCTGGTTCGTCGGCTTCTACTTCGCCTTCATGCCGCTTTACGCGCTGGGGCTGATGGGGGCGACGCGCCGGGTCAACATGTACCCCGACGCGGGCTGGCAGCCTTACTTCATCGTGGCGGCCTTCGGCGCCTTGCTGATCCTGCTGGGCATCGCCTGTACCTTCATCAACTTCTACGTTTCGATCATGAACCGCAAGGCGCTGGCCTGTGGCAACGACCCCTGGGATGGTCGGACGCTGGAATGGGCGACCCAATCGCCGCCGGCACCGTACAACTTCCCGCAGGACATCGTGGTCCATGGCCGGGAAGAATTCTGGCGGATGAAGAAAGAGGGCTTCACCTGGTCCAAGGACTATGCCCCGATCCACATGCCCAAGAGCACCGCGACCGGCGTGCTTCTGGCCGGTGGGGCGCTGGTCTTCGGCTTCGCCATGATCTGGTACATCTGGTGGCTCGCCATCGTCAGCTTCCTGGGGATGCTGGTGATCGGCATCGGCCATACCTTCAACTACAACCGCGACTATTACATCCCCGCGGATGAGGTCGCCGAGACCGAGGCGAAAGGAGCCGTGGCATGAGCTCGCTTCACGCGAACACCGGTGCCGTGACCGATCACGACCACGGTCACCATTCCAGTCCGACCCCGATCGGGTTCTGGATCTACCTGATGAGCGACTGCATCATCTTCGGTGCGCTCTTTGCGACCTATGCGGTGCTGGGCTACGGCTATGCCGGCGGCCCGGGACCCAAGGATCTGTTCGAGCCTGGCTTCGTCGCGGTGGAAACCGCGCTGCTGCTGATCTCGTCGATCACCTTCGGTCTTGCCATGCTGCAGGCCGACAAGGGCAAGCAGGGCGGCACGCTAATGTGGCTGGCCGTCACCGGGATCTTCGGCCTGGGCTTCATCGGTATGGAAGTCTACGAGTTCCGTCACCTGATCCACATCGGGGCCGGCCCTGACCGCTCGGCCTTCCTGTCGGCCTTCTTCGCGCTGGTCGGCACCCACGGTCTGCACGTGACCGCCGGCACCATCTGGCTGGTGACGCTGATGGTGCAGATCGGCATGCACGGTCTGATCGGCGCCAACATGCGGCGTCTGGGCACGCTCAGCATGTTCTGGCACTTCCTCGACCTGATCTGGATCGGGGTCTTCTCCTTCGTCTATCTGGTGAGGCTGGTCTGATGAGCGAACATTCCCAACACGGCAGCCATGGCACCATGGGCCGGCTGATGATCGGCTTTGCCCTGGCGGCGATCCTGACCATCATCCCCTTCGCCCTGGTGATGGGCGAGGTCGAGATGGAGCGGACCACGCTGATCGGCATCATCATGGGGCTGGGCGCGGTGCAGATCATCGTGCACCTGGTCTACTTCCTGCACGTCAGCGGCGACTCGGAGGAGGGCTGGACGCTCGGTTCGACCCTGCTGGCGCTGATCATCCTGTTCATCGTTCTGGCCGGCTCGCTCTGGGTCATGCACAATATGAACGAGAACATGATGCCCAAGCATGACATGGAAAAGATGCTGAACCTTCAGTCCCAACAGGGCTGATCCGTTCTGATCCGATCCCAGCCGGGGCCGTTCGTTCGGCCCCGGCTTTTTTGTGGAGAAAGACCGATGACCCGAGATTCCATTGCCACTGTCCGCTGGCCGCGGCTGATGATCGTCACCCTGATCGCGCTGATCGGGGTCGGGGGCTTTGCCCGGCTGGGCATCTGGCAGGTCGCCCGGCTGCACTGGAAGGTCGATCTGATCGAGCGGGTTGATGCCCGCATCCATGCCGACCCGGTGCCCGCTCCGGGGCCGGAGGCTTGGCCGGCGATCACCGCCACCAGCGACGAATACCGCCGGGTGACGCTGAGCGGGCGGTTCCGAAACGACGAAACGGTGCTGATCTATACCCCCTCGGACTTTGGCCCGGCCGATTGGGTGCTGACCCCGCTGGAACGCGACGACGGCACCGTGGTGATGATCAACCGCGGCGTGGTGCCCGAGGAACTGGCGCTGGCCGGCAGGTTCGATGCCGCCCCCGAGGGCGAGGTGATGGTGACCGGCTTGCTGCGGATGTCCGAGGACAAGGGGTGGCTGTTCTCGCGCAGGAACGATCCCGCGAACGGCAAATGGTATCGCCGCGACATCGGCTCGATCACCCGCGCCAAGGGGTTTGAGCGCGCCGCGCCCTATTTCGTCGACGCGGAGCTGGGCGATCCCAAGGCCTGGCCGCGCGGCGGCCAGACGGTGGTGAGTTTTCGCAACGCACATCTGAGCTATGCGCTGACCTGGTTCGCCTTGGCGGTCGTCGTCTTCGGCGCCTGGCTGCTGGTGCTCTGGACTGAACTGCGCCGGCGCTGAGACGCCGACGCGGGCAATCAGACTGCCTCGCTTTCGGCCGGTCGGGGCGCACCATCGCGCGTCAGCAGGGTGAAGCAGGTCAGGGCGAGCAGCCCGGCCGCCACCATCACCAGCGCCATCGGCAGGGCGCTGTCCTCGCCTGCAAGGCCCACCAGCGGCGAGGCGATGGCGCCGAGGCAGAATTGCAGCGCCCCCAACAAGGCCGAGGCGGTGCCGGCGCTGCGCGGCGCCTCGGAAATCGCCAGCGCGCTGGTATTGCCCAGGATCATACCGACCGAGGCGACAGTGATGAAGAGGCAGGGCAGCATCACCCAGGCGCTGGCCTGGGCCAGCACCGCGCCGAGCGTGCAGAGCGCGCCGATCAGGATGGCGCCGATGCCGACTGAGGCCAGTCGCCGCGGGCTGATCCGCCCCACCAGCTTGGCCGAGGTGGCGCCGACCATCACGATGCCGATGGCATTGAGGCCGAAGGCGATGGAATACGCCGCCGGCGACAGCCCGAGGATGCTCTGGAACACGAAGGGCGAGGCGGAGATATAGCCGAACAGCACCATGAAGGAAAAACCCGTGGTCAGCGTATAGCCGACATAGGCGCGGTTTCGCAGCAGCCCACCGATCGCGGTGAAAAGCGGTTTCAGCCCGCCGGCAGAGCGGCGCGCCTGGGGCAGGGTTTCGTCGATCACCCTGAGCACCCCGAAGAAGGAGATCAGCGCCATCACCGCGAGCAGGGCGAAGACGCCGCGCCAGCCGGCCAACGCCACGATGCCGGTGCCGAGGATCGGCGCCACCACCGGGGCGATGCCGCCGATCATCATCATGATCTGGAACAGCCGCGCGGAATGGGCGGCGTCGCGGCTGCTGTCGGCGATCACCGCCCGTGCCAGCACGACGCCGGCGGCACCACCAAGCCCCTGGATCACCCGGAGCGCGATCAGCGTGCCGGCATTGGGCGCCAGGGCGCAGAGCAGGCTGGAGACCACACCGACCAGGGTGCCGATCATCAGCGGCCGGCGGCGGCCATAGCGGTCGGAGAGCGGCCCGATGATCAACTGGCCGGCGGCCAGTCCGATCAGAAAGCCGGTCAGCGTCATCTGGATCTGGGCGGCGCTGGTCTCCAGATCCGCAGTCATCCGGGGAAACCCCGGCAGGTACATGTCGGTGGACAGCGGCGCCACGGCGGAGAGCAGCGCCAGCACCATCACGGCGCGGGCGGAAAGCGACGGGGCGGAGGAGGTTTTGGTCTTGTCAGCCATCGGTTTGATCATCATTTCGACCCCAAATAAAGCGACCCGGCACAGTGAAATCTGGCCGGGCTGGGGATGCTGAGGGGACTCGCAAACTGTACCGTATTGCGGGCGGGTGTACCGAAATGCTATTCGCGAGCAGGGCGGGAATGTCAAGCGATGCCGATGCGGCGCTTCAGGGAGATGGCATGGCCATGAAGGAATGTGACGAGAAATCGGGCGGGATTCAGGTGATCGCGCGGGCCGCCGCGATCATGCGGGCGCTCGGGGACCATCCGCAGGGGCTGAGCTTGGCGGGCATCGCGGCCCGGGTCGGGCTGGCGCGGTCGACCGTGCAGCGGATCGTTCAGGCGCTCGAGGCCGAGGGTTTCATCGAACCCTCGGGGCCGCAGGGGGGCTTTCAGCTCGGCCCGTCGTTGGCGCAGCTGATCTATCGCACCCAGGTCGATATCGTCTCGGAAGTGCGCCCCGTTCTGGAGGCGTTGAGCGCGGCACTGGAAGAGACCGTGGCGCTTTACAAGCTGACCGGCAGCAGCGTCACCTGTATCGACCGCTGCATTGCCGAACGGCCGCTGCGGGTGGTGTTTCCGCTGGGCACCATCCCGCATCCGGCGCACCGTCTGGCGCCGGGGCGGGCGATCCTTGCGGCCCTGCCGGCCGAACAGGCCGAGCGGCTGCTCGCGGTGAGCCTGCCTGCGGCCGAGATCGCGCGGGTGCTGCGCGGGCTGGAGGCGGTTCGCGACAGCGGGCTTGCCATCGACGAGGATGCCTTCATTCCGGATATCATCGGGATTGCCGTACCGCTCAGTTCGCATCTGGGGGAACATGCCATCGCCGTGGTCCTGCCGCAGAGCCGGCTGGAGCGCAAGCGGGACCGGATCGCCGCAGTTCTGAGTGAGGCGCGGGATGAGATCTCGGATAAGATAGGAAAAACATACACATATAAGTGAATTTCAGTGTTTTTGATGAGCTGCGTTTCGCCTTGTTGCCCAAGCGGAGGGCAAAATGAACCGGTCAGGCTCAGGATGCTTGATGCATATAAGTTTTAAGCTTGAAATAAATTCCGACTCGCCCTAGCGTTCTCTCCAACGGCTGCCGGAACAGCCTGTTTCAGATCATCTTTGAAGGGGAGAGCCTATGCGTATCGCGTGCCTTGGCGGGGGGCCGGCCGGTCTCTATTTCGCCATTTCGATGAAACTGCGGGATCCGTCGCATGAGATCGTCGTGATCGAACGCAACCGCGCCAACGATACCTTTGGCTGGGGCGTGGTGCTTTCTGACGATGCGCTGGACAATCTGGCCAAGAACGATCCCGTCAGCGCCAAGTCGATCCGCGATCATTTCGCCTATTGGGACGATATCGCGGTGATCCACAAAGGGGTGCGCACCGTGTCGGGCGGCCATGGCTTTGCCGGCATCGGCCGCAAGCAGATGCTGATCCTGCTGCAGGAACGCGCCCGCGAGCTGGGGGTCGAGCTGCGGTTCGAGACCGTGTTCAAATCGGCTGAGGAATACCGCAAGGACTATGACCTGGTGGTCGCCGCCGATGGGATCAACTCCAGCGTTCGCACCGAATACGCCGAGGCCTTCAAGCCGAATATCGAGACGCGCGCCTGCAAGTTCATCTGGCTCGGCACTCATCAGAAATTCGACGACGCCTTCACCTTCATCTTCGAGAAGACCGAGCACGGCTGGATCTGGGCGCACGTCTATCAGTTCGACGCCGACACTGCGACCTTCATCGTCGAATGTGCCCAGGACACCTGGGACAACTTCGGCTTTGAGCATATGTCGAAGGAAGAAATCGTCGAGACCTGCCGCAAGGTGTTCGAGAAATACCTGGGCGGTCATGAGTTGATGTCGAACGCGGCGCACCTGCGCGGCTCGGCGGTCTGGATGAACTTCCCCCGCGTTCTGTGCGAGAAGTGGTATCACGAAAACGTCGTGCTGTTGGGCGATGCCTCGGCCACGGCGCATTTCTCGATCGGCTCGGGATCGCGGCTGGCCTTTGACAGCGCCATTGCGCTGGCGAATTACCTCAGCACCGAACCGACGATGGAAAAGGCGTTTGAGCGCTATCAGGAGGAACGCCGGCTCGACGTGCTGCGGCTGCAATCGGCGGCGCGCAACTCGCTCGAATGGTTCGAGCAGGTCGAGCGGTACCTCGATCTCGACCCGGTGCAGTTCAACTATTCGCTGCTGACCCGGTCGCAACGGATTTCCCATGAAAACCTGCGGCTGCGCGATCCGGAATGGCTGGAATCGGCCGAGAAGTGGTTCCAGATGCAGGCGGGCGTGCCCGCGGATGCTCCGGTGCGTCGCCCGATGTTCGCGCCCTACAAGATTGGCCAGATGGATCTGATCAACCGCGTGGTGATGTCGCCGATGGCGCAGTACAAGGCCGAGGAGGGCTGCCCCACCGATTGGCATTTCGGCCATTACTCGGAACGCGCCAAGGGCGGTGCAGGGCTGATCTTTACCGAAATGACCTGCATCAGCGCCGAAGGTCGGATCACCCCGGGTTGCCCCGGTCTCTATGCGCCCGAGCATGAGGCCGCGTGGAAACGGCTGACCGATTTCGTGCACAAGGAAACGCTGGCCAAGATCTGCTGCCAGATCGGCCATGCCGGTCGCAAGGCGTCGACCTGCGTGCCCTGGGATGGCGGCATCGACGCGCCGCTGCCTACCGGAAACTGGGAAATCGTCGCGCCGTCGCCGCTGCCCTACAAACCGGCGAGCCAGACCCCGCGCGAGATGACCCGCGCCGATATGGACATGGTGCGCGACCAGTTCGTCGAGGCGGCGAAGATGGCCGACCGTGCCGGCTTCGACATGATCGAATTCCATGCCGCCCACGGCTATCTGATCGGCACCTTCCTGTCGCCGGCGACCAACAAGCGGTCGGATGAATATGGCGGCAGCCTGGAAAACCGGCTGCGCTATCCGCTTGAGGTGTTCAAGGCGATGCGCGCCGCCTGGCCGGCCGACAAGCCGATGTCGGTGCGGATCTCGGCGCATGACTGGGTGGGCGAGGCGGGCAACCAGCCCGAGGACGCGGTGGAGATCGCCAAGGCCTTCCACGAGGCCGGCGTCGATATCGTCGATGTCTCCTCGGGCCAGACGGTGTCGGAAGAGAAACCGGTCTATGGCCGGATGTTCCAGGTGCCCTTCTCGGACCGTATCCGCAACGAGACCGGGATCCCGACCATGACGGTCGGCAATATCTACGAGCCCGACCACGTGAACTCGATCCTGATGGCGGGGCGCGCCGATCTGGTCTGCCTGGCCCGCGCCCATCTGGCCGATCCCTATTGGACGCTGCATGCCGGCGCGCAACTGGGGGATCGTTATGCCGTCTGGCCGGAGCCCTATCGCGGCGGCCGTGACCTGTTGTGGCGTCTGGCCGAGCGCGAGCGCGAGGCCGAGGCGGCGATCAAGGTATGATGCTGGCGGGAAAACATGCCGTCGTCACCGGCGGCGGCACCGGGGTGGGGGCGGAGGTTGCCCGCACCCTGGCCGAGGCCGGGGCGAAGGTCACCATCATGGGTCGCTCCGAGGCGCCGCTCAAGGCGCAGGGGCTGCCCTATCAGCTCTGCGACGTGACGGAGGCGGAGGCGGTTCAGGCCGCCTTTGCCGCCGCGCGCGCCGATCAGGGGCCGATCGACATCATGGTCGCCAATGCGGGCGCCGCCGAAAGCGTGCCCTTCGCCAAGATGACGCCCGAACACCTGAGCGCCATGCTGGCGGTCAATCTGATCGGCGTGTCGAACTGCTGGCAGGCGGCGCTGCCCGACATGAAGGCGGCCGGTTGGGGGCGGATGATCGCCGTGGCCTCGACCGCGGCGCAGAAGGGATACCCTTACGTCGCCGCCTATTGCGCCGCCAAGCACGGGGTGCTGGGGCTGACCCGGGCGCTGTCGATCGAACTGGCGATGACCGGGATCACCGTCAACGCGATCTGCCCGGGTTTCATCGAAACGCCGTTGCTGGACCGATCCATCGCCAATATCGTAAAGACCACCGGAATGAGCGAGGAGCAGGCCGCGAAATCGCTGAAGGCGGGCAACCCGCAGAAACGCTTCATCCAGACCGATGAGGTGGCGGGCGCGGCGCTCTGGCTCTGTACCGAGGCGGCGCGATCGGTGAACGGCCACGCGCTGAGCCTCTCCGGAGGGGAGACATGACGCTGAAACCGGTTGGCAAGGACGACCTGCCCGCATTGTCGAAATCGCGCCTGCGGCTGTGGCTCAAGCTTCTGAAGGCCTCGAGCCTGCTGGAAGAACATGTGCGCCGCCACCTGCGCGAGGAGTTCCAGACCACCCTGCCGCGGTTCGACGTGATGTCGGCGCTGTCGCGCAGCCCCGAGGGGCTGAAGATGTCGCAGATTTCCGACAAGCTCAGGGTGTCGAACGGCAATGTGACCGGCATCGTCGACCGGCTGACCGAAGAGGGGCTGGCGCTGCGCGTGGCGGTGCCGGGCGACCGGCGCGCCGCGCTGGTGGTGCTGACGCCCAAGGGGCAGGCGGCCTTCGCCGAACAGGCCGCCGCCCATGAGAGCTGGATCAACGGGCTGCTCGACCGGCTCGACGCCGATGACGTCGAGGGGATGAACCGGCGGCTCGACTATCTGAACGATACACTTGAGGAGAGAGACTGAAACATGCGCAGCGACGTTGAGCATTTCAAATGCGAGATCAAGGACGGCATCGCCACCCTGGCGCTGGACCGGCCGGAGCGGAAGAACCCGCTGACCTTCGAAAGCTATGCCGAGTTGCGCGACTGGTTCCGCGACCTGCATTACGACGATGACGTCAAGGCGGTGGTCTTCCTGCCCAATGGCGGCAACTTCAGCTCGGGCGGGGATGTGCATGACATCATCGGGCCGCTGACCAAGATGACGATGAAGGAACTTCTGGCCTTCACCCGGATGACCGGCGATCTGGTCAAGGCGATGATCGGCTGCGGCAAGCCGATCATCGCGGCGGTGGACGGCATCTGCGCCGGCGCCGGCGCGATCATCGCCATGGCCTCCGACCTGCGGGTGGCGACGCCCGAGGCGAAGACCGCCTTCCTGTTCAACCGCGTGGGGCTGGCCGGCTGCGACATGGGCGCCTGCGCGATCCTGCCGCGCATCATCGGCCAGGGCCGGGCGGCGGAGCTGCTCTATCTTGGTCGGGCGATGAGCGCGCAAGAGGGCCACGCCTGGGGCTTTTTCAACAGCGTGGTGCCGGCCGACGAGCTGGAGGCCACGGCGCAGAAGCTGGCCGCCAAGATCGCCGACGGCCCGAATTTCGCCAATATGATGACCAAGACCATGCTGGCGCAGGAATGGAGCATGTCGCTGGAGCAGGCGATCGAGGCCGAGGCCCAGGCGCAGGCGATCTGCATGCAGGGCAAGGATTTCCATCGCGCCTATCATGCCTTCGTCGCCAAGGAAAAACCGGTCTTCGAGGGCGATTGATCCGGTTGGTGCCCGGTCCGGCAACGGGCCGGGCCAGCGGCGCCGGCAGGAGCCTCCGGCGGCCGTATTTGCAACGAGAAGAAGGGGGAGGGGGAGAGATGCCCGACCGGAGTTTCCTGAGCTGGCCGTTTTTCGAGCCGCGTCACAAAGAACTGGCCGAGGCGCTGGATGCATGGGCCTCGGCCCATCTGGGCGCGATTGACCACCACGATACCGATGCCGCCTGTCGCGCCCTGGTCAAGGGGCTGGGCGAGGCCGGGTTCCTGACCCATTCCGCCGTCGATCCCGAGACCGGCGAGGGGCTGGACGTGCGCAGCCTGTGCATCATCCGCGAGACCCTGGCACGCCATGACGGTCTGGCCGATTTCGCCTTTGCCATGCAGGGTCTCGGCACCGGGGCGATTTCGCTGTTCGGCACGCCGGAGCAGCGCAAGGAATGGCTGACCAAAACGCGGGCGGGCGAGGCGATTTCCGCCTTCGCGCTGACCGAGCCCGCCTCGGGCTCGGATGTGGCGAATTCCACCATGACCGCCACCCGCGACGGCGATTTCTTCGTGCTGAACGGCGAGAAGACCTGGATTTCCAATGGCGGCATCGCCGATGTCTATTGCGTCTTCGCCCGCACCGGCGAGGCGCCCGGCGCCAAGGGGCTGTCGTGCTTCATCGTGCCGGCCGACACGCCGGGCTTCGAGATCGCCGAGCGGCTGGAGGTGATCGCGCCGCATCCGCTGGCGACGCTCCGCTTCACCGATTGCCGCATTCCGGCCTCGGCCCTGCTGGGGCAGCCGGGCGGCGGCTTCAAGATCGCCATGTCGGTGCTCGATGTCTTCCGCTCGACCGTGGCGGCTGCCGCTCTGGGCTTTGCCCGCCGCGCTCTGGACGAGGCGCTGCATCGGGTCACCACGCGGCAGGTGCAGGGCGCGCCGCTCTTTGATCTGCAGATGGTGCAGGGCCATATCGCCGATATGGCGCTGGATGTGGATGCCGCCGCGCTGCTGGTCTATCGCGCTGCCTGGACCAAGGACAGCGGCGCGCCGCGGGTCACCCGCGAGGCGGCGATGGCCAAGCTTTTCGCCACCGATCAGGCGCAGCAGGTGATCGACAAGGCGGTGCAACTGCATGGCGGCGACGGGGTGCGGTCTGGGGAGACGGTCGAGAAGCTCTATCGCGAAATTCGGGCGCTCCGGATCTACGAGGGTGCCTCGGACGTGCAGCGGGTGGTGATCGCGCGCCAGGCGCTCGGGGCTTTTCAGCAGGGCTGAGCCAGACGAGAATGGCGTTCCGGCCTCAGGGCCGGAGCATCATCCGATCCCGAGGGGGCATCCGCCAAAAAATAAGCCCCCCGGGTCCAACAGGGAGACTTCAGGAACCATGTTCAGACCATCTGCCCATGTGGATACATTCGCCCGCGACAACCTGCCTCCGCCGGAGAGTTGGCCCGATCTGCTGCTGGAGGGGTTCGATTATCCCGACCGGCTGAACGCGGCGGTCGAACTGACCGATGCGATGGTTGCCAAGGGGTTTGGCGATCACGTCGCGTTGATCGGGAACGGTCGGCGGCGCACCTATAAGGAACTGGCCGACTGGACCAACCGGCTGGCCAATGCGCTGGTCGAGGATCTGGGGCTGAAGCCCGGCAACCGGGTGCTGATCCGGTCGGCGAACAATCCGGCGATGGTGGCCTGCTGGCTGGCGGCGACCAAGGCCGGGGCGGTGGTGATCAACTCCATGCCGATGCTGCGCGCGGGCGAATTGCGCAAGTACATCGAGAAGGCCGAGATCAGCCATGCCTTGTGCGATACCCGGTTGATGGACGAGATGGCCGAGGCGGCGGTCGACAGCCCGTTCCTGCAGACGCTGGTGGGGTTCGACGGCACCTGGAACCATGATGCCGAGCTTGACCGGCTGGCCTTGCAGAAATCGGTCCGGTTCGACGCCGTCGAGACCGCGCAGGACGATGTCGCGCTGATCGGCTTCACCTCTGGCTCGACCGGAGAGCCGAAGGGCACGATGCATTTCCACCGCGATCTGCTGATCATCGCCGATGGCTATGCCAAAGAGGTTCTGAACGTGCGCCCGGACGACGTTTTCGTCGGCTCGCCGCCCTTGGCCTTCACCTTCGGGCTGGGCGGGCTCGCGATCTTTCCGCTGCGCTTCGGGGCCGCGGCGACCCTGCTTGAGAACGCCTCTCCGCAGCATATGATCGAGATCATCGAGACCTATGGGGCGACCGTCTGCTTCACCGCGCCGACCGCCTATCGCGCCATGCTGCGGGCGATGGAGCAGGGGGCCGATCTGTCTTCGTTGCGCGCCGCGGTCTCGGCGGGCGAGACGCTGCCGGCGCCGGTCTATGAGGAATGGATCGCCAAGACCGGCAAGCCGATGCTGGATGGTATCGGTGCGACCGAGATGCTGCATATCTTCATTACCAACCGCTTCGACGATCACCGACCGGCCTGCACCGGCAGGCCGGTGACCGGATATGAGGCGAAAGTGATCGGCCCCGACGGTGAAGAGGTGGCGCGCGGAGAGGTCGGGCGCCTGGCCGTGCGTGGGCCGATCGGTTGCCGCTATCTGCGGGGGGAACGGCAGGCGGAATATGTCCAGAACGGCTGGAACGTCACCGGGGACACCTTTGTTCAGGATGCCGACGGGTATTTCCATTTTGCCGCGCGCAATGACGACATCATCCTGTCGGCCGGCTATAACATCGCCGGCCCCGAGGTCGAGGCGGCGCTGCTGGCGCATGAGGCGGTGGTGGAATGCGCGGTGATCGGCATCCCCGACGAGGCGCGCGGCCAGATCGTTCAGGCGCATGTGGTTTTGTCGGCCGCTCAGGTTCCGGGCGATCTTATGGTTCGGATCCTTCAAGATCACGTCAAGGCAACCATCGCGCCCTACAAATACCCTCGCTCGGTTGTGTTCGTTCGGGAATTGCCGAAAACAGAATCCGGCAAGATTCAACGCTTCCGACTGAAGGATATCCAATGATCGACAAGGCCTATGACCCCGGCGCCGAAGGTGCCCGGATGAGTTTTGCGGACGCCATGTCCTATGGCGATTACCTCTGTCTCGACGGGCTGCTGACGCAGCAGAGGCCGCAGAGCAGCGCGCATGACGAGATGCTGTTCATCATCCAGCATCAGACCAGCGAGCTGTGGATGAAGCTGGCGATCCACGAGATGGCGGCGGCGCGCGAGGCGATGAACGCGGGGCAGATGACCCATGTGTTCAAGATGCTGGCGCGGGTCAGCCGGATCTTCGAACAGCTCAACAACGCCTGGGATGTGCTGCGCACGATGACGCCGGCGGATTATTCGCGCTTCCGCGAGGCGCTGGGGCCGTCCTCTGGGTTCCAGTCCTATCAGTACCGGATGATCGAATATATCCTGGGCAACCGGAACCCGAACATGTTGAAGCCGCATGAGCATGTGCCCGAGGTGCATGCCATGCTGCAGGCGGAGCTGGCGCGGCCCAGCTTCTATGACGACGTGATCCGACTGCTGTTCATCACCATCGACGGACCGGACGCGGTGATCCCGGCGCCGCAGCTCGATCAGCCGCACAAGCCGGTCGAGGCGGTGCAGGAGAAATGGACCGAGGTCTATCGGGACGTCGACCGCTGGTGGACGCTTTACGAACTGGGCGAGAAGCTGGTCGATCTCGAGGACTACTTCCGCCGTTGGCGGTTCAATCACGTGACCACGGTGGAGCGGGTGATCGGCTTCAAGCGCGGCACCGGGGGCACTTCGGGCGTGCAATATCTGCGCCGCATGCTCGAGGTCGAGCTTTTCCCCGAACTTTGGCATATGCGCGGCGGTCTGTGACGGGCGGCCGGGGCAAGCAACTTGAGGGCCCCGGCGGGGCCGAAACGGACGATAGCGAACGAAAGGCAAGACATGACGAATACGGTTATCCAACCCGAGGGCTGGGCGCCCGCCAAGGGCTATGCCAATGGTATCCTGGCCGGCGACGGCACGCTCTATGTCGGCGGCCAGATCGGCTGGACTGCGGAGCAGAAGTTCGAAGCGCATGATTTCATCGGCCAGATGGAACAGGCGCTGAAAAACATCCTGGCGGTGGTCGAGGCCGCCGGCGGCACCGCCGCCGATATCACCCGGCTGACCTGGTTCGTCAAATCCAAGGCGGAATACATGGCGCATCAGGCCGAGATCGGGCGCACTTATCGCGCCGTGCTGGGGCGCAATTTCCCGGCGATGTCGCTGCTGGTGGTGGCTGATCTGCTGGAGGACGAGGCGCTGTTGGAGATCGAGGCGACCGCCTTCATCGGCAAGAACTAACCGCCCCTCCCTCGCGCGTTCAGGGGCCGTCCCGATGGGGCGGCCCTTTTGCGTGTCGGAGGACGGAAGTTGGACTGTCGCGCACATCGGGGGCGTCGCCTTGCAGTGCCCCTCCGCTGCGATGTCCCGGCCTTGGGCCTCAGCCAGGCAGGCCCGGTTTGATATGCCAAACCAGTGCAACCGAATGCCCTATGGTTTCTAGAAACCTCTTTTTTGACGCCCAGCCGGCCGGGCAGATCACCAGGGTTGCAGTACGGCCGCGTTTTGCCAAGGCGGTTTCGGCGGCGGAGATCAGGCGCGACGCGGCGCCATAGTCGTGAGCGGGATCGGCGATATCCTTGAAATCGCGGTGATAGAAATCGTCGATGATCCCGATGCCGCCGATGTCATGCGCCGACGGGAAGTGCAAAGGCGTCGCCGGTTGCGAGATCGCATAGCCGTCGATCCGCCCCGAGGTCTCGGACACGAACATGTCGCGATCCGTCAGGGTCAGGCTGCGCCGCATCCATCGCTCAAACCTCTCGTCCGCCTCGGGGTGCGGTTTCCAAAAGACGCTCTTGATATCGCAAAGGGTTTGCCGATGCGCGGCGCTCAGCTCAACGATGGCCGACATATCATCGGCGGTCGCCTGGCGCACATCCTCGGGTCTTGCGGCTCCGGTCAGCCCGGTCTTGGCCAGATAGAGTGTCAGCGGATGGTATTCGCGCGCGGCGAGGGGCGCCTCCCATGATCCGCCGGGCACGGAAGAGGCCAGCAGGATCCTGGCGCCGGCGGCGATCAGATCGGCCTCGGCGGCCTGCAACAGCGCGGTCGCCGTGCCGGAGGGGGCGTTCGGGGCGAGGGTGCTGTCCTCCATGATCAGCCCCGGCGGGCCGAACTCTCCGGCATAGGTCGGCGGCACCGGCAGCAGCAGGCTGTGGGTCAGGCCGAGGAGAGCTCCATTTTCTTCCGCGACCAGCCAGCTTTGGCGCGGGGCGGCGGGGTCGGCTCCGAACGTTGATGCGAGGCTGGCGGCGATGGCGGCGCCGGCCTCGGGTTTCAACCGCCAGAGCGAGGGATTGATCTCCCGGCGCTGGTTCGCGTCCTGCAGCAGCAGCGCGGTCATGGCGTCGAGATCGGCGGGCGTGGCGGGGCGTATGGTGACGGCCATTTGGTCTCCTCCAGGTCAGCGCCGCTTGATCTTCAGATAGGCCGTTTCCGCAGGGCGCACAGGGCGAGCGATCTCCTTTGCAGGACGATCACGGTGAGCGGCTGCCCAGGTCTCTCCCGGGGTCGCTGGGCCGGGCGCAACCGCTCAGCGGATCAGGTCTTCGGCATAGATGTCCCTGACCCAGCCGGGCAGCAACGGCAGGGCCGAGGTCAGGCGGCCTTTGGCAAAGCCCAGGCAGTGCCGGGGCGGTGTGTTCAGGCCGGAGTTGTCGAAGACCATGCCACGATCGGCCATCAGCACCGCCTGGCGGATCAGCGCGCCATTGCGGGCGAAGCGGTCGCGGATTTTCTGATCGGGCACCGGATGGCCGCCCTCGGTGACGCGGGCCTGCACGCGGGCGACCGACAGATCGGGGGTCTCGACCCCCACATGCATCACGATGACGGTAAAGCCCCGGTCGCGCGCGGCCTCGATCAGCGCCAGTTTCGAGGGATGGGAAAACACCGTCTCGGTCACGAAATCCCGGCGCCGGGCCAGGAAATCGTCGCGCCGCAGGGCGGCCAGACGCGCGGCCTCGTAGGAGGCGGCGGGAGAGGGATCGCGCAGCTCGTCGCGCTGCAGGATGTCGGCGTTGATGAAGGGGCCGGCGAAATGCGGCGCCACCCGGGTTGCGTAAAGCGTCGACTTGCCGGCGCCGTTCGGCCCGGCCAGCAGGATCATGGTGGGCGTCATGCCTTAGTCGGCGTCGGCGTGGATCAGATTGCCGCCGGCATCCAGCCCGACCCCCAGGCCAAGCCGCTGGCGTTTGGCATAGAATGCCTTTTCCTCGGCCGAGGGTTGGCGCATCAGTTCGGTGAAACTGTCGAGCCAGACATCCTTTTCCTCGCCGCTCAGCGCGGTGGTCTCCAGCTCTCCGGCCAGGGCGGCCGAGATATGGGCGTGGTCGAAATTGCCGGATTTCTCGACCGCGCGGCCGATCTTGACCCAATGGGCGATCTGCCCGGCGACCGATCGGCTTTGCAGTTCGGATTCGCGGCGAATGACACCCATCAGGTCGTCATTGAGCTTTACGGATTGCGCCATGTCGGGGCCTCCTTTGGGTCTATAGGTGGCATTTTGCCACCTTTTTGTCAAGGCGACCGCCGGGCGGTGACCCGCGCTCATGGTGAAGCGCGGCTGCGATGAACCGCCCGGTCCGCGCAGGCGCCCGGGCGGATGTCTCAGACCTCGAACAACCGGCCATGGCCGGGCGCGCGGCCGGAATGGCCCGCCAGCCGGACCGCCCCCCAGGCGCCCGCCGTGGCGCTGGAGATCACCGGCAGCCCGTGACGCGCCTCCAACACCGGGATGACGCCCAGCGTGTGCAGCCCGCCGCAGGAGATGAACAGGCAATCGGCATCCGGTGCGGCGGCCAGCGCCCGTTCCCCCAGTGCGATCAGATCGTCGTCGGTGACGGCAAAGACCTGCTCCACCGTCTTCAGATGCATCGCCTCCAGCGCCGCGACCTCATAGCCGCTCTGGGTGAGATAACGGGTCAGCGCCTGATTGACCGGATCAGTATAGGCGGTGGCGACGGCGACCCGTTTCGCGCCCATCACCGCCAGCGCCTCAAGCACCGAATCCGTCATCGTGGTGACCGGCAGGCCGGAGCCGTCGTGCAGGGCCGCGAGGATCTCGGTGTTCCCCTCCGGTCCGCGATAGAAGCTGAGCGAGGTCCCCATGAGAGAGACC
Source organism: Pseudodonghicola sp. (assembly GCF_048268305.1). Taxonomy (NCBI): domain Bacteria; kingdom Pseudomonadati; phylum Pseudomonadota; class Alphaproteobacteria; order Rhodobacterales; family Paracoccaceae; genus Pseudodonghicola; species Pseudodonghicola sp. Next base: position 509,476 of record NZ_JBLWVT010000002.1, read on the forward strand.
GCCTCGGCCCCCATCTCCTTCAGCTCCGCCGCGAGGGCGCCCAAGCGGTGGATCACCTGGTTGAACCCCTCCGGCGTCACCTCGGGGATGCCGAGGCCGACCGAGATGAAATCGAGATCGGGATAGAGCTGCAGCGGTTCCGGCGGCACGTCGCCGGCCGCCGGGGGGACGATCATGCCGATGCGGGTCATGACTGGCCTTTCAGGGTGAGGATGAGGGTGGAGATATCGTCCTCGGCATGGCCGAGATCGCAGGTGGCGCGCATCAGGGCGCGGGCGCTGTCGGTCATTGGCAGCGCGGCGCGCTCGCCGCCCACCGCCGCGATGGTGTCGAGATCCTTCAGCATCATCGCCACCGTGCCGAGCGGGTTTTCAAAGCTTTCGGTCGCCATCCGCGGCGCCAGAAGCTGGAAGGGTTTGGAATCCGCAAAGCCGCCCGCCAGCGCCTCGGTCAGCCGGGTGGCATCGACGCCCATGGTTTTGGCGAAATTCACCGCCTCGGCCACCACCGCCATGGTGCAGCCGGCGATGATCTGGTTGACCAGCTTGGTCATCTGCCCGGCGCCGAGATCGCCCATATGGGTGACCTTCTGCGCCAGGGGCGCCATCAGCGGTGCGGCGCGGGCGAAATCCGCCGCCCCGCCGCCGGCCATGATGGTCAGCGTTCCCGCCGTCGCCGCCGGAGTGCCGCCGGAGACCGGGGCATCGACCCAGCCCATGCCATTGGCCGCCCGCAGACGCGCGCCGAACTCTCGCGTGAGCCCCGGGTCCATCGAGGAGAAGTCGATGAACAACTCCGGCCTCGTCACCCCGGCCACGCCATGATCGCCGAAGAGCACCGCCTCGACGGCGGCGGCATTGGTCAGGCAGGCCATCACCACATCGCTCTGGCACGCCAGATCGGCGGGGCTTTCGGCGCGGCGGGCGCCGGCGGCCACCACCGCGTCGCATTTCGACGGTGTCCGGTTCCAGACGGTGACCTCATAGCCCGCCTTCAGCAGGTTCATCACCATCGGCTCGCCCATCAGCCCGGTGCCGAGGTATCCCAGACGCGGCAAGGTCATTCCTGCACCTCGTCGACCGGCCAGTCGACCGCGCCGGAATGGGTGATCGCGCCGTAATAGGCGCTTTTCACCTGGGCCGCGTATTTCTCATGCGCGCCGGCCAGACGGCGGGGCGGGCGGGCGGCCAGCGCCTTGCGACGCGCCGCCAGAACCTCTTCGTCCACCAAGAGGTCGATGGCGCGCGCCTCGCGGGTGTCGATGCGGATGATGTCGCCATTCTCGACCAGCCCCAGCGGGCCGCCGTTATAGGCCTCGGGCGAGAGATAGCCGATGCACATCCCCCGCGTCGCGCCGGAGAAGCGGCCATCGGTGACCAGCGCCACCTTTTCGCCCATGCCCTGGCCATAGATCACCGCGGTCGGCCCCAACATCTCGCGCATGCCGGGGCCGCCGGCGGGGCCCTCGTTGCGGATGATGATCACATCGCCCTCCTGGTAATCGCGCTTGCGGACGGCGGCCATGCAATCCTCCTCGCTCTCGAATACCCGCGCCGGGCCCTCGTGCACCCGGACCTTGAGGCCGGCGACCTTGATGAAGGCGCCCTCGGGGGCGAGGTTGCCCTTCAGCACGATCACCCCGCCCGAGGTGTCGCGCGGATTGTCGACCGAGCGGATCACCTCGCCATCCGGCGCGGGGGCATCGGCCACCGCCTCGGCCAGGGTCTGACCCGACAGCGTCAACGTGTCGCCATGCATGTGACCCGAGCGGATCAGTTCCTTGATAATCACCGGCACGCCGCCCAGACGGTGCACGTCCAGCGCGTAATATTGCCCGCCGGGGCGCAGGTTGCCGATCAGCGGCGTGCGTTCGAAGACGGCGCCGACATCGTCCATGGTGAAGAGGATGCCGGCCTCATGCGCGATGGCCGAGATATGCATGCCGGCGTTGGTCGACCCGCCGGTGGCGGCGACGATGGCGCAGGCGTTTTCCAGCGACTTGCGGGTGATCAGATCGCGCGGCAGCGGGCCGCCACGGTCGAGGATCTCCATCACCATCTGGCCGGCACGGCGCCCCAGCGCCACCCGTTCGGAATAGACCGCCGGCATGGTGGCGCTGCCGAGCGGAGCGATGCCCAGCACCTCGGAGACCATGCCCATGGTATTGGCGGTGAACTGGCCGGGGCAGGCGCCGATGGTGGGCATGGCGACCCGCTCCATCGCGTCCAGATCCGCCTGGCTCATCTCTCCGGTCATCACCGCGCCGGCGCCCTCGTAGGTATCGAGGATCGAGACGGTCTTGCCCTTGTAGGTCCCCGGCAGGGTGGAGCCGCCGAAGACGAAGACCGAGGGCACGTTCAGCCGCACCATCGCCATGATCAGCGCCGGCAGGTTCTTGTCGCAGCCGCCATAGCCGACCAGCCCGTCATAGGCATGGCCGCGCATCACCAGTTCGACCGAATCCGCGATCAGGTCGCGCGACATCAGTGAATTCTTCATCCCCTGGTGGTTCATCGAAAACCCGTCGGAGACCGAGATGGTGGTGAATTCGCGCGGCGTGCCGCCGGCCTCCTGCACGCCGCGATAGGCATAGCGCGCCTGATCGCCCAGATTGGCGTTGCAGGGCGAGGTTTCGCCGGCGGTCGAGACCACGCCGATCATCGGCCGCGCCATCGCGTTGTCGTCGAGGCCCTGACCACGATAGAAGGCGCGGTGCGGCACCCGGTCGAGCCCGTCGGTGGTAATGCGCGAGCGGAGCTTGCGGTTGCTCGCCTTGGGATCTGTCATCTTGGTGTTCCTTCTGTCTTCTGTGCCGCCCGCGCTGGCGGGCGCTGGCGGCTCACGTTGGGGCGATCTTAGCGGCAGGATCGGTGTTGTGGAGAGAAAACGGCGTGGTGCGGGGGCGGGCTCTGGTCATTGGCGGGGGCGCAGGCCAACATGCGCGGCGACACCTCAGGACCGGAACGGGAGAGTGAAACGTGATCCTTGATATCGAAACCGCCGCCACCGCCATGGCCGCAGCCCGACGCGATCTGGCGCCCTACGATCTGCCCCAGGGGCTGGGCGGCGCGCCCTTTGCTGATGCCTATGCCTTTCAGGACGCCTACGTGGCGGCGATCGGCGCGCCGGTTGCAGGCTTTAAGCTGGCGGTGAACGGCAAGCCGCAGCAGGCGCATTTCGGCGTCAGCGAACCGGCCTGGGCGCGGGTTCTGGCGCCGGAAGTGTACCCGAGCGGCGTGGCCCTGCCCAAGGCGGCCTTTGGCGAGCTTTGCATCGAGGCGGAGATCACCGCGATTCTGGGTCAGGGCGTGACGGCACTGAAAGGCGCTGTGACGCCCGGGCAGGCGAAGGGCGCGATCGAGAGCCTGCGCGCCTCGATCGAGCTGATCGACCAGCGCGGCATTTCCATTGCCGGGGTCGAACTGGGCCAGGCCATCGCCGCCAATGTCTTCAACGCCGGCTGCGTGCTGGGCGAGGGCGGCATCGCCCCGGAAGCGCTCGATCTGGAAAACCTTCATGTCACCCTGACACTCGACGGTGAATTGGCGGGCGAGGCCACCGGGGCGGCCCCGCAGGATCCCTTCGAGGCGGTGGCCTGGTTGCTCAGCGCGCTGAACGCGCGGGGCACCGAGATCGCGCCGGGGATGTTGATCATGTGCGGCACCCATCTGCCGCTGAAGGTGCTGGCGCCTTCGGTCAGCCGCGTCGAGGTCGGCATGGGGCCGCTCGGCAGCGTTGCCTTCTCGCGCACGGAGTGAGAGGCGTCGGGGCCGGCGTCAAACCGGCCCCGACCGTCAGGCCACGTAAGAGGCCAGCCAGGTCGACAGCACCGGCACCACCACGATCAGCGTCAGCCGGAAGATATCGGCCACCCAGAAGGGGGTCACCCCGCGGAAGATCGTGCCGGTGGTCACATCCGGCAGCACACCGCGCAGCACGAAGACGTTCATCCCCACCGGCGGGGTGATCAGGCTGATCTCGGTCACCACCACGACGACGATGCCGAACCAGATGGCGTCATAGCCGAGCTGCATCACCAGCGGATAGAAGATCGGCACCGTCAGCAGGATCATCGACATGCTCTCGAACACGCAGCCCAACAGCAGATAGATCACCAGGATCGCCAGGATCACCAGCCAGGGGGTATCGGCGAACTGCATCGCGAAGGTCACCAGCCCCTGCGGGAAATCGGTGATGTTGATGAAATTCGCGAACAGCAGCGCACCGATCAGCACGGTGAACAGCATGGCGGTGGTCTCGACGCTTTCGACCAGGATTTCCTTCAGCACCTTCCAGGTCAGCGCGCCGCGGAGCAGCGCGAAGAGGAAGGAGCCGAGCGCGCCGATGCCGGCGGCCTCGGTCGGGCTGAAGACGCCGCCATAGATGCCGCCCATCACCACGAGGAAGAGCACCAGCACCCCCCAGACGTTCCTGAGCGCGCGCAGCCGCTCGGGCCAGCTTTGACGTTCGGCGGCGGGGCCTTCCTCGGGGCGGCGCCAGGCGACCCAGCGCACGGCGAGCAGATAGAACAGCATGCCGATGGCGCCCGGGATGATCCCCGCGGCGAAGAGCTTGCCGATGCTCTGCTGGGTGAGGATGCCGTACATCACCAGCATGACCGAGGGCGGGATCAGGATGCCCAGCGTGCCGCCCGCCGCGATCGAGCCGGTGGCCAGCGAATCCGAATAGCCGAACCGCCGCATCGACGGCATGGCGACCTTGGACATGGTGGCGGCGGTGGCCAGAGACGATCCGCAGATGGCCGAGAACCCGCCGCAGGCGACCACGGTCGCCATCGCCAGCCCGCCTTTCCTGTGTCCCAGGAAAGCGTTCGAGGCGTTGTAAAGTTCGGCCGCGAGCCGGGCGCGGGCGACGAAGTTGCCCATCAGGACGAAAAGCGGCACCACCGAAAGCTCGTAATTGATGGCGGCGTCGAAGGCGGTCTGGCCGACGTTGTAGAGCGCGGCCGAGGGGTTCATCACCCAGGCCATGCCGGCGAAGCCCACCAGCGCCATGACAAAGGCGATGGGGATGCGCAGGAAGGCCAGAACGAGAAGGGCGGCAAGGCCGATGAGGGCTTCGGTCATGTCACTTGCTCCCCGGGATTTTGCGGCCCTTGAGGACCAGGACGACATTGCCCAGAGCCGCGAGCGTCGCCACCGCGCAGAGCACGGCCATCAGCGTGCTGAACGGCCACATCGGCAGGAACAGCTCGTCGGTGACCTCTTCGTATTCGTATTGGGTCATCGACTTGACGGCCAGCCGCCAGGCGATCAGCCCCAGCGACACGGTGCAGAAGAGATGCACGAAGACCGCCTGGATCTTGGCCATCGGCAACGGGATGATGTCATCCAGCAAGTCGACGGTGATGTGGTTTTCGTTCAGCACCGTCAGCGGCAGCGCACAGAAGATGATGGCGGGCATCATCAGCGACACGACCTCGTAAGTCGCGGGCAGGGGGGCGGAAAAGAGATACCGCCCCATCACATCGGCGAAGGTCAGGAACATCATCGCGAACAGCAGGATGCAGGCGATATAGGTCAAAAACCACGCCAATGGGGAGAAACCGCGGATATGATCCGCGGCCCCATGGGTTTTCTGAATATCCACTATCGGAGTCCTTTCGAGACCTTACTTGGCCTCAGCCTCGAGCTCTTTCACCTGCTCCTGGAAGTAGGCGTACATCGCCTTGCCATCGAGCCCTTCGGCCTCGGCGGTGGCATAATATTCGTCGAGGAACTGATCGCGCAGCTTGGTGATCGCTTCCATCAGCTCGGGCGTGGCATCGGCGATGGTATTGCCGTTGGCCTTCAGATCCGCGAGCCCCTTGGCGTTGACCACATCCCAGCCATGACCGGCGATCTTGGCGAAGGCTTCGCCGGAATATTGGTCGATGATCGCCTTCTCGTCCGCCGGCAGGCTGTCATAGGTCTTCTTGTTCATGAACAGGAAGTGGCTGGAGGAATACCAGCCGCCCGGCACGTTGGTCGAGAACTTGGTGACATCGGTCAGGTTGAAGCTGGTCACGCTCTCATAGGGGAACATGATGCCGTCGGCGATGCCGCTGGAGAGGATCTCATAGGATTTCGACGAGGGCTGGCTGATCGACACGCCACCCCAGGCCTCGGTGATCGCCTTGGGGATCGGGCCGCCGGTGCGCATCTTCTGGCCTTCCATGTCGGCCGGGCTTTCGATCAGCTTCTTGGTGTGGTGCACCTGACCCGGGCCATGCGACATCATGCCGACCAGATAGAGCCCCTTGTAGAGATCCTTGTCGGCGAGGAACTTGTCGTGGGTGCGCTGCAGCGCGATCGAGGTGATCTCGGCGCTGTCGCCCAGAAGCGGCAGTTCGGCGAAGAGATAGGCGGCGAACTGCTTGCGCGCATAGCCATGCACCGAGAAGGAGACATCGGCCTGACCGGTGCGCACCGCGTCGAGCGAGCCTTGCGGCGAGGCGACGGCCTTGGGCAGCCGCTTGAAGGTGATCTTGCCGTTCGAGGCTTTTTCGACCGCTTCGATCCAGGGGATATAGACGTTCACGTTGACCGGATGGGTCCAGGGGATCCAGGACGAATAGGTCAATTCGGTGGCGAGCGCCGCGCTGGCCGACAGGGCGGCCGCGGCGATGCCGGCCGAAACGGTGGCGATCAGGCGTTTCATCATCATTGTCGTACTCCTGTTGGTATCGGCCCGTTGGCGGGCCTGTTTGATGCCTGGGTCAGGCACTAGTTTCGTTGACTGGTAAACAAAGGCAAACCCCCAATCGGAGGATGAGATCACAATTGCAGCGTTCCGACGCTGGCGCCGCCGCAGACGTAAAGCGTTTGCCCGGTGACGAAGCTGTTTTCGGGCGCGCAGAAGAACAATAGCGCGTTCGAGATATCGCTTACCTCGCCGAGCCTGCCAACCGGGATTCGGGCGGCCAGGGCGGTTTCCTGATCGCTGTCCTTCTTGATGATATCCCAGAAGTTGTCGGTGCGGACCGGGCCGGGGGCCACGACGTTCACCGTGATGCCGTGACGGGCCAGCTCCAGCGCCCATGTGCGGGCCATGCCGATGATTCCGGCCTTGGTGGCGGAATAGGCGGTGCGCGTTGGCACCCCCAGCGCGGCGCGCGAACTGGTAAAGACCACGCGACCGAACTGCCGCGCCTTCATCGCCGGCAGCGCCGATTGCAGCAGCGTCAGCGCGGCGCCCAGATGCAGCTGGGTCAGCGCCAGCAGATCCTCGGGGCGCGCATCCTCGACCAGGTTGGGACGGATCATCCCGGCGTTGTGGATCAGATGGGTCACCTCGAACCGGCTGGCGATCTCGGCCGCGGTCTGCGCCGTGGCGGCCGGGTCCATCAGATCGGTCGGCAGGCTGACCAGATTGTCATGGGTGAACTCGGGATCGTCCAGCGCTACCGAGACCACGCGATAGCCGCGCTCCAGCAGCCGCCGGGCCAGATCGGCGCCGATCCCGTGGCTGCCCCCGGTGATGACGGCGGTATAATCGGTCATGTGGTGTTCCTTGTGGCGGTCGTCCGAACGAAAACGGACGCCCTGGCGGGGGCGTCCGGAGAAGGGTCAGGGCAGCAACTGGATATTGCCGAAGGCGGCATCGCAGTTCAGCAGATCAACACGCTTGTTCGCGATCCTGATCTGGCCCTCCACCACCGTCAGCTCATGCGTGGCGGTGATCGCCAGCAGGAACTGATCGTCCAGCCGGGTTTCCACGTAATGCATGTTGGTATTGGTGACATAGCGGTTCGCCTCGGCGTCGATCACATCGACGAAGGGGCGCTGGATCACATGGTGACAGCGGCTTTTCGGCTTTTGGCTGAAGGTGCGCGCGCCGTTCAGCCGTTCGACCCTGAGCCGCAGCATGAACTGATCCTCGTACAAGAGCGAGGTAACCAGGTCGGGGTCGGTCTGCTTGTAGTCGAGCGGCATCCAATAGATCCCCTCGGGCATCCAGAGATCGAGCCAGTCGTTGTAACGACCCTCGTCCAGCATGCGGGTCTCGTTATAGATGAAGTCGATCAGATCGTCGCGGGAAGGAAAGCTCATTCTGCGGCCTCCGCCTTGGCTGCCTGCGGCGCGGGATGCATGAACTTCACCCAGGCGTCGAACTGGTTGCGCATTTGCCGTTCGGTGGTGCCGTTCTCCACCGCCTCCTGGGTGAAATCCTCGTCCTCGTGATAGAGGCGCTGGATGTTGACCCATTCGATGCCATCGGCGGCCAGCCCTTCCTGGGCGCGTTCGTACATCTCGAGGTCGTCATGGCCCACCATCGAGGTCGGCGCGTTGATCAGCCTGTTGTACATCGCGGTGCGCGCCAGCAACTGGTCGGGGGCGCCGACCAGCCGGTAGATATAGCTTTCCACCAGCGTCTTGTCCGGGCCGAGGGGAATGAAGTTCCGCAGCTGCTGGATCGGCCCCTTGATCATGATATTGGGGAAATAGACGGTGTTGTGCCGGCTCTCGCCCAGGATCTGTTTCGCCTTTTCCTCGCCATAGGTCGCGACCATCTGGTCGAAATATCCCGGGATGGCTGAATAATCCGAATGGATCGAATGATGCACGCCGGTATGGCCATGGCCGTTGGGCCAGGTGCGGATGCCCATGTTCTCGAAGAACTCGTAAGGGCTCATGAAGGGCGCGATGATCTCCATCGCCATCGGCTTCGGCTTGTCCGCCGGCCAGTCCATGCTTTCGAAGATCTTCACCGCCGTGCCGGCGCTGGATTCATGCGCGACCATCGGGTGGCAGGTGTCGGTCTGGTTCTCGACCAGCATCTTCCAGTTGCACTTGTGCATGTAACGAAGCGGCGGCCCCGCCACCTCGAGCCGGCCCTCGGGCGAGCGGTCGACCATATTGTCGAGCGACGACAGGCTGTCGCCGAAGAACTCCTCGAACCCGATGCCTTCTTCGGCAAGACGGGCGAAGATGAAGCCGCGATAGTTCTTCACCGCGCCCACCGACTTCATGCCGTGGCCGCTGACGGTTTCTTCCAGGCCGGTGCCCTCGTATCCCTTCTTCAGCGGGATCGCCAATTGGCAGCCGTCGGTCTTGAACGACCAGGCGTGATAGGGGCAGCGGAAGAACTTGCCGGTATTGCCCTCGCGGTCGATGGCGATCTTGGTGCCCTTGTGCGGGCAGCGGTTATAGAGAACGTAGATCTCGTTATCGCTATGGCGGACCTGGATGACAGGCTGATCGCCGATCTGGGTGGTATAGTAATCCCCCTTGTTCGGCGTCTGGCTGTCGTGGCCGACGAAGACCCAGGTATTGGCGAAGAGATGCTTCATCTCCAGCCTATAGACATCTGGGTCGGTATAGACATCGCGATGAACCTGGAAGGGCTGCACCAGGTCGGTGACGGTGTCGATCGTATAGGCGGGCGTTTCGGCTGGCATGAGACGTTCCTTTCCTACAGGTCCAGGACGAGCCGGGGCGATTTCGCGCGGCTGACGCAGATTTGCATGAGTTTGCCTTCGGCCTTTTCGGCCTCAGACAGCACCACGTCGCGGTGATCGGGGATGCCAGAGATCACGGTGGTCTGGCAGATGCCGCAATCGCCGCGCTGGCAATCATAGATCAGGTCCATGCCGCCGGCTTCCAGCACCTCGACGATGGTCTTGTCGGGCGGGATCACGAAGACCTCTCCGGTCGAGGCGATCTCGACCTCGAAGGCGGTATCGCCCGCCTCGTGCTGGGCGGCGGTGAACAATTCGAAATGGATGTGCGCATCGGGCAGACCGGCGGTAGTGGCGGCGGCGCGGGCGGCCTCGATCATCGGCTTCGGGCCGCAGACATAAAGATGCGTGGCCGGATCGACATGGGCGAAGAGGTGGTCGAGGTTCAGCGGCGCCACGTCGTCATGGTGAAAGGTGACGGCGGCACCGAAGGCGGCGGCCAGCTCGACCTCATAGGCCATGACCCCGCGGCTGCGGGTGGCGTAATGCAGCGCGAAGGGGCGGTTGGCCGCGGTCAGCGCGGTGGCCATCGACAGGATCGGGGTGATGCCGATGCCCCCCGCCAGCAGCAGCGCCGGCCCGGCGTGATCCGCCAGCGGAAAATCGTTCTTCGGCCCGGTGACGGACAGCGTATCGCCGACCGTCAATTCGTGCATCCGCATGGACCCGCCGTCGCCCTCGGCTTCGCGCTGAACCGCGATGCGGCAGGTCTCGGGCGCGTCGCCGGCCCAGTCGACCAGTGAATAGGACCGGGTGCCGAGCGTCCCGAGATCGAAGGTCAGATGGGCGCCGGCGCTATGCGGCGGCAGCGGCGCGTCATCGGCGGTGCGCAGTGTGAATTCCCGAATGCGGTCGGTCAGATCGCGCAGGCTGTCTATGACCAGTTCTTGTGTCACGTTATTATTACTCCCTGTGCAAATAATATGAAATTTCATATATTACCGGTCAAGCTATTTCTTGACTTGGGGGCTGGTCGGGGCAGGGTGACCGCACAAGCAGTAGGCAGGAGCAGATGACGACAGAAAAACCGCAGGCGGATCAATCTTTTGTCCCGCACTATCTGCTCTATCTTCTGGCCAAAGTCAGCGATCTGGCGAGCGCCGAGTTCCACGCCCATGCGCGCAAGTCGGGGCTGCGGGTGCCGGAATGGCGGGTTCTGGCAAGCCTGACGGATGAGGATGGCGCCATGGTCACCCGGCTGGCGGCGCTGTCGATGATGGAGCAGTCGCGGCTGACCCGAATCATCGACCAGATGGTTGATCGCGGCCTGGTCACCCGCCGATCGGATCCCGAGGATGGCCGGCGGGTGCGGGTGTTCCTGACCGATCAGGGCCGCGATCTGGCGCTGTCACTGCGCGAGGATGCCCGGGTTCACGAGGCACGGATCCTGGCGATGCTGCCGGCAGAGGATACCGCGCGCCTCAAGCCCTTGCTGCTGAACATGCTGGAGCAGCTCGAGGCGCCCGATCGCGATCACAGCATGTCGCGGCATTCCGGCACCGGGGTCAGCGGTGCGCCGTCGTCGAAATAGGCGATCAGATTGTCGGCGGTCAGGTCGAACATCGCCTGCCGCGTCTGCACCGTGGCGCTGGCGGCATGCGGGCTGAGGATCACCCGGTCGCTGTCACAGAGCGCCTGGGGAATGTTCGGCTCGTCCTCGAAGACGTCGAGCGCGGCGCGCCCCAGCTGGCCGCTTTGCAGCGCCTGGATCAGCGCCGCCTCGTCCACCACCGAACCGCGGGCGACATTGACCAGAATGCCCTGGGGACCAAGCGCCGCCATCACCTCGGCATTGACGATATGGTCGGTGGCGGCGCCGCCGGGCAAGAGCAGGATCAGCGCGTCGCAGCGCCGGGCCATGTCGACCAGATCGGCACAGAATTCATAGGGCACGCCCGGTTGCGCGTGGCGCCCGTGATAGAGGATGCGCCCCCCGAAAACCTCGAGCTTCTTGGCCAGGTTGCGGCCGATGCGGCCCAGGCCCACGATCCCCAGCGTCGCGCCCTCAATCGTGGTGGTGAGCTGGGCGCGGCCTTCGCGCGCCCAGCGGCCGGAGCGGGCATAGGCATCCTGTCCCAGCAGATCGCGGCTGGCCGCCAGCAGCAGCAGCAGCGCGTAATTCGCCACATCGGCATTCAGCACATCGGGCGTATGGGTGACGAGGATGCCGCGCGCCTTGGCGGCGGCAACGTCGATCGTGTCATAGCCGACCCCGAGCGAGGAGATGATCCTGAGGTTGGGCAACCGATCCATCAGCTCGGCCTCGAGCGGGGTGAAGCTCGCATTCGCGAGGCCGGTGATGCGGGTGCCGAATTCCTCGAGCCAGGCCTCTGACGGCATCTGTCCGGGATCGCGGTGCAGGGTGAAATGGTCGGCCAGGCGATTGTCCAGGCGCGGCGGCAGCACGCCACGCCCATAGATTTCAATGTCTTTGCGCATGGGCATTCCTTGTCGTTCAGTGCCCGATCAGCGAGGGCAGCCAGGTTCCGAGCAGAGGCTGCCAGACGATCAGCCCCAGCACCAGCAGCTTGATGATCACGAAGGGGGTGATCGCCGCGTAAATCGTCGACATCCGGATCGACGGCGGCGCCACCCCGCGCATCACGAACAGGATCAGCCCGAAGGGCGGGGTCAGCAGCCCGATCTCCATCGTCAGCAGATAGACCAGCCCAAGCAGCAGCGGCTCCACCCCGGCGGCCTTGGCCAGCGGCACGAAGATCGGCACCGTCACCATCAGCATCGACACCTGGTCGATGAAACAGCCCATGATCAGCAGGATCACGATCATCCCGACCAACACCCCGGTGGGGTCGAGCCCGAAGCTCTGCACCGCGCGGATCACCCCGTTGGTCGCCCCGGAGAACGACAGCACCTGGGAAAAGGTCTGCGACACCAGCATGATGAAGAGGATCATCACCGAAAGCTTCACGGTCTCAAGCCCTGCACGCTTCAGCTTTTCCCAGCTGATGGCGCGATAGCAGGCGCCGAGCGCCAGCGCCGCGACCGACCCCAGCGCGGCGCTTTCGGTCGGGGTGGCGATGCCGCTCAGCAGGCTGCCGATCACCACGATGAAGACCAGCGACAGCGGCGCCACATAGATCAGGAAGGGCCGCCAACGCTCCTTCAGGCTCATATCGGCGTTGCCGGGGTCGGGCGGGGCCAGGTCGGGCCTGGTGGTGACGCGGAAGACGATCCAGGCGATGAACAGCGCCGAGAGCAGCAGCGCCGGCAACACCCCGGCGATCAGCAGCCCGGTGATCGAGATGCCGGCAAGGCTGCCCACCAGCACGGCGAGCGAGGAGGGCGGGATCAGCATGGCGATGGCGCCCGAGGCCATGATCGGCCCCATGGCGAGCGTGGGCGCATAGCCTTTCTTCAGCATGCCGGGCAGCAGGGTAGAGCCGAGCATGGCGGTATTGGCGATGGTCGATCCCGACAGCGCCGCGAACAGCGTGCCGCCGAAGACGCTGACCACCGACAGCCGGCCGGGGATGCGCGTCACTACCCGGTCAACCGCGTCGATGGCGCGATGCGCCACTCCGGTCTGAAACAGGATCTCTCCCATCAGGATGAACAGCGGCACCGGGGCCATCTGGAAATTGGCGATGGATTGCACCGAGTTGCGGGCAAGCTGCAGCAGTCCGCGCTCGCCGCCCAGCACCTCATAGGCGCCGATCACCGTGACGGTCAGGAAGGCGAAGGCCACCGGCAGCCCCATCAGCAGCAACAGCGCCAGCCCACCCAGCATGAGGGTCAGAACAAGGGTCCAGTCCATGGCTTACAATCCTGACAGCGCGTCTTCGGACCCTTCGGGCGGTCGCTGGCCCAGGGTCTGACGCAGGAATTCGAGGGCGAGCAGGGCAAAGCCCGCCGGTGCCACGCTCAGCACCCACCATTCGGGAATGGTGAAGGCGGTGCGGATCATCGAGCCGCGTGCGATCGAGATCTGCACTGCCTCGATGGCATAGCGCAGCACGATCAGGCAGGTGACCAACCCGATCAGCGCGGTGAACTGGCCCAGCCGATGGGCGATGGCATCGGGCAGGGCGCTGGTGATCAGGTCGACCATCACATGGCCGCGCTGCCACAGCACCCAGGGCGCGCCGGCGAAGGTCGCCACCAGGAGCCCGTATTCCACCGCGTCGAGCAGTCCGTAGACCGGGCTGCCGAGGTTTCTGAGGATCACATTGACGGTGATCGCGGCGGCGATCAGCGCGAACACGCTGGCCGACAGCGCGGCACAGAAGTTCAGCACGCCGTCGAACAGCGTGTTCAGCCTGGACATATGGTCGTCTCCCGCCCCTGTCCTGGCTTATTTCGAGGTCAGGCAGGGTTGCAGATCGGCGGCGGCCGGATCGGCGGTGATGGCGGCGGCCCAGCCGGTGCGCTGCGCGACCTCAAGCCACTTCGCCTCGTCCTCGGGCGAGAAGGTGATCGTCTTGATCCCGGCTTCGGCCATCTTCTTGGCCTCGTTCGCGTTCAGCGCGATATTCTCGACGTTCTTCGCCTCGATCCAGGCGGCGGAGTCTTCCAGAACCTTCTTGGCCTCGTCCGACAGACCGTTCCAGGTGTCGAGGTTGACCAGGAAGTTCTCGTCGGACTGATAGAAACCGGGGTCGACGCGATATTTCGTCTGCTCTTCCCAGCCGAGGTCCAGGATGCCCTGCGACGGCCAGCCATAGCCGTCGATCGAGCCGCGCTCGAGCGCGGTATAGACCTCGCCCGGGGCGGTGCGAACCAGGGTGGCGCCCAGTTCGGTGAACATGGCGCGATAGACCGGGGTGGTGCGGATCGTCAGCCCGGTCAGATCGGGGGTGGTGATCGGTTTCGACAGATAGAGGTGATAGGCGGTGTGATCGCCGACGCGGGCCAGGTATTTGACGTTCATCAGCTGCTGATGCATCGCGTCGATCTTGTCATAGCAGCCGTTGGCGCGCTGGTCCTGGATGGTATTGGTCGCCAGATGCAGCGCGTCGCCCGCCGGCACCAGGTTGGTGTAAAACGCGGTGGTGTCGTTGACGATATCGACCACGCCGCTCGACACCGCATTGCCCAGCTCGAACGGCGGAACCGCCTCGGGCCCGCCGACATAGTTGATCTGGACGACGCCCTTGCCGGTCTCGTTCACGTGGTCGATGAAGGTTTCGAAGAACTTCGAAAAGGTGGTGCCGGTGGCAAAGGCGCTGACCGCGCGCAGGGTGACCTCCTCGGCCAGGGCGGGGGCGGCCATCAGGCAGGAGAGCAGGGCGGCGGAGGCGAGTTTCTTCATGTGGTCGGTTCCCTTGTTGGTTCGGCCGTCATCGGGCGGCCGCGTGATGATCCGCTCCGGGCGGCCGCGCCCGAATTCGGAATTGCATGCAAACGGATGTTTCTTCGCGTCATCTGGTCGGGCATTCGCCCCCGGTCGTTCTTGGCGGGCATCGGGGGCGGTGGCCTGTCAGAGTGACCGTATCGTCGAGATGTTTTAGCGGTCAAGAAATTTCCGCGTCGGGTCTTGCTGCACCGTCGACACGATCAAGGAGAGGGCGCGATCGGGCGGGTTTTCGCGCTCTGCGGGCGAAAGGCTTGCAGAAAGTTGAAATATCATACAATTATTTAGTCTCAAGATTTTGGGCCCGAAGAGGGCGAGTGAGGGAAAGCGCATGGCAGGTGCCGCCGAGAGACAGCCGGTGAACAAGGACATTCCCGAGACCGAGAGCCGCGTTCCGGAAACCGCCCCCCGCGCTTGGCTGGGCGAGGTTGGACTGAACGGTTTCGCGCCGTATCTGATGAACCGGATCATGGGACGTTATAACGCCGATCTGCGGCGCGAGATGGCAGCGCTTGGCCTCAGCACCGCCAAGATGCGGGCACTGGCGGTTCTTTCGGTGGTCGATGGCATCCAACTGTCACAGCTCGGCGTCTATGCCGTGGTCGAACAATCGACCCTGTCGCGCGCGGTTGAATCGCTGGTCAACGACGGGCTGGTGCGGCGCGAAACCGATCCGGACGATCAGCGCGCCAGCCGGATTTACCTGACCCGTGCCGGGCGCACCGCCTTCGACCGGCTGTGGCCGCATATGGCCGCCAGTCACGACCGGATGTTCGAAGGCATCCCGGACGAGGAACGGCATGCCTTCCTGGGCACGCTGCACCGGATGCTGGGCAATATCCGCCAGCACGAATATTGATCGGGACGATCAGCCGGGCGCGTTGAACCAGGTCTCGATCTCCTCCGGTGTGATCCGACCGGAAAGGCCGAGACCCACCAGTGTGGTGCGCGTGGTCTCGGATGGGCGCAGCTCGACAGTGCGGCCGACCACCTGCAGCTCCATCGGCCCCTGATCGGTCAGCACGAAGCCTTTTATCCGATAAAGTCCCTCGGGTCGGGTGGCGAGCAGCCGCTCCAACCTGGTGCGCGGGATCACCTCATTGCTGTCATGCTGCCAGCGGACATAGGCGGGGTGACCTGTCGCCGGCGCCGATTGCGGGCGCGGCAGGATGTCGAACAGCAGCGGCGCCAAAGGGCCGGTCGCGGGCAGCGGCGCCGGGTTGCGCGCGCCGATGGCCTGCAACTGCGCGACCAGCGCCGGGGCGGGATCGGCGGCCTTGGTGATCAACAACTGGTCGGCCACCCGGATCTGCTGTTCGATCTGCGGCGCGATCTGTTGATCCGCCAGCAGCCGCGGGCCGTTTTCGGCATCGAACAGGGTAACGATCCCGGCATAGCTCAGCTCCGGTTCGGCCTTGGCCGTGTTGGCGATGGCGGCGGGATCGGCGATGCCGCTGGCCTCGATCACCAGATGGTCGGGGCGGGGGCGGCGATCCAGCGCCTGACCCAGTGCCATGTAGAACCCCGCCGCCATGGTGCAGCAGACACAGCCATTGGTCAGTTGCAGCGTATCGCCGCCCTCGGCCGCGATCAGCGCCGCGTCGATGTTGATGGCACCGAAATCGTTGACGAGGACCAGCAGGCGCAGCCCGTGGTCCTCGGCCAGAAGGCGGTTGATCATCGTCGTCTTGCCGGCGCCGAGATAGCCGCCGATCACGGTAAGCGGCAGCCGGGTCACAGAAGTTGAACCTGCCCGCCCAGCACCGTGCCCAGCACCGGTACGTCCTTGATCGCCATCGGATCGACGGCGGTGGGATCGGCGCCCAGCACGGTGAAATCGGCGCGCTTGCCGGTTTCGATCGAGCCCAGGTCGCGGTCGAGCCGCATCGAGAAGGCGGCGCCCAGGGTCACCGCATGCAGCGCCTCTTGCACGCTGACCCGCTGCGCCTCGCCCAGCACGCGACCCGTCATGGTGCGGCGGTTGACCGCCACCCAGACCGAGAAGAGCGGCGCCAGCGGCGTTACCGGGGCGTCGGAATGGATGGTGACATGCACGCCGGTGTCCAGCGCGCTGCGCAGCGCGTCCATCCGGCGGGCGCGATCCTCGCCGATGGTGAGCGCGACATGCTGGTCGCCGAAATACCAGATGTGGTTCGCGAAGATGTTGCAACAGACGCCCAGCTCGACACAGCGTTCGAACTGGTCTATGCCCATCATCTGGCAATGCTGCAGCACATGGCGCGCCTCGGCCCAGGGATGGGCGCGCTGCGCCTTCTCGATGGCGTTGAGCGCCGCTTCGCTGGCCTCGTCGCCATTGACGTGGATATCCAGATGGATGCCGGCCTGATGATAGGCCATGACCTGGGCGTCCAGCACCTCGGGCGGGGTGTTCCAGATGCCGTTCGACTGGCCGCCGATATAGCCCGGCCATTTCACCCGTGCGGTCCAGCCCTGGATCGAGCCGTCGGTCATCAGCTTGATGCGCCCGAACAGCAGCTTTTCGGTGGAGAGCTTCTCCAGCCGCTTGGCCTCGGCCGAAAGGACGGCCGGATCCTGACCGACGCCGCCCAGCACCGGCACCAGTCGGGCGGGAAAGCCGGGCTCGGACGTCACGCTCAGCAGCAGGTTTTCATGACCCGGCTGGAGCGAGGCAAAGAGATCGGTCATCGTGGTGACCCCGGCGCGTTGCGCCACCTCGCCGAAGGCGCGGATCGCCGCGGCATTGCCCGAGATGGAGTCGAAATCGAACTCCAGCCGCCGCAGCACCGGGAACATCGCGCCCATTTCCTGCAATTCGCCCGTGGGCTCGCCGGCGGCATCCTTGACCACGCCTTCGGCGTTGCTGTCGCGGGTGTAATTCACCATCTCCAGCGCCTTGGAGTTGGCGCAGAGCACATGGAAGCTTGAAAACATGATGGCGACGGGGCGGTCGGCGGCGACCTGATCCAGGTGACGGCGGTTCAGCCGCTCGCCGGTCAAAAAGATCGGGTCGAGCCCCCAGCCGATCACCGGCGCGCCCTCGGGCAGGGTGTCGGCATGAGCCTTCATCGCCGCGATCACCTCTTCGGCGGTGGTGACGCCCTGCCACAGCTTGCCCTTGGGGTCGATCCGGTCGTGATAGCCGGCATAGGCGTATTTCCAGATCCCCCCCGCCATCAGATGCGAATGGCCTTCGACGAAACCTGGTGTCAGCACCGCGTCAGCCAGGCTGTTGTCCTCGGTCACCTCGCCCCAGCCCCTGGCGCAATCGGCATCCCCCACCGCGAGAATTCGGCCATCCTTGACCGCGACATGGGTCGCCTCGGGCAGATTCGGGTCCATGGTGATGATTTTTTCGGCCCGAAACAGGGTGATGTCGGTCATTGCGGCCTCCGGTTGTGCAGTTGCGCCAAGAAACCAGTGACACAGGAATTTGGGTCGGCAAAATGGATTTACTGTCGGGGGAAACCCCATTTTATGGGGGATGAACCGATGCGCTTCACCATCAAACAGATGCGCTACTTTGATGCGGCGCTGCGCAACGGGTCGATCGCGCGCGCGGCGGAAGAGATGAACATCTCGCAAAGTTCGATCACCGCGGCGATTGATCTGATCGAACAGACCATCGGCGTGGAGCTGTTCCGACGGGTGCCGGCGAAGGGGATTCTGCCCACGCCCACCGGTGCCCAGGTGGGCCAGCGGGTGGCATCGTTTCTTGAGCAGGCGCGGCTTTTCGAATCCGATCTGATGTCGCTGACGGGGGATCCGACCGGCACATTGCGAATGGCCTGCTATGCGCCGACGGCCCCCTATGTGCTGCCGCCGATTCTCAAGCGCATCGCCCAAAGCTATCCCGACATTCGCATCGACCTGACCGAGGGCGACATGATCTCGATCGACGAACTGCTTAAATCTGGGGCGGTCGATGTCGCCTTGACCTATCGCTTCGCGCTGCCGCACGACCGGTTCTTCGCGCCGCTCTTCAAGGCGCAGCCCTGGGCGATTCTGCCGGAAAATTCACCCTTGGCGCAGGTCGAGACGGTGACGCTCGCCCAGTTGGCGCCCTTGCCGATGATCGTTCTCGATCTGCCGGGGGCGACGGAATATTTCCTCGGCCTTTTCGAGGCGCGCGGATTAAGCGCGAATGTTGTGCACCGCACCAAATCCAGTTCGGTTCTGCGGGGGCTGGTGTCGGCGCAGTTTGGCTACTCAATCCTAAACATTTGCGGCCCATCCGACCGTGATGGCAGCGCCGGTTATGTTGTGCGACCCCTGGTGGGAATGCTGGAATCTCCCGTTTTTGGTGTCGCCTATGCGGCACCTTTGCAGAATTCGGCGATTGTGCGCGCAGTCTTGCGCACGCGCGATGAGCTGGTCGCAGAGGGGGCGATGGATCACCTGCTGATGCCCACCGTTGAAGAAACCGCATTGAATGTGGGAATTGATACAGAAAACACTGTTTTCTGAGGGAAGAGCCGTCGCTAGCCTGCCCGGGACAACAAAAAACGACTGACCAACAAGGGAAACGTCATGAGCTATCTTTCACGCCTTCTGGGCGCGGTCTCGGTTGCTGCATTGAGCCTGACGGCGGTGCCGGCCATCGCCGAAGGCACTTTGGTGATCGCCTCGGCACAGGTGCCGCGCCATTTCAACTCGGCGGTTCAGTCGGGAATCGCCACCGGACTGCCGGCGGCGCAGATTTTCGCCTCGCCGCTGCGCTATGACGACGGCTGGACCCCTGAGCCCTATCTGGCGAAGAGCTGGGAAGAAAGCGACGATGGCCTCAGCCTGACCCTGCATCTGGTCGAGGACGCGACCTTCCAGGACGGCGTGCCGATCACCTCGGAAGACGTGGCCTTTTCGATCATGACGATCAAGGAAAACCATCCTTTCAAGACGATGTTCGCCCCGGTCGAGGCGGTCGAGACCCCGGACGCCCATACCGCCGTGATCAAGCTGAGCCAGCCGCATCCGGCGTTGCTCTTGGCGCTGTCGCCGGCGCTCTGCCCGATCATCCCCAAGCACATCTATGGCGACGGGCAGGACATCAAGAACCACCCGGCCAACCTGGCGCCGGTGGGGTCGGGCCCCTTCATGCTGGACAGCTATACGCCGGGCGAAACCATCGTGTTGAAGAAGAACCCGAACTTCTTCCTCAAGGATCGCCCCAAGCTGGACGAGATCATCGTCCGTATCATCCCCGATCCCTCGGCGCTGCTGATTGCGGTCGAGAATGGCGATGCCGACTTCTATCCCTTCATGGGCGGCAGTCAGGAGATCAAGCGGCTGGAAAAGGTCGACCGGCTGGCGATCGACGACGAGGGCGGCGCCGCCATCGGCCCGATCACCTGGCTGGCCTTCAACACCGCCTCGCCGAAACTGTCGGACAAGCGGGTGCGGCAGGCGATCGCCTATGCGGTGGACCGCGACTTTGTCCTGAAGGCGCTGCAGCGCGGCGTGTCGAAACCGCAGCGCGGCCCGATCATCGAACAGTCGCCCTTCTTCAACCCCGACCTCAACCCCTATGATGTCGATCTGGACAAGGCCAAGGCGCTGATGGCCGAGGCGGGCTATGCCGACGGCATGGAGCTGACGGTGGATTACATCCCCGGCTTCAAGGAACAGCAGCAGTCGGTGGCCGAATACCTGCGGTCGCAGCTCAAGAAGATCGGCATCGAGGTCACGGTGCGCGCGGCGCCGGATTTCCCGACCTGGGCGGGCCGTGTCGGCAACCAGGATTTCGAGATGACGATGGATTCGGTCTTCAACTGGGGCGATCCGGTGATCGGGGTGCATCGCACCTATCTCAGCTCGAACATCCGCAAGGGGGTGATCTGGTCGAATACCCAGAGCTATTCCAACCCCCGGGTCGACGAGCTGCTGACGCAGGCGGCGGTGGAACGCGACTTTGACAAGCGCAAGGCGCTTTACGGCGAGTTCCAGCAGATCGTGAATGACGACATGCCGATCTATTTCCTGAACCAGATGCCGCAAAAGACCGCCTACGACAAGAAGCTGGAGCATGTGCCCACCAGCATCTGGGGCGTTCTGGCGCCGATGGACCTGCTCGACTGGTCGAAGTGACCGGGCCGATCTGATCCTGCGCGCGCCTCGGCCCCTTGGCCGGGGCCGCGTCTTTCTTTCCATTCTTGCCAGGGGATCCCGGGGCTGCCCCGGGATCGGGTGACCAAGCGATGAGCTTTTCCTTCCTGATCCGGCGTCTGGCCTATGGGCTGATGCTGATGCTGGGCGTCGTCGTTCTGAACTTTCTGCTGATCCGTCTCGCCCCCGGCGACCCCGCGGTGGTGATCGCCGGGGAAATGGGCGGAGCCACCGAGGAGATGTTGCAGGCGATCCGCGCCGAATACGGGTTGGATCAGCCATTGCTGACGCAGCTCTGGATCTATGTCTCGACCGTGGTGAGCGGTGATCTGGGGCAGAGCTATTTCTTCAACAAGCCGGTGGTGGAGCTGATCGGCCAGCGGATCGGGCCGACCATTCTGCTGGTGCTGACGGCGCAGATCTGTTCGATCCTGATCGGGGTCTTCATGGGGGTGATCGCCGCGCGCAAGCCCAACGGGCCGCTGTCGGCCTTTGTCTCCGTCTTCTCGACGCTGGGTTATGCGGTGCCGGTGTTCTGGACCGGCATCATGCTGATCATCCTCTTCGCCTCGATGGTTCCGATCTTCCCGGTCGAGGGCATGGCCTCGGTCCGGCTGCGCGAGGCGGCCTGGTATGTGCGGGCGCTGGATGTGGCGCACCATATGGTGCTGCCGGCTTTTACCCTGGCGGTGATCTATCTGGCGCAATACGCGCGCCTGTCGCGCGCCTCGATGATGGAGGTGCTGGGATCGGATTACATCCGCACCGCGCGGGCCAAGGGCGCGAACGAGGGCTCGGTCCTGTTCCGCCATGCGCTGCGCAACGCGGCGCTGCCGATCCTGACGGTGGCGGGGCTGCAGTTCGGCAACCTGATCTCGGGCTCGCTGCTGGTCGAGACGGTGTTCAACTGGCCCGGCATGGGGCGGCTGGCCTTCGATTCCATCCTGCGGCGGGATTATCCGACCGTCATGGGGGTGCTGCTTTTCGCCTCTGCCATGGTGGTGGTGGCCAATATCCTGACCGATCTCAGCTATCGCCTGGCCGATCCGCGGCTGAGGGGGCGGGGATGAGCGGCGCGCAGGCGGCGGGCCGCGGCAGGGAGGGGGCCAGCCCCCTCTGCGCCCCGCGAGGGGGCGCATTCACCCCCGGGATATTTGCAGCTAGAAAAAGAGCGGGATGAGCGATGAGCGAACCGACACAAACCGAATATGTCGCCGAGAGCCCGGCGCGCGAGGCCTGGCGGATGTACCGGCGCAACCTGCCGGCGGTGGCGGGCGCGGTGATCCTGCTGGCGATCATCTGCATGACGCTTTACGGCAGCTTCTTCTTCACCGGCGATCCCTTCGAGATCGTCTGGGCGCCGCATGAGCTGCCGGGAGTGGAGCCCGACTTTCCACTTGGCACCGATTATCTTGGCCGCGACATCCTGGCGGGGCTGCTGACCGGCGGCGCACCGACGCTGACCGTGGGGCTTGCCGCGGCGGCGATCACCATGGTGATCGGCATCTCGCTGGGCGCGGCGGCGGGCTATTACGGCGGCTGGGTCGACAACCTGCTGATGCGGGTGACCGAGTTCTTCCAGGTGCTGCCGGCGCTGCTGTTCGCCATGGTGCTGGTCACGCTGTTCTCGCCCTCGCTGTTCACCGTGGCGATGGCGATCGGGGTGGTGAGCTGGCCGCAGACCGCCCGGCTGACCCGCGCCGAGTTCCTGAAGATCAAGGAGCTGGAATATGTCACCGCGGCGCGGGCGATCGGCGCGCGCAACAAGCGCATCATCTGGAAAGTGATCCTGCCCAATGCGCTGCCGCCGCTGATCGTCTCGGCGACGCTGACCGTGGGGGTGGCGATCCTGTTCGAGGCGGGGCTGTCGTTCCTGGGTCTGGGCGATCCTAACCAGATGAGCTGGGGGCTGATGATCGGCGCCAACCGGGAATACATCCTGGACGCCTGGTGGCCGGTGACCTTCCCGGGTCTGGCGATCTTTCTGACCGTCTTTGCCGTGTCGCTGGTGGGCGACGGGCTGAACGACGCTTTCAATCCGAAGTTGAGGGAACGATGAGCGCGCTTTTGGAAATCGAGGATCTGCGGGTCACCTTCCGCACCCGCTATGGCGAGGTGACGGCGCTGGATTCGGTGTCGATGCATGTGAATGCCGGCGAGACGCTGGGGGTCGTGGGCGAGAGCGGCTGTGGCAAGTCGATCACCGCGCTGAGCGTGATGGGGTTGATCCCCAGCCCGCCGGGCAAGATCGCCGGCGGTTCGATCCGGCTGAACGGCGAGGAGCTGGTCGGCATCGCGCCGGCGCGGATGCGGGCGCTGCGCGGCTCGGACGTGGCGATGATCTTTCAGGAGCCGATGACCAGCCTCAACCCGGTCTTCACCGTGGGCGACCAGATCGCCGAGGCGATCATGCTGCACCAGAAAGTCGGCGCCGATCAGGCGCGGAAGCAGGCGGTGGCGCTGCTGGAGCGGGTGGGCATTCCCAGCCCGGACCGGCGGGCGAAGGATTATCCGCACCAGCTTTCCGGCGGCATGCGCCAGCGGGTGATGATCGCCATGGCGGTCTCCTGCCGGCCCAAGGTGCTGATCGCGGACGAGCCGACCACCGCGCTCGATGTCACCGTGCAGGCGCAGATCTTCGATCTCTTGAACGAGATCCAGCGCGATTTCGGCGCCGCCATCATCCTGATCACCCATGACATGGGCGCGATCAGCGAAATGGCCGACCGGGTGGCGGTGATGTATGCCGGCCGGGTGATCGAACAGGCGTCGGCGGACGATGTGCTCGACCTGCCGCAGCACCCCTATGCCCGCGGGCTGATCGACTGCATCCCGGCGCTTGGCCGGGCCGATCACGCGCTGAAGGAGATCCCCGGGGTGGTGCCGCCGCTGCATCTGTTGGGCCGGGGCTGCGCCTTTGCCGATCGCTGCGCCTACAAATTCGACCGCTGCACGCGGGAAAAGCCGCTGCTGGCCAATCACGGGATTCATCCGGTGGCCTGCCACGCGGCCGAGGAGGGGGTGATATGACCACGCTTCTGGATGTCCGCGACCTGACGGTCCGCTTCGCATTGCCCAAGCCCTCGCTCTTCGGCGAGCGGCCCTATCTCGAGGCGGTGCGCCAGGTGTCGTTCAGGCTGGAGGCCGGCCGCGCGCTGGGGATCGTGGGGGAGTCCGGGTCAGGCAAGACCACCACCGCGATGGCGACGATCCGGCTGGCGCCGACCGCTGGCGGCCAGGTGCTGTTCGAGGGCGAGGATCTGCTGGCGCTGAGCGAGGAGGGAATGCGGCAGCGGCGGCGCGACGTGCAGCTGATCTTTCAGGATCCCTATTCCTCGCTCAATCCGCGCGCGCGGGTGGTCGATATCGTACGCGAGCCGATGGACCTGCTCGGCATCGGCACGCCGGCGGACCGGCTGGCGCGGGTGAAGGAGCTGTTCAGCCTGGTCGGGCTCAGACCTGATCAGCTCAATCTCTTTCCGCATCAGTTCTCGGGCGGGCAGCGGCAGCGGATTTCCATTGCCCGGGCATTGACCACGAATCCGAAACTTCTGGTTTGCGACGAGCCGGTTTCGGCGCTCGACGTGGCGATCCAGGCGCAGATCCTGAACCTGCTGGCCCGGCTCAAGGCCGAGCTGGGGCTGAGCTATCTGTTCATCAGCCACGACCTGGGGGTGGTGCGCCATGTCTGCGACGATGTGGCGGTGATGTATCTGGGCAAGATCGTCGAGATGGGGCCGCGCGATGCGCTGTTCGACGCGCCGCAGCACCCCTATACTCAGGCGCTGCTGGCGGCGGCGCCGTCGTTGGCGCGGCGCAAGTCCAAGGGCTATGTCCGGCCGCTCAAGGTGGCGGGCGACCCGCCCAGCCCGATCAACCCGCCGGCGGGCTGTGCCTTTGCCGAACGTTGCCCCTGGGCGCAACAGATCTGCCGGCAGATGCCGCCGGCGCTGGCGCTGCAGGGGACGCATCAGGTGGCCTGCCATTTTCCCGGGCCGCTGGCGCAGGACGCGGCGTGAGCTGATCTCTCGCCTGGAAGGCATCGAGATGACACGGCGACCATATCGCACGCGGCGGCCCCTTCGGGGGCCGCTTCGCATTTCGGGCGCAACGAATCGCAGGCGCGCGCCGACATTGTTGTCACATCCTGGCGTATTCCTGAGGGTTCGCTGTTATTGGTTCCGGATCTCTTAGCCCGGGCGGGCGAGCTCGGAAAAGTGGCGCAGCGGCTTGCAGGTCTGAGAAGAGGGCGCGGGCTGACGGTGACTGTGTGAATTCTGGAAACAGTCCCTTAGGGAAGTCACCTCCACCTGACTGTCACCGCCCTGGTTACCAGAAAATTAACGGAAAACCCACAATTTGACGGAAACAATGCCGCGGGTCTTCCTTGCCCCAAGGTCACCCGGAACAGAGTTTAGGGGGTTTTCAGAGAAACCGACGTTAATTTTGTTCGAATTTTCATTTTGCCGGATTTCGCGGTTCCGGTAATTTTACCCTGCCTACTGGGGGGCACTGTCTGAACGGTCACTGGGATGACCGCCCGATCGCATCGGTGAAGATGTCAGAAATGGGAACCCGTTCGGGAAGACGGGTCTTGCGCAGGGGTTTTGGGGGCCGCTGCGTCCAGTTTTCTGGCATCCGAATGCGGGGGGCGCGACCCGTTACCTTCGGAATGTCCTTGGGTCAGGCGGAACTGGGTCAGTCCGGCCCGCGATTAGGCGTGGGCCGAAAAGGAGAACTAGTCATGGCAGTTACCCCCGAGAGCACCAGCGGCATTGTCGATGGCGATGCTGGCGACAATCGTATCGACCTGGCCTATACCGGCGATCCCGAAGGCGATGTGATCGACGGTGGGGATGCTGCCGCACCTGGAACCGAAGACGATATCGTCAACGCCGGTCCCGGCGACGATTATGTCGCGGCGGGCGAGGGCGACGATACGGTCTATGCCGGCAGCGGGGATGATGAGGTCTATGGCCAGGCCGGCAATGACACCATCTATGGCGACAGCGATGCCCCGGGCACCGAATACAGCGGCGGTCGCGAGGTGTTCCAATGGGACGAGGCGCCCGATCCCGATGACGGCGGCCAGATCGACCCCTTCGATTCCCTCAAGGCGGGCTTCACCCAGAACACCGGCAGCGTCGATGTGACCTTCTCGGTCACCTCTTCGGATTATGGCACCAATACCGCGCTCTCGGCCGAGACCGAGAATGTGGACGGCATCGTCACCGACGGCACCGCCGCCTCGACCACCAGCGGGCTCGACTCGCTGACCAATGGCGAGGGCAATAGCGTTGATTACGAACTGTCCTTCTCGGACGAGGTGGAAAATGTCTCCTTCCGGATCAACGACGTCGATGGCGACGGCATCGTCAAGGTGCAGGCCTTCGACGCCAACGGCAATCCGGTCGAGGTGACGCTGACCGCCGGTTCGGGTGTGACGCTGCTCGACACCGATACGGTGACCGGCGCCGATACCGCGGATTCCAACGGTGGCTATGAAGAAAACGACAGCTCCACTTACTCGGTCCTCGTCACCATCGAGGGGCCGGTCTCCAGCCTGAGCATCAGTCACAGCCAAGACGGTCTCGATAACTCCGGCATCACCGTCACCGATGTCTATTTCGATGCTGGCGCCTCCGACGTTGATCTCGAACCGGGCGACGATTACCTCGATGGCGGCGACGGGGATGACACCATCTATGGCGAGGCCGGCAACGACACGCTGATCGGCGGCGCTGGCAATGATACGATTTTCGGCGGTGACGGCAGTGATACCGTCTATGGTGGCGACGGCGACGACGTGATCGACACCTCTTCGACCAGCGGCGTTCCGCTGCCGGATCGCGGCTTCCCGTCTTACATGGGCCTGCCCGAAGTGCCTGCCGACAGCGATCCCTATGACGATCGTGACACCGTCTATGGCGGCGCCGGCAATGACACCATCATCACGGGTGACGACAATGACGTCATCTATGGCGGTGACGGCAACGACACCATCGATGGCGGTCTCGACGACGACTATATCGAAGGCGGCGAGGGCGATGACTTCATCGTCGGCGGCGAAGGATCGGACGAGATCTATGGCGGCGGCGGTGACGATGTCATCTATGGCGGTCTGAACCCCTCCTATCCCGATTTCATGAACATCCCCGATGACGGCAGCGTCGGCGACCCCGATCCGGTGACCGACAATGGCAAGGATGTCATCTATGGCGGTAGCGGTAATGACATCATCTACGGTCAGGACGACGACGACATCCTCTATGGCGGCGAAGGCAATGACACGCTCGATGGCGGTATCGACAACGATTATCTCGACGGCGGCGAGGGCGATGACCGGCTGATCGGGGGCGAAGGCGCCGACACCATGCTGGGTGGCTCCGGTCGCGACAGCTTTATCGGGGTGACCGATGGCGATGTGATCGACGGCGGCACCACCGGCGACGATTACGACACGCTCTATATGGGCGGCCAACGCTATCGCATCATCTCTGAAACCGTCGATGCCGATGGTGACTCGACCTCCGGCACGATGGAACTGCTGGATGATCATGGCAACGTCACCGGCACCGTCCAGTTCAACGAGATCGAAAAGATCGTGCCTTGCTTCACCCCCGGCACCCGGATCGCCACGCCTCAGGGCGAGCGTCTGGTCGAGGATCTGCAGATCGGTGATCTGGTGATGACCCGCGACAACGGCATGCAGGAAATCCGCTGGATCGGCCGGCGCGAGCTGGCGGGCACCGAATTGGCCGAACATCTGCAGCCGGTGCTGATCCGCAAGGGCGCGCTGGGGAACGGCCTGCCGGAGCGTGACATGATGGTCAGCCCGCAGCACCGCCTGCTGATCGCCAGCGACCGCAACGCGCTCTATTTCGAGGAGCGCGAGGTTCTGGTCGCGGCCAAGCATCTGACCTGGATGAAGGGGATCGACCGGGTGGAGCGCGCCAGCGTCACCTATATCCACTTCATGTTCGACCAGCACGAGGTCGTGCTGTCGGATGGCGCCTGGACCGAAAGCTTCCAGCCCGGCGATCTGACGCTTGGCGGCATGGACAGCGCCCAGCGGATGGAGATCCTCGAGCTGTTCCCCGAGCTGAAGCGTCGCGACGGTGGCGTGGGCTATCCGGCGGCGCGGCGGTCGCTGAAGCGGCATGAGGCGATCTTGCTGATGCACTGACGCAAGGGGCGTCGGCAGGTCGCGGGGGCGCGACCTGCGCGATGGCCTTTCGGAATACTATTGCAGTTGCGAATGATCCGCCCACCGCGGGACGGATCGGAAAGGCAGGGCCCAGGCCCTGCCTTTCATGCGTCCGGATGGTCGGCGCGCCAGGCGGCCCAGGCCTCTGGCGTATCGAGATCGCAAAGCGCGTGGGTCTCAGGCAGTGGCACCAGCGTCATCCGCTCGGCATGGCGTCGCAGCACCGGCTGGGCGCCGGTGTCGCCCACCAGCGCCTGAAGCTCGGGGAACAGCGCGCGGGACAGGATGACCGGATGCCCGGGGATGCCGGCAGAAGCGCCGCGCCAGATCATGTTTTTGGATGTTGGATCAAAGGATTGTGCGACTATCCTCAGGTCGTTTGCGGTAAGGTCGGGCAGGTCGGCCAGCAGGATCATCACCGCCGGAGAGGCTAGCGGCAAGGCTTCGATCCCGCGCCGCAGGCTGGCCGAGAGCCCCTCGGCCGCCTCCGGAACGGCGATGGCACTCAGGTCCAGGCCAGTCAGCGCGGCATAGCGCGGATGCGGTGGCGGCGGCAGCGTCACCAGCAAGGGGCCGATGCCGGCGGCCAGCGCCCGCTCGGCCGTCCGGCGCAACAGGGGTTGGCCGGCGATGGGCTCCATCAGCTTGTCGCGGCCGCGCATCCGGCGCGACTGGCCGGCGGCGAGCAGCAGGATGGGCAGATCGCCGGCCATGTTTCTCAGCCCCGTTGCGCTTTCGCGTCGAAACGCGCCCGCGCACCGGCGACCTCGGCCTCGTTCTCCACCGCCCAGGTGGTCAGCGCGTGAAGCGGCGGCAGCAGCGTCTGCCCCAGCCCGGTCAGCATGTAATCGACGCGCGGCGGGATTTCCGGCGTCACGATGCGTTCGATCAGCCCGTCGCGTTCCAGTTCGCGCAGGGTGGCGGTCAGCGACTTCTGAGTGATCCCGCCGATGCCGCGTTTCAGTTCGGAAAACCGTTTCGGGCCGGTCTCCAGATGGGTGACGATCAGCGTCGACCATTTGCTGGAGATCTTGTGCAAGAGCGTGCGCATGGCGGTACAGCGGGGATGGTCATGGGCAGGAAGCGATTGTGGTTTCATCGGGTATACCAGGGTTTCCCAAAGGTTCCGTCTTGCGGCGATGCAGCAAAAGCTTATCGTTATTGTTGGTATCCTTCTGATACCAAAGATTCACTCCTACACCAAGTCTCTCTGCACGAGTTTTTCTGCGCGCATGAGGGGCAGTTTCGGCATGATCTGAAACATTAAGAAAGGGACGCAATATAATGTCTTTGAAGCTGAAAGTCATCATCGGGTCCACTCGTCCCGGTCGCGCCGCCCCGGTTGTGGGCGCCTGGGCCGCAAAGGCCGCCAAGGCGCATGGCGGCTTCGAGGTCGAGCTGGTCGATCTGGCCACCGTCGACCTGCCGCTGCTGGACGAGCCGAACCACCCGGCGATGAAGCAGTACGAGCATGAGCACACCAAGGCCTGGAGCGCGATCGTCGATGACGCCGACGCCTTCCTCTTCGTGACGCCGGAATATGACTATTTCCCCCCCGCGGCCCTGGTCAACGCGCTGCAATGCCTGTCGCAGGAATGGCGCTACAAGCCGGCGGCGACGGTCAGCTATGGCTTCGTCTCCGGCGGGCTGCGCGCTGCGCAGGAGCTGCGCATGCTGCTGGCGAACCTGCTGATGATGCCGCTGCCGCAGGTGGTGCCGCTGCCCTTCTTCCCGCAGTTCATCAAGGACGGCGTGCTGGAGCCCAACGAGCAGATGACTGACGGCATGAGCATGGCGCTGACCGAATTGGCCAAATGGGCCGAGGCGCTGAAGCCGATGCGCGGCTGAGCCACGGGCCAGTTGCAGATCCGAAGCCGGCGCAGATCTTGCGCCGGCTTTTTCGTCGCGGGCTTGTCCTCCTCGCCTGGCCCGGCCATCCTGTGACGCAGGAGGGCAGGTATGCTGACATCGCTTTTGCTGCGCTGGAATTTGATCCGGCGGACGCTCTGGTTCCGGGTGGTGGGGATTTCGGTTCTCAGCATCATCGCGGTGCTGACCGCCAAGCTGTTGGGTCCGATCCTGCCGCAGGGGCTGGATCGGCTGGTGGGGGCACAATCGGCAGATCAACTGCTGGACATTCTGTCCAGCTCGATGCTTGCCGTCACCACCTTCTCGCTGTCGGTGATGGTGACGGTCTATCGCTCGATCTCTTCGCAATGGACGCCGCGGGCGCATCGCATCCAGCTGCGCGACAATGCCACCCAGATGGTTCTGGCCACCTTCGTGGGCGCCTTCGTCTATGCGCTCTGCTCCATCGTGCTGCGCTCGACCCAGTTCTTTGGCGAACACGATCTGGTCGTGCTTTTCATCATGACCCTGGCGGTGATCGTGCTGGTGGTGGTGATGATCCTGCGCTGGATGGTGCGGTTGCAGACCATGGGCAGCCTGTCGGACATTGCCGGGCGGATCACCGATCTGACGCTGCAGGCGTTTCAGGGGCGGATGTCGGCGCCCTGTCTCGGCGCCCGGGCGCTGACGCCCGATCTGGTGCTGCCCGATGGGGTGCGTGATCTGCATGCGCCGCGGTCGGGCTATGTCGAGCGGATCTTTCCCGCCGCGATCGAGGCACACGCCAGGGGCTGCGGCGGTACCGTCTATCTGTTGAAGGGCGTCGGCGACTATGTCAGCCGGGGCGAGGTCTTTGCCCAGGTCACCGACCCCAGCCTGGAAAGCGCGGTGACAGGCAACGTCCAGATCGGCTCGATGCGGGATATCGAGCAGGATCCGGGCTTCGGGCTGCATGTCCTGGCCGAGATCGGATCGAAGGCGCTGTCACCCGGGGTCAACGATGGCGGCACCGCGATCGACATGATCGACCGGATCACCCGGGTGCTGGAAAGCTGGCTCGCCCCGCAGGAGCGGCCGGCAGTGCCGCCACGCTACCCGAGCCTCTATCTGCCGTCACTGCACCCGGCGCCGCTGGTGTCCGATCCCTTCGGGCTGATCGCCCGCGACGGGGCCGGCACGCTCGAGGTGCAGATGGTGTTGCAATCGCGGCTGTCCGGGCTGGAGCATCACCCCGATCCCGATCTGGCCGAGGCCGCCCGCCGCACCCGGCAGCAGGCGTTGACGCGGGCGATGGAAGCCTTGACCCATGAGGTGGACCGCGATGCCCTGAGCGAGCATGTCGAGCGGATGGGGCAGCGCTGCTGGGGGCAGGAGGCCGCGACCGAGGTCTAATCGGTGGTGTGCAGCCGCGAGCGCTGCACCAGCGCCGCGGCGATCAGAGGCACCACCAGCCCGATCACCGCGACGGTGATCAAGAGCAGGCCGAGCTGGCTGTAGTCGGCCGGTATCTGCACGCTGCCGTCGGGCGCCTTCACCTCGCGCGTGACCGTGAAAATCTGGTTGAGGTATTTGGTGCCGAGACTGCTGGCCGACAGCGCCAGATTGGTGAAGGAGGCCATCACCGCGAAGAAAGTGGCCTTGAGGCTGTCGGGGGCGTTGCGGGCGATCCAGGCCAGCATCGGGATCATTGCCACCTGACCCAGCGGGCTTTCCATGGCGGTGTCGAGAATGGCGATGAACCGGGCGTCGACGATGCCGCCGGTCAGCGGCGCGGTCCAGTTCTGGATGCCATAGAACAGGCCGATGTTGGGCAGCGACAGCAGGCCGGCGGCGAGGCTCAGCAGCACGACGATATAGACGATGCTGTGATTGGCCATCAGCGGACGCAGCACGAACATCCCGACCAGCGTCAGCACCGAGGTGATCAGCTCCAGCACCGCGATGAACTGCGGATCGAAGCCCAGTTCGTCGATGGTGAACCAGGTGGCCCCGGCGCCGGGCAGGGGCGTGGCGCGGAAGATGAAGATGACGATCGCGGTGCCGATCAACGCGCGGGCCTTGGCGGGCTCCAGCACTGCCAGGAGCTGGCGCATCAGGTAGAGCACGATCGCCAGCGAGCCGGCGAAGATCATCTCCTGCGCATAGGGAAGCTCCGACAGCCCCAGCGTGACCGAGATCGCCACGAAGATGCCGCCACCGATGAAATAGGACCAATTGGGTTTCACCGCGCCGCCCTCGGGGGCGAAATGCGCCTCGGCCTGCGTCCGGGAAAGGCCCTGGGCGATCATTGCCGCGATCTGGCGGTGCTGTTGCCATTTCGCCAGCAGCACCCCCGAGACCGAGATCACCGGGATCGCCAGCCCCATCAGATAGATCCGGCCAAAGACCGCGCCCTTGGCGGTCTCGGGCAGGGTTTCGATGCCGGCGAAAAGGCTGATGTTCAGCGCCGCCACCGCCGAAAGCGCGCCGATCAGCGCCACCCGGCCGAGTGTCTGCATGGTGGTATGGAGCGCCCGGATCGTGGTTTCTTCGAGCGGTTTCCCGCTCTCGTCGACTTTCGGCACCGCCTCGACCGAGAGCGCATCGGCCACCGCGTCCTGCAGCACATAGCCGGTCGGCGAAAGCAGCGAGGCCAGCACGAACCAGGCAGTCACCGGCATCACGCCAAGCATCCAGCCCACCCGGGTGGCAAGGCCGAACATGATCACGAAGCTCGCCGCGATCAGCCCGGCGCCGATGAAGACCAGCAGCCATTTCCAGCGCCACATCAGATCGACCAGATGGCCCATCGGCATCTTCAGCGCCCAGGGCAGCCCGACCCAGAAGCCAAGCCCGGCCAGGAAGACGGCCGAGACATCGAGGTAATCCTTGATGAAGAATGTCCCCACCACCGAGGTGATGCCCGAAGCGCCATAGGCGAAATAGACCATCAGCGGCGGCAGGAAGGACCAGCGCATCTGCCGGCCGAGATCGAGCACAACGGCGTCGAACCAGCCAGTGAGCGCGGCCCAGCTGCGCCTCATAGCGGGCGGATCTTGAGCTTTGTCACCCGGTTGCCCTCGCGTCCCGTCACCTCGAAGCGGAAGTTGTGGAACGAGAATACCTGCCCCACGGTGGGGATCATCTGCGCCTCGTGGATCACCAGCCCGGCGACGGTATTGGCCTCTTCATCGGGAAGCTGCCAGTCAGTGGCCCGGTTCAGGTCGCGGATCGTCATCGCACCGTCGACCAGGTAATGGCCATCCTCGGTCTTGCGCACCGGATGGTCGCCATCGACGTCGAATTCATCGGTGATCTCGCCGACGATCTCTTCGAGGATGTCCTCCAGCGTGATCAACCCCTGAAGCGAGCCGTATTCGTCGACCACCAGGGCGAAATGGGTGCGCCGGCGCAGGAACTGCCGCATCTGGTCGTCCAGCGTGGTGGTCTCGGGCACGAAATAGGGCGGCTTGATCACATCGGTGACCTGAAAGCCGCGGAAGGCCTCGACCATGTCATGCGACTGGTCGAGCCGGGCATAGATCGCACGCAGCAGATCCTTGGCATGGATCACGCCGATGATGTTCTCCTGCTCGTCCCGGAACACCGGCAGGCGGGTGTGCGGGCTGTTGACGCATTGGGCGAAGATATATTGCGGGTCGGCGGCGGCATCGAGCATCTCGATGCCGGAGCGGTGCAGCATGATCTCCTCGACGGTGCGATCGCCGAGATCGAGCGCGCCGAGGATGCGGTCGCGATCCTCCTTTTCGACCACGCCTTCGGAATGGCCCAGCTGCAGCGCGCCGGCGATCTCTTCGCGCACGGCGAGCATCTGGCTGTCCGGGTCGATGCGCACGCCGAACAGGCGCAGCACCCCGCGCACGGTGATCCGCACGGCGGAGACCACGGGCGAGAAGACCAGCACGATGATCCGGACCGCCGGAGCGACCGCGGCGGCGGCCTTTTCGGCATTGGTGATCGCATAGGTCTTGGGCAGAACTTCGGCGAAGATCAGCACCAGGAAGGTCATCACCAGCGTTGCCAGCGCCACACCGTTCTGGCCGAAGACCTTGGTGAAGAGCGAGGTGGCGAGTGAGGCGGCCAGGATGTTGACCAGGTTGTTGCCCAGCAGGACCGAGCCGATCAGCCTTTCGTTATCCTCGGTCACGTCGAGCGCCTGCTGCGCCCCGCGTGATCCTTTGTCGGCCTGGTTCCGCAGCTTGGCGCGGCTGGCGGCGGTCAATGCGGTTTCGGAACCGGAAAAGAAGCCCGACAGCACCAGCAGCAACACGATCGCCCCGGCGGTGAGCCAGAAGGCGCTATCGAGAAGGGTAGGGGAACTCTCCATCAGGGGAATATCTGCCGCATAATTTTGATCTCATTTGGTTATGGGGCCAGGCCGGGCCACGTTCAAGAGCACCGTGGCCCGGCCCTATGCCCGAGGGGCCGAGGTCTCAGGTCCAGAAGGTCGCGGTCCTGGGCTGCGCATGCACCCTCTGGACGAATTCGAGCAACGACACCAGCCCGATCCGGACGCAGATAAAGATCTCGGCGAAGAGGCGGCAGTCAGCCCCCGGCACAGCAGCACGAGCCGCGGGGACAGGGTGTTCAGCCACGCCGCGATGGTGCTCAGCAGGAAGACCGGTGCCGCCGAGAGGCGGATGTCGTGGGAGAGGTCACGGGGGGAGAGGCTCATGTCAATTTGCATGGTCGCAGAATGTGTGTCCTCGGTGGCCTTGACAAGATGGTCGCGCGCCTGCCGTCGTGGCGGTCGTCAGCGTTTCGCGGATGTCGCCAGTGGGTGGTGCTCCAGCACCAGTTCGGCCAGCCGTTCGTCGAGCACATGGGTATAGATCTCCGTGGTCGAGACATCGGCATGGCCCAGAAGCGTCTGGATCGAGCGCAGATCGGCGCCATTGGCCAAAAGGTGGGTGGCAAAGGCGTGGCGCAGGGTGTGCGGGGTGACGGTGTCGGGGTTGACCCCGCCGGCAACCGCAAGCTCCTTGATCAGCAGATAGAACCGGTTGCGGGTCAGATAGCCCGAGGCGCCGCGCGAGGGGAACAGGAAACGCGACGGCTGGGCGCCCTTCAGGCGGTGTTCCTCTTCGATCTCGTCGCGCAGGGCCAGCCACTCCGCCAGCGCGACGCGGGCCGGCGGCGAC
This sequence comes from Pseudodonghicola sp., assembly GCF_048268305.1. NCBI lineage: Bacteria > Pseudomonadati > Pseudomonadota > Alphaproteobacteria > Rhodobacterales > Paracoccaceae > Pseudodonghicola > Pseudodonghicola sp. The sequence goes on from NZ_JBLWVT010000002.1 coordinate 544,524, forward strand.
AGCGGCACCAGCCGTTCCTTGCCGCCCTTGCCCTTGACCAGCAGCATGCGCGGATCGCCCCGCGCCGCCGAGGCGGGCAGCGAGACCAGCTCGCTCACCCGCATGCCGGTGGCATAGAGCAGCTCCATCAGGCAGGTGTTGCGCAACCGGTCGGCGGGGGTGCGGCCCACCTCGCGCGCGGCGGCGAGCAGCCGGTCGACATCGGGCACGCTCAGGGTCTTGGGCAGCCGCTTGTCGCGGCCGGGGCCTCGGATCTGGATCGCCGGGCTGTCTTCGCGCCAGCCCTCCTCGAAGGCGAAGCGGTAAAGCTGCTTGATCGCCGACAGCCGTCGGGCGCGGGTGGCGCGTGACAGGCCCTGGGCGTCGCAATCGACCAGATAGCTTTCGATCATGTCGCGGTCGGCCGCGGCGAAATCGCTGCCGCGCCGACCCAGCCAATGGGCGAAATCCTTCAGATCGCGGCCATAGGCGAGCTGGGTGTTGGTCGCCGCCCCCAGTTCCGCCGCCTGCGCGTCGAGAAAGGTGGCGATCCAGCCCATCTGGTCGGCCGGTGCCACCATCTCAGACCGCCCCGATCAGCAGGAGCTGCAGCGCCGCGCGCCGGGCAGTGTCCTCCAGCCCCACCGCGCGCAGCGTCGCCAGAGAGTCGGTCAGCTCGGTCGGATTGCCGTGGGCACCGCGGTCGAACGACAGGATGCAGCGCAGGATGACTTCGCCCAGCCGGCCGCTGTCGATTGCCTCGGCCAGATCCTGCGGCGGCTTGGCTTCGGGGGAAAACCCGCGGGCGACCGCGCGGGACAGATCGTCGGGCGCATCGGCGCGGCCGGGATCGCCCTGCGCCAGGGCGGCGAGAAAGGTGTTGTCGCGGCTGTTGTCGGGGGGATGGTGCGAAAACGCCTCGTAATCGGGGCCAAGCAGCTCGATCTTCCAGGCGATGGTCTCCGCCTGGCCAGCAAGCTTGAGCGGCGCCAGGCGATCGGCGAAGAGATGCGCGAAAGGCACCTCAAGCCCGGCCATGCGCATCTGTTCCCAGACCTTGGGCAGGGTCTTGGTCACTGCCTCGGCGCTGCCGGTGGACAGGGCGATATCGAACCGCTGCACCGCCATCACCCGGTCCCAGACCCCGCCGGAGGCCGCCGGCCGGCGGTCGGTATAAAGGCCCAGAAGCTTGTTGGGATTGAGCGCGCCGGTGCGGGTGAGCCGCTCGGCCGCCTCGATCTGCGCCTTCCAGCCGGCCAGATCGCCCAGATCGGCATTGGCGAAGGCACGGGGCAGGGTGCTGCTGGGCAGCCGTTCGCCGATCGCCTCGTACAGGCGGAAGGTCAGCGGGTCGGGGGTTTCCGGGGCGGGCAGGGGCGGCGCGCCGTCGAAGAGATCGGCGTTCAGGAAACGATCGATCAGCTCGATCTTCGGCGCTGGCAGCAGATCGAGTGTGCGCACGGTTTCCAGCGTCAGCGCCGCGGTCTCCCAGTCGCCGCTGCGCGCGGTGCAAAAGATCAGTGCCGCGTAATCCGGCGAGAGATAGGGCGCCGCCAGGAGCGCGGCGCAGGGGCGATCCTCTTCACCGGACAGCAGGGCGGCGTCGAACCAGCGGCGGAAGAATTCCGCATCGCGGGTGGGGCCTGCCTGTTCGACCAGCGCCAGTGCCGGATCGACCGCGCCGAGCACGATCAGCCGGTCGATCTGCGCCAGCATCAGTCGGTTGGCCTCATCGGCGTTGGCGCCGGTGGGGGGCAGTTTCTCGGCCAGCAGCAGGGTATAGAGCAGGGCTTGCATCGCCGGGCTGTCCTGGACCGGCGCATCGGTGATCAGGCGGATCAATTGACGCGGGTCGCTGCCGCGCCACAGATCGACCGGCAAGCCGGTGACGGTGGTCGCCACCAGGCCGGTGGCGACGGGCGCGTCTTCCAGCGGGCTGACTTCGATCGAAGGACGCAGGGCCGCCTTGGCCACCGGCGGTTCAAGCAGCACCGAGCCGCCCGAGACCGGTGCCTTATAGCCCGAGGCTGGTGCCTTATAGGCGGAGCCCAGCCAGTCGATGACCGACAGGGGCTCTTGGGCCAGGGCCGCCGCAGGCCAGAAGACCGCGAACAGCGCTGGTTTAATCTGCATGCAAGGTGACCGGTTGCCGGATCTCGGCCAGGGGGGGCGAGAAATCCTCGCCGAACCAGGGCCCGAGATAAGCATAGCCAACCAGGCCGATCACGGCCAAAATAATTAGATAAAACAGGTACTTGAACAGTCGCCCCATGAGATGCCCCGCGGTCTCGCCTCTGTGCTTTTTCCCAACTTATATATGGCCTTTTGCGTAAGATCACGTCATTCACTGAAGAATGAGCGAAATTGAGCATAGCACCGCCACCAGAGCGGATGAAACCGCGGTTGCGACAGGCGGCCGGGTGAAGAAAACCATCGTCATGGTCGGCATGATGGGCGCCGGCAAGACCGCTGTGGGCCGGGCGCTCGCGGCGCGTCTGGGGGTGCCGTTTCTCGATAGCGATCACGAGATCGAGGAGGCCGCCAATATGACTATCCCCGAGATTTTCGCCCGCGATGGAGAGGCGTTTTTTCGTCAGAAGGAAAGTCAGGTGATCCAGCGGCTGTTGGAAGAGGCGCGCGGCGTCCTGTCCACCGGTGGCGGTGCCTTCCTGTCCGAGACCAATCGGCAAATGATTTCCGACAAGGGGGTCTCGATCTGGTTGAACGCCGATCTCGACGTGCTGTGGAATCGGGTCCGCAACCGCGACCACCGGCCCTTGCTGCGCACCGCTGATCCCCGCGCGACGCTGAAAGGCCTGTACGAGGCGCGTGTGCCGCTTTACGCCAAGGCCGATCTGGTGGTGCGCTCGGATGCGCAGACCGCGATCGAGGGGGTGGTTGACCGGGTGATCGAGGCGCTCGCGACCCGTCCCGATGTATTGGAACCGGTGGCGGGAGCCTGAAGAATGAAGAATACCGTTCACGTCGAGCTGGGCGAGCGGTCCTATGATGTGGAGATCGGCCCGGGGTTGATCGCCGAGGCGGGCGCGCGCATCGCGCCGCTGATCAAGCGCAAACGGGTCTGCGTGCTGACCGACGAGACGGTGGCGGCGCTGCATCTTGCCGAGCTGCGCGACGGTTTGGCCGCCGCCGGGATCGAGATGGAGGCGCTGGCGCTGCCGCCGGGGGAGTCCACCAAGGGCTGGCCGCAGTTCACCCGGGCGGTGGAATGGCTGCTGGAACAGAAGGTCGAACGCCGCGACGTGGTGGTGGCCTTCGGCGGCGGGGTGGTCGGCGATCTGGCGGGATTCGCGGCCTCGGTGCTGCGGCGCGGCGTGCGCTTCGTGCAGATCCCGACCTCGCTCCTGGCTCAGGTCGACAGTTCGGTCGGTGGCAAGACCGGCATAAACACCGCGCAGGGCAAGAACCTGGTGGGCGCCTTCCATCAACCCTCGCTGGTGCTGGCCGATACTGCCATCCTCGGCACGTTGACGCCGCGCGATTTCCTCGCCGGCTATGGCGAGGTGGTGAAATACGGGCTTCTGGGCGATGCCGCCTTCTTCGACTGGCTCGAGGCCGAAGGCCCGGCGCTGGCGGCGGGCGACATGGCGGCGCGGGTGCGGGCGGTGACCCGTTCGGTGCAGATGAAGGCCGATATCGTTGCCCGCGACGAGACCGAGCAGGGCGACCGCGCGCTGTTGAACCTCGGACATACCTTCTGCCATGCGCTTGAGGCCGCCACCGGCTATTCCGACCGTCTTCTGCATGGCGAAGGCGTGGCGATCGGCTGCGCCCTGGCGTTTGAGCTGTCGTCGCGGCTGGGGCTTTGTTCACAGGAAGATCCAAGCCGGGTGCGCGCCCATCTCAAGGCGATGGGGATGAAGACCGATCTGGACGATATCCCCGGGCCCTTGCCGGATGCCGAAGGGCTGATGACCCTGATGGCGCAGGACAAGAAGGTGCTCGACGGCCAGTTGCGCTTCATCCTGGCGCGCGGGATCGGCGCGGCCTTCGTGACCTCCGAGGTGCCGCGCGAGGCGGTGGTGAAATTGCTTCAGGACGCCTTGGCCGGGCGCTGAGACGCCGGGCCAGAGGCCGAAGGGCCGGGGCCCGCATCTGCGTGTGGGCGCGGCCTGAGGTCTGGGGGATGGCGGGGCGTCAGCGCCCCCGCAGCACCATCAGCTCGCCCACGTTCTCGTTGGTGATATAGCCCAGCATATGCCCCTTGGCATCGACCACCACCACCGCGGGCGCCCCCTGATGCAGGGCGTCGAACACCTTGTCGAGCCCGGCGCCGAGCGGCAGGCTGGGGATGTCCTTGGTCAGGATCTGGGCCACCGGCTGGGTCCGCGGATGCTCATGCGCCAGCGCCGCGAACAGCGCATCGCGGGTGAGAAAGCCGTGAAACGCCCCCTGTGGGTCGATCACCGGGAATTCGTGCTGCGTCGTGCGGATCAGCGCGCCGGCGGCGGCGTCCAGCGTATCCTCGGGCGTCAGGCTCTCATAGCTGGTGATCATCGCGTCCCGCGCCCTGAGCTTGCGGGCGATGCTGCGCATTTCCACGTCCTGGCTTTCAGCGCTTGCCGCCATGAAGATGAAGACCGCGATCAGCACCAGGATCGGGTTGCCGCCGCTCAGTCCCCAGAAGCCGAACAGAAAGGCCACGATCTGCCCGGCCATGGCGGCCGCCTGGGTCGCCTTGACCCGGTCCATGCCCAGCGACAACAGCGCCCGGAACACCCGGCCACCGTCCATCGGAAAGGCGGGGATCAGGTTGAACAGCGCCAGAAACAGGTTGAGCGCGGCCAGTCGGCCGAGGAACGACGCCTGGGTGCCTTCGAGATCCGCGGTGAGGTCGAGCGTGTTGCTGGCTCCCAGCGCCACCAGAACGCCCCAGATCACGATATTGACCGCCGGTCCCGCCAGTGCCACGGCGATCTCCTGCGCGGGCTTTTCGGGCATCTTCTCAAGCTGCGCCAGGCCGCCGATCGGCAGCAGCGTGATCGAGGGCGTGTGGATGCCGAACCGCCGGGCAACCAGCGCGTGTCCGAATTCATGCGCAACGACGCAGGCGAACAGCGCCACGACGAACAGCACGTTGTCCGTTGCCGCCGCCCAGCCGCCCTGCACATAGGCGGCATAGCCGATCCAGGCCAGCAGCAGGAAAAAAGTGACATGGATCCGCAGGTCCGATCCGAACAGCCTGCCGATGGAGAATGACCAGCTCATGCCTGATGCCTCGCCCTTGAAAGAAAACGGGGCGCCCTCGCAGGTGCCCCGTTCGATAGTTCGCCGTCCCGATCAGAACGGGATTTCGTCGTCGTCGATGCCGCCCGAGGGGCCGCCGCGCCCGCCGCCCGCCGGGGCGCCGCCATAGGGATCGCCGGCGGGGCCGCTGTCATAGCCGCCACCGTAGCCGCCGGCACCACCACCATAGCCACCGCCCTGGCCGCCGCCGCCATAGCTGCCGGCGCCGCCGCCGGTTCCGCCCTCGCGGCCGTCAAGGAAGGTCAACTCGCCCGAGAAGGGGCGCAGCACCACCTCGGTGGTATAGCGGTCCTGGCCGTTCTGATCCTGCCACTTGCGGGTTTCCAGCTTGCCCTCGACATAGACCTTCGAGCCCTTGCGCAGGTATTGTTCGGCCAGACGGGCGAGGTTTTCGTTGAAGATGGCGACCGAATGCCATTCGGTCTTTTCCCGCCGCTCGCCGGTGTTGCGGTCTTTCCAGGTGTCGGAGGTGGCGATCCGCAGGTTGCAGACCTTGCCGCCGTTGGGGAAACTGCGCACCTCGGGATCGCGGCCCAGATTGCCGATAAGAATGACTTTGTTCACTGAGCCGGCCATGGGACTCCCTCGTTTCTTGACATGTCGTAGGCGCCCGAATCTCCGGTCCGGGTCCGGGCGCGATGCGGGTCACCCTACAGAACCTCAGGGGGGGTTAAAACCGGGTTGTCGCAGGCTGCGAGGCAAGGCTTTGGCGGTTCGTCGCCAGAGCCGCGGGGGGCTGCGGCCGGGCAAGCTTCCCTTTGGGGTGGATTTCTGTATAGTCCCGCTGACGTGAAACGAGGCAGGACAGGGCCGGCATGCGCGGGTTCACCATTGGTGTAATGATTTCGCTTGGGGTTTCGGGCGGGTTCGCGACTGGGGCGCGGGCCGATATGTTTGCAACCCGCAGTCAGAAGAACCTCTTTCAATCCCAGCTCAGGGTGCTCGATAGCCGGGCGGCGCAGCAATACAGCAACTCGGCCCGGCTGCAGCCCAAATCCTCGAATGACGGCATCGCCGGGCCGTTGCCCTATAGCGGCAAGTATCGCGGCGAATATCTGACCATGGCGCGCGAGGCGGCGCGGCGGCACGCGGTGCCGGAGGAGCTGTTCCTGCGGTTGGTGCAGCAGGAATCCGGCTGGAATCCCAATGCGGTGTCGCACAAGGGCGCGCAGGGGCTGGCGCAGTTGATGCCCGAAACCGCGCGGGGGCTGCGGGTCGATGCCACCGATCCCTATGAAAACCTCGACGGCGGCGCCCGCTATCTGGCGCGGCAGTACCAGCAGTTCAAATCCTGGCGCCTGGCGCTCGCCGCCTATAACGCCGGGCCGGATGCGGTGAAGAAGCACGGCGGCGTGCCGCCTTATGAGGAAACCCGGAACTACGTGAAGAAGATCTGGGGCAGCTGAGGCGTCGGGCGGGCGTTCAGCGCAGGCTTTCCATCACCAGCAACAACAGCGCGGCGCCCTCCAGCGCCTCATAGCTATGCGCGACATCGGCGCAATAGCGGAAGTAATCGCCCGGGCCGATGTCCTCGGTCTGGCCCTCGGGGCCGAGCCGGACGCGGCCTGAGCACAGGAAGGCGTGTTCCACCGTGCCGCGCGGATGCGGGGCAGAGTGGCGCGGCGCCCCCGGCGCCAGCGTGACGCGATAGAGATCGCGGCGGCGATCGGGTGGCGATTTGTCCAGCAGCACCGTGGTGAAATTGGCCTCTCCTGCGGCGATCTCGACGCCTTCGCCGGCGCGGATCAGATGGCTGTGGGCCAGGGCGCTTTCGAACAGCGCGCTGAAGGGAATCTCCAGCGCGGTGGCGATCGCCCAGAGGGTTTCGATGTTCGGGTTGCCGCGCCCGGCCTCGAGCTGCGACAGGGTGGATTTCGCCAGCCCCGCCTTGGCGGCCAGCGCCGAGAGGCTGAGCTGTGCGAGATCCCTTTCACGGCGGATCGCTTCGGCGATGATGGAACTGGGGGTCATGTCGTTCTCTTTGTCGGTTTGTCGTTCGTCTTGACGAACGATCTTGATCCGTTCATTGTATCGAACGTTGTTCGATGATTCCAGGGAAATGCCCCATGCCCTCCGTTCCAGTTCCCGCCCGGGCCGAATTCCGCACCGGGCTGCGCGATATCACACCGCTGTCGCTGGGGGTGGCGCTCTATGGTCTGGCCTTCGGTCTGCTGGCGGCGCAGGTCGGCATCGGCGCTCCGCTCACCGCGTTGATGGGGGTGACGGTCTTCGCCGGCTCGTCGCAGATCGTGGCGGCGGACCGTCTGGCCTCCGGCGCCGGGATGACGGTGGCGATCCTGGCCGGGCTGGCGCTGAACCTGCGGATCCTGCTGATGACCGCCTCGCTGCGAGAGGAGCTTGCCGGCCGGCCGTTTTGGCAGATCGCGCTGGGGGTGCATCTGACCTCGGACGAGAATTGGGCGCTGATGCATGCGACAAGGGGCCGGGGCGGGCAGGCGGGCTATTGGTATCTGGTTGGCGGTGGCACCAGCCTGATCGCGGTCTGGGCGATCTCCACCACGCTTGGCGCGGGCTTTGCCGGGCTGCTGCCCGATCTCGCCGCCATCGGGCTGGATTTCGCCTTTACCGCCGCCTTCATCCTGCTGCTGCGCAACCTCTGGCGCGGGCGGGCCGATCTGGCGCCCTGGGCCCTGTCGATCCTGACGGCGCTGAGCGTGGCGCTGGTGCTGCCCGTTGATCCCTCCTGGGCGCTGATCGCCGGCGGGCTGGCGGGCGCCGCGCTGGCGGCGGTTCGGGGTGGGGCGCATGGCTGATCCGCTGTCGGTAACGCTCGGGCTCGCGGTCGGAACCTTCGCCATCCGGCTGGGCGGTTATCTGCTGGGCAGCGCCTTGCCCGCCTCCGGCCCCTGGGCGCGCGGGCTGAACGCCCTGCCGGGCTGCCTGATCGCGGCGCTGCTGGCGGTGTTGCTGGTGCAGGCGGGGCCGGCGGAATGGACGGCGGCGGCGCTCTGTGCCCTGGTGGCGATGCTCACCCGGTCGCTGCCCTTGACCATGTTGGTGGGGATCGCGGCGGTCTGCCTGGCCCGCACCCTGGTCTGAGCCGTTTTCACGACCTCGTGTTCCATGGCGTTTTGCGGATTTGCGCCAGATCAATTCCTGACTATATCAGTCTGTTAAAAGGCACCCAAAAGGGGACTCGGAACATGACGATTGCGAAACAGGCCCGGCGTGCGAGCTGCGCGGCGCTGCTGACGGTTTTGGCTTTGGCGCCTGTGGCGCAGGCGGGCGCGCCGCTCTATGGCTCGCTGGAAACGCTGGGGGAGGCGCTGTTCTTCGATGCCAACCTGTCGAAGAATCGCACCATGTCCTGTTCCACCTGCCATTCCCCCGATGCGGGTTTCGTCGACCCGCGCGAGGTCGATCCGGTCGGCCGTGCCGTGGCGCTTGGCGATGACGGCCACTCCCTGGGCACCCGCAACGTGCCGACCGCCGGCTATGCGGCGCTGACGCCGCCGTTTCACCTGACCAAGGATGGCAAATGGGAGGGGGGCCAGTTCCTTGACGGCCGCGCCTCGACGCTGGAGGATCAGGCCGGTGGCCCGCCGGTCAACCCGGTCGAGATGGGGATGCCCGATCACGCCTCGGTCGTCGACCGGCTGCGCGAGAACCCTGATTACGTCGCCGCGCTGAAGGCGCTGGTGGGGGAGGGTGTGTTCGACGATCCGGAGGCCGCCTATAGGGGCATGACCCAGGCCATCGCTGCCTATGAGCGCACGCCGGAGTTCGCGCCTTTCGACAGCAAATACGATCGCTACCTGCGCGGCGAATACCAGATGACGCCGGAAGAGGATCTGGGCCGGCTGCTGTTCTTTTCCCAGCAGTTCACCAATTGCAACCTTTGCCATCAGCTCAAGCGCAGCGCCGTGGATCCGGAAGAGACCTTCTCGAACTACCAATACCACAATATCGGCGTGCCGGCGAACCCGGCGGTCAAGGGCGGGCCCGATCAGGGGCTGCTGGACAATCCCGAGGTGACCGACCCGGCCGAGGCCGGCAAGTTCAAGGTGCCGACGCTGCGCAACGTGGCGGTGACCGGGCCCTATATGCACAATGGCGTGTTCAAGGATCTGCGCACGGTGGTGCTGTTCTATAACAAGTACAACTCGAAAGCCGCTGCCCGGCAGATCAACCCGGAAACTGGTCAGCCCTTCGCTGCGCCCGAGGTGGATGGCACCCTGTCGATGACCGAGCTGACGACCGGTCCCGCGCTCGACGACAAGCGGATCGACGCGCTGGTGGCCTTCCTGAAGACGCTGACCGACAAGCGGTACGAGGATTTGCTGGAATAGGGCGGCGATCTGGCTGGTGTGCCTCTCAGAACCAGGGCGCGCGCGGCAGGTGCCAGCCAAACCGCACACTGGCAAGGCGCAGGATCACCGCGAGTGTCACGCCGATCACGGCCGCGAGCGTGTCGGACAATCCAAGGGCAAGGCAGCCGACATAGGCGGCGGCCCCTGCCAGGGCTGCAAGCGCATAGACTTCCTCCCGCAGGACGCGCGGAACCTCTGACACCATCATGTCGCGCAGCATCCCGCCCCCGATCGCGGTGATGACGCCGAGCAGGATGGCGCCGGGCGGGGTTAGCCCCTGCGACAGCGCCTTTTCGCAGCCCGCGATCGCGAAAACGCCAAGCCCCAAGGCATCGAGGAACATCACCGGGCGTTGCATCCGGTCCAGCACGGCGCCGAAGAAGAAGGTGAAAAGGCCGGCGGCGCAGGCTATGCCGAGTGGCAGCGCGGTCCGGAAGACCGCCGGAGGCGTGTCGCCAAGCAAGAGGTCGCGGATCATCCCGCCCGCCACGCCGGTGGCCATGGCCAGCACGAGAATGCCGAAAAGATCCAGCCGCTTGCGGATTGCAACCACGGCGCCGCTCAGGCCGAACACGAATGTGCCAAGCGCATCGAGAGCACCAAAGAGCGTTACTGCGGCCATCGAGCCATGCCTCCTTAAAGTACCGCACTCTAGCAACTGCTGCCTCAAGGCCAAGGCGAAAGGCGGGATGGGCAGGGTCTGCCCGAATAGGGGCGCGAGGATCGGCAAAGACAGCGGGATCGACTGATTGCGATCCAAAGCTGCCATTCGCGTCGCCAGCGGTCGGCCGCATCGCACCGTTGCCGAACCGGTCATCTGTATATCGCGCAGCGATTTTTGCCATCGAATGGCGCCGATCTTGTCCTTGCCGCCCTCTGCGCGGCAGCCGCTGACCCGGTTGACAGGCCACCTGATCTCAATATGGTTGTATCATGCAACCAGTATGGTGCCGGTCTTATGCTTGAACAAGCTGCTCCAATTCCGATTGACTCTCTTCGCACGGCCTCCCGCCAACTGGTTCGCCAGCTCGGTTTCATGGGGGGTGCTTTCGCCGGCACCAATCTGTCCCCCTCGGCCGTCCATGCGCTGATAGAGATCGAGCTTGGCGGGCTCACGGCTCGTGACCTTGCGATGCGTCTCAATCTCGACAAGTCGAGCGTCAGTCGGATGCTTCGCAAGCTGATCGAAGCGGGGGATGTAATCGGGCAAACCGCCGATGATGGACGCGTGAAGGTTCTGTCCCTGACGGAGAGCGGCCAAGCGCGCGTCGCGGCGATACACGCCTTTGCTCGGACCCAGGTGTCAGAAGCGCTTGGCCAGCTCGAGCCGGCAGAGCAGAGGACGGTATTGGAGGGGCTAACCCTTTATGCAGGGGCACTGGTCGGGCAGAAAGACGCCGCGACATCGGCGCCGACCGTCGAGGTTCTCAGGGGGTATCAAACCGGCCTGATCGCCCGGATCATCGAAATGCATGCGCATTATTACGCACGTGCATCGGGGTTCGGGCGGCAATTCGAAGCCGTGGTTGCGGGGGGACTCGCCGAGTTTTGCGCGCGGCGGGATAGCCCCGGAAACGCAATTTGGGCGGCGATGCATGGGCACAAAGTTGTCGGCTCGATCGCCATCGACGGCGAGGATTTGGGCGAGGGCGTCGCGCATCTGCGCTGGTTCATCATGGACGATGGGCTCAGAGGCTCCGGCGCCGGTCGCAAGCTGCTGCGCGCCGCTCTCGACTTCGTCGATGCGCAGGGGTTTGCGGAAACGCATCTGTGGACATTCAGCGGCCTGAACGCCGCGCGGCACCTTTACGAGACCGAGGGATTTGTTCTGGAGGAAGAGCGTCCGGGCACTCAATGGGGCATGGAGGTGATGGAGCAGAGGTTCGTGCGGCGCCAAACCTGAGGGGGCATGTTGGGCTGGAAGCGCCCGCCCGGCTGCGCGGCAGGACTGATCTGGCCTCCAAACCCGCTGCAACGACAGGGGCGGCCCATCCCTGCCGCTCGGCCGATGCGGCAGCGAAATCCCCGCCCTCATTGAGGTGATGCAAACCTCGCGGGCGGCCGCTAGTGTGGTGTCGCTTATCCCCCCAGCGAAAGGGCCTTTGTCATGACGATCACCAAGGAAGATGAACTTGATGGCATGAAGGTCATCGGCCGGATCGTGGCGAACACGCTGAAGATTATGTCAAATGCGCTCGAACCTGGGATGACGACGCGCGAGCTTGACGAGATCGGACGCGAGGTTCTCGACCGCGAAGGCGCCCAATCGGCGCCAAAGCTCACCTATGACTTCCCCGGCACCACCTGCATCAGCGTGAATGAGGAGATCGCGCATGGGATCCCCGGTGACAGGGTCATCGCCCGGGGCGATCTGGTGAACATCGATGTTTCCGCGGCGAAGGACGGGTTTTTTGCCGATACGGGGGCGAGCTTTCGGGTGCCTCCGGTGCGCGCCTCTCTCGAACGCCTCTGCAAGGACGGCAAGCGGGCGATGCAGATCGGAATTGCTCAGGTCGGCCACGACAAGCCGCTGGCCGGGATCGGTCAGGCGATCGGGCGTTTCGCCTCTGCGCGCGGCTATAGCCTGATCCGCAATCTTGCCAGCCATGGTGTCGGTCGTTCGCTGCACGAGTATCCCGAAGAGATCGCAACCTGGCCCACGCGCGGTGACAGACGCCGGATGCACAACGGGATGGTGCTGACGGTTGAGCCCTTCCTGTCCCGAGGCGGCCTGATGGCGGCCGAGGGCGACGACGGCTGGACCCTCTACAGCGATCCCCGCGCGTTCGCGGTCCAATATGAACATACCGTCATCGCGACCCATGGCGCGCCTGTTATCGTGACCCTGCCAGGGTGAATGGCTGGCTTGGGCCGCGTCGCGGTCACGCGGGCCCTGTGCGGCGGGCGCTCTCGGCCTTTTGCCGCAGGTCGGATGCGTCCCGCCGCTGTAGCACGGCTTCCCCGAAGCGGACGACCGACGCCTGGTGCGGCGAAGTCCGGCGGCGAGTGTTGCTGATGCGGACGTTGCCGACTTTCGCCGCGTTCGCACCAATGTCCGTTCTTACGAGACTTCGTTCATCTCAATTAATCGCTCAAAACAGAACTCACAAAGTAGACTAATTTTGGCAAATCCTTCCGTCTCGTCATTCCACTCCTCACCATGACTCATAAGAAACTTGTCGCACTCATCACACCATCCGTTGTATTGTCCGTCTTCGTCTCGGACGAATATTAGCCCTCGGTTGCGACCGTCGCGCAATGAGGCGATGGAATGAGAACACGCGTAAGCCGGTTTTGTTGAGCCATGCTGACTAGGGTAATCCCCCCCGATGTTAAGGGGATGCGGAAGTAGAATTTTCTCGGCAGGATGAACGGGGAGATTGCGATGAAGAAGACACGATTTACCGAAGCCCAGATCATGGGCGTGCTGCG